>DASSKP010000035.1:0-22296 GCA_035690365.1 Mycobacteriales bacterium
CCCGAAGGGCCGGTGGGTGCCGCATGTCATCGCCGCGATGGACGAGCGGATCACGCACCTGCGCGCTCACGGCATGCCGGACGCGGCCGGGCTGGTGCTCGCCTCCGACCAGGAGGACGCGCGTGCCTACGCGGAGATCGTCGCCCGCGTGACCGGCGAGAAGCCGGTGGTCATCCTGTCCGAGGACCCGAAGGCAAACAAGAAGATCTCGGCGTTCACCGATGGGATGCAACGCATCGCCGTCTGTGTCCGGATGATCAGCGAGGGGGTCGACGTCCCCCGCGCGGCCTGCCTGGCCTGGATGACGTCGTACCGCACTCCGCTGTTCTTCGCCCAAGCCGTAGGGCGGGTCGTCCGGGCCCGCCGACCGGGCGAGTCCGCGACCGTATTCCTTCCGGCGGTGCGGCCGCTGCTGGCGCTGGCCGCGGAGCTCGAGTCGGAGCGCAACCACGTCATCCCGCCGCCGGCGGCAGGCAGTGACGAGCTGGACCTGGTCGTGCCGGAGCGCGAGGACGAGCCGCTCGGCGATGGCTACGAAGCGCTGGACGCCGAGGCGGAGTTCGCGCACGTCCTGCACGGCGGCCGGGCCGTTGTCGCCCAGGCGCTGTCGCTCAGCGAGGACGACGAGGAGTTCCTCGGTCTGCCCGGCCTGCTCTCGCCCGAGCAGACCGCGGCACTGCTGGCGCGGCGGGACCGAGAGCACCACAGGCGGGCAGGCGCGGCAGCCGTCGACGACCCGGACATCGCCGAGGAGGAGACGCCGCAGTGGCAGCAGCTCGCGGCTCTCCGCCGCGAGCTCAACGGCCTCGTGTCGCAGCTCGCGGCCCGCACGGGCCAGCCGCACGCGAAGGTGCACGCGATGGCCCGGCACGCCGTCCCGGGGCCGCCGTCGGCGGCGGCCTCGCTCGACGTCCTCCAGCGCCGCCGGGCCCACCTCATCCGCGAGCTCGCCCGGTCCTGACGAGGGTCCTTCGACCCTGGTCGCGTGTGCCCGCGGGGCGGACGCTGCGAGCAGGCGGCGAGGAGGACGTGATGGCGCGACGGATCACGGGTTGGCGCAAGCTGGCGGCGGCCATGTGGGGGCCGCCGGACGACCCGCAGTTCTACGGTGAGCTGGAGATCGACGCCGGCGAGATGCTCAGGTATCTCGACGAGGTACGGCGCGCCACGGGAGCTCACGTCACCGTCACGCACCTGGTGGGACGTGCGGTAGCGCACGGTCTTGCGACGGTGCCCCGGCTACAGGTACGGCTCGAGCACGGACGCGAGCACGACCGCAAGAGCCTCGACGTCTTCTTCATCGTCGCAGCGCCCAATGAGGAGCTGTCCGGCGTGAAGGTCGCGGCGGTCGACCGGCTTGCGGTCTGGGAGGTCGCCGGCGAGGTCGAGCGGCGCTGCACCGCCATCCGCACCGGCACGGACCCGGAGTTCGGCCGCACGAAGTCGATGCTCGAGAGCGTGCCGGGCTGGCTGCTCGCGCCGGCTCTGCGGTTGTCGGCGTTCGTGACGACCGACCTCGACCTCGACCTCCCCAAGCTGGGCCTGCCGCGCGAGCCCTTCGGCTCCGCGATGGTGACCTCTGTCGGCATGTGGGGGATCAGCCGGGCGTCCTCGCCGCTGGCACGGCACTACCGCGTGCCGCTGCTGGTGCTCGTCGGCGCCGTCCAGGAGAAGGCCGTCGTCGTCGCCGGCCAGGTCGTCGCCCGTCCGATGCTCACGTTGACCGCGACCTTCGACCACCGGTACGCCGACGGCTCGCAGGCGGCGCAGTTCGCCGCGGCGGCTCGGGAGTACCTCGTCAACCCGGCCATGTTCGAGCCGCCGCTTCCGGCGTGGGAACCCGGTTTGTCAGCCGTCGCGACCTAACCTGCCGTTCGTGACGGCTGCTGTGGAGCTGCAGCCGGACGATGCCGTCGTCCGGCTGACCGGTGTCAGCGTTCGTCGTGGCGACGCCACCTTGCTCCGCGACGTCACGTGGACCGTGCGCCCGGGGGAGCGCTGGGTCGTGCTCGGCGCCAACGGCGCCGGCAAGACCACGCTGCTGCAGGTCGCGGCCGGCGCCCTTCGTCCGACGGCCGGCACTGTCGACCTGCTCGGCGAGTCCCTCGACGAGGCCGATCTCGACGACCTGCTGCCTCGGGTCGGCTGGGCCAGTGCCTCGCTCGCCGACCGCCTGCCGGCCGATGAGCGCGTCCTGGACGTCGTACTCACCGCGTCGTATGCGACGGTCCGACGCGGCGTCGAGCGTTACGACGACGTCGACGAGGGTCGCGCTCGTGAGCTGCTGCTTCAGCTCGGTTGCCGCGGCCTCGTCGACCGCGCCTTCGGCACGCTGTCCGAGGGCGAGCGCAAGCGGGTGCAGCTAGCCCGCGCGCTGATGACCGATCCCGAGGTGCTGTTGCTCGACGAGCCCGCCGCGGGTCTCGACCTCGGCGCGCGTGAGGCCCTGCTGCGGACTCTGGGCCGGCTCACCGCCGACCCCGCAGCCCCGGCTCTCGTGCTCGTGTCGCACCACGTCGAAGAGGTGCCGTCGGGCTTCACCCACGCGCTGCTGCTCCGCGGCGGCGAGGTGGTCGCCAGCGGCGCGATCCGCCAGGTCATGCGGTCGTCCAACCTGTCGGCGTGCTTCGGGCTGCCGCTCCTGCTCTTCCGGCACGGCGACCGCTACACCGCCCGGGCCGCGTTGCTCTCGCTGCGCTGATCTCCGGGCCGCAGCGTCCTGACCTGCGAAGATCGTCCGTTTCGCCGGACCCGCCGGTGTGCCGCAACGTGGCGTCGGGCAGGGTAAGAGCATGCATAGCGACAACCCACTGGGCCTTCCGGTGGTCCTGTTGTCGCATCGAGGACCTGCATCTTTCCGACGTACGCCGTCCGGCCTCACGCTCAAGCGGGGGGCCGGCGGCCTTGTGACCGCCTTGATGGGACTCGCCGAGCATCTCGACGACGCGGTCTGGGTGTGCGCCGCGGCCAGCGAGGCCGACGCCCTTGTCGCCGCCGAGCACGAAGGCCACTCGATCGAGATCGCCTTCTCGCCGCACCCGCAGATCGTCGACGAGGACAGCGGCCCCACGGGCCCCACGCTCAACGTGCGCTACGTCGACGTCGACCGTGAGCGGCACGACGCCTTCTACACGAAGATCGCCAACCCGCTGCTGTGGTTCGTGCAGCACGGTCTGTACGGCGCCGCCGGCGAGCCCAACATCACCGCCGACGTCCATCAGGCGTTCGACGAGGGCTACGTCGCGGTCAACCAGCAGTTCGCCGACGCGGTCGTGGAGGAGGTCGAGCGGCGCGGCGGGCGCGCGCTCGTCATGCTGCACGACTACCACTTCTACCTCGTCGGCCAGATGGTGCGGGAGCGCTGTCCGGACGCGGTGATCAGCCACTTCGTGCACATCCCGTGGCCCAGCACCGACCTGTGGCGGATGCTCCCTCCGCGCATGCGCGACTCGCTGCTCAACGGGCTGCTCGGCTGCGACGTCGTCGCGTTCCACACGCGCCGTTTCGCGCGCAACTTTTTGTTCTGCACGCAGTCGATCTGCGATCTGGACGTCGACTACCGCGCCGGCGCCGTGAACCTGACCGACGACCG
This sequence comes from Mycobacteriales bacterium, assembly GCA_035690365.1. GTDB lineage: Bacteria > Actinomycetota > Actinomycetes > JAFAQI01 > JAFAQI01 > DASSKP01. The sequence continues at coordinate 3,593 of DASSKP010000035.1, forward strand.
CGGACAGCCGCGAACGGTCGCGGCACGCGCCTACCCGATCTCCGTCGACACCGAGGCGGTCGAGAAGCTCGCGGCCAGCGACGAGGTGGCGCAGCATCGCGAGGCGCTCGCCGACCTGCACCTCAGCGACGGCCGGCAGCTGATCGTCCGGGTCGACCGCACCGACCCGTCGAAGAACATCGTGCGTGGCTTCCGAGCCTTCGGGCAGCTGCTCGACGACTATCCGGAGCTGCGGGGCCGGGTGACGTTCCTGGCCTCGCTGATGCCGAGCCGGCAGGACGTGCCGGAGTACGTCGACTACCTCGCCCAGGTCGGGGCCGTCGTCGCCGAGATCAACGCTCGGCATCACGCGGAGGGCTGGCAGCCGATCGACCTGCGACTGCAGGAGGACATGGCCTTCGCGGTGGCGGCGTACCAGCTTGCCGACGTGCTGGTCGTCAACGCCGTCAACGACGGCATGAACCTCGTCGCCAAGGAAGCCGTGCTCGTCAACCAGCGCGACGGGGTGCTCTTGCTGAGCGAGACGACGGGTGCGCACGAGGAGCTCGGCGACTACGCCATCACCGTGCATCCGATGGACGTGCAGCAGCAGGCCGACGCGATGTACGACGCCCTGACGATGGATGTCGAGAGCCGCCAGAAGCTGCTCTCGGGGGCTGCGGAGGCCGTCCGGTCCAACGACGTCGAGCGGTGGCTGCGCAGCCAGCTCGACGACCTGGCGCGGCTGATCGCCACGCGATCCGGCGACCCCGCCTGACCGAACAATTGTGCCCACCGCACGCTAGAGCGTTCGGTGGGCACAATGGGTTGCGAAGTCAGGGGGCGCCGAGCACGCCTTCGTCATCGCGGATCTCGAGGGCGACGGCGCGCAGACGTTCGGCGTGAGCGCGGCCGTGGTGGGCGCAGAACAGCAGGTCAGAGCCACCTGGGAGCACAGCACGGACAGCGGCGCGGGCGCCGCAGCGGTCGCAACGCTCGGCCGGGGAGACCGGCGGAGCGGCGGTTGTCGTCGTCATCACGTCCTATCCAACACCCGGTGGCCAACTTCCCTTCCGTACGTGCCCCGGTGTGTCGGGCAGCACACGGCGTCGGGAGAATGTCAGCTATGTCATCGGACACGGTTGCCCGCCCGCGGGCGGACATCAAGGCGCGCACGCTACGCCAGGACCGGTGGTGGCTCCAACCGCTGATCATCGCGGTCGGGTTCGCCGCCTTTGTCGTCTATGCGACCTGGGCGGCTTTCGACCACCCGATCGTCGCGGGGACGGCGCACCGGATCTACTACGCGCACCCCTACCTCTCGCCCTTCTTCTCGCCGTGCTTCGTGAAGGGGTGCCCGCCGCAGGCCGACTGGGCGCAGCTGCCCGGGCCGCAGTGGATCTCGCCGGCGCTTTACATCCTGATCTTCCCGCTGGCGTTCCGGACGACCTGCTACTACTACCGCAAGGCCTACTACCGGTCGTTCTGGCTCTCGCCGCCCGCCTGCGCCGTCGCTGAGCCGCACGGGAAGTACACCGGCGAGACGCGCTTCCCGCTGATCGCGCAGAACATCCACCGCTACGCGTGGTACTTCGCGGTGATCTTCGCGGCGATCCTCACCTGGGACGCGATCCTCGGCTTCGACTTCGACGGGCACTTCGGCATCGGCGTCGGCAGCATCATTCTGCTGGTCAACGCCGTGCTGATCGCCGGTTACACATTCGGCTGCCACTCCTGCCGGCACATCACCGCGGGCCGCATCAACAACTTCAGCAAGCACCCGGTCCGCTACAAGATGTGGGGCTTCGTCAGCAAGCTCAACAACAAGCACATGCAGTGGGCGTGGGCGTCGCTGATCTGGATCGTGGTCGCCGACGGCTACATCCGTCTCGTGGCCAACGGGACCTTCCACGACTTCCACCACGTCTTCTAGGCCGGGGCTGGGCTACTTCACATGACTGAGTACGAGTCGCACGACTACGACGTCGTCGTCATCGGCGCCGGCGGCGCCGGCCTGCGTGCCGCGATCGCAGCGCACGAGGCAGGCGCCCGGACGGCCATCGTCTGCAAGTCGCTCCTCGGCAAGGCGCACACCGTCATGGCCGAGGGTGGGGCGGCCGCAGCGATGGGCAACGTCTGGCCCGAGGACAACTGGAAGGTGCACTTCCGCGACACCATGCGCGGCGGCAAGATGCTCAACAACTGGCGGATGGCGCAGCTGCACGCGCAGGAAGCGCCGGACCGGGTGTGGGAGCTCGAGGAGTGGGGCGCGCTCTTCGACCGCACCAAGGACGGCAAGATCTCCCAGCGCGACTTCGGCGGTCACCGCTATGCGCGGCTCGCCCACGTCGGCGACCGCACCGGTCTGGAGATCATCCGCACGCTGCAGCAGCGCGTGGTGCAGCTCGGCATCGACGTGTTCATGGAGTGCACGATCACGCGACTGCTGAAGGACGGCGACCGCCTCGCCGGCGCCTTCGGCTACTGGCGCGAGACCGGCTCGTTCATCAAGTTCACCGCGCCCGCGTTCGTGCTGGCGACCGGTGGCATCGGCAAGTCGTTCCAGGTCACGTCCAACTCGTGGGAATACACCGGTGACGGCCACGCGATGGCGCTGTGGGCCGGAGCATCGCTGCTCAACATGGAGTTCGTGCAGTTCCACCCGACCGGCATGGTCTGGCCGCCGTCGGTCAAGGGCATCCTCATCACCGAGTCGGTGCGTGGCGAGGGCGGTGTCCTGCGCAACTCCGAGGGCAAGCGGTTCATGTTCGACTACATCCCGGACTTCTTCAAAGCCGAGACGGCCGACAACGAGCAAGAGGCCGACGCCTGGTACGACGACCACAAGAACAACCGTCGCCCGCCGGAGCTGCTGCCTCGTGACGAGGTCGCGCGGGCGATCAACTCCGAGATCAAGGCCGGCCGCGGATCGCCGCACGGCGGTGTCTTCCTCGACATCGCGACCCGGCGCACGGCCGAGGACATCAAGCGGCGGCTACCGTCGATGTACCACCAGTTCAAGGAGCTCGGTGACGTCGACATCACCAAGGAGCCGATGGAGGTCGCGCCGACCTGCCACTACGTGATGGGCGGCATCGAGGTCGACGCCGACACACAGGCGGCGACGGTCGCGGGTCTCTACGCCGCGGGCGAGGTCTCCGGCGGCATGCACGGATCCAACCGGCTCGGTGGCAACTCGCTCTCCGACCTGCTGGTCTTCGGCAAGAGGGCCGGCGAGAGTGCGGCGTCGTACGTCGCCGGACTCGCTTCCCGGCCGCATCTGTCGGAAGCCGACGTCGACGCCGCTGCCGAAGAGGCGCTGGCGCCGTACGGTCGGTCCGGCGAGAACCCGTTCGCGGTGATGAAGGACTTGCAGGCGACGATGCAGAGTCTCGTCGGGATCATCCGGAAGGGCGAGGAGCTCGAGACCGCGATCAAGGAGCTCGACGCGCTGAAGGAACGCGCGAAGTCGGTGTCGGTGCAAGGCATGGGGCGCGAGTACAACCCGGGCTGGCACACCGCGCTCGACTTGCGCTCGATGCTGACGGTGTCGGAGTGCATCGCGCGTGCGGCGCTGCTGCGCACCGAGAGCCGTGGTGGACACACGCGCGACGACTATCCCGCGACCGACCCCGAATGGGGCAAGGTCAACCTCGTCGTACGCGAGAAGCGCGGCTCGATCTCGATCGACAAGCAGCCGTTGCCGCAGATGCCCGACGACCTCAAGACCCTGTTCGAGGAGACGCACTGATGGGTTACGACCTCAATATGCGGGTGTGGCGCGGCGACGCGTCCGGCGGCGACTTCGTGTCGTTCACCGTGCCCGTGGAGGAGGGCGAGGTCGTCCTCGACGCGATCCACCGCCTCCAGGCCGAGCAGGCGCCCGACCTGGCCGTCCGATGGAACTGCAAGGCCGGCAAGTGCGGCTCGTGCAGCGCCGAGATCAACGGCATGCCGCGTCTCATGTGCATGACGCGGCTGTCGTCGTACGACCCGACCGAGACGATCACGGTCACCCCGATCCGGACGTTCCCCGTCATGCGCGACCTCGTGACGGACGTGACGTTCAACTACGAGAAGGCGCGGGAAGTGCCGGCGTTCACGCCGGCGGGTTCCAACGCGGGCGGGCAGTTCCGCATGCAGCAGGTCGATGTGGAGCGGGGCCAGGAGTTCCGCAAGTGCATCGAGTGCTTCCTCTGCCAGAACACCTGCCACGTCGTACGTGACCACGAGGAGAACAAGGAGGCCTTCGCCGGGCCGCGGTTCTTCATTCGTTACGCCGAGCTCGACATGCACCCGCTGGACACTCTCGACCGCCGGAAGATGGCGCAGGAGGACGAGGGTCTCGGCTACTGCAACATCACCAAGTGCTGCACCGAGGTGTGCCCCGAAGGCATCCACATCACCGACAACGGCATCATCCCGTTGAAGGAGCGCGTGGTCGACACGAAGTACGACCCGGTCTTCCTCGGGCTGAAGATCGGCCGCCGCAAGGACCGGCGGGTCGTCGGCCCGGCCGGCGGCAGCGGTCCGTCGCCCATCAAGCGACCGAGTCGCGGGGGAGCGCTGTCCGGCCTCGCAGCGACGGGGACCTCGTCGACGTCGACGGCAACCCTGGCTCCTGCCCCGCCCAAGCCTGCGTCCTCCGGAGCGGTGTCGTCCGCAGCGTCTGCCGTCGGCGACGCGGCGAAGAGCGACACCGTGAAGACGGCACTGCCGGCGGTCGGTGCAGCAGCCGGCGTCGGCTTCCTCGCCTGGGCCATCCGCAAGACCCGCAAGAAGTAGCCCCGGTTCCCCCGTCAATTGTGGCGTCCGAACTCTAGAGCGTTCGTACGCCACAATGCCCGTGACGCACGCTGCGAATTGCGCTCACGTGACGCTAGAACGTGCTGTGGGGAAAATGGTCGGGCGGGTCGATTAACCGGACGTTGGCGGGCATGCCGCGACCGGCGTAATGCAGATAGGTTCGCTCGACGTTGCTGAGTACGGCGTCGCCCGACCGTCGAATGCGCAACGGAGTGCTGGGCACCACGATCAGACCCGAGGCGCCGAGCCGCTCGTGTCGCGCGTGCATGTTCTCGAACGACTTGTCCCAAGCGTGGTGGCGCCGCCCGTTCACCTCGTGCACCATGCCTGCTTCCTTGATGAGCGCGTCCACACACACGGGATATCCGCCGTCGCCGAGATCGAGCCACTGGTTCCAGAGCATGGGCGGCAGGATCCTGCTGGTCCCGAACAGGAGGCGGGCATCCTCCTCAGCCGAGGACCGAACGCCGATCCCGACGGAAACCAACGCTTCGTCTACCGGCCGGCAGTACTTGTCACCAATGGATGACCTCGCGGTCGCAAGACTTGCCTCGGTTACCAATCCCATCTGTAACCCTCGCGACAAGACCGCGATCGCCGCCCGAGGCGAGCGAGCGTTGCGGGCCGCGACGATCAGCGCGGTGCCCGGGTCGACGTAAGGCACCGCTCCTCGGGAGCCGACGACGATCTCGGCAGCCGCCTGTCGCACCACGACGAAGTCCCTCGACTTCACGCTGCTCGGCCAGGGCACAACGACATGAACCCGGTCAGTAGCGCCGCTGTGCACGTCGACGCCGTACCAAGCGCAGGCGCAGCTTCCATCGATTGCTGACACCGGACCCGCCCAATGCCACGCCGCGATCAGACGCTGGCGGCGCGTCGGCGCTCCTGAGACTGTCAGACCGACGCCGGGCAGCAGCGACTGCCACGGGCCCTCGCGCAACCGTCGCAGGGCAGTAGCTCGGTGAAAGCCATGCGCGACCAACTGGTCGACCGTGACGACGCTGTCCTGGGACGCCATAAGCGCTGCAAGAGGCGCGCTGACCGGCGTGACACGAGGCATGGGTCGACAGTGCAGCGTCGCGCCGCTGGGCGGGACCACTCGCTCTCGGCTGTGGAGACGCCTGACGAACGCGCCAATTGTGGGTACCGGCCGCTAGAGCGTGCGCTGGCCACAATTGTCGATCAAGGGAGGCAGGCGGCCGGGAGGTCGAACCAGCGCAGCGCCTCGAAGTCCCCGCGCAAGCCGCCGGGATGGATGCTGCAGTCCGGGACCTCGCGATCGGCGGCGAGCTTCTCCGCCTCACGCAGATGCTCGTCCAGGACTGACTCGGGCGCGCGCACGTCGTGCCGCTCGTAGGTCATCTCGCCGGTCGTCGCGTCGTAGGTCACGTCGGCGAGACGCAACGGCGGCTCGATCGGCCCGAGCTTGTGATGCCACAGCCCGGTCGCCACGTCGAAGCGGTAGTCGGTCAGGAACTTCGCGCCGTCGCGGGCGACGAACCGCACCGCTTCGATGATGTAGTCACTCACCCGCTCGTCGACGAAGTAGGTGAAGTTCACCCGCACCCAGCCCGGCTTGATGCCTTCGCAACCATGCGTGATCTCGCGCTCGAACGCGTGTGACCGTTCGAGGTCGATGCCGAGCAAGCGGTGGCCGTAGGGCCCGGCGCAGGAACATCCGCCGCGCGACTGGATCCCGAACAGGTCGTTGAGCAGCGCGACGACGAAGTTGTGGTGCAGGTAGCGGCCGCCGGGACGTCGTACGACGAAGGACACGATCGAGAGCCGTTCGGCATCGACGTTGCCGAGGATCTCGATCGACGGCTCTTGCGACCACGCCTCGACGGCACGGCGCAGCAGCGCCTCCTCTGCCGCTCGGATGAGCGGCACACCGACCGCCTCCTTGAGCTGGAAGACCAGCCCGGCGCGGATCGACCCGACGATGTCCGGCGTGCCGCCCTCCTCGCGCAGGACCGGGTCGTCGAGATAGACGTGCTCCTCCGGGTTGACGTAGGCGACCGTGCCGCCGCCGGGCACCGTCGGCACCCGGTTGGTCACGAGCGATCGCCGCACTGCCAGCACGCCCGGCGTCCCCGGGCCCCCGATGAGCTTGTGCGGCGACAGGAAGACCGCGTCCTTGGCCGCATCCGGCTTGCCCGTCGGACACATCTCGATGTCGACGTACGGCGCCGCCGCTGCGCAATCCCAGAAGGAGAGCGCTCCATGTCGATGCAGCAGCTGCGTCACCCGCACTGTGTCGGTGACGATTCCGGTGACGTTGCTCGCCGCCGAGAACGAGCCGATGCGCAGCGGCCGGTCGGCGTACTCGACCAGACGTCGTTCGAGGGCCTCGAGGTCGAGATGGCCGTCGACGTCCTCGGGAATCTCGACGACGTCCGCGATCGACTCCCTCCACGGCAGCTCGTTGGAGTGGTGCTCGAACGGTCCGACGAACACGACCGGGCGTTCGCTGGCCGCCAGCGTGGCCGACCAGCCGTAGCGGTCGTCGAGCTGTGCGGGCACCCGCAGACCGAGGATGCGCACCATCTTGTCGATCGCCCCGGTCGTGCCTGATCCGGTGAAGATGACGAGCACGTCGTCGTCGCCGCCGAGCGCGTCGCGGATGATGCGCCGCGCATCCTCACGCAGGCGTGTCGTCTGCAGGCCGGTGCCGCTCGCCTCGGTGTGGGTGTTCGCATATCGGGGCAACACCTCGCAGCGGATGAAGTCCTCGATGAACGACAGCGCGCGCCCGCTGGCGGTGTAGTCGCAGTAGGTCACCCGGCGCGGACCGTAGGGCCCGTCCATCATCGTGTCGTCGCCGATGACCGCCTCACGGATGCGCGTCAGCAGCGGAGACGTCGGCAGCTGCGGAGGGGTCACTGCCGCATGGTAGGTCGGATAGGTGAGGATGCCCGAGTGACCGGCTCCTCCGTCGACCCCGACGAGCTCCTCGACCTGGCGGTACGGCTGGCTCGCGACGCGGCTGTTCTCATCCTGGACAGACCGGCCGATCTCGGCACGGACACGAAGGCGACCCCCACGGACGCGGTGACGGTCACCGACCGGGCATCCGAGCGCCTGATCCTCGCCGGTCTCGCCGAGGCGCGGCCGCACGATGCCGTCGTCGCCGAGGAGAGCGGCAGTTCCGGCGACACGACGGACGGCGGCGTGCGCTGGTACGTCGACCCGCTCGACGGCACCGTGAACTACCTCTACGACCTCCCGCAGTACGCCGTGTCGATCGGGGCCGAGGTCGCGGGCGAGATGGTCGCCGGGGTCGTGCTCGACGTCGCCTCGGGCGACACCTACACCGCCACGCGCGGCGGCGGAGCGCACTGCAACGGACGACCGCTCGCCTGCCGCACCGAGACCGATCCCGCTCTCGCGCTCGTCGCCACCGGCTTCTCGTACGACGCCGCGCGAAGGGCAGTCCAGGGAGAGATCGTGAGCGCGGTCCTTCCGAAGGTCCGCGACATTCGTCGGATGGGTGCGGCCGCCCTCGACCTGTGCGCGGTCGCCGCCGGCCAGGTCGACGGCTACTTCGAGGAGCGGCTCAAGCCGTGGGACTGGGCAGCCGGCGCGCTGATCGCGCAGGAGGCCGGTGCGCGCACCGGCACCGTCGGTGGCGGCCCCCTGGGGTCGTCGACGGCGCTGGCGGCCAACCCGGTGCTCTACGGCGCGCTGGAGGCGATGCTCACGGCCGCAACAGCGCCGTCAGCCGACGTCCAATAGCGGGCGCTCCTCGTCGCTCTTGGGGGACGCCCGCGAAGCATTGATGCTCTGCCCGGTCTGTAGGCCCCTCGGGGACCGGGCACAGCACCAATGGTCGGTATCCGGGGCCTCGAGGCGCTGGGCACCCTGCCGAGGAAGTGCCGCTCGGGCCGTCCTTCTGTCAGCCTTTGCGGCGGCCGAAGCGGAAGTTGTCCATCCGCTCGATCATCGACGGCAGCCACGCCGGCCGGTCGAAGGCCATCATCTCGATCGGCACGGAGTACTTCACCTTCGCGATCGACTTCGGGCGGGTGAACTCCTTCAACCCGTCCTCGCCGTGGATACGACCGAAGCCTGACTCGCCGACGCCGCCGAACGGCAGCGCCGGGAACCCGGCGAAGGACAGCGCCGAGTTGACGCTGGCCATGCCGCTGCGCAGCTTGCGCGCGGCGTCGTACCCGCGCTTCTTGCCGAACACGGCGGCGCCGAGGCCGTACGACGTCCGGTTGGCCTTCTCCACCGCCTCGTCGAGCGACGACACGCGGGTGACGGCGAGCACGGGGCCGAACGTCTCCTCCCGCATCATGCGCGCGTCGTCCGGCACGTCGACGAGCACGATCGGGTCGATCCAGGGCGCACGGATGCTGCCGGCACCACCGACGACGGCACGCGCACCACGCGACAACGCGTCGTCCACGTGAGCCTGTACGACGTCGATCTGCTTGGGCATGGTCATCGGGCCGAGCGCTGCGCCTTCGCCGGCACGCACATCGGCAGCCAGCGTCGTGATCTCGTCGATGAACTTGTCGTAGACGGTGTCGACGACGTAGACCCGCTCGATGCCGATGCAGGTCTGACCAGCGTTGGAGCATCCGCCCCACAACGCCGCGCGCGCAGCGGCGTGGACGTCGGCGTCGCTGTCGACGAGCAACGCGTCGTTGCCGCCGAGCTCGAGCAGCACGGGCGTCAACGTGTCCGCACAGGCAGCCATGATCTTGCGACCGGTCGGCGCGGAGCCGGTGAACGCGAGCTTGTCGACACCGGCGCGGCACAGCGCCGCTCCGGTCTCACCGAAGCCGGTCACGACCTGGAACACCGGCTGCTCCGGGACGACCTCCTTGAACGCCTCCGCCAGCCACACACCGATTGCCGGCGTGTACTCACTCGGCTTGAAGACGACGGCGTTGCCGGCGGCGAGCGCGTAGGCGATCGAGCCCATCGGGGTGAACAGCGGGTAGTTCCACGGACCGATTACGCCGACGACACCGAGCGGCTGGTACTCGAGGATCGGCTTGATGTTCGACAGCAGCATCGAGCCGGACACCTTGCGCGGCTTCATGATGCGCTTGGCGTTCTTCGCCGCCCAGTTGAGGTGCTCGAGCACGAGCGTGTGCTCGATCAACGCGTCGACGCGCGGCTTGCCGTTCTCGCGTGAGATCAGGTCGAGCAGCTCGTCACGACGGCGCGCGAGCACGCCTGCGTAGGCGCGCAGTCGCCGGCCGCGCTCCTCGAAGGGCAGCGCTCCCCACCACTGCGCCGCCTTGCGAGCGCGCTGGACGGCCTCGCGCACCTCGCCCTCACCGTGCACCGGCAGCGTGGCAACGACATCGCCCGTCGCGGGTGCCAGGGAGTCGAAGGTCTCGCCGCCTTCGGTCTGCGGGCGGTCTGTGGTCACGGACATGGCAGTCTCCTCGAGGTCTCTCGACCAAGCCTTGCACGCGCGGCTCAGTCGGCGCGCGGGAGGCTGGTGAGCAGCTCGGCCCACCGGGTCAGGTGCACGTCCGGCAGGAAGCTGCGGGCCCGCTCGTGAGCGGCGGCGCCGATCTTCGCCGGGAGCTCCGGGTCGTCGAGGAGTCGGCGTACGGCGGCCCCGAACGCCGCCAGGTCGTGGGGGTCCTCGACGAGCGACCCACAGGTGTCGTCGCTGATCTGGTCGACGATGCCGCCGACGGCGCTCGCGACCACGGGCTTGCTCTTCCACATCGCCTCGACCACCGTGAGTCCGAAGCCCTCGGCCAGGCTCTTCTGGGTCACGACGGTGGCACGCCGCTGAAGGGCGTTGACGATCACGGCGTTCTCCTCGGGGTCCGCCGTCGGCAGGCACGCCAGGTGCACCCGGCGCCGCTCGGCGTGCGGGAGCTCTCGCCAGCGCTCCGCACAGTCCTCGAAGACGGCGATGCTCTCCGGGTCGTCCGCGACTCCGGTGACGTTCGGCCCGACGAGCAGCAGGTGCGCATCCGACGTGCCGTCGACATGCTCGGCGAACGCCGTGAGCACCCCGGCCATGTCCTTGAGCGTGTCCCAGCGGGAAACCTGGACGACCAGCGGCGCGTCCGGCGGCGGCGGCGGCCCGAGCTGGATCACGTCCGCCTGTCGGTCGACGCGAGCCGGGGATCCGTCGCGGCGTTGGAACGTCGGAGGACCCTCGACGGTGCCCTGGACGAGCCCGGTGTAGGCGAGCAGCCGGTCCACGGTGTCCGGGTCGAGGTCGATGTTCTTGACCGCCAGCGGGTCGACCGACGGCGGGATGACCCTGACGCGGTCGGCCGGGAAGCCCGGCGGTGCGAAGGAGGCACGCGAGACGACGACGAGGTCGACTGCCTCGAGGTACGGCGCCAGGAAGCGCCACCCGCGTTCGGTGAAGTCGTTCGCGCCGTCGGCCCCGATGTGGCAACGCCACACCACCGGCACTCGCGCCCGGCGCAGCATCGGCGCGAGGCCGAGCGTCTGCGGGTCGTGCAGGAGCATGACGTCGGAGGGCCGGACCGTGGCAAGGAGGTCCTCGACCTGCGGCCGGAGCGTGCTGTCGTAGAGGCGGCGCTGCGCGCGGCCGAGGTCGCCGCCGTCGCCACAGGCGCCGTAGATGTGGTTGTGCACGCGCTTGGTGACGGTGAAGAAGTCCGGGCTGCCGTCGATCACCAGCCAGCGCACGTCGATGTCGACGCCGCGCGCGTAGGCCAGCAGGGTCGGCAGCATCTCGGCGACCCCGCCGCCGGTGGCCGTCGAGTTGACGTTGACGACCGCGCGACCCTGCAGTGCGCTCGCCGCGCCCGCCGCGACGTCGGCGAAGGCGCGGAACCGGGCCTCGCCCAGGACGGGCTCGAGGACGTCGAGCGACATGGCGCCGACATGGACCTGCTGCACGGGACCACCGTGCCCTCACGCCCGAACGCGGGCCAGGGCCGGAGGTCCCGGACTTTGCGCTACGCGAGCGACAGCGCTCTGCTCTAAGGCGAGCGAGAGCGCTCCGTTCTCAGGCGAGCGACAGCGCTCTCCTGTCAGGCGAGCGACAGCTCGACGTTCACGTTCCCGCGGATCGCGTTGCTGTACGGACAGACCTGGTGAGCGGTGTCGACCAGTTGCTGGGCCTGCTCGCGATCGTCGACCTTCGGAAGCGCCACGATCAACGCCACCTTGAGGCCATATCCGATCATTCCTTCGGCCGGTCCGATGCCGACCTCGGCGGTGACGGTGGAGTCCTCGGCGTCGAGCTTCATGCGCCGGGCGACCAGCTTGAGAGCGGAGTGGAAGCAGGACGAGTAGCCCGCCGCGAACAGCTGCTCGGGGTTGGTGCCGACTCCGTCCGCAGGCCCGCCGAGTGCCGCCGGCGGCACGAGCTTGACGTCGAGCTTGCCGTCGTCGGACGCCGTGTGACCGTCGCGTCCGCCCTCGGCCGTGGCCTTGGCCGTGTAGAGCACCTTGGTCAGCTCGATCATGCCGCCACCTCGCCGTCAGCGCCGTCGAGAACCGCGGCCGCGATCCTCGCCCGGTGCACCCTGCCGAACCCTTCGAACGCCTCGAGCCACTGCGCCCGCTTGTAGAACCGGTGCAGCACGTGCTCCCAGGTGAACCCGATGCCGCCGTGAGCCTGGATGGCGTTCTCGCACGAGAACACCGCGCCTTCCGTGGCTGCGGACTTCGCCGCGGCGACCGCGATGTCCTGCTGCGCATCGGCTTCGCTGACCGCCCACGACGCCCAGTAGGCGAGCGAGCGGCCGAGCTGCACCGACACGAAGATGTTGGAGACCCGATGCGACACACCTTGGTAGGTGCCGATGACGCGCCCGAACTGCTGCCGCGTCTTCGTGTAGTCGGCCGCCAGGTCGAGCGCACGTTGCGCGACACCGACCGCTTCGCAGGACGCCCAGGCGAGGGATCGACGTCGTACGTGGGTCAGCGTGTCGAGCGACGCGTCGAGTCGTCGGGCAGGGGTGTTGTCGAGCCGCAGCTCACCGAGCCGCCGCGTCCTGTCCATCGTCGAGCGTGCGACGACGACGTCCGGGTGCGCGGTCAGGTCCACGGCGAACACGCCATCCGCGGTCGGTACGACGACATCGGTCACCGACGTCAGATCGGGGACCAGCCGCCGGGTGCCCGAGAGCCGGTCGCCGCTCGCCGTCACGTCACCGGCGGAAGCCAGCGTCGCCGAGCGCTCGCCCGCAGCGACCCCGCTGCGCAGCTCGTCGTCGAGCAGGGGACCGGCCAGAGCGAGCGTCGAGAACAGCGGCGCCGGAAGCAGACCGAAACCGGTCTCCTCGGCGAGCACGGCGTGCTCGAGCGCGCCGAGCTCGGGATCGAGCCAGCCCATGTCGGCCAGCTCGCGCCAGGTCTCCGGGTCCCAGCCGGCATCGCTGTCGGCGAGCTGCACGACCCGGTCGAGCGGGAAGCGGTCGGCGAGGTAGTCGCGCGCGGACGCGCGCAGCGCCTCCTGCTCCTCAGAGAACGCGAAGTCCATCAACGACTCCTAGGAAGGCCGACGACGCGCTCGGCGATGATGTTGCGCAGGATCTCGGATGTGCCGGCTTCGATCGTGTTGCCGCGGCTGCGCAGTTGCTGGTACTGCCAGTAGCCGTCCCAGATCGCACCCTCACCGTCGAGCTGGGCCGCCAGCCCCTCGAGCGACAGCGCGAGCGTGGTGAGCCGCTGGTTGGTCTCCGACCAGTGCAGCTTCGCGACCGACCCTTCCGGCCCCGGCACGCCGGTCTTCTCCAGCGCCGTGAGCGACCGGTAGTTGGTGAACCGCAACGCCTGCAGGTCGATCCACTGCTGCGCGATCCGGTCGCGCACCACCGGGTCGTCCGCCGGCCGCGCGCCGTCCGGCCCGGGAAGTCGGGCCAGCCGCACCAGGTTGAGGACCGCGCGCTCGAGCATCGCCGTCAACGCGAAGCCCAACGTGCCGCGTTCGTGCAGCAGCGTCGTCATCGCGACGTTCCAGCCCTCGCCGGGCTGGCCGAGCATCGAGTCGCGCGGCACCCGCACGTCGGTGAAGAAGATCTCGTTGAACTCCGGGTCGCCGGTGATCTGCTTCAGCGGCCGCACCTCGACGCCAGGGGAGTGCATGTCGACGAGCAGGTAGGACAGGCCGGCGTGCTTCGACGCCTCCGGGTCGGTGCGGACGACGAGGATGCACCAGTCGGCGATGTGCGCCCACGACGACCAGACCTTCTGCCCGTTGACGACCCACTCGTCGCCGTCGAGCTCCGCCCGCGTCTTCGCACCGGCCAGATCGGAGCCGCTGCCGGGCTCGCTGAAGCCCTGGCACCAGACCTCCTCGCCGGAGAGCAGCTTGGCGAGGTAACGCTTCTTCTGCTCGTCAGATCCCCACGCGACGATCGTCGGGCCGGCCATACCGAGCCCGATGCCACCGATGTGGTCCGGCGCACCGATCCGCGCGGTCTCCTCGAGATAGATCCCCTGGAACGTGTGGGGGAGCCCGCCGCCGCCGTACTCCTTCGGCCACGTGATGCCGACGTAGCCGGCGTCGTACAGCTTGCGGCTCCACGCGCGGCTCAGGTCGATGTCGAACCGGCCCACCGTCGGCGGGCGCTCGGTCCAGTCGTCAGGCAGGTTGCTGCGCAGCCACTCCCGAAGCTCCGTGCGGAAGGACGCTTCTTCCGGTGTGTCGCGAAAGTCCACTGGGCGGCCCCTCTCGTGGAACCGAACGACGTTCGGCCCAGGGTACGACGTCGCCCAGCGCGCAGAGCGCGACGCCCGGCGGGCTCAGTGGCGAGCGGCTGAGGTGCTGTCCGGCCGGGTCGGGTAGGGCTCGGCCGGCGCGCCGGCCGGCTTGGTCGAGACCCACAGCGAGCGGCAGGGGATGCGCGAGGCCTCGCAGCGGTGGGCGAACCGCTCGGCGATCTCGGTGACCTCGAGCAGCAGGCCCTCCTCGAGCGTGGTCGGCACGAGGCCGAGCTCGAGCAGGTTGTCGTTGGCGACGAACAGCTCGTTCTCGGCGGCCTCGTTGCGGGGGTTGTCGACGTAGTCGATCTCCGCGCCGGTCATCCGCGAGACGAGCTTGGCGAGGTCGTTGACCCGGTGCGCCTCGGTCATCTGGTTGAAGACCCGCACGCGTTCGCCCGGCGTCGGGGGGTTCTCCACCGCGAGCTGGATGCAGCGCACGGAGTCCTGGAGATGGATGAACGCCCGGGTCTGGCCGCCGGTGCCGTGGACGGTGAGCGGGTAGCCGATCGCCGCTTGCATCAGGAACCGGTTGAGCACGGTGCCGTAGTCGCCGTCGTAGTCGAACCGGTTGATCAGCCGCTCGTCGAGCTGCGTCTCCTGCGTCTGCGTGCCCCAGACGATGCCCTGATGCAGGTCGGTGACCCGGACCTTGTCGTTCTTGTTGTAGTAGGCGAAGAGCAGCTGATCCTGCGTCTTCGTCATGTGGTAGATCGAGCCCGGGTTGGGCGGGTAGAGGATCTCGGTCTCGACCTCGTCGCCGTCGTCGTTGGTCATCTTCACCGTGAGGTAGCCCTCGGGGATCTTGATCCCGGCGGTGCCGTAGCCGTAGACGCCCATCGTGCCGAGGTGCACGACGTGGATGTCCAGCCCGCTCTCCACGACCGCCGCAAGCAGGTTGTGGGTCGCGTTGATGTTGTTGCTGACGGTGTAGCGCTTGTGCCACGACGACTTCATCGAGTACGGCGCCGCGCGCTGCTCGGCGAAGTGCACGACCGCGTCCGGACGGAGCTCGAGCAGCAGGTCGAGCAGGCGCTGGTAGTTCTGCGCGACGTCGAGGTTGACGTGGCGGATCCGCTTGCCGCTGACCTCTTCCCAGGCCTCGAGGCGCTTGCTCAGCGGGGAGATCGGGGTGAGCGAGTCCACCTCGAGCTCGATGTCGATCTTTCGGCGGACCAGGTTGTCGACGATGGTGACGTCGTGCCCGCTGGCCGACAGGTGAAGGGCGGTCGGCCAACCACAGAAGCCGTCTCCACCGAGCACGATGATCTGCACGCGACACTCCCTGTCCGGCCCGTTACCTGGACCTTTCCCTGCGGGCATTCTTCCATCCGCCCGATTTCGGCCTGGCTCGGGCGCGCCCGGTAGGGTCCTCCGGACGATTCGAGGAGCCTGGTGAGCGCCAACAAGAAGGAGCGGCCCTACATCCCCGCCGTACGGGAGGCGGCGCTGCGCGAGTTCCGCGAGCGGGTGGGGGAGGGCTTCCGGTTCGCCCCGGTCGTTGCGCTGATCGCGGCGTACGACGAGGAGGACTGCATCGGTGCGGTCCTCGAGGCGATCGCCCCGGAGGCCTGCGGGCTCGCGGTCGACGTACTCGTCGTCGACGACGGCAGCACCGACACCACCGCCGAGGTGGTCGGCAAGCACGAGGGCGTCTACCTGGCCCGGCTCGAGCGCAACTGCGGGCACGGCGTTGCTCTGCGGCTCGGCTACCAGCTGATCAGCGAGCTCGGCGGCCAGTTCATCGTCACGCTCGACGCGGACATGCAGTGGGACCCGCACGAGATCCCCACGGTGCTCGAGCCGCTCGCGGCGGGCGACGCCGACTTCGTCATCGGCTCGCGCGCCCTCGGCACCGCCGAGACCGACGACGCGTTCCGGCATGCAGGCGTTGCCGTCTTCGCCCGTCTGGTCAGCACGCTCACCGGCGTCCACGTCACGGACACCTCGAGCGGCTTCCGGGCGATGAAGGCCGAGATCCCGCAGAAGGTCGAGCAGGTCCAGGTGCAGTACCAGACCTCGGAGCTGCTCATCGGCGCGATCTACGCCGGCTACCGCATCGCCGAGCGGCCGATCACGATGCACAAACGTCTGGCGGGCGAGAGCAAGAAGGGCCACAACCTGCTCTACGGCGGCCGCTACGCGCGCGTCATCCTGAGCACATGGGCCCGCGAACGCCGCCGCGCCCGCCGGGCCGGTCGGCAGGCGGGCCGGTGACGGCGGTCGACGCCGTCGAGGAGGAGCAGGCGGCGCCGTCCTCGGCGCGGGCCCAGGCGGCACACCGCCGACTCACCGAAGCGCACCGGCGGTTCACCGCAGCCACCGCGCGGATCGACGCGCTGAAGGCGCGTGCGCCGCGACTGATCGCCATCCTGCGCGTCGTCTACTACCCGTTCGCGATCCTGCTCGTGGCGTGGTTCGCCTACCAGGCGTCGCGCAAGATCGACGTGGGCGACCTGCACTGGTGGCCGCTCGTCGGGTCCTATGTCGCCGCGCTGGTGTGGTGGTCGGCGCTCGCCCTGGGCTGGTCGGCGCTCGTCGCGGACCGGTTCGAGGCCGGCTGGTTCGCGTCGTGGTGCCGCACCCAGGTCGCCCGCTACCTGCCTGGTGGCTTCTGGGCGCCGCTGGCCAGGGCGACGACCGTGCAGGGTCGGGTGCGCGACAAGGTCGCCGCCGTCGGCGCGGAGAACGTCACGGTCCTGTGCGTCGCGCTCGGCGCAGGTGCCGTCTGGGCGAGCGTGCACAACCCGCGTTGGCTGCCGCTCGGCCTGGTGGCGTTCGCGCCCCTTCTCGCGGGGCGGTGGCTCGAGCGGCGCACAAGAGTCAGCCGCCGCGCCGTCGCCCGAGCCTCGGTCACTTACGCGGTCGGCTACGTCGCCTACGGCATCTCCGGCATCCTGGCGCAGGTCGCCGTGTCCGGCTGGCGTGACCCGACCTATCCGCTGTACGTCGCCGGCGCCTCCTGCGTCGCCTGGGCGGTCGGCCTGGTCGTGGTGTTCGCGCCGAGCGGTGTCGGCGTGCGCGAGGTCGTCTACGTGTGGATGTTGAGCGGGCTCTATCCGCAGGCCGACCTCAAGGGCGCGGCCGTCGCGTCGCGCCTCGTGACGGTGTTCGCCGAGTTGACGGTGCTGCTGGCGGTGGGCTTTGTCGGCCGGGCCACTCGGAGCCGGGACGATCAGAGCCGGGGAAGCACCTCGCGCTCGTAGATGATCGCCGCCACGTGCTGCCCTTGGTGCTAGTCGATACGGCGGAGATCGGTGGCGTAACGCTTGCCGTTGGCGACGTACGTCTCGACGTTCTCGTCGAAGCTGCCCGGCTGTACGGCGTCCGGCCGGATCTTGGCCGGTATGCCGAGTGCCATGGCGCCCGACGGCACCTCCATGTCGTTGGGCACGACAGCGCCGGCCCCGACGAGGGCGCCGCTGCGGATGACCGCGCGGTGCAGGATGACCGAGCCCGAGCCGACGAGGCTGTCGTCCTCGACCGTGCAGCCCTCGAGGTGCGCGATGTGACCGATCACACACCGGTCACCGATCCGGGTCGGATGCTCCTCGGTTGCGTGCACGACGGCGCCGTCCTGAACCGATGTCTGCGCTCCGACGAATATCTCGCCGTAGTCGCCGCGGAGCACGGCGTGCGGCCACACGGTGGACTCCGGTCCGATCGTCACGCTCCCGATGACGACGGCGTCGGGGTGGACAAACGCGGACGAATCGATCGTCGGGACATGGTCGCCGAGCGCGTAGATCGCCACAGTTCCTCCTTCGCTGACCGACGCATGGTGGCAGACATGGAATCCCTCAGGTGCCGCTGGTACGGTGCGCGGCGCAGCGCGGCAGAAATAGTTGCGGCGGATGGGCACAAGTTCACCGGTTGCTGCGTTCTACTCGCGCTGAGATAGGGAAGGGCAGGACCTGATGGCAACCGATTACGACCAGCCGCGCACCGACGACGAGCTGGGTGAAGACAGCATCGAGGAGCTGAAGGCTCGTCGCGACGCCCAGGCGGGCGCCGTGGATGTCGACGAGGCGGAGCTCGCGGAGTCGCTCGAGCTTCCCGGCGCGGACCTCTCCGGCGAGGAGCTGACCGTTCGCGTCGTTCCGAAGCAGGTTGACGAGTTCACGTGCAACAGCTGCTTCCTCGTGCGTCACCGCAGCCAGTTGGTCGACGAGAAGAAGATGATCTGCCGCGAGTGCGCCCAGTAGGCAATGACCGCCAGCCGCGCGACGACCTCGGGAAGGTCG
>DASSKP010000036.1:0-45087 GCA_035690365.1 Mycobacteriales bacterium
CGCTTGCGGGGGGCGGGCTTGTCGGTCACGGTCTCACCTCAACAGGCGCTCGATGGAGCCGAGCGGGATCGGTAGCCAGGTCGGTCGGTTTCGCGCCTCGTAGACCACCTCGTAGACGGCCTTGTCGAGCTCGAACGCCCGCAGGAGCACGTCCTCACCGCGCGGGTCACTTCCTGCGGCACGCGCGTAGCCGTCGCAGAAGGCGTCTCTGTTTCGCTCTGCCCATTCGTTGGCCCGATATGCGAGACCGGACGCGCTCGGCTGCTCCGCGAGGAGGTGTCGCGCGGCGTAGTCGAACGATCGCAGCATGCCCGCCACGTCGCGCAGCGGGCTCATCAGAGCCGTCCGCTCGGAGAGCGGACGGGCAGGCTCGCCCTCGAAGTCGATGAGGACCCATCCGCTGTCGGTGCGCAGCGCCTGCCCCAGATGGAAGTCGCCATGAATGCGCTGGATGGGAACGCCCGCGGGAAGCTCGGCAAGGGCGTCGTACGACGTCCTGAGGTCGTCGGCGAACGGAGCGAGCTCGGGCACGACCTCGAGCGCGGCGTCGAGTCGCTCGTGCATGAGCTTGGCCGTGGCGTGGTTCTCCTGCGCGTCCGCGCGGCGCGACGGGAGCACGTCGCGCAGCAGCGAGTGCACCTCGGCCGTGGCGGCGCCGAGCCGTTCGGACTCCGCGGCGAAGTCGCCCCCCACCTCGTCGGCGTGCAGGTCGGCCTCGGCGTAGAGGTCACGGACGCTGGTCACGGCGAGCTGCCAGCCCTCGCTCGCCGACCGCAGGAACGGCTGCATCATGCCGAGGGTCGTCGCCTCGCCGTGCAGGTCGGTCTCGAGCCAGGCGAGGGGCGGCACGATGGAGGTGCAGCCTGCTTCGGCGAGCGCCCGACTGATCTCGAGGTCGGGGTTGAGGCCGGGGGAGACCTTGCGGAACAGCTTGAGGATGTAGTCGTCGCCGAAGACCACCGAGGTGTTCGACTGCTCCGCGCTCATGACGATGCCGGTGCGGTCGGTGTGCAGGTCGACCTTGGTGAGATGGCGGAAACGCAGGCCCTGCTCGTCGGCTTGCTGGGCCAGCAGCTGCAGCACGACCTGCGTGACGACGTTGTCGTGCAGGCCGTCGTAGAAGATGTCGTCGTCGTGCGCGCCGATCGCGACGTGCACCAGGCGTTCGGGCAGCTCCGGACGGCTGCCCACCAGCAGCTGGTAGGTCTCCTTGTCCTCGCCGAGATCGACCTGCACCAACAGGTGTCGGCAGGTCGGGTTGCCCTCCATGAGCGTGCGATCGGCCAGGACGGAGAGGCCGTGGATGCGGCGGCCCTTCGCGCCGAACCAACGCTGCTGGGGCAGCCACTCCGGCAACAGGTCGAGCAGGTCGGACATGACCTATGCCTCCACCGTCGACAGCTGGAACCAGTAGAACCCGTGGCCGGGCATGGTCAGGAGATACGGCAGCTCGCCGACCCGCGGGAAGTGCACGCCGCCGACGAGCTCGATCGGGGTGCGTCCCTCGAAGCGCCGCAGGTCGAGCTCCACGGGTTGGGCGAAGCGGGAGAGGTTGTTGACGCAGAGCACGACGTCGTCGCCGAACTGCCGGACGAAGGCCAGGACGCTCGGGTTGGACGCGCCGAGCTCCTCGTAGTCGCCCATGCCGTAGGTCGGGTGCCGCTTGCGCACGTCGATCATGCGCCGGGTCCAGTTGAGCAAGGACGTCGACGACCGCATCTGCGACTCGACGTTGATGACCTGGTAGCCGTAGACCGGGTCCATGATCACCGGCAGGTAGAGCCGCTGCGGGTCGCAGCTGGAGAAGCCCGCGTTGCGGTCCGGCGTCCACTGCATCGGCGTGCGGACGCCGTCGCGGTCACCGAGGTAGATGTTGTCGCCCATGCCGATCTCGTCGCCGTAGTAGAGGACCGGCGAGCCCGGCAGCGACAGCAGCAGCCCGGTGAACAGCTCCATCTGGTCGCGGCTGTTCTCGAGCAGCGGGGCCAGCCGCCGGCGGATGCCGATGTTGGCCTTCATCCGGGGGTCCTTGGCGTACTCGCTGTACATGTAGTCGCGCTCTTCGTCGGTCACCATCTCGAGCGTCAGCTCGTCGTGGTTGCGCAGGAAGATGCCCCACTGGCAGTTGTCCGGGATCGCGGGAGTCTGCGCCATGATCTCGGAGATCGGGTAGCGCTGCTCGCGTCGTACGGCCATGAAGATGCGCGGCATCACCGGAAAGTGGAACGCCATGTGGCACTCGTCGCCGCTGCCGAAGTACTCGACGACGTCCTCGGGCCACTGGTTGGCCTCCGCCAGCAGGACCTTGTCCGGATAGAGGCTGTCGACCTCCTTGCGCACCCGCTTCAGGAACTCGTGCGTCCGCGGGAGGTTCTCGCAGTTGGTCCCCTCTTCCTCGAAGAGGTAGGGGATGGCGTCGAGGCGGAAGCCGTCGATGCCGAGGTCGAGCCAGAAGCGCAGGACCTCGAGCATCCCCTCCTGCACGGCGGGGTTCTCGTAGTTGAGGTCCGGTTGGTGGGAGAAGAAGCGGTGCCAGTAGTACTGACCGCGCTCGGGGTCCCATGTCCAGTTGGAGGACTCGGTGTCGACGAAGATGATGCGTGCGTCTTCGTACTTGAGCTTGGTGTCGCTCCACACGTAGAAGTCGCCGAAGGGACCGTCGGGGTCGGCCCGCGACGCCTGGAACCACGGGTGCGCATCGCTCGTGTGGTTCATGACGAGGTCGGCGATGATCCGCATGCCGCGCTTGTGCGCGCCGTCGACCAGCTCGACGAAGTCGCCGAGGTCGCCGAACTCCGGCAGCACCTTGAGGAAGTCGCTGATGTCGTAGCCGCCGTCGCGCAGCGGCGACTCGTAGATCGGCAGCAGCCAGATGCAGTCGACGCCGAGCCAATGGAGGTAGTCGAGCTTCTGCGTCAGCCCGCGGATGTCTCCCGTGCCGTCACCGTTGGAGTCGGCGAAGCCGCGGATGAGCACCTCGTAGAAGACCGCGCGCTTGTACCAGGTCGGGTCACGCGGTTCCTCGATGCCGTCGACGATCTCCGCGGTCACGCGTTGGTCCCTGCGGCGGTTGCTGCGGTGCTCAAGACTGCCCCCTCCGTACGACGAACACGTGCGCGGGCGCGACGAACGGGTCGAGCCGGACGTAGTTGTTCTCGCCCCATGTCCAGGTGTTGCCGCTCAGCTCGTCGTGCACCTCGTAGGACTCCCACGGCTCGAAGCCCAGCGCGGACATGTCGATGTGCAGCGTCGCGTCACGCACCGCGTGCGGGTCGAGGTTGACGACGACCAGAACGCAGTCGTCACCCTCCTTCTTCGACCACGCCAGGATCTGGTCGTTGTCGGCCTGGTGCCAGCGAAGGTTGCGCAGCTGCCGCAGCGCCGGGTGCGCGTGCCGGATCCGGTTGAGCTCCGTGAGGAGTGGCGCGATGCTGCGCCCGTCGCGCTCCGCGGCGGCCCAGTCCCGTGGGCGGTAGGAGTACTTCTCGCTGTTCTGGTACTCCTCGCTGCCCGGCTTCACGGCGACGTGCTCATAGAGCTCGAAGCCGGAGTAGACGCCCCAGCTCGGAGACAGGAGTGCGGCAAGGATGGCCCGAATGTGGAAGGCCGGCGGGCCGCCGTACTGCAGGAACGCATGCAGGATGTCCGGCGTGTTGACGAAGAAGTTGGGCCGCAGGAAGTCCACGGTGTCCCGGCTGAGCTCGGTGAGGTATTCCTCGAGCTCCCAACGCTCGTTGCGCCAGGTGAAGTAGGTGTAGGACTGGGTGAAGCCGATCTTGCCGAGCATGTGCATCATCGCCGGCTTGGTGAACGCCTCGGACAGCCAGATGACCTCGGGATGCGTCTGCCGGACCTCGCCGATCAGCCACTCCCAGAACGCGACCGGCTTGGTGTGCGGGTTGTCGACGCGGAAGATCGTGACGCCATGGTCGATCCAGTGGTTGACGACGTCGAGGACGGCCTGCGACAGGCCTTCCGGGTCGTTGTCGAAGTTGAGCGGGTAGATGTCCTGGTACTTCTTCGGCGGGTTCTCGGCGTAGGCGATCGTGCCGTCGGCGCGCACGGTGAACCACTCGGGGTGCTGCTTCACCCACGGATGGTCGGGTGAGCACTGCAGGGCGAGGTCGAGCGCGACCTCGAGGTTGTGCTGCTGCGCCGTCGCGACGAACGCGTCGAAGTCGTCGAAGGTCCCGAGATCCGGGTGGATCGCGTCGTGCCCGCCGGTCTCGGCGCCGATCGCCCAGGGGCTGCCCGGGTCGTGCGGGCCGATGTCCTGTGGCTTGCCGCCGGGGAACTCAGGACTGTTGGGTCCCTTGCGGTATGCCGTCCCGATGGGGTGGACCGGCGGCAGATAGACGACGTCGAAGCCCATCTTCGCCACGCCCGGCAGGCGCTCGGCGGCGGTGCGCAACGTGCCGGAGACCCAGCTGCCGTCCGGTCGTTGGCGGGCACCCTCCGACCGCGGGAAGAACTCGTACCAGGCGCTGAAGCGAGCCCGCTCGCGTTCGACGCGGATGCGATAGGTGTCGCTCGCGGTGACGAGGTCGCGCACCGGATGCGCGTCGATCACCGCGACCAGGTCGGCCTCGAGTGCGGGGGAGATCCGGTCGACGGGGGATCGGTCCTTGTCGCGCAGGGCGGTGACCGCCTTGGTGATCGCCTGCTTCGCGGCCTTGGGCGCTTCCTTGGCGGCGCGCTCGTGCAGCCGGGCGCCTTCTTCGCAGACGAGGTCGACGTCCTGCTCGAGCGGGATCTTGATCTCGGCGTCGTGCCGCCAGGTGGCGATCGGGTCACCCCACGCCTCGACGCGGAACGTCCACTCGCCTTCGGTGTCGACGAGTGCCTCGGTCCCCCAGCGGTCGGTGCCGCTGCCGACCGGCTGCATGCGGTTGAACGCGCGCTCCTTGCCGTCAGGCCCTACGAGTACGGCGTTGGCCGCGACGGCGTCGTGACCCTCGCGGAAGACGACCGCGGAGACCGTGACGCGCTCACCGACGGCTGCCTTGGCCGGCCACCGGCCGCACTCGACGACGGGGCCAACTTCGGAGATGGGAATGCGACCGATCATCGAATCCGAACCTACCCATGTCGTTTCGCCGCGAACGCCCCGGTTCTCCCGCCTGCTGCCGCCGCTCACGCTCACCGCCTCGCTTTTCGTGATCATGACGGCTCACGCTGGGGAACGCCACGTTCGGATACCGGCTGAGCGTGGGTAAGGTCGGCCCTCGTGAGAGCACTCCGCCGCTTCACCGTCCGGGCCGCACTTCCCGAGCCGCTCGCGCCGCTCGGTGAGCTGGTGATGAACCTGCGCTGGTCGTGGAACCCGGACTCACTGGACCTGTTCGAGTCGGTCGACCCCGAGACGTGGGAGGCGGTCGGGCACGACCCGGTCCGCCTGTTGGGCGAGGTCGGCGCGGACCGGATGGCAGCGCTGGCGAAGGATCGCAAGTTCCTGCGCCGTCTCACCGACGCCGCGGACGACCTGCACGACTACCTCGAGCAGCCGCGTTGGTATCAAGGCCTGCGCGACGTCCCGCAGGCGATCGCCTACTTCTCGCCGGAGTTCGGCATCACGGAAGTCCTGCCGCAGTACTCCGGTGGCCTCGGCATCCTCGCCGGCGACCACCTCAAGGCGGCGAGTGATCTCGGCGTACCGATCGTCGGAGTCGGCCTTCTCTACCGGCGTGGCTACTTCAAGCAGAGTCTCAGCCCCGACGGTTGGCAGCAGGAGCGCTACCCACCGCTCGACCCCAACGGTCTCCCGCTGACGTTGCTCCGGGACGACGACGGGCAGCCGGTGAAGGTCGCCGTCGGTCTGCCCGAGGACAAGACCTTGCGCGCGCAGGTCTGGCGGGCGCAGGTCGGGCGCGTGCCGCTGCTCATGCTCGACTCCGACGTCGAGGACAACGCGCCGCAAGAGCGTGAGGTCACCGACCGGCTCTACGGCGGCGGCACCGATCACCGATTGCTGCAGGAGATGCTGCTCGGCATCGGCGGCGTCAGAGCCGTGCGTGAGTTCTGCGCGCTCACCGGTCACCCCGAGCCGGAGGTGTTCCACACCAACGAGGGGCACGCCGGCTTCCTCGGCATCGAGCGCATCCGGGAGCTGACCGAGGACCACGGCCTCGACTTCGACGAGGCGCTTGTCGCTGTCCGCGCAGGCACGGTGTTCACGACGCACACCCCCGTACCCGCCGGCATCGACCGCTTCCCTCTCGAGCTCATCGAGCACCACTTCGGTGGCGACAACGCGAGCAAGGGCGTGCCGGTCGACCGCATCCTCGGGCTCGGCGCCGAGGAAGACCCCGACATGTTCAACATGGCGCACATGGGGCTGCGCCTGGCGCAACGTGCCAACGGTGTCAGCAAGCTGCACGGCGTCGTCAGTCGCGACATGTTCGGCAGCCTCTGGCCGGGCTTCGACGCGACTGAGATCCCGATCACCAGCATCACCAACGGCGTGCATGCGCCGACGTGGGTCGCTCGCGAGGTGATGGATCTCGCGGCGCGTGAGGTCGGGCCGTCCCTCGTCGAGGAGGCGCAGGGGTGGGAGCAGGTCGCCAAGGTGCCGGACGAGGCGGTCTGGGCGACCCGGCGCACGCTGCGTGCGCAGCTCGTCGAAGAGGTACGTCGCCGCCTGCGCGAGTCATGGCTGCAGCGGGGCGTCTCCGAGGCCGGGCTCGGCTGGATCGACCATGCCTTCGATCCCGACGTGCTCACGATCGGCTTCGCCCGGCGCGTGCCGTCGTACAAGCGGCTGACCCTCATGTTGCGCGACACCGAGCGACTCACCCGCATCCTGCTCGACCCGGAACGACCGGTGCAGATGGTCATCGCCGGCAAGTCGCACCCGGCCGACGACGGCGGCAAGGCGCTCGTGCAGCAGATGGTGAAGTTCAGTGACGATCCGCTCGTGCGTCACCGCATCGCCTTCCTTCCGGACTACGACATCGGCATGGCGCGGCACCTCTACCACGGCTGCGACGTGTGGCTGAACAACCCGCTGCGCCCGCTGGAGGCCTGCGGCACGAGCGGCATGAAGTCGGCGCTCAACGGTGGTCTCAACCTGTCGATCCGTGACGGCTGGTGGGACGAGATGTACGACGGCGCCAATGGCTGGGCCATCCCGACCGCGCCCGACGGCATCGACCCGGAGGTCCGCGACGACCAAGAGGCGGCTGCGCTCTACGACTTGATCGAGAACCAGGTGCGGTCTCGCTTCTACGACGTCGACCGTGAGCGACTGCCCCGTCGATGGATCGAGATGGTGCGGCACACGTTGCAGTCACTGGGGCCGCAGGTGCTGGCCAGCCGCATGGTGCGCGACTACGTCGTCGAGCTCTATGCACCGGCTGCACGGTCGTCGAGCAGCATGAGCGTCGAGGGGTTCGCCGGTGCCCGCGATGTCTCGAGCTGGGTGCAACGTCTGCGTGCCGCATGGGGAGCGGTCCGCGTCAGCCACGTCGAGTCCAGCGGTGTGGGTGACGCGCCCGAGCTCGGCCAGGAGGTCGAGGTGCGCGCGGTCGTCGAGCTCGGCGACCTGCAACCCGACGACGTGCAGGTGCAGGTGGTCTACGGCCGGGTGGACGAGCACGATGACATCAGGGACGCCGTCTACGCCGACATGCGGCAG
Organism: Mycobacteriales bacterium; assembly: GCA_035690365.1. Lineage (GTDB taxonomy): Bacteria > Actinomycetota > Actinomycetes > JAFAQI01 > JAFAQI01 > DASSKP01. Next base: position 7,634 of record DASSKP010000036.1, read on the forward strand.
GCCGACACGGTCGACGGTTCCTGGCGTTACGAGTGCTCCGTCCCGCTCGAGCGGCGCGGGGCGTTCGGCTACACGGTGCGCGTGCTCCCGCGACACGACTCGGTGTCGGCTCCCGCAGACCTCGACCTCGTCGCGTTCCCGCACGAGTCGACGGCGTACACCGCCGTATGACCGCGCGCCCGGCAGGTCGGCCGGGATCAGGAGATCGTTGTCAAAGTCGTGGACCGGCTCCGCCAATATCGCGAGATGTCCGGTCGGCGTCCCGGGCTAGCGGTGAACGCGCAGCAGGACGAGCGACCGCGCCGACAGCTCGACCGGCGCCGCCGCGGGGAGGTCTGAGCCCTCGACGCCCGACGCCCCGGCAGTGTCGAGCTCGAGGGTGTAACCGGTCGCCCAGGGTGGGCCCGGCAGCTGGAACTTGCACGACTCCTCGCCGGAGTGGAGCAGAAGCAGGAACGAGTCGTCGGTGATGCGCTCGCCGCGCGGTCCGCGGGTCCGGATGCCGTGCCCGTTGAGGAACATGCCGAGCGTCCGGGCACTCGGCGACGACCAGTCGGCGTCGTTCATCTCGACGCCGGCGGGTGTGAACCACGCGAGGTCCTTCGTCCCGTCGCCGCCGAGGGGGCGACCTTGGAAGAACGCGCGCTGGCGGAAGACCGGATGATCGCGCCGCAGCGACAAGAGGCGGGTGACGAGGTCGACGTACGGCGCCGCCGACCAGTTGAGCCACGAGATCTCGTTGTCCTGGCAGTAGGCGTTGTTGTTGCCCTGTTGGGTGTGGGCGAGCTCGTCGCCCATCCGCAACATCGGCACGCCCTGTGAGAGCAGCAAGGTGGCGAGGAAGCTGCGCATCTGCCGAGCCCGTTGCTCGAGGACGTCCGGCTCGTCCGTCTCGCCTTCGACGCCGAAGTTCCACGAGCGGTTGTCGTCGTTGCCGTCGCGGTTGTTCTCGCCGTTGTCCTCGTTGTGCTTCGAGTTGTAGGAGACGAGGTCCCGCAACGTGAACCCGTCGTGGCACGTGACGAAGTTGATGCTGGCGTAGGGACGGCGGCCGTCGTCCTGGTAGAGGTCGCTCGAGCCGGTGAGCCGGTAGCCGAGCTCGGCGACGCCGGTGTCCGCGCCGCGCCAGAAGTCGCGCACGCTGTCGCGGTACTTGCCGTTCCACTCGGTCCACAACGGAGGGAACTCACCGACGAGGTATCCGCCCGGGCCGAGGTCCCACGGTTCGGCGATCAGCTTGACCCGTGACAGCACCGGGTCCTGCTGGATGATGTCGAAGAACGCGGACAGCTTGTCGACGTCGTGGAACGACCGTGCCAGCGCCGCAGCGAGATCGAAGCGGAAACCGTCGACGCGCATCTCGGTGACCCAGTAGCGCAGCGAGTCCATGATGAGCTGCAGGACGTGCGGCTGCCGCGCGTTGAGCGTGTTGCCGGTGCCGGTGTAGTCGAGGTAGTAGCGCGGCTCGTCGTCGCGCAGCCGGTAGTAGGTGGGGTTGTCGATGCCGCGGAACGACAGCGTCGGGCCGGTCTCGTTGCCCTCGGCGGTGTGGTTGTAGACGACGTCGAGGATCACCTCGATGCCGGCGGAGTGCAGTGCCCGCACCATCGCCTTGAACTCGCGCACCTGCTCACCGCGGGTGCCGCTCGAGCAGTACGCCGCGTGTGGCGCGAAGTAGCCGAGGGTGTTGTAGCCCCAGTAGTTGCCGAGCCCGCGACGCAGAAGCGGCGGCTCGCTGACGAACTGGTGCACGGGCATCAGCTCGACAGCCGTCACCCCGAGCCGGAGCAGGTGCTCGACGGCGGCCCGGTGGCCGAGGCCTGCGTAGGTGCCGCGCAGCTCCGGTGGCACGTCGGGGTGGCGCATCGTGAAGCCGCGCACGTGCAGCTCGTAGATGACCGAGTCGGCCCATGCGGTGTGCGGGCGGCGATGGTCCTCGCCCCAGGGGAAGGTGTCGTGGACGACCACCGACTTCGGGACGTACGGCGCCGAGTCGCGATGGTCCTGGTGCGTGTCGTCACGTCCTGGCGGGAAGCCGAAGATCGCATCGTCGGCGACGAACTCCCCGTCGAACGCGAGCGCGTACGGGTCCGCGAGCAGCTTGCTGGGGTTCCACCGCAGCCCGCGTTCGGGGTCGAACGGCCCGTCGACCCGGAAGCCGTAGCGCTGGCGTGGCCCGACGCGTGGGACGTACCCGTGCCAGACGTGGTACGTCGACTCCTCGAGCCTCACCCGGTGCTCGTCACCGGTGTCGTCGAAGAGGCAGACGTCGACGCTTTCGGCCTGCGGCGCGAACAGCGCGAAGTTGGTCCCCTCGCCGTCCCACGTCGCCCCCAGCGGCGTGGGACGACCGGGCCAGCTGACGGTCTCCTCGGTCATCGCGGACCAGTCTCGCTCACGAGGTGGCCGAGACGTCCACCTTCAGCCCAGTTGTGACCTCGGCCGCCTCGACGTCGACGCGGCTCGACGGCCGGTTGGCGGCGGCGGGGAGCACCGCTTCAAGTCGGCGAGCGACCACGGCCCCCGCGACGCAGCCGGCGATGCCGAGCCCGATCCAGAGCGAGTGCGCCCGCGCGCCCAGCACCGCACCACCGATGACCGGGCCGATGACGTTGCCGACCGCCCACGACCACGAGACGGCGGCGTTGTAGCGACCCCGCAGGTGGGGCTCGGCCAGGTCGTTGACGATCGCAGGCATCAGCGGCGACTGGATCATCTCGCCGACGGCGAAGACGGCCATGTAGAGGAACATCGCGGCGGCGACCCACGTCCCGGCCGGCAGCCGGTCGGCGACGGCCAGCACCAGCCATGACGCGGCCCACCACGCCATGGTCAGCCAGTAGGCCCGGGTGCGGCGTAGGGCTGCCGCCCGGCGTTGCACCCACATCTGACCCGCGACGATCACGGCGGTGTTGACCGCGAAGGCGAAGCCGACCACTCGCGTCGACACGTGCAGCTGACGGGCGAACGCGGGGAACGCCGCGTCGAGCTGCGAGTAGGCCGCGAGCACGACGACGAGCTGCAACACCACGGCGCGGCGGAACGCCGGCTCCCGGGCCAACCGCAGGTAGGACGTCGGGGTCTGGTCGACGTCGGCCGCGCTCCGCTGCGGGCCGCCGACGCCGCGCAACCCGACGAGAAGGACGAAGAACAGGAGGAAGGTCACGGCGTCGGCGAGGAACAACGCCTGGTAGGTCCCGGTGTGGCCCGGGCGCACGATGAGGGCGCCGGCGACACCGCCGAGTCCGATGCCGAGGTTGAGCAGCGCGAAGCTCAGTCCGAAGTATCGGGGCCGGGCGTCGCTGTCGACGAGCTCGGCGACGAGTGCGGTGCCGGCCGGCCAGAGGCCGGCGCCACCGAGCCCGAGCAGGGCGACGCCTCCCGCGGCCAGCGCAGGGTGGCCGGCGTACGCCAGCACGATCGAGCCCGCGAACGACATCGACAGCGCCCCGAGCTGGATGAGTCTGGCGCCCACGCGGTCGATCAGCGTGCCGTAGATCGGTACCGCGACGAGGCCGACCGCCCCCTGCACCGCGACGATCGCGCCGGTGAGCGGCAGGCCGATGTGCCTGACCTCGTGCAGGTAGATGACGAGGAACGGCAGGACGAAGCCGTTGCCGACGGCGTTGAGGCAGGTGCCGACGAGCACGCGACGCGCCTCACGGGAAAGCGGCGCGGATGGCATGAGCCCATCGTCCCGCGACCGCCGCGCAGTCTCGACCGCTTTTCGTCATGACGTGCCGCTTCGATGCCTACGCTGCGACCGTGAGGGCGCGGCGGATCGTCGTGCTCGGCGGTGGGGTCGCCGGGCTCGGGACTGCGCTGCTGCTTGCCCGCGACGGGCATCGCGTGACGGTCGTCGACCGCGACCCGCTGGAGCCGGGTGACCCTTCCGACTCGCCGTCGTGGCCCCGCCGGGGGATCCCGCACTTCCTCCAGCCGCACGCGTTCATCCCTCGCGGCCGGGTCGAGATGATGCGCCACCTTCCGGACGTGCACTCCGCGCTGGTCGATGCCGGCGCGGACACCGTCGACGTGTGCCGCAAGATGCCGGGCGCTGAGCGTCGCGAAGGCGACGACGATCTGCAGTACGTCGGCGTCCGTCGGCCGCTCATCGAGTGGGCGTTGCGACGCGCTGTCTCCGAGCAGACGGGCATCACCGCGATCGGGCAGACCCGGGCGACCGCGCTGGCCTTCGACGCCGGTCTGGTGGCGACTGTGCTGACCGACGGCGGTGCACTCGACGCCGATGTCGTCGTCGATGCGATGGGGCGACGCAGCCCGACGCCCGAGTGGCTCGCGGACGTCGGAATCGATGCGCCGGCTCCCGCGACCAGTGACTGCGGCGTCGTCTACTACAGCCGCTACTACCGGCTCCGCCCGGGCTGCACGCTGCCGGACGGACCGTGGCCGTTGAGCCCCCGCGGCGATCTCGGCTACCTCGGCTTCTCCACGTTCCCCGGGGACAACGGCACGTTCGCCGGTCTCCTCGCGGTGCCGAGCGGTGTCCCTGCGTGGCGCGCGTTCAAGGACGCCCCTGTATTCGAGGCGGCGGTGGCCCGAATCCCCGCACTGCATGCGTGGACCGACCCGGACCTGGTCGAGCCGATCACCGACGTGCTGGCCATGGCCGGCCTGCGCAACAGCCTGCGCGACGCGAGAGGTGCGGTGGCCGCCGGTGTCGTCCCGGTCGGCGACGCGCTGGGACAGACCGACCCGGTCCTCGCGCACGGGCTGTCGTTCGCGCTGATCCACGCCCGCGAGCTGACCTCGGCGTTGCGCGAGCACGACGCACTGACCGACGCGGGGACGGCGTACCTCGAGGCGGTCATGCCGTTGCTCAGCGAGCGCTTCGACCTCGCGACGGAGCTGGACGAGCAACGGCACCGCATGTGGGTCGGCGGCGAGGTCGACTATGCGCACCGCTGCGGCGACTACGCGCTGTTCACGACAGTGGCCGGCGGGGCGTCGTCGGCCGTCGACGCCGACATCTTCCGTCGCTTCTACCGGCGGATCGCCCTGCTCGAGAGCACGAAGGTGCTCGACGAGGACGTCGAGACACAGGAACGGATGGAGCGGGTGTTCGCCGAGCTCAGCGCACTGCCGCGGCCGCCGGCGGGTCCGACGTCGGAGGAGATGCTCGCTCTCGTCAGCTCCTGACGCTCGTTAGGCTCCGGCGCATGGCTGACTTCGTGAACCTCGAGGTCGACGGCGCGATCGGGACGATCCGCCTCGACCGGCCGCCGATGAATGCATTGAATGCTCAGGTGCAGGAAGAGCTGCGCGCCGCGGCGCTGGAGGCGTCACAGCGACGTGACGTGCGCGCCGTCATCATCTACGGCGGTCCGAAGGTGTTCGCGGCGGGCGCGGACATCAAGGAGATGGCGACGATGACCTACGCCGACATGGCCGACCGGTCAGCCGGTCTGTCCTCGGCGTTCACGTCGGTCGCGAAGATCCCGAAGCCGGTCGTCGCCGCGGTGACCGGCTACGCGCTGGGTGGTGGCTGCGAGCTGTCGCTGTGCGCCGACCGTCGGGTGGCCGCCACCAACTCCAAGCTCGGCCAGCCGGAGATCCTCCTGGGTGTCATCCCGGGCGCCGGTGGCACCCAGCGTCTCGCCCGGCTCGTCGGCCCGGCGAAGGCGAAGGACCTCTGCTTCACCGGCCGGTTCGTCCCGGCCGAGGAGGCGCTCCAGATCGGCCTCGTCGACGAGGTCGTGCCGGCCGAGGACGTGTACGACGCCGCGCGACGGTGGGCCGAGCAGTTCGCCAACGGGCCGACCTTTGCTCTGCGTGCGGTCAAGGAGTCGGTCGACCAGGGCCTGTCGGTCGACCTCGACACCGGTCTCGCCATCGAGGCGCAGAAGTTCGCGTCGCTGTTCGCGACGGAGGACCGGACCATCGGCATGCAGTCGTTCATCGAGAACGGTCCCGGCAAGGCGGAGTTCGTCGGGCGCTGAGGCAGCCGGCTCACCGGGTTTCCCGCTCCCCGGTGTCGGGGACTCGCAGGTCATGCCGCCGACGCGCAACCCTCTCGTCCACCTTGCCCGCCGATCGCCGGCGCCGGTCGACGGGCTGCTCCAGATCGCGGCGTCGGTGCTGGGCGACGCGGCCGGCCTCGCAACGGGCGATGACACCTTCGACGCCTGGGACCCCGAGCACATCGCCAGGACACTGCCGCTGCTCAACCCGCTGCTGTCGACGTACTTCCGTTCGGAGGTCCGCGGGATCGACAACGTGCCCGCGACCGGACCCGCTCTGCTCGTCGGCAACCACTCCGGCGGCACGATGATCGTCGACACATTCCTGTTCACCTTCGCGTTCTACGACCACTTCGGTCCGAGCCGCCGCTTCCACCAGCTCGCTCACGACATCGCCGCTCGCATCCCGGGGCTGCGCCGGTTCGGCACGGTGGTGGCATCGCACGAGAACGCACGGCGTGCCTTCGGCATGGACGCGCCCGTGCTCGTCTACCCCGGCGGCGACTTCGAGACGTTCCGGCCCTCGTGGCACTCCGACCGGGTCGAGTTCGGCGGGCGCAAAGGGTTCGTGCGGCTGGCGCTCGAGGAAGGTGTGCCGATCGTCCCGGTGGTCTCGATCGGCGGGCAGGAGACGGCACTGTTCGTCACCCGCGCCCAGCGTCTCGCCCGTGCCCTGGGCCTCGACCGGATCGCGCGGATCAAGGTCCTGCCGATCTCGATCGGGCCGCCGTTCGGCATCAACGTGCTGGACCTGCCGGGCCGGTTTCCGCTTCCCGCGAAGATCACGATCGCGGTGCTGCCGCCGATCGACCTTCGGGAGCGATTCGGCCCTGACCCCGACCCCGATGTGGTCTACGAGCACGTGACGTCCGTGATGCAGGACGCACTCGACCGGCTCTCAGAGGAGCGAACCCTGCCGGTGGTCGGATGAGCGCCGACGGCGCGGCTCCGTGACGTCGGTCAGTGGCGTCGCTTTCATGCGTCGCAACAGGGGGAGGCCTACATGCGTCGGGCGTATCACGTTCTCGCGTACCTCATCGCCGTCGAGGTCGTCGTACAGGCGATGATGATGGCCACGGCCGTCGCCGGACTCGACCACTGGATCGAGAACGGCGCGACGGTCAACAAGAAGATCATGGACGGCCATCCGTCGTTCAACGGTTCGTTCGGCTTCCCGGTGCATGCGATCAACGGCGAGATGCTGATCCCGCTCCTGGCACTGATCCTGCTCGTCGTGTCCTTCTTCGCCGGTGTCGCCGGCGGCACCAGGTGGGCCCTCTACATCGTGGGCCTGATCGTGGTGCAGGTCGTGCTCGGCGTCTCGCAGGGCAGCGTCCCGCCCCTCGGGCTGTTGCACGGCGCCAACGCCCTTGCGATCTTCGCGATCGCCGTCATCACGGCCCGGCGGGCGAAGGCGCAGACGACGGACGCGTACGCCGCGACCGCAGCGGCCGTCTGACCTTCCGATCAGCTCTGCGGCGCGTGCCGCTCCAGGAACGCGTAGACGTCCGTCGTGTCGACGCCCGGGAACGTGCCCGGGGGAAGCGCCGCGAGCAGGTGGCTGTGTGCACGTGCGGAGGGCCACGCCTTGCCCTCCCACTTCGTGGCCATCTCCGCCGGTGGTCGCTTGCAGCACGACGGTGACGGGCACCCCGAACGCCTGCGTCGCTGGGTGTCGGCGCCCCGGAACCACTTCGCGTGCGGGAACGGCACACCGACCGTGACGGCGAACTCCCCGCTGCCCGCGGGTTCGACGTGCGCGGTGCAGAAGAAGGTGCCGGCCGGAGTGTCGGTGTACTGCGTGTAGGTGCCGTAGCGGTCAGAGGAGCCGAAGACGCGACGCGAGGTGTACTGCCTGCACGCGAGCTGGCCCTCGATCGCCCCGATCCCGTCGGTGGGGAACGGCAGTCCGTCGTTCTCGTAGGCCTTGTAGATCGTGCCGCTGGCATCCGTGCGGCTGAAGTGGACCGGGATGTCGAGGTGGTGCGTCGAGAGGTTGGTGAAGCGGTGCGCGGCGGTCTCGTGTGACACCGCGAACACGTCGCGCAGGTCTTCCATCGACAAGACCCGGTCGCGTTTTGCCGCCTGCAGGAACTTGGACGCCGCGGCTTCCGGCACGAGGAGCGCGGCGGCGAAGTAGTTGGCTTCGACGCGCTGTCGAAGAAAGTCGGCGAAGTCGCGCGGATCGGTGTGGCCGAGCGCGAAATGACCGAGCGTCTGTAGGACGACGTACCTCGGGTCATGCCCCGCAGGTCGTTGCGGAAGGTAGATGCGGCGATGCACGAGGTCGGTCACCGAGCGGGTCGACTCGGGAAGATCGCTGACGTTGTGCAACGTGAAGCCGTAGTGGGTCGCGAGGTCGCTGATCGCCCGCTGTGGCAGTGCGCCCGTGGAATGGCCGACGGCACGAAGCGCCTCGGCCGCTGCCCGCTCGACGTCAGGGAAGTAGTTGTCCTCGGCGCGCATCCTGCGACGAAGCTCGACGTTGGCGCGCCGCGCGGCCTCCGGTGTCGCGGCGAACCGCTCGTCGCGCCGTCGAAGCTCGTCGTGCAGGGCGACGACGTGCTCGAGCACGTCTGTCGGCACGCGGGGGCTCGGCCGCAGGGGAGGCAGGCCGAGAGCGGCGAACGAGCTGTCGCGTTGCACGCGCTCGAGCGCGATCTCCAGGGACGCGCGGCGGCTCGGTGGGTCGGAACGCAGCAAGTCGTCGAGCGGGGTGTCGAGGGCGTCGGCGAGCGCCTGAAGCAGCGTGAGCCGCGGCTCGCGCCGGCCGTTCTCGATCAGGCTCAAGGCGGAGGCGGCGGTGCCGACCCGCGCCGCGACCTCGGCCAGGGTCAGGCCCCGGGCTCGCCTGGCGTGACGCAGCCGGCGGCCGAGGGTCACCACATCGAGCCGGGTCGAACCCTCGGAGCTCGTGATCTCCGTCACGATCTTCACTCTACAAGAATATCCACGAATTTTCTCGGCGCGCCCGCTAGGAATGCGGCATAGGACCGGCGGATAGTGAGTACACCAACGGAAGTTCACTCGACGAAGAGGAGCGATCCCGCCCTATGTCCAGCCCAGCTGACCCGCAGCGCCAGGCCGACGACCTCCAGAAGCAGTGGGACACCGACCCACGCTGGAAAGGTCTCAAGCGCGACTACACCGCCGCCGACGTCATCCGGCTCCGTGGCTCGGTCCAGGAGGAGCACACGCTCGCGCGCCGCGGCGCCGAGAAGCTGTGGGACCTCGTCAACTCCGAGGACTACGTGCACGCGCTCGGCGCCCTCACCGGCAACCAGGCCGTGCAGCAGGTGCGCGCCGGCCTCAAGGCCATCTACCTCTCCGGCTGGCAGGTCGCAGGCGACGCCAACCTCGCCGCGCAGACCTACCCGGACCAGAGCCTCTACCCCGCCAACTCCGTGCCGGCGGTCGTGCGCCGCATCAACAACGCGCTGAAGCGTGCCGACCAGATCACCTGGTCGGAGGGCAAGACCGATGTCGACTGGTTCGCGCCGATCGTCGCCGACGCGGAGGCGGGCTTCGGCGGTCCGCTCAACGCCTACGAGCTGATGAAGAACATGATCGACGCCGGCGCCGCGGGCGTGCACTGGGAGGACCAGCTGTCCTCCGCGAAGAAGTGCGGCCACCTCGGTGGCAAGGTGCTGATCCCCACCAACCAGCACGTCAAGACGCTCAACGCCGCCCGGCTCGCCGCCGACGTCGAGGGCGTCCCGACCGTCGTCGTCGCCCGCACCGACGCGCAGGCTGCGACCCTCATCACCAGCGACGTCGACGAGCGTGACCGGCAGTACGTCACCGGTGACCGTACCGCCGAGGGCTTCTACCGCGTGACTGCCGGCATCGACCCGTGCATCACCCGCGCGCTCGCCTACGCGCCGTACGCCGACCTGATCTGGATGGAGACCAGCAAGCCGGACCTCGAGATCGCGCGGCAGTTCGCCGAGGCGGTCAAGAAGGAGTTCCCGGACCAGCTGCTCGCCTACAACTGCTCGCCGTCGTTCAACTGGAGGGCCGCGCTCGACGACGACACGATCGCGAAGTTCCAGCGCGAGCTCGGCGCCATGGGCTACAAGTTCCAGTTCATCACCCTCGCGGGCTTCCACGCCTTGAACTACTCGATGTTCGAGCTGGCCAAGGGATACGCCGCCAACGACATGTCTGCCTACGTCGAGCTCCAGGAGAAGGAGTTCGCGGCAGAGGCTGAGGGCTACACCGCCACCAAGCACCAGCGCGAGGTAGGCGCCGGCTACTTCGATCTCGTAGCGACCGCTATCGACCCGACCGCCGAGACCCTCGCCCTCAAGGGCAGCACCGAAGAAGAGCAGTTCCACTAAAAACATCCACCGCTGACAACGGCGTCAGCCGACACAGACAACTGAGCAAGACCAGCCCTCATTAGGAGGACGGAAATGCGCCACTGTGACGGACGACTGTTCGATGGCAGCGCATGCAACAACGATCTGTTCGACTGCGCGGACTGCGGCAGCAGCGGTTGCTACGGCGACGGCTGCGACAACCAGCGGTTCGTCAGCTCGACGTGCGAGTGCGGCACGTCGCTGACGAGCGCCACGCTGGCCACTGCCGCTGCCTGAACCCCGAAGACGTGTGACGGTGGCCCAGCTGGGCGGGCCACCGTCACACCTTCGCGGATGTTCAGGCCGCGCGCGTCATCTCGCCGTCACCGTGATGACGCGCGCTGTCGGCTCCGGAGTCTCTCCACCGAGAACGAAGGCCGTCGAGCCGGAGACGGTCGCGCCGGCATCCGCCACGGCGTAAGGCAGCCGACCCGCAGCGACGGCGCGATGCCGCGTCGCATCCCAGCGCCACATCGCTGACTGCAGCTGGCCATTGCTGCGCCCGCCCAGAAGGAACACGGATCCGCTGATCTCGACAGCGGCTTCGTGTGCCAGTGCATGCGGGAGGTGTCCGACGATGCGTGTGCGGCCGGTCGCCAGGTCGACCTGCTGGACGTCGTCGACGGGGACCCCGTCGTGCTCACCGCCGAAGACCAGCAGCTTGTCGCCGCCGGGGGAAGTCACTGCCGCGAGAGCGGCGTAGCGCACCGTCACCCGCAGCTGCGCCACGGTGGCGAAGTGCCGGCCGTCCGCTGTCCGGAGCACCGGCGACAGCGACCTCGTGCCGTCGAACCCGCCGAGCACGTAGCCGGCGCCTCCGACGGAGACAGCCGAGAGGTCTGACCGCGGCTGAGGAAGATGCGCGACGACCTGGGCGGTGTCCCCGCTGGAGATCTCCTGCACGTCGTCGACGGTGGTCGTGTTGCCGCCTGCGATGACGTACGGCACCCGGTGGACGACCAGCCCGGTGGTGTCGTGAACGGCTGCGGCCAGCGCACCGGTGTGCAGCACTCGACCGTCCGTGGCGGACAACGTCCAGACCGTCGATGTGCTCACGTGCGCGGATGACAGCCCGCCGGCGAGGACCAGGCCGCCGGCCGTCGACAGCGCGACCTCACGGCTTCGCGCTTCAGGGAGCTGCCAGCCTGCGATGCGTGCGACGAGTCGCACCGGTGGCGGCTGCGGTGCGGGTGTCGACGGCTCGGCGGAGGTGCTCGGAGCACCGGTGGCGATCGGAACGGCCGTCGTCGACGGTGACGACGCACCCGGTTGCGACGCGGTGCCGCTGCACCCCGTGACGACGACGGCGGCGCCGGCCAGAAGGGTTGCGAGACGGACGGCGCGGGGCGAAGACATCACGCCATCCTTGCTTAGTGGGACGATGCGCCCGTGCTGCGCACCTGGCTCACTGATCGCTTCGGCGTCACCGTCCCGGTGGTTTCCGCGCCCATGGCCGGGGTTTCGGGCGGCGCTCTCGCTGCGGCCGTGTCCACCGCGGGCGGCCTCGGCATGGTCGGCATCGGTTACGACGCGCCGGCGGTTGTCACGGCGGAAGCGGACGTCGCCAGAGCGGGCGGACGGCCGTTCGGCATCGGACTCATCGCGTGGTTCGCCGACAGCAACCCCGGTCTCGTCGAAGCCGCCATCGCGGCACGGCCCGCGTTGCTGTCGCTGTCTTTCGGGCCGTACACCGGTCATGTCGAGGCGGCGCAGCGGGAGGGCATCGTCGTCGTCACGCAGGTGGGCACGGTCGACGAGGCTCGCCGGGCGGTCGATGCCGGTGTCGACGCCGTGGTCGCGCGCGGCAGCGAAGGCGGAGGTCACGGCCGCGGTGAGGTGTCGACCCTGCCGTTGCTCGAAGCAGTGCTCGACGCGGTCGACGTACCGGTGCTGGCCGCAGGAGGCATTGCCGGCGCGCGCGCACTGGCCGCCGTCGTGGCGGCGGGAGCTGCGGGCGCGCTGGTCGGGACGGCCTTCCTCGCTTGCACCGAGGGGCAGAACTCCTCCGCTGCCCGGGCGGCGGTGGTCGAGGCCGGCGAGACGGACACGATCTACACCACCGTCCTGGACATCGGGCGCGGCATCCCGTGGCCGGCGGAGTTCGGCGGCCGCGCCGTGCGCAACGCGTTCGCCGCCACGTGGCACGGCCGTGAAGCCCAGCTCCGCGCCGAGGGCGCGAAGTCCGACGAACCGGTCGTGTGGGCCGGGCAGGCGGTCGGTCTGGTGCGCGAGGAGCGGCCGGCCGCTGCGGTCGTGGCGGACTTCGCGGGTGCGGAGGCCCTGCTCCGCCGTTTCGACGCGCAACCGTGACCGGCTCGTGAACAGGGTCACGATGTGGCAACGTCGCCGGGAGAACGCGGGTCGTATGCGCTAGGGATGGCAGCGTGACCGGCGCTGTGACGCTCCTCCGTGGGTTGTGGCACCGCGCCGGGACGTCGCTCGTCATCTTCGTCGTCGCACTCTGCGCGACTGCCGCGGCAGCCGTCGGCCCCACCTACTACGCGGCCGCACGCGACTCGATCCTGCAGGACGCGCTCACGTCGCCCGGCGTCATCACTCGCGGTTTCCAGCTGTCGTCGAGCGGGGTCCTTGCCGGCAGTTCCGGCAACCTCGCCGGTCTCGCCAACGACGAGCTCGACCGCACACTCGGTGAGGCGCGCGCCGACCGGCTGTTCCAACCGCCGATCCAGGCACTCGAGGGCGCCGACTTCTTCCCGAAGCTGGTGGAGAACGTCGCCCTGGTCTGGCGCAGCGACGTCTGTCGGCACCTGACGCTGCGCACCGGTCGCTGCCCGACACAGGCCAACGAGGTGCTGGTCAGCGCCTCTCTCGCAGCGGACAACCAATGGCAGGTCGGGCAGGTCGTCAAGGGAAACCAACCGGCGCCGCTGACCATCGTCGGCATCTACCGCGTCCCCAACACGCAGCTCGACTACTGGTTCGCGCGCGGCGCTGCGTACTTTCCCGCGGAGATCGCGACCGCACTGCCGACACCTCCTTACGACGCGATGTTCACGCCGCGTTCCACGCTCGAGCAGCTGAAGGGCAGCCCGCAGGGGAGCGCCGTCTACGTGCGCGTGCTGAACGCCGCCCGGGTCACCCCCGGCGACCTCGACCCGATCGTCCGCGCGACGCAACACATGTCCACGAGCCGGACGCTGCTGGCCAACCAGGTGACGGTCACGACCGGCATTCCCGCGACCGGTGACGACGTGCACTCCAGCTGGTCGGCTCTTGCCGTTCCCGTCCTGGTGGTCACGGCCGAGCTCCTCGTGCTCACCTGGCTGCTGCTGTTCCTCGTGGTCACCGATGCCGTCGACGCGCGGGGCACCGAGATCGCGCTGGCGAAGCTCCGGGGGTACGGCGCCGCCCGGGCCATGCTGTTCGGGCTGGGGGAGCCCGCGGTGCTCCTGCTCCTCGCGCTCCCGGTGGGAGCCGTCGTCGGCTGGCTGCTCTCGGACGCGTTGACCCACGTGCTCCTGCGTCCCGGCACTCCGGTGCCGCTTCCCGCGCTGGGCTGGGTAGCGGCGGTCGTGGCCGTCGCTGGTGGCGCGGCAGCCGTCGTCGTCGGTGGGCGGCGCACGGTCGTGCGGCCGGTCGTCGAGCAGTGGCGGCGCACCGGTCGCCGGGCGAACGATCGGGGCTGGGTCTTCGACGCCGTCGTACTGACCGCCGCGGTCGCGGGTTTCGCGCAGCTCTTCCTCTCGGGAACGCTGAGCTCGGCGTCGCAGAGCGCGCTGGCCCTGCTCGTGCCGGGACTCCTGGGGCTGGCCATCGCCGTGGTCGCCTCGCGCTTGTTGCCGCTGATCTGCCGGTCGCTTTTCGCGCGGACCCGGAGCAGAGGCGATCTCGGTGCGTTCCTCGCCGTCCGCCACATCGCTCGCCGGCCGGGTGGCACGCGAACGACGATGATCCTCGCGACAGCGGTCGCGCTGGCGACGTTCAGCATGGGTTCGTGGATCGTCGGCGATGCGAACCGGGCGCGCATTGCGCAGATCGGGGTCGGTGCGCCGACCGTGCTCAACGTGGCGCTCCCGACCGATGTCGACCTCGCCAAGGTCGTCGATCGCATCGACCCGGCCGGTCGTTCCGCCACGGCGGTCATGTCGTTCAACAACGGCACGGTCACTTTGCTCGGTGTCGAGCCGGCACGCTTCGCGCGAATCGCGTCCTGGTCGGCGGGCAGGGTCAGCGACCCCGCGACTCTGCTGAACGACCTCGACCCGCCGGCGCCCGACCCGATCGTGCTCAACGGCGATCGGGTGCGGCTTCGCCTCTCCTCGATCTCCATCCAGCCCGAGCCGGTCGCCGTCGTCCTCGACGTCGCGGCTTCCGGTTCGGCGGCGCCGACACCGGTCGAGATGGGCACTCTGCGATCAGGACGCACCGCGACGTTGACGGGCGAGCTCGCCGGCTGTCCGTGCATCGTCAACGACATCCAGGTCACGCCGCCCGGCGGCCGAATCGGGGCCCTCGACGGGCATCTCACCGTCGACGGGCTCGACGAGGGGGCGAACGGTCGGTGGCAGCCCCTGGCCGGCTTCGCCGGCGCGGGGCACTGGCGCGGACTCGACAACGGGCGCAAGTTCGTCCGCGCAACGCAGAGCACGGTCGCGTGGCAGTTCGTCTCCCAGCCGTCTTCACCGGCGACGTTGGGCGTGGTCGACCGACCGCCGGCGCTGCCGGCGGTCGTCTCCACTGCCCTCGAGCAGTCCGACACGGCGATTGCCGTCTCGGGACTCGATGCACAGGGGCTGGACATCACCCCGGTCGACAGCGCTCCAGGTGTGCCGGGTGCCGCGGCCAACGGTGTCGTCGTCTCCTTGCGGTACGCCGTCCGCGCGGCGACCAACGACACGGCACCGGCCACGGCACAGGTGTGGCTGCGTGGCGACGCAGACCGCGTCCGTCACGCGCTGGTCGCGGCCGGTGTGCCGGTGATCTCCGAGATCTCCAGCAGCGACGTCGCCTCGGAGTTCGGGCGGCAGGGTCCGGGTCTCGCCAGCGTGCTGTTCCTCGCCGATGCCGCGGCAGCGGCCGTGCTCGCCGCACTCGCGGCGGTGCTGAGCCTGTCCGCCGCCGCCCGCCGCCGCCGTTACGAGTACGCCGCCCTTGCCGCAGCCGGTGCGTCGCGACGCTCGCTCTACTCCGCACTGGCGATCGAGCAGGTCGTCGTGATCGGCTTCGGCGCTCTCGCGGGCATCGGGGCGGGACTGCTGGCCAGCGTCCTGGCCGGTCGCAACGTGCCGGAGTTCGTTCACCCGCCCGACTCGACGCTGCTCGGCTACTTCCCCTCGCCGCTGTTCATGGGCGTGGTGCTCGGGGCGGGCTTCGTGTTTCTCGTCGCGGTCGCGGCGGTGGCGGCCGCAACCTTGTTGCGCACCGTCACACCCGAGCAGCTCAGGGAGGCGCCGCTGTGAGCACTCCCGACATCGCCGTCCGCTGCGACAACCTCGTCCACGTCTACGGCACCGCGGGCGCGGAGGTCGCCGCCCTGCGTGGTGTCGACTTCGTGGTCCGGCAGGGCGAGACGGTCGCTCTTCTCGGTCCCTCCGGGGCGGGCAAGACCACGCTGCTGTGGCACCTGGCGGGACTGCTGCGGCCGACCGCCGGATCCGTCGAGGTCATCGGTCACCCGCTGTCGAAGCTCACCAACGCGCAGCTGGCGGACATCCGGTTGCGCGAGATCGGGGTGGTGCTGCAGAACCCCGGCCGTAACCTGCTGCCCTACGACACGGCGCTCGGCAACGTTCTGTTCGCCCAGCGGCCGGCGCGCCGGTCGGGCGCAGCGAAACGACGACGGGCTCTACGGCTCCTGGAGGCGGTCGGCCTCGCGAGCGCGAGCAATCGGGTCGCCGGCCGCTTGTCCGGAGGAGAGCAGCAACGCCTTGCCATCGCTGTCGCCGTCGCGAACGGACCCGGCCTGCTGCTCGCGGACGAACCGACCAGCCAGCTCGACCCGACGTCGGCGGACGCCGTCATGGAGCTGATCCGCGCGACCAATGCCGAGGACGGCACGACCGTCGTCGCGGTGACGCATGATGCCGCGGTCGGCGCCGCACTCGGCCGCACGGTCACGATCCGCGACGGCCGAGTGGGCTCCGAGGGCCGGGCCGGTGAGGACTACGTCGTCGTCGGTCGCGACGGCACCGTGCAGCTCCCGCCCGAGCTGCTCGATGCGCTGCCGCCGGGTTCGCTCGCCCGCGCCCTGAGGCACGAGCACGGTGTCGACCTTCGTCGCATCTACGAGACCGGGAGCGAGGAGCGGTGACGATCCTCGAGGCGCAGGGCCTGCGCTACGTGCGCGACGACCGGGTCATCCTCGACGACGTCGGTGTCGTCGTCGGGCCGGGGGAGAGCGTCGCGATCATGGGGCCGTCCGGCAGTGGCAAGACCAGCCTGCTCGCGCTGCTGTCAGGACTGGCTGAGCCGGACGCGGGCGTGGTCAGCCTGGACGGCCGTCGCGTCGATCCGCGTTCGCACGCCGACGAGATCGCCGTGGTGCTGCAGGGCTACGGCCTGGTGTCGTTGCTGACCGCCGTCGAGAACGTCGAGGCCGCCCTGCGTGCTGCTGGCCGCCCGATCGAGCAGGTGGCCGAAGCGGCAGCGGCGGCGCTCGCGGACGTCGGACTCGGCGGGCACGAGGACCAGCTCATCGAGGAGCTGTCGGGCGGCCAGCAGCAACGGGTCGCCGTTGCCCGCGCGCTCGCGCTGCGCCCGCAGATTCTCATCGCCGATGAACCGACTGCGGAGCAGGACAAGGCCTCTCGCGAGCTGGTGCTGGAGCGCCTCTTCGAGGTGCCGCACCGCGACGGCTCTCTCGTGCTGGCGACGCACGACCCCGAGGTCGCCGAACGCTGCGACCTGGTGGTGATGTTGCACCCGCACGAATAGCGCGCACCTACTGCCCCGTAACATCGGTGCCGATCCAATCCAGGGAGGTCGGCCGCCGGCCATGAACATCGTCGTCTGCGTGAAGCAGGTCCCCGACACGTGGGCTGAGAAGAAACTCAGCTCCGACGACAAGACCGTCGACCGCGAAAGCGTCGACGGCGTCATGAACGAGCTCGACGAGTACGCCGTCGAAGAAGCGCTGAAGATCAAGGAGGCGCAGGGCGGCGAGGTCACCGTGCTCAGCATGGGCCCGGAGAAGGCGGTCGAGACGATTCGCAAGGCGCTGTCCATGGGCGCCGACAAGGCCGTCCACATCGTCGACGCCGGTCTGCACGGCTCCGACGCGCTCGCGACGTCGTACGCACTCGCGAAGGCGCTCGGCACGATCGAGCACGACCTGGTGATCCTGGGCGTCGAGTCGACCGACGCACGAATGAGCGTCGTGCCGGCCATGCTGGCCGAGCGCCTCGGCGCGGCCCAGCTGACCTTCGCCCGCAAGGTCGAGGTCGGCGACGGCACCGTCAAGATCGAGCGGCTGACCGACAGCGGCTACGACGTCGTCGAGGCTCCGACGCCCGCCGTGGTGAGTGTCGTCGAGAAGATCAACGAGCCGAGGTACCCGTCGTTCAAGGGCATCATGGCGGCGAAGAAGAAGCCGCTGACGACGCTCACCCTCGCCGACGCCGGCATCGAGGCCGACAAGGTCGGGCTGGCCGGGTCGGCCACCGAGGTGGCGGAGTTCGCGCCCCGGCCGCCGAAGCAGGCGGGTCAGATCGTCAAGGACGAGGGCGACGGCGGCACCAAGCTCGCCGAGTTCCTCGCGTCGCAGAAGTTCGTCTGAGTAGAAGCGTTCGAGGAGATTTTCTGTGGCTGAGGTTCTCGTTCTCGTCGAGCACGTCGACGGCACCCCGAAGAAGGTCACCTACGAGCTGCTGACCCTGGCGCGCTCGCTGGGCGAGCCGGCCGCGGTGTTCGTGGGCAACGGCTACGACAACGCGAAGGACAAGCTCGCGGAGTACGGCGCGACCAAGGTCTACGTCGCCGGCGACGCAGAGATCGACGGCTATCTCGTCGCGCCCAAGGCCGAGGTGCTCGCGCAGGTCGTGCAGCAGTCCTCGCCCGCGGCGGTGCTGATTCCCAGCTCTCCCGAGGGCAAGGAGATCGCCGGGCGGCTCGCGGTCAAGACCGAGTCCGGTGTGCTGACCGACGCCGTCGGTGTCGAGGACGGCTTCGTCGCCCGGCAGAGCATCTTCGGCGGCGCGTTCAACGTGCAGTCGAAGGTCAGCAAGGGCACCCCGATCATCACGGTGCGCCCCAACAGCACGCCGCCGGAGCCGTCGCCCGCACAGCCGACCGAGGAGCAGGTGTCGGTGACGCTGTCCGACGCCGCCAAGAAGGCGAAGGTCCTCGACCGCGTGACCGAGAAGAAGGGCGGCCGGCCGGAGCTGACCGAAGCGGCGATCGTCGTCTCGGGTGGGCGCGGCCTCGGCGAGGGATCCAACTTCGAGCTGATCGAGAAGCTCGCCGACAGCCTTGGCGCGGCCGTCGGTGCGTCGCGTGCCGCGACCGACGCCGGCTGGTACCCCCACACCAACCAGGTCGGTCAGACCGGCAAGACCGTGTCCCCGCAGCTCTACATGGCAATCGGCATCTCCGGCGCCATCCAGCACCGCGCGGGGATGCAGACGTCGAAGACGATCGTCGCCATCAACAAGGACCCGGAGGCGCCGATCTTCGAGCTGGTCGACTTCGGCATCGTCGGCGATCTGTTCAACGTCGTGCCGCAGCTCACCGAAGAGATCGAGAAGCGCAAGAGCTGACCTCCACTAGGGTCGTCGCGTGACCTGGGACCGGCTGTCGCAGCGCGCGTTCGTGAAGCGGCAGGACGCGCTCGTTCGTGACCAGGTTCGCCACGTCGTGGCGCCGTTCTCGCCGTACTGGAAGAGCCGGTTCGCCCAGCTGGGCACCGCTGCGGGCGCCATCGACGGCGTCGCCGAGCTCGAGACGGTGCCTGCCGTCGGCGAGCGCGACGTCAGCCCCTCGGCCGACCCGAGTGCGATGGCCGCACTCGTGCTGCAGGCCGGTGAGGGCGGCTTCGCGTTGCACGCCGCCGGGCCGACGTTGCGGCGGGCATTGTGGCTGCGGCTTGCGCATCGTGACGCCTATCGCCGGCTCGTGGAGACCGACACGAAACCGACGTCGTACGTCTGGTCCGGCCTCGCGTTCCGCTACCCCCTCGCGTCCACTCGGGGGGACCTCGACGTCGTCGCGCGTGCCGGCGCGCGCTTGTGGCAGGTCCTCGGCCTCGACGGTGGGGACGCGCTGCTGTCGGCGGTGCCGGTCGGTCAGACGACCGAGCACGTCGCACTGCAGTACGCCGCGCTGGCGGCCGGTGCGCCCGCGATGTTTCCCGGAGCCGACACAGAGGACGTCGTGGCCGTCGCGCGGGTTGCGCCGCCGACGGTGCTGGCTGTCCCGTCGTCCGCAGCAGCCGACGTCGTGAGCGCGGTCGTCGACGCCGACGCCGACGCACGGTTGCGGACGGTGCTGCTCGTCGGCATGCCGGCGGAGGCGGAACGCTCCGCGGTCATCGACGCGTTGGGCCGTCGCGCGGATGCCGTGGCAGTGCTTGCCGTGCATGCGCCGGCGGGTGCGCGCGTGCTGTGGGCCGAGTGCCGCGAAGCGGGCTCCGGCGGTGGGCTGCACACCTACCCCGACCTCGAGGTCGTCCAGCTGGTCGACCCGGAGACCGGTGAGCCCACGGCCGACGGTGGCGAAGTCGTGCTCACCCAGCTCCAGCTCCGGGGCAGCGCGCTGCTGCGGTGGCGCACCGGCGACCTCACCTCGGGCCGAGTCGACGCGGGCCCGTGTGTCGGCTGCGGCCGGACCGTTCCGCGCCTTCGCGACGTGCGCCGTTCCGCGCTCGTGCTCACCAGCGACGAGGGCAGGCCGCTCGACCTTCGCGCGTTGGCCGGTGCACTCGCGGGTCGTGCTGACGTCAGCGACTGGCGCGTGGTGCTGCAACGCCGGGCTCGCGACGGGCAGGCCCAGGTGATCGTCCAGCTGGCGACGTCCGGGGACCCGGGCCAGGTCGCAGCAGGAGCTGCAGGCGACGTCCGCAGCCTGGCCGGCATGTTGCCGTCCCAGATGATCGTCGGCGAGACACTTCCGGCCGAGACGACCGGGGAGCCGCTCACTCCCCGGATCCTGCTGCGCGGCTGAGCGATGTCCGCCTTCGACGACGTCGCCGAGTTCGTCGCGATCCCTCGCGTCACCGAGCTGCGCCTGTCGCCGGACGGACGGCGCTTGGTCGCTTCGGTCGCCGGTCTGTCGCGCAACGGCAAGAAGTACGTCTCCGCGCTCTGGCAGATCGACCCGACCGGCGACGCGCCGGCCCGACGACTCACCTTCTCTTCCGCGGGCGAGTCGTCGCCGCGGTTCCTGCCTGACGGCAGCCTTGTCTTCCTGTCCAAGAGACGGGAGCAGGAGGACGGTGAGGAGCCGTCGGACAAGGACAGGGCCGGACTCTGGACGTTGCCGGCGGTCGGCGGTGAGGCACGGCGGCTCGCGGCGCGTGCGGGCGGCTTCGCGCGCGTCGACGTGGCCGCCGAGGTTGCGACGGTCGTCCTCACGACGCCGACGTTGCCCGGGACCTCCTCGGCGGAGGAGGACGAGACGCTGCGCAAGGAGCGAGAGGAGCGCGACGTCCACGCGATCCTGCACGACAGCTCACCCGTGCGCTACTGGGATGCCGATCTCGGGCCGGCGCAGCTGCGCCTGGTCGCGGCCGATGCCTCCGGTGCCACCAGCGGCAATGACGTCCCTCTCGAGCTGCGCGATCTCACGCCACACCCGGGACGGGCTCTCGACGAGCAGCACTTCGCGGTCGCGGCCGACGGGAGCTTCGTCGTCACCGGTTGGGCCGAGGTCGAGGAGCCCGGCCTCCCGCGAGCGCATCTGCTGTTGGTCGACCTGGGCAGCGGAGAGCAACGCACTCTTGCTCGCGAGACAGGCGTCGGATTCAGTGAGCCGTCCATCTCTCCCGATGGGCGCACAGTCGTCTGCATCCGTGCTGTCGACGGCGACTACGACAACCCGCCGCAGCACGGAGTGTGGCTCGTCGACGTCGCGACAGGTGCAGGCCGGGCGCTCGCGGCTGACGCCGATCTCTGGCCGACCAGGCCGCTGTTCTCCGCTGACGGGCGCGCGGTGTTCTTCACCTCTGACCAGCACGGCCGGCATCCGATCTTCCGGGTCGACCTCGAGACCAACGCGCTGAGCCGGGTCGCATCGGACGGTCACTTCAGCGAGCTGTGCGTCGCCCGCGACGGCAGTGCGTTGTTCGCGCTGTATGACCGCGTCGACCGTCCTCCGGTGCCGGTACGGCTCGACCCGGACGCGGTCGACCAGAAGCCTCGGCTGCTGCACGCACCTGGACATGTGGAGGTGCCCGGTCGCCTCGAAGAGGTGTCGGCCCCCGCTGCCGACGGCACGACGATCAGGGCCTGGCTGGCTCTGCCGGACACCGCGGCACCGGACGCACCGGCGCCCTTGCTGCTGTGGATCCATGGTGGTCCGCTCAGCTCGTTCAACGGCTGGTCGTGGCGTTGGAACCCCTGGCTGATGACCGCGAAGGGCTACGCCGTCCTCCTGCCCGACCCGGCGCTCTCCACGGGCTACGGCCGACACATGCTGCAGCGTGGCTGGGGTCAGTGGGGCGGGGCGCCGTACGACGACCTGATGACGGTGACCGACGCGGTGGTCGCCCGCCCCGACATCGACCCGGCGCGCACTGCTGCGATGGGGGGTTCCTACGGCGGCTACATGGCCAACTGGGTCGCGGGGCACACGGATCGTTTCCGCTGCATCGTCACGCACGCGAGCCTCTGGTCTCTGGAGTCGTTCGTCGGCGCCACCGACCTGCCGGCCTACTGGGTGCGCGAGTGGGGGACTCCGGACCGTGACCCTTCGCGATACGAGAAGTGGTCACCCGACCGCTTCGCGGACGCGATCGTCACGCCCATGCTCGTGATCCACGGCGACAAGGACTACCGCGTGCCCATCGGTGAAGGTCTGTCCCTGTGGTGGGCGCTTCAGCGGCGTGGCGTGGAGTCCAAGTTCCTCTACTTCCCCGACGAGAACCACTGGATCCTCAAGCCGGGCAGCGCGAAGGTCTGGTACGACACGGTTCACGCCTGGTTGGCCACGCATGTCCTCGGCCGGGACTGGGAGCGCCCGCCGCTCGTCTGACCGGTCCGGCCCGTGCCACCGGCCGGTTACGCTGGTCCTGATGCCGTACCTCGACCACGCGGCGACCACGCCGATTCACCCGCGGGCCGCCGAAGCGTTCGCGGCCCACCTCGGTGTGCCCGGCAACGCGTCGTCGCTGCATGCTGCGGGTCGGCGAGCGCGACGGGTCGTCGAGGAGTCACGCGAGACCGTCGCAGCAGCCTTCGGCGCGCGACCGTCCGAGGTCGTTTTCACCAGTGGCGGCACCGAGAGCGACAACCTCGCGATCAAGGGGATCTTCTGGGCCAGGCGCGCCGCCGACCCCCGTCGGGTGCGCGTGCTCGCGAGCGCCGTCGAGCACCACGCGGTGATGGACTCGGCCGAGTGGCTCGCCGCCGCGGAAGGTGCGCACGTCACCTGGCTGCCCGTGGACGAGACCGGCCGGCTCGACCCCGCGACGTTGCGCGACGAGCTCGCGGCACATGCCGATGAGGTCGCCCTGATCAGCGTGATGTGGGCCAACAACGAGGTGGGCACGGTCCAGCCGGTGGCGGAGCTCGCTGAGATCGCCCACGAGTACGGCGTCCCGCTGCACACCGACGCCGTCCAGGCGGTCGGCCAGCTTCCCGTCGACTTCGCCGTCAGTGGTGTCGACGCCATGACCGTGACCGGCCACAAGTTCGGCGGACCCATCGGCGCCGGTGTGCTGCTGCTCGGACGTGACGCCGAGTGCGTGCCGGTCCTGCACGGCGGTGGCCAGGAGCGCGACGTGCGGTCCGGCACTCTCGATGTCCCCGCGGTGGCCGCGCTTGCCGTTGCGGCGGAGATCGCGGTCAAAGAGCAGCCCGTGCGGGCCGACCGTCTGCGCGCGCTGCGCGACGACCTGGTGACACGGGTCCGGGCCGTCGTCCCCTCGGCGCAGCTCAACGGCGACGAGTCGCTCGACCCGTTGCGCCGGCTCCCCGGCAACGCCCACTTCTCCTTCCCGGGCTGCGAAGGCGACGCGTTGCTGATGCTGCTCGACGCGCGCGGCATCGAGTGCTCGACGGGGTCGGCGTGCTCGGCCGGTGTCGCACGACCGAGCCACGTCCTGCTCGCGATGGGACAGGACGAGGCGCGGGCGCGGGCGTCGCTGCGGTTCACGCTCGGCCACACCTCAGAGCCGAGCGATGTCGATGCGCTCGTCGAGGCCATCGCGCCCGTGGTCGAGCGCGCACGGGCAGCCGCAGGCATCGAGACCGCCGTCCGATGAAGGTGCTCGCCGCGATGTCCGGCGGCGTCGACTCGGCGGTTGCGGCCGCGCGTGCGGTCGACGCCGGACATGACGTGACGGGGGTCCATCTCGCCTTGTCCGCGACCCCGGCGTCACACCGCGAGGGTGCGCGAGGCTGCTGCTCGCTGGAGGACTCGCGCGATGCTCGCCGGGCCGCCGACGTGCTCGGCATCCCCTTCTACGTCTGGGACGTCGCCGAGCGGTTCGGCCGCGACGTCGTCGATGACTTCGTCGCCGAGTACGCCGCCGGTCGCACCCCGAACCCGTGCGTTCGCTGCAACGAACGGATCAAGTTCGCCGCCGTGCTCGACCGCGCGCTCGCCCTGGGTTTCGATGCGGTCTGTACCGGCCACTACGCGCGCCTCGTCGACGGCCGGCTCCATCGAGCGGCCGATCCGGGCAAGGACCAGTCGTATGTCCTCGCGGTCCTTCGCCCGGAGCAGCTGGCGCACGCCATGTTTCCGCTCGGTGACTCCCTGAAGGACGGCGTACGCACTGAGGCGGCCGATCGCGGCCTTGCGGTCGCGGAGAAGCCGGACAGCCACGACATCTGCTTCATCGCCGACGGTGACACCCGTGGCTGGTTGCGCAACCGCCTCGGCGCGCAGCCCGGGGACTTCGTCGATGCCGTCAGCGGCGAGGTCGTCGGCGGTCACGACGGTGCTTTCTCGTTCACCGTCGGCCAGCGGCGCGGGCTCCGCCTCGGCCGCCCCGCCGCGGACGGGAAGCCTCGCTACGTCCTGGACGTGGAGCCGGTCAGCGGCACGGTGACCGTCGGCCCGGAGGAGATGCTCGTGATCTCGGCGCTCGCGACGGAGCGGCCGACCTGGGCCGGTCCGGCACCGGACCTGCCCGGGACCCTTGCCGTTCAGCTCCGGGCCCATGGTGAAGAGTTCCCGGCGGTGGTCGAGGACGGTCCGTCGGGGCTGACCGTCACCTTCGTCGGGGCCTCTCCGCGCGGGATCGCGCCAGGCCAGACGGCCGCGTTCTACGACGCGACCTGCGTCGTCGGGTCCGCGACCATCGCCACGACGCACCGCTGAGCAGCCCGAACACGGGCAGCCCCAGCGCGACGAGGCCGTGCTGCTGAAACGTCTTCGGGACGGGCAGCATGCCCCAGCGGTTCGGCGGCCACACGCGGACGAACGCGCGGCCGATGACGTCGTTCACCGGGATCGTGCCGAGGTGGTCGTCCTGGTGCGCGCGCGAGTCGGCCGAGTCGTTGCGGTGGTCTCCCATCACCCAGAGCCGCCCCTTCGGCACGACGACGTCGAAAGGCTGGTCAGACGGGTGCGCGCCGGGATAGAGGTAGGGCTCGTTCAGAGCGCGGCCGTTGACGGTGATGCGACCGCTGCTGTCGCAGCACACCACGTGGTCGCCGCCGATGCCGATGACGCGCTTGATGAAGTCTTTGTTGCTCGGGGCGGCGACGCCGAGGGCAGCGCTGACCTCGTGCAGAAAGCGGCTGACCGGGTTGCCCGGCTTGCTCTGGACGAACTCCGGCTGCCAGGACGGGGGCCCTTTGAAGACGACGATCTCACCACGGTGTGGATCGCGGATGCGGTAGACGAGCTTGTTGACGAGGACACGGTCGCCGCGGCACCCGGTGCAGCCGTGCAGCGTCCGCTCCATCGACCCGGACGGGATGAAGAAGGCCTGCACGAGGAAGGTCTTGATGAGAAGTGCGAGCACGAGTGCGATCAGGACGAGGAACGGCAGCTCCCGGCGCAGCGTCGACGGTCGCTGAGTGACCTGCGGCGGTGCTGCCCCCGCGTCGTCTTCGGTCAGGCTCATCGCGACCCGTGAGAGTGGCCAGGTTGCGTTGTCATCGCCAGCACAAGTGCATCGTGCCACTACGCTGCCTTCATGGCCGCCTCTGACGACGACCGGGTCGAGCTCACGGAGCTCGACGTGATCACGCGCTACAGCCTCGCGGTGCGATCTGCGACCGCTCCGCGCGAGGAGCTGATCAGCGCTCTGCGCGACGACCTGGCCTGGCTGGAAGGTGGTCGGAGCCGTCGGCGCACGACTCGCGAGCCGGCTGCGAGCCCGGCGAGGTCGAGCTCCGCGCGATCCACGCCGCCGGGCACGGCCAAGAAGACCGGCAACGGCCGAACGCGATCGACCCGCACTCGCTGACGAGCTCCGTCAGAGCGGCACCAGCCGGTCACCGAGACGGACCCGACCCGGCTGCACGACCCGCGCGATGACGCCGAGACACGCCTCGTTCATGTCACCGACGGCGAGCAGGTTGCCGGGTTGCGCCGGTAGGTCGGCGGTCGCCATGTCGATCATCACGCACCGCGTCGAACGCATGGTCACCTCGAGCACGAGGTCACCGATCGCGACGTGCTGACCGACGAGGTCGTCCTCGGCCAGTGCGGGCAGGCCGTCGAGAAGCACGTTCGCACGGAACCGTGCGGGGTCGATCTCGCGACCGGTCGCTGCGGACAGGGCGCCGACGGAATCGAGACCGAGAAGGGACACCGGCCCGTCGTCGAAATGACTGACGGTCGACTCAGGGGCCAGCCTGAGGGGCTCGCCGCTGTGGGTGCTGAGCCATGCGGCGGCTTCGTCGTCGGTCACGTCGCAGCGACGACCGTCGGGAAAACGGAGCTCGACCCGGTCGCCGTCGAGCCGGGCGCGGACGAGCAGCAGATCGTCGACGGCGGCGAAACGTCTGGTGTTCTTGCCGCTGCCGATCTTGTCGTTCGCAGTGCGCACCGACCAGACCCGGTCACCGACGAATCCGCGCTCGTCACAGTCGAGATGCTCGACACGCTCGCCGGCCAGCGACTTCACCGGATATCGGTACAGCCCGGCAACGCGACCGCCGGACTCCGACATGACCTCACCCTGTCATGGCGACGCGGACGACAGGGTCAGCGCTCAGACGACGTGTCGCCAGGTGGGAGAGCTGCGGACGTAGTCGCGGAGCTCGACCCAGAACGGGTCCTCCGCGGCCATGCCCGCCGTGCCGCCTTCTGTCGTCGTACCGCAGATGTGCGGCCCCGGGTCGGCGACGACCGGCAGGTCGGGGATCGCGAAGTTCGGGTTGGCGAAGTCGAGCACGTCGGCGATGTTGGCGGCATTCGCGTCGCGATGGGTCAACGACGGCAGACCGAACTGCCACTCGACGAACTTCAACATCGACGTGTGGT
Organism: Mycobacteriales bacterium; assembly: GCA_035690365.1. Taxonomy (GTDB): domain Bacteria; phylum Actinomycetota; class Actinomycetes; order JAFAQI01; family JAFAQI01; genus DASSKP01. The sequence continues at coordinate 34,533 of DASSKP010000036.1, forward strand.
CGAACGTGGCGTTGGCCGTGCCGCCGCGTGTCGCGTACGGCGACAGGACGAACGCGGGCACGCGGAAGCCGGCCTGCGAGTGATCGAAGTCGCTGTCGCGGGGGTCGACGTCCGGCAGCTTCGGCGGCGCGACCGTGTCGAAGAAGCCGCCCCACTCGTCGTAGGTGATGACGAGGGCAGTTTTCGGCCACAGCGGCGAGTTGACGACCGCCTGCGCCACCAGAGAGACGAATGCCTGCCCACGCCAGATGTCGGCGTGTGGATGGTCGTCGTTGGAACCACCCTGGTCCTCGCCGAGGAAGAACGGGTCTAGGTAGCTGAACGACGGCAGCGTGCCGGACGCCGCCTGGGCGAAGAAGTCCTCCATGTGCCGCGAGATGGGGAGGTACTTGTCACCCCACAGCGCGAGGAAGGGCAGGTCGCTGAAGTAGTAGTTCGCGGAGACGCCGGCCGTGTTGAGGCTGTCCCAGATCGTCGGCATCACCGTGGTCGCCATCGTGTTGTCGAGACGCTCGGTCTGCGCGGCGTGCGTGTAGTAGCGGTTCGGGTAGGTCGACGACAGGATCGAGCAGAACCAGTGGTCGAACGTCGTCGCGACGTCGACCAGGCCGGGCTTGCCCTGCGAGCCACCGTAGAACGGCAGGTCCGCGCGCGTGTAGTAGCCGAGCGGGAACGTGTCCGGGGTCGTCTTGGCGAAGCCGTCGCACGCGCCGTTGTTGAACTGCACCCGGCCGCCGTCGTAGGAGTGGTCCGGGTCGTCGAAGCCGCAGCCCTGCCGCACGTCGAGGTGGTACGTCGACTGCGTGGTGCCGTTGTTGTCGATGTAGCTCAGTCCGGCCTGCTGGCCGGTGACGACGCCGGGCCGTTCCTCGGCGAGCCAGCCGAGGTAGTGGTCGAACGAGCGGTTCTCCATGCAGAGGAAGACGATGTGCTCGATGCCGCTGTCCGCGGCGCTCGGCAACGTCGTGGGCGTGATCAAGCGTTTGGCGGGGGCGGCGAGCGCACCGCCCATGGCCGCGCCGGCCGCTCCTGCCGCCGTGCCGAGCAACAGCTGTCGGCGTGTGATCGGGGACATCGGCTCAGCCCCTCGTCGCCGGCGCTGCGACCGGGGTCGCGCATGACGAGAACACGTCCGGACCGAATGACGACACGCCCGCGCCGCCGGCGTAGCCGAGGTGGCCCGCGCCGTCCGAACCGCCGGAGGCGATGCCGAAGAGGTCCTCGAACGTGCGCAGCAGTGAGTAGTGGTTGTAGGGCGTGGCGTCGGTGGCGCCGGCGGCCACGCACCTACCGATCACCACGGCGCCGGTGCGCCCGCCGCCGATGCCGGTGATGCCGGGCATCGGGGTGTCCGGGCCAGGCTGCTCACCACAGCACGAGGTGGAGTCCTGCTGCGTCTGGTTCCACTCCGACTCGTCGGTGGTGATCACGAGCAGGCCGTCCTGCTGGAACGCAGGCGACTGCTCGATCAGCGGCACCCAGGTCGACAGGAAGTCGTCGATGCCGGCGATGCCGGCCGGCTCGGACGGGTCGGCGCAGGTCGCGTCGTGCCCGTCGTGGCAGAGGTCAGGGGTGATGAAGCTGAAGTTCGGTGTGGTGGAAGCACTGGCCAGGTCGCCGGCGAGGACGGCGTTCGGGCTGGCCGGGTCCGGCGACCCGAGGGGCAGCACGTTGGCGTGGCACTCGCCACTGTCGACCAGCGAGTGGAAGTAGATGAACGGGTTGTGCCGAGCGGCGTACTGGTCGTCGGCGGCCGCGCTCTGCGTCACGTCGCGCGGCCCCTGGGACTGGCTTATCGTCGCCGGCTCACCACAGTGCGAGGGCTCACGGCCGACCTCCTGGCCCATGTCTTCCATGTAGCCGCGCCAGGTCAGGTGCGCCGCGTCGAGCTGGTCGGGAAGGGTCTTCACGCCCGCGGGGTAGATGCAGCCCGTGCCCACCGCCTGCCCGTTGCCCCGCGGGTCGAACACAGCCGGGCTCGGCAGGAAGTCGGCGTAGCTCTGGCAGTCCGACTGCGTCTGAGGGTTGGGTCCCTGCCCGGAGATCAGCGCCAGGTAGTTGGGGTTGGACTCGTGTCCGATGCCGTAGTAGTTCGTCAGCAGCGTGCCCTGCGGCTCCAGCGTCGACGCCAGGTAAGAGCTGCCACCGGCGCCGTACAGCTCGTCGAAGGTCTTGTTCTCCAGGACGATGACGAAGACGTGCCCGATGCCGAGGGCGGGTCCGGCGGGGGCCGCGGTGGCCGGCCGCCCCGAGCGGTGGGCGGACGCGGGCACCGCCGCGACCGAGGCGAGGGCGATTGCGGTCGCGGCGATCTTCATCGTGCGGCGCACGGTGTTCTCCTGTCATCGAGCTGGGCGACAGAGGGAAGTTCGCCGTCGGGGGCCGCGATCCTGTGCGCACGACGCGTGGAAGTCGCTCGACCCGGGCGAAACCGGTCAGACGTGGCGCCAGGCACTGCTCGTCATCTCCTTGATGCCGTCCGCCCACTCCACGTCTTCCCCCTGCATGCCGATCCCCGGCGCATCGCAGTCGTGCCGGCCCGGGTCTGCGACCACGGGCAGGAGCGGCACGGAAGCGTCTGGCCGCCGGAAGTCCATGGCAGCCGCGAGGTTGCGGGCGTAGAAGTCGCGTGGCGCGAGGGACTTCAGCCCGAAGCGCCACGTGATGAGCTTCACGACCGATGCATGGTCGTAGACCCCGTGGTCGACGTGCCCGCGCCGGGCGAACGGCGACAGGATGAACGTCGGCACCCGGAAACCCGCCTGGTGGCGATCGCGGCCTTCCAGACGTCGCTCGTCCGCGAACCGTGGCGGGGGGACATGGTCGAAGAAGCCGCCCCATTCGTCGTAGGTGATGACGAGCGCGGTCTTCGACCACAGGGGAGACGTGACGAGCGCCTGCGCGACGACCGACAGGAACGACTGGCCGCGATGGATGTCGCAGTGGGGATGGTCGTCCGCAGAGCCGTGGACGCTGGTCCGGTCGAACGGCGGGTCGAGGTAGCTGACCTGGGGGAGCGTGCCCGACGCCGCGCGCGCGAGGAAACTGTCGAACCGCTCGGCCATCGGTACGTATCGGTCGCCCCACAACCCCAGGTAGGAGAGGTCGGAGAAGAAGTACGTCGCCGGCACTCCCGCGGCCGACAGGCGATCCCAGATCGTCGGGATGTGTGCCCTGAAGTACTCGTTGCGCATCCGGTCGGTGCGGCCGGCGTGGATGTAGTTGCGGTTGGGCAGTGTGGCCGCGAGGAGCGACGCGAACGAGCGGTCGCAGACCGTGGCGTTCGACGTGAGCGGCCCGTAGAACGGCAGGTCGTCACGGGTGTAGTAGCCCAGCGCGAGGTCGTCGTTGTGACCGCGCGCGAAGCCGTCGCAGCGGCCGTGGTTGAACTGGATCCGCCCACCCGTGTAGGTGTGGCTCGGGTCGTTGTAGCCGCAGCCTTGCCGCGTGGTCAGGTGATGGGTGTGGTGTGCACGGCCGTGGTCGTCGCGGTAGACGAGCCCCGCCTGCCTGCCGTCGGCGCCCGGCACCCAGCCGAGGAAGTGGTCGAAGGACCGGTTCTCCATCATCACGACGACGATGTGATCGAGCCCCGACTGTCCGGGCCCCGGCAGCTCGGCGGCGGTCGGCCGTGGACTCGCGGCAGCCCCGCCCAGCGCGGCGCCTGCCGCGCTCCCCGCGGTGGCCAGCAGCAGCCGGCGTCGGGTCAGGGACACGGAAGACACCTCGTGGAGAGCCGGACACGTCATCTGTTGAACGAGCGACCGCCCGGACGGTGATGGGTCGGTCATTAGGCTCGCGGCATGGCTGCCGGCGGGATCCCGACTGGAGTCGGCACCGCCATCGGCTCGCTTCCGGGCGACGACATCGACGCCGCGCTCGGGCTGGTCGCGGAAGCGCTGCCCGATCTGCCGCACCTCCCCGAGCTCCCCGGCCGGGGAGCCGGCAGCGACATGATCGGCCGCACTGCGGGGCAGCTCGCTGACCTGCACGTCGACGTGCAGCCCTCCGGCTGGCGGCTGGTCACCCGCTCCGGTCTCGACGAGGCGCGGGCCCGCGACCGGCTCGAACGTGACCTCGACGCGCTGGTGCCGGCCCTGCCGGGCTACGACGGCGACTTCAAGGTCCAGCTTGCGGGTCCCTGGACTCTCGCCGCGACGCTCGAGCTGCCGCGAGGCGGCAAGGCCGTCGGCGACCCGGGGGCGACCCGTGACCTCGCCGACTCGCTCGCCGAGACTGCGTCCCTGCACCTCGCCGACGTGGCCCGGCGGCTGCCGGCCGCCCGCCTGGTGCTCCAGATCGACGAGCCGGCCCTGCAGGCCGTGCTCTCCGGCAACGTCCCGACGGAGAGCGGTTTCGGACGCGTCGCGGCCGTCGATGCCGCGATCGCCCGCGAGCGGCTCGCTGCTGTTGTCGCCGCTGTCGACGTACCCGTCGTGCTGCACTGCTGCGCGAGCGCAGCGCCGCTGTCGTTGATGGCTGCCACGGGAGCCGCCGCCGTCTCGATCGACCTGTCGACCGGACCCGATCTCGATGCGCTCGGCGCGCTGGTCGAGCAGCAGGTGGGGCTGTGGCTCGGCGTCGTCCCGGCCCTCGGGCCGGGTGTCCCGCCCACCGTGCGCCAGGTCCTCGAGCCGGTGCGCGAGATGTGGCGACGGCTCACGTTCGATGCCGCACTCCTGCCGGCCGCCGTCGTACTCACACCGACGTGCGGGTTGGCGGGCGCGTCCGACGGCTGGGCGAGGACCGCCCTGCGCCTCGTCGCGCAGTCCGCGCGCGCGCTCGCCGAGGCCGCTGCCGAGGACGTGCTCACATGACCGACCGCGCTGTCCCCGACGAGGCAAGACAACGGCACGCCGACCTCGCGCGCGAGGTCGAGGAGCTCGCCTACCGCTACTACGTGCTCGCCCAGCCGACCGCGTCGGACGCCGACTACGACGAGAAGATGCGCGAGCTGTCCTCGATCGAGGACAACTGGCCGGAGCTGCGGACGCCGGACTCGCCGACGCAGAAGGTCATGGAGTCGCTCTCGACGGACTTCGCGCCGGCAGCGCATCTCGAGCGGATGCTGAGCCTCGACAACGTCTTCAGCGACGAGGAGTTCTTCGCCTGGGAGCACCGGGCGACGCGCGAGGTGCCGGTCCCCGGCTGGCTGTGCGAGCTGAAGATCGACGGTCTCGCGGTGGCTCTCGTCTACGAGGACGGTCGGCTCGTGCGAGCCGCGACGCGCGGCGACGGCGTGACCGGCGAGGACGTGACACTCAACGTCCGCACCATCGACGGCGTGCCCGGTCGCCTCGTCGGCGACGACGTCCCGTCGCTGCTCGAGGTCCGCGGCGAGGTCTATCTCCCGACGAAGGCGTTCGCGGCGCTCAACGAGCGGCTCGTCGACGACGGCCGCGCGCCGTTCGCCAACCCGCGCAACGCCGCGGCCGGCTCGCTCCGCCAGAAGGACCCGCGGGTGACCGCGACGCGACCGCTGGCCATGACGGTGCATGGCGTCGGGGCGCGCCGCGGTTTCGATCCGCCCGCGCAGTCGGCGGCGTACGAGCTCCTGCAGGGCCTGGGACTGCCGGTCTCCTCGAGATACCGCGTCGTCGACGACGCGGCCGGGGTGCACGAGTACGTCGCCTACTGGGGCGAGCATCGGCACGATGTCGAGCACGAGATCGACGGCGTGGTCATCAAGGTGGACTCGCTCGCACTTCAAGGGCGGCTCGGCGCCACGTCGAAGTCGCCGCGTTGGGCGGTCGCGTGGAAGTACCCGCCCGAAGAGGTCAACACCAAGCTGCGCAACATCTTCGTCAACGTCGGGCGCACCGGACGCGTGACGCCGTTCGCGTCCTTGGAGCCGGTGCACGTCGGCGGGGTGACCGTCAGCACCGCCACCCTTCACAACGAGGACGAGGTGAAGCGCAAGGGCGTGCTCGTCGGGGACACGGTGGTCGTCCGCCGGGCCGGCGACGTCATCCCGGAGGTCGTCGGCCCCGTCGTCGCACTACGTGACGGAAGCGAGAAGCCCTTTCGGATGCCGAAGAAGTGCCCCGAGTGCGGCACACCGCTCGTCCGGCCGGAGGGGGAAGCCGACACCCGCTGCCCCAACAGCGTCTCGTGTCCCGCGCAGCTGCGCGAAGCCGTCTTCCACTTCGCCGGGCGTGGTGCGCTCGACATCGACGGGCTGGGTTACGAGACAGCGATCGCGCTGCTCGACAACGACCGGTTGCGAGACGTCGGCGACATCTTCCATCTCACGGATGACTCGTTCGCCGACCTACGTGGGTTCGGCCCGAAGAAGATCGCGCAGATCCTCAGCGGCATCGAGGCTGCTCGCGACCGGCCGCTGTGGCGGTTGCTCGTCGGTCTCTCGATCCGCCACGTGGGTCCGACAGCGGCGCAGTCACTCGCCCGCGAGCTGCGGTCGATCGACGCGATCGCGGCCGCCGACCTCGACACGTTGTCCTCCGTCGAGGGTGTCGGTCCGACCATCGCGCAGGCGATCGTCGAGTGGTTCGCCGACGACCGGCACCGCGAGATCGTCGAGCGCATCCGGTCCGGTGGCGCTCGGATGGAGGAGGCCGGACAGGCCGCGGGTCCCGGGCCGCTCGACGGCATCAGCGTGGTGGTGACCGGGACGCTCGCCGGGTTCAGCCGCGATGCGGCGACGGCCGCCGTACAGGAGCGTGGCGGCAAGGTCAGCGGTTCGGTCAGCAAGAAGACGTCGTTCGTCGTCGTCGGCGACTCGCCGGGGAGCAAGTACGACAAAGCGGTGCAGCTCGGCGTGCCGGTCCTCGACGAGGACGGCTTCCGGGCGCTGCTGGACCAAGGTCCGGACGCGGCGCGCACGATGGCGCAAACCGGCAGCTGACGGCTGACTAGTCCGTCGGTGCCACTCCAGGCTCAAGAACTCGTCACTTCGGTCGATAGAGCCCAAGGGGCGACTGCGCCTTCCCCTTGCCCCGGAGGTGAGATGCCCAGCGACGACGAGGCGCGCAATCTCGCGCCCCGCAACGGTGCGTTCTGGGCATACCTCGGGCTGGCGACCGCGACGGGCCTCGCGATCACCGCGGGACTGGTGCTCCGGCTGGCCGCGTCCGACTTCGAGCACATGGGTGGCGCGTTCTACGTCGCTGCCGGCCTGCTCGTGCTGCTCGAGCTGCGGCCTCTCGTGACCGCCGGCTCACCCGACGCCAACGGTGTCGGCACGTCGACAGCGTTCGTGTTCGCGCTGCTCCTGCACTGGGGGCTCGGGCCGGCACTGCTGATGATGACGATCGCGACGATCCTGGCGGACGTCGTGCGACGCAAGGCGCCGTGGCGGACAGCGTTCAACGTGGCGCAGTTCGCCATCTCCTACGCCTTCGCCTGGAAGGCGCTCACGGTCTTCGGGCTGCATCCGTCGCCGCGCTCTCCGGTGACCGTCACGGCCGGACAGCTGCCCGCGATCCTCGCCGCAGGGGTCGTCTACTTCCTCGTGAACAACGCGCTCGTCTCCCAGGCGCTCTCGCTGCGCAACCGTTCGTCGTTCCGCGCCGAGTTCTACGACAACTTCGGCTACCAGGTCGCGTCCACCGCTGCACTCATCGGTCTCGCCCCCGTGGTCGTCATCGTCATGGAGCGCAGCCCCGCGCTGGTGCCGTTGTTGCTGCTGCCGATGGCTGCCGTCTACGCGACCGCTGAGCTGTCCCTCGAGCGGGAGCGGCAGGCGCTGCACGACAACCTGACCGGCCTGCCGAACCGCAAGCTGCTCGTGCAGCGCGCCAGAGAGGCGTTCAGTGAGGCCAAAGCCAACGACAGCCGGGTCGCACTGTTCCTGCTCGACCTCGACCGGTTCAAGGAGATCAACGACACTCTCGGCCACTACGTCGGCGACGCGCTGTTGAAGCTGGTCGGTCGACGGCTCGCGAAGGTGGTCGGAGACGACGTCACCGTGGCGCGGCTCGGCGGTGACGAGTTCGCCGTCCTGGTCACCGACTTCACCGAGGATCAGGACCCGCTCGACCTCGCGCAGGAGATCCGCGGCGCTCTCGGCCAGCCGTTCCGCACGGAGGGCATGTCCTTCGAGATCGACGGTTCGCTCGGCATCGCGTTGCATCCGCAACACGGACGTGACGTCGAGACCCTCCTGCAGCGCGCCGATGTCGCGATGTACGTCGCCAAGGAGCGCAGCACGGGTGTAGAGGTCTACGCGCCCGAGACCGACCGGCACTCGACCATGCGGCTGGGTCTGCTCGCTGAGCTTCGCGGTGCGTTGAGCGAGCGACAGCTGGAGCTGCACTACCAACCCAAGGCCGACCTGCGCACCGGTGACGTCGTGGGCGTGGAGGCGCTCATCCGCTGGCGGCACCCGGAGCGCGGCATGGTCCCGCCCGACGACTTCATCCCGCTGGCGGAGCAGACGGCCCTCATGCGGCACATCACGCAGTTCGTCGTGGACGAGGCCCTCGCGCAGCTCGCGCGCTGGTGGCAAGAGGGCCTGCGAGTCCAGGCGGCCGTGAACGTGTGTGCGCGAGATCTCTACGACCGAGACTTCTCCGACTTCCTTCGTGAACGGCTCGACCACTACGGCGTGCCCCCACGCGCTCTGATGGTCGAGGTCACCGAGAGCGTCCTCATGGCAGACCCGGCTCGCGCTGCGTCGACGTTGCTGTCGCTCGCCGCGGTCGGCGTCGGTGTCTCACTCGACGACTTCGGCACGGGCTACTCCTCGCTGGTGCACCTCAAGCGACTTCCGGTCAGCGAGGTGAAGATCGACCGTTCGTTCATCATGCGGATGGACGTCAACGAGGACGATGCAGCGATCGTTCGCTCGATCATCGACCTGGCGTCGGTGCTCGGCCTGCGCGTCGTCGCCGAGGGTGTCGAGACGCGCGAGTCGTGGGACCGGCTGGCCGTTTTCGGCTGTGACGCGGCGCAGGGCTGGTTCCTCTCCAAGGCCAAGCCCGCCGACGAGGTCACCGAGTGGCTTCGCGGCTATCGCGGTCTGCCGCCGAGTGTGCCGGCAGGGTCGGTGCCGACGCAGGACGGCCCGGCCCGGCACGAGCGGCGCAGCGCGCTCGCCTGACGCGGATTCCGCGGCGACGGCATCCCTAGGATGGCCGCATGTCCGCGATCACCCGCGACGACGTCGCCCACCTTGCCCGGCTGGCGCGCATCGCGATGCGCGACGAGGAGCTCGACCGGCTCGCCGGTGAGCTCGACGTGATCCTCGGTGCGGTCGCGCGGGTCCAGCAGGTGGCCGCCGCCGACATCCCGCCGACGTCGCACGCGGTTCCGCTCACCAACGTGTTGCGCGCCGACGAGCTCGTGCCCTCCCTGGGCAGCGACGCTGCGCTCGCGGCGGCGCCGGCGGCTGAGGACGAGCGCTTCCGCGTGCCCCAGATCCTCGGTGATCCGGAGTGAGCAGCGACCTTGACGTCATCCGGCTCTCCGCGGCCGAGATCGCGGCCCGCGTCGCAACCAAGGACCTGTCTGCCGTCGAAGTCGCCCAAGCGCATCTCGACCGCATCGAGGCCGTCGACCAACGGGTCCATGCCTTTCTCCATGTCGACGCCGAAGGTGCACTCGAGCAGGCCCGACGAGTCGACGCCGGTGAGATCAGCGGACCGCTCGCGGGCGTGCCGCTCGCGCTGAAGGACGTCATCGTCACCCGTGGCGTGCCGACCACGGCGGGTTCGCGAATCCTTGAAGGCTGGAAGCCGCCGTACGACGCCACGATCGTCGAACGCATGCGCGCAGCGGGCATCGTCGTGCTCGGCAAGACCAACATGGACGAGTTCGCGATGGGCTCCTCCACCGAGCACTCGGCGTACGGCCCGACGCACAACCCGTGGGACCTCGACCGGACGCCCGGCGGATCCGGCGGGGGGTCCTCGGCGGCGGTGGCGTCGTACGAAGCACCGCTGGGCATCGGCACCGACACGGGTGGGTCGATCCGCCAGCCCGCAGCCGTCACGGGCACCGTGGGCGCGAAACCGACCTACGGCGGGGTCAGCCGCTACGGCCTGATCGCCTTCTCCTCCTCTCTCGACCAGGCGGGCCCGTGTGCGCGCACCGTGCTCGATGCCGCATTGCTGCACGCGGTCATCGCGGGCCATGACCCGCGCGACTCGACGTCGATCGACGCGCCCGTGCCTGACGCGGTCACCGCTGCGAAGTCCGGCGAGGTCGCCGGCCTCCGCGTCGGTGTCGTGACGGAGTTCTCCGGCGAGGGCTACCAGCCCGGCGTGCTCAGCAGGTTCGACGAAGCCGTCGCGACGCTGGAGAAGCTGGGCGCGCAGATCGTCGAGGTCTCGTGCCCGCACTTCGACTTCGCGCTGCCCGCCTACTACCTCATCGCGCCGTCGGAGGCGTCGAGCAACCTCGCGCGCTACGACGCGATGCGCTACGGGCTACGGGTCGGTGACGACGGCACCGCATCAGCTGAGGACGTCATGGCGTCGACGCGTGAAGCGGGCTTCGGCAACGAGGTCAAGCGACGAATCATCCTCGGCACCTATGCCTTGTCGGCGGGCTACTACGACGCCTACTACGGCCAGGCGCAGAAGGTGCGCACGCT
>DASSKP010000037.1:0-84208 GCA_035690365.1 Mycobacteriales bacterium
GTTGCGGCGCTGGACGCGCGTCTTCTTCAGCAGCTTGCGATGCTTCTTCTTCGCCATGCGCTTGCGACGCTTCTTGATGACCGAACCCACGCGGAGCCTCTCAGAGACGAGCCGAAGACTCCGGCAAGGCTACCCGAGCGGCTCGCGGTGCGACCGAGCCGTCAGCCGGCTTCGATGAAGCTGTCCTTGAGGTACTCGTTGACAGCCTGCTCCGGCACCCGGAACGACCGGCCGACGCGGACCGCGGGGAGCGTGCCGCCGTGGACGAGCCGGTAGACCGTCATCTTCGACACGCGCATGAGCGACGCCACCTCGGCGACGGTCAGGAACCGGAGCTCGGCCAGCGGACGCTGACCGTCACCGGCCGAAGGGCCTGAGGGCATGCCGAACACCGCCTCTGCCCGCGCCGGCGCCGGCTTCCCCACCGGCGCGCCATTCCGCGCGTGCACCTGAACAAAGGGTAGCGGTGTGACTGCTGCGCGTCACGGGGCAGTTGGGACGAACCTTCGGTCGCCCGAATGGGCTAGTCGACCCCGGCGAGCAAGTACGTCGCCACCGGCCCGTAAGCCGCGGGCAGGACGTTGTCGTCCAGTGGCACGACGACGGCGACCTTGCCCTCCTCGGCGCCGACGAACAGAGCAGGGTCGTTGGTGTCGGCAAGGCCCACGGTCGGCAGGCCCGCCTCGCCGGCGGCACCGGCCCACCCGTGGTCGCCGATGACGAGGTCCGGCGGCGCCGCGAGCTGCGCCAGCGCGTGCTGCATGGGCTCGGGCGAGTGCGTGTGCATGAGGTCGCCGCCCGTGCCGACCGTCGCGACACCGTCGACGTAGCGGATGCGCCGTCGTTCGCCGATCACCTCGACCCAGTCGCCGTCGCCCGCGCTCAGCACCTCGCAACCGGCAGCTGCCAGGTGTCGCGCGATCGGCATGAGCAGAGCGAGCGTTCCGGTCGGATGACCGGTCCCGAGCAGGAGGCGGCCACGTCGACGTACGACGTCATCGATCAGCCGCGCCGCGGCGTCGAGCGCATCGAGGCAGAGTTGCGGATCGATGCGGTCGGCCCCCGTCGTGCGGGTCGGGTCCGGGTCGATGCCCACGCGCATCGTCAGGACCTTGAGCACGTCGTCGAACGACCACGGTCGGCCCAGCTCGAGACCGAACCAGTACTCCGGTTCGCGCGCCAGCATCTTGTCGATGTTGGCGAGGTTGCTCTTCCGCGACGTCGCGACGTCGCCGGCGATGCGATGCGTGACGAGGTGGTCGGCGAGCTGCATCCGCGTGGATCGCCGCTCGACGGTCACGCCGGCCCCGTGGGGTCGAGTCCGTGCAGCGGGAAGACCATGTTGCGGGTCTCCTGCACGACAGCATCGAGCCGGTCGGCCGGTGCCAGGGCGCCGCCTTCCCAGGCGTGGAACTCTGCGGTCCTGCCGTCGGTCATCCGGGTCGGTGCATGGGTGCCGGTCCGGCCGAGGACGAACTCGCGCCAGTCCTCCGGCGTCTCGAGCTCGGGATCGATCGGAGCGCCGGAGGCCTCGGCGAGCAGATGCGTCCACGTGCGTGGCACCACGCGCACCAGCTCATAGCCACCACCGCCGGTGAACAGCCAGCGCCCGTCGCAGACCTCGTGCGCGAGCGCGTGCAGTGCAGCGTGCGCGGTGCGCTGCCCGTCCACCGAGACGAGCAAGTTGGCGAGCGGATCCAGTGCGTGCGTGTCGCAGCCGTGTTGTGACACGAGGATCTCCGGTGCGAAGCGACGCACCAGGGGTGGCACCACTGCATGGAATGCACGCAACCACCCGGCATCGCCGGTGCCGGCAGGGAGCGCGATGTTGACCGACGTCCCGCGTGCTTCGGGACCGCCGATTTCGTAGGCGAAGCCGGTGCCGGGAAACAGGGTGCGGCCGGACTCGTGCAGGCTGATCGTGAGCACCCGCGGGTCGTCCCAGAACGCTGCCTGCACTCCGTCGCCGTGATGCACGTCGATGTCGACGTACGCGATGCGTTGCACCCCCTGGCGCAACAGCCACGCGATCGCGATGGCCGGATCGTTGTAGATGCAGAAGCCGGACGCGTTCGACGCCATCGCGTGGTGCAGACCGCCCGCGATGTTCGCGGCGTGTTGGTGAATGCCTTCGTGCACGGCCCGCGCTGCAGCAACCGTGGACCCGGCGACGAGCGCCGCCGCATCGTGCATGCCGGCGAACACCGGATCGTCGGCGGTGCCGAGCCCGTGTTCGACGTCGGCTCGCAACGTTGCGCTCGATGCACGGACCGCTTCGATGTACTGCGGCGAGTGCACGAGGCTGAGCAGGTCGTCGTCCGCGGCGACCGCGTCCATCAGCTGCACGTTGTCGCGGCCGAGGACGCCGTAGGACTTCGCGAGCTCGATGGTCAGCTCGACGCGGACCGGCGCCAGCGGATGGCCGGGGCCGAAGTCGTAGCCGACGAGCGCGTCACTCCACGGGACCCCCAGCGACGTGCTCACGAGGTCAGGCTTGCCCCTCGGCGAGCGCGCGGGAACGGTCGCGCGCTGCTTCGAGCGCAGCGAGCAGAGCGGCGCGAACTCCGTGGTTCTCGAGCTCACGGATCGCGGCGATCGTCGTCCCGCCCGGGCTCGTCACCGCCTCGCGCAGCTGCACGGGATGTTCGCCGGAGTCGCGCAGCATGATCGCGGACCCGATCGCGGTCTGCACGATGAGCTCCGCGGCCACCGTACGCGGCAGGCCGAGCAGGATGCCGGCGTCGATCATCGCCTCGACGAGGTAGAAGAAGTACGCCGGTCCGCTGCCGGACAGCGCGGTCACCGCGTCGAGCTGTGACTCCGGGACCCGAATGACCTTGCCGACGGGTCGCAGCAGCTCCTCGGTGCGGGCCAGGTGCTCCTCGCCGGCGTGTGCTCCCGCGGAGATGGCGCTCATCGCCTGGTCGACGAAGACCGGCGTGTTGCTCATGACCCGGACCACTGGCACCCCGTCAGCCAGCCGCTGCTCCAAGAAGGACGTCGGGATGCCGGCCGCGATGCTGATCACGAGGTTGCCCGAGGTGACCGACTCGGCGAGCTCGTCGAGCAGCGCGCCCATCTCCTGCGGCTTCACCGCCACCAGCAGCGTGTCGGCGCGTTCCGCTGCCTCGGCGGTGGTCACGCCGGTCACGCCGTAGCGCTCCTCGAGCAGCTTGGTCCGCTCGTCGTGCCGCTCCGTGAACAGCAGATCGCCGGCCGGACGACCGGCGCGGAGCAGGCCGGAAAGCAGGGCTTCGCCCATCTTCCCGGCACCCAGAATGGCGACGCGCTCACTCACGCGGGCATCGTCGCACGCCGCGGCGAACCGGGCGCCGGCCGCGGCGCCGGAAACTCCCCATTGTGCGGCTTACCGACGGGTAAGGTAGCGCTTTTGACTCATTGATTTGCCTGCGTTTGACTCTGCTCGGCAACCCCGCCGATCAGAGGAGCAGAACCATGACCGCACGTGTCCGCCGCATCGCTGTCGCCGTCGTTGCCGCCGCTCTGGCGAGTGCTGTCGGCGCCGGCGTCGCCGCTGCCGACCACGGCCAGACCGCCTCGGTGCGTGCCGACCACACCTGGTGCTGCTGACCCGCTCTAGACGCGGATCTCCCTGCTGATCGTCCGCTCGGCGCGCAGCCCCATGCAAGCGGCTGCGCTGCGGTAGGCGTCGCGAGCGGCGGACATGTCGCCCGCCTGGTCGAGCAGGTCACCGAGCTCGTACCAGACGGTCGCCATCGATCTGTCGGCCTCGTGAGCAGCGAGTGTCACAACTGCCGCGCGGTACCGGTCTCGCGCGGCGTCGTGGTCGCCGCGCGCCCACGCGATACGCCCGAGAACGATGTCGCAGCCCGCGGCGACGCGTGGTGCACTGTCGCTGACGTCCTCGCGGGCCGATCGTGCCAGGCGTTCGGCCTCGTCAAGGTCGCCCCGGTGGAACTCGACCAACGCAAGGGCACCGTCACAGCGGGCGACTTCGTACGCAGTGCCGACGGTCAGCAACCCCGCCCGTGCGCGAGCCAGGGTGCGCTGAGCGCGTTCCACGTCCGGTGGGTCTGCGCGCAGCAGGAGGCTGCCCAGCTCGAGCCGAAGGCGGGACAGACTGCGGTCGTCCATGGTCTCGCCCAGCAGCGCGAGTGCCCGCTCTGCCAGCGCGACCGAAGTCGGGAGCTGCCCGCGCTCCGAGGCGATGGCGCTCGCATTCCAGTACGCCGCCGCACGCGCCGCCGGAGACGAGGACGCCTCCGACTCCTCTACAGCGGTCTGGCACAGGTGATGCGCATGTGCGGTGTCGCCGCGCTCGAAGTACGCGGCGGCCAACGTCACGGTCAGCTTCACGGCGTCGTCCGTGCCGCGGAGGCGAAGCTCCTCCGCCAGCTGCATGGCCTGCTCGCCCACGTCCACCGCGCGCGAGAGGTCGCCGGACTCCCGGTAGCACCTGGACAGCGCGATGGCGACCTCGAGCGGCTCCGCCACGTCGGCGTTCGCACGAAGTCGTTCGAGGACGTGGATCGCGTCGTCGAGCCGACCCTGCGTCTCCATCGCGCGCGCGAGTGAGAACTCAGCGTCCGGACGGAGGTGACCAAGAGGCAGGCTCTTGTCGTCGAGCAGCGCGCGCAACAAGCGCTCCGCCTCGACGGCATCGCCGGAGTGCAGGGCGAGCTCGGCGTAGCGCAGCTTGAGGCGTGCGTCCGCCATCTCGTCGCGCCCGATGCCGGTGAGCAGGAAGGCGGCGGTGGTGCCGAGGCGCTCGGCGAGGAACTCGACCACGTCGCGCTCGGGGCGGCGCTGGCCGGACTCGATCCGGGAGACGTACGCCGTCGACAAGCGGTCCAACGCGAGCTCGGACTGCTTGAGCCCGCGGCGCTGGCGCAGCTCACGGACGCGGCGGCCGAGGGCGAGCGGATCCGGGATTGGATGCGGCGCTGAAGGGTCCATAGGCACAGAGTGTGCCGCCATCTGCCGCGGTATGTGCCTGGACACGCTATTTCCCTTGCCCCCGCTCACGCGCGCCTCGGGCTCGGGATGGCCACCGGCTGTGCCAGCAGGACCCGGGAGACGGTGGCGGGGCGCCAGCTCCGGCCGTTGGGGCCAGTCACACCGCGGCGGTTCAGCACGGCGGCGATCGTCGCCGGTGAGGCGCCGGTGCCGGCCATCTCGCGGATGAGCTTGAGAGCCACGGCGTCCTGCCCGTGGGCCCGGCGCCAGTAGTCCGCCAGCTCGGCGGGAGCGACCGGGCGGCTGAACAGGTAACCCTGGGCCCGATGGACGCCGTAGTGCTCCAGGAGCTGCGCCTGCTGCTCGGTCTCGACGCCCTCCGCAACTGTCCGCATCCCGAGCTCTCGGCTGATCGCGACCAGCCCACGGACGAGCGCGTCCGCTCTCGGGTCGCCCAGCCGGCTGACGAAGCTGCGGTCGATCTTGAGCTCGGTGAGGGGCAGCTCGCTGACCGCGGCCAGAGCGTTGAACCCGGTGCCGGCGTCGTCGAGGGCCACCCCTACGCCGCGGCGGATCAGCGCCGCCGCGACCTGAGGGCCGAGCAGCGGGTCGATCCGCGAGGTCTCCGTCAGCTCGACGTTGAGCGCGGCCGGCGGCAGGTCGTTACGGGCCAGGGCGTCGTAGACCGAGGCCACCCAGCCGGCGCTGAGCTCGCGGGGGTCGGTGTTGACCGACACCTCGGTGCACAGCCCGTCCGCACGCCACGCTGCGAGCTGGCGACAGGCGGCGTCGAGCACGAACTGGCCGATCTCCTGAGCGCAGGCGATGTCGGTGTCGTGCCAGAAGGCGCCCGGAGCCGCGAGCACGTCCGCCCGCCGCCACCGCAGCAGCGCCTCGGCGGCGACCGGCCGCCGGGACCGGAGCTCGACGATCGGCTGGTAGTGCAGGACCAGCTCGCCACGCTGTACGGCGCCACGGATGCCGGGGCGGCGGCACAAGGTCTCCCCGGCGAGGACAGCAGTCACATTGAGTCAAGTCGGCATTTGACAACCGGGACTTGACCCGCACTCAGCCCTTTGTCGCGAGCGCCCGCAGGAAGAAGCCCACGTTGGCCGGCCGCTCGGCCAGCCTGCGCATGAGATAGCCGTACCACTCGTCGCCGTACGGCACGTAGATCCGGACCGTCTCACCGGCCTCGGCGAGCCGCAGCTGCTCGTGCGGACGGATGCCGTAGAGCATCTGGAACTCGTAGCTGCCCTGGACGCGGCCGGCCCGGCGCACGAGAGTGCTCGCGATCGCGATCAGCCGCGGGTCGTGCGTGGCGAACATCGGGTAGCCGCCGCCGTCGACCAACGTGCGCAGGCAGCGGACGTAGGAGCGGTCCACCTCGCCACGGGACTGGAAGGCCACGCTCTCCGGCTCCTTGTAGGCGCCCTTGCACAACCGCACGCGAGAGCCCTCGGCGGCGAGATCGCGGCAGTCCCCTTCGGTGCGGCGCAGGTAGGCCTGCAGCACCGCTCCGACCCACGGGAAGTCGCGACGCAGGTCGCGGACCACCGCCAGTGTCGAGTCGGTGGTGGTGTGGTCCTCCATGTCGATGGTGACCGTGGTGCTCGCCGCAGCCGCCGCTTCACAGATCGCCCGGGCGTTGTCGAGAGCGAGGGACTGGTCCAGTGCCTGACCGACCGCGGACAGCTTCACCGACACCTCGGCGCGGGCAGCGAGGCCGAGCTCACCCAGGCGACGCAACAACGTGAGGTAGGCCTTCGTCGTCGCGTCGGCGTGCCCCACCTCGGTCGTGTCCTCGCCGAGATGGTCGAGCGTCACGGTCAGGCCGGAGTCGGCAAGCGTGGAGGACACCCGCACGGCGTCGTCGACGGACGTGCCCGCCACGAATCGCCGGACGACGTCGCGGGAGACCGGCGCGGTCTCGACCAGCCGACGCACCCGGGCGTTGCGTGACGCAGTCAGCAGCGCGGCTCGCAGGACCACAACCACCTCCTCGGCGCGAGGCTACGACACCCGCGCGACGACCAAGGGACCCCAGAGCCGCTCGGTCACCCGGGGCCAGGGCTCGAGTGCGTCGGCCACCTGCGCGAGGAACTCCTCACGTCGATCACCGAGCGCGAGATTGTCCGAGTGTGTGCGCAGCACGTCGATGTGCTCCTCGCGTGAGACCTCGCGCTGCCAGGTCAGCTCGGTGCCCACGACGACATCCAGACCGCGCTCGCGCAGGTCGTCAGCCGCCTGCCGAGGGCCCACTCCTGTGTGATCGGCCGGGCGGCTGCCGTGCAGCTGAGCCCAGCGCTCGTAGACCGCGCCCTGCGCCTTCTCCCAGTCGACACCCTCGTCCCACAGGTGGTTGGCCCACCACAGGGCCAGGTGGCCACCGGGGCGCAGCGCCCGACGGATCTCGGCCACGGCCGGCTCGGTCTCCACCCAGTGCCACGCGGTCGCGCAGACAACGAGGTCGAAGACCTGCGAGCCGAACGGCAGCGCCTCGCCTTTCGCCACGACGACCGGCACGGACGGCGTACGACGCCGGAGGGCGGCGAGCATCCCGGGCGAGATGTCCATCGCGACCACACGCGCACCGCGTGCGGTCAGGGCGCGGGTGGCGAGGCCGGTGCCGGCAGCAAGATCGAGCACCCGCTGACCGGCCACCGGTCCGGCCGCCGACTCCAGGGCGTCGTACAGCCCATCGGGGTAGTCGGGACGCACGTCGTCGTACAGGTCGGCGACCTGCGCGAACAACCTGCCCCGCACCGTCATCGGCGTCAGGCCGGCGGCGAGGTGCGCCGCCAGGCAGCGGTGTCCTTGTCGACGGGCGCCGCGAGGTTGAGCCTGGTGAAGGCCAGCGCTTCGGCCAGGTCCGCCTCGCGGTCGGCCCGGTTGTCGGCCCGGCGGGTGCTCACCTCGACCACCACCGTGCCGCCGAACCGTTGACGGGCCAGCCGCTCGAGCAGATCGGCGCACGGCTGGTTGCCGCGACCGGGCACGAGGTGCTCGTCCCGTGCGGTGCCGATGCCGTCGGCGATGTGGATGTGCGCCAGCCGGTCACCCATCCGCCCCGCCATGTCCATCGCGTCGGACTGGGAGACAGAGGTGTGTGACAGGTCGAGCGTGAAGTGCCGGAACGCCTCGTCGCTCGGATCCCAGTCCGGGCTGTACGGCGTCACCGCGCGGCCACGCGCCCGGAGCGGGAACATGTTCTCGACGGCGAACTGGATGTCGGTCTCGTCGGCCATCCGCTGGATCCCGACGATGAAGTCGCGGGCGTACTCCCGCTGCCAGCGAAACGGCGGATGGACGACCACCGTCTTGGCCCCGACGGTCTCCGCCGCGTTGCGCGACCGCACGAGCTTCGCCCAGGGCTCCGTCCCCCACACCCGCTGCGTGATGATCAGGCACGGCGCGTGGATCGCGAGGATGGCGACGCCGTGATAGTCCGCTAGCCGTTTCAACGCGTCCGGGTCCTGGCTCACCGGGTCGGTCCAGACCATGACCTCGACCCCGTCGTAGCCGAGGCGCGCGGCGATCTCGAACGCCGCCGCGGTCGACTCCGGGTAGACCGAAGCGGTCGACAGCGCGACCTTCGCCTCGGGAACCTGAACGACCGTCACGCACACAGTCTGTCGCAGTGCCTGAAGTTACCCCGTGATGCATAGAGTGTGCGCGTGCCTGAGGTGCCCCTCGACTTTCCCCGACAGTGGATCGAGTTCGTCAACCCCGAGGACGACGACGAGCTGTTCCGCTGCGACCTGACCTGGCTGCTGTCCAACTGGACGTGCATCTTCGGCAGCGGATGCAAGGGCATCGTGAAGAAGCGACCGGACGACGGCTGCTGCTCGCACGGCGCCTACTACTCCGAGAAGGCCGACGAGAAGAAGACCGAGAAGTTCGCCCGGCAGCTGACCGATGACGAGTGGCAGTTCCGCAAGCAGGGCCTGAAGACCGGCATCAGCGAGGTCGAGGACGGCAAGCGGCGGACCCGCCGGATCAACGGCGCGTGCATCTTCCTCAACCGGCCCGGCTTCCCCGCCGGACAGGGCTGCGCACTGCACCTGCACGCTCTCAACACCGGCCTGCATCCCTTGGAGACCAAGCCGGACGTCTGCTGGCAGCTGCCGATCCGGCGGACCTATGACTGGGTGAAGCGGCCCGACGACACCAAGGTGCTCGTCACGACGATCACGGAGTACGACCGCCGCGGCTGGGGGCCGGGCGGACACGACTTCCAGTGGTACTGCAGCGGCAACACCGAGGCGCACGTCGCGGCCGACCCGCTCTACGTCACCTACGGCCCGGAGCTCACCGAGCTGATGGGCAAGCCGGCCTATGACCAGCTCGTGCAGATGTGCGAGCAGGCCCTCGCCAGCCGCCCGATCGCGCCGCACCCGGCTTCCCCGCCCCGCGCCTGACCCGCCCCGCGCCTGACCTTGCCGCCTCCGGCGCGCGGGCGCGTCGTACGGCGGACTGTCGGAGGTCGGCTCTAGCGTCTGGGCATGGCCAAGACCGCGGCGCGGGATCGCGCGAGCTACCGCTGCAGCGAGTGTGGTCTCGAGGCCACCAGATGGGTCGGCCGGTGCCCGGAGTGCCAGGCGTGGGGCACCCTCGCCGAGGTCGGCGCCCGTCCCGGCGGCCAGGTCACCGCGGGGCCGGTGAGCGCCCCCGCGCAGCCGATCGGTGAGGTCCCGTCGCAGGGTGCCGTCCACCGGCCCACGGGCGTCGCCGAGCTCGACCGGGTGCTCGGCGGTGGTCTCGTGCCCGGCTCGGTCGTCCTGCTCGCCGGCGAACCGGGCGTGGGCAAGTCGACGCTTCTCATCTCCGCGGCCGCCCGGATCGCGGAGTCGGGGCGACGCTGCCTGGTCGTCACCGGAGAAGAGTCCGCGGCGCAGGTGCGGCTGCGAGCCGGCCGCATCGGTGCGCTCGCGGACGAGCTCTATCTCGCGGCCGAGACCGAGCTGTCGGCAGTGCTCGGCCACATCGACGCCGTCCAGCCACAGGTGCTGGTCGTCGACTCCGTCCAGACCATCGGTTCGGCGGAGGTCGACGGCACCTCGGGCGGTGTCGCCCAGGTGCGCGAGGTCGCTGCCGCACTCACCCGCGTCGCCAAGTCGCGGGGCATCTCGACGGTGCTCGTCGGCCACGTCACGAAGGACGGCGCGATCGCGGGTCCCCGTGTGCTGGAGCATCTCGTCGACGTCGTCCTGCACTTCGAAGGTGACAGGCATTCGCGGCTGCGCCTCGTCCGCACCGTCAAGAACCGCTTCGGTCCGGCCGACGAGGTCGGCTGCTTCGACCTCACCGACAGCGGCATCATCGGTCTTGCCGACCCGTCGGGGCTGTTCCTGTCGCGCATCAGCGACCCCGTCCCCGGCACCTGCGTCACGGTCGCGATGGAAGGCCGTCGTGCCCTCGTCAGCGAGGTGCAGGCACTCGTCGCCAAGACGTCGCTGCCCGCTCCGCGCCGAGCGACGAGCGGGCTCGACGCGGCCCGCATCGCGATGGTGCTCGCGGTCCTCGACCGCCGTGGCCGGGTGCCGCTGGCGAGCCATGACGTCTACGCCGCGACGGTCGGTGGGGTCCGGCTGGCGGAGCCCGCCGCCGATCTCGCGGTCGCCCTCGCAGTCGCCGGAGCCGCGCGCGACCACGCCCTGCCCGGCGATCTCGTGGCGATCGGCGAGGTCGGGCTCGCCGGCGAGGTCCGGTCGATCGGCGCGCTCGCGCCGCGTCTTCAGGAGGCGGCTCGGCTCGGCTTCCGCCGCGCCCTCGTCCCTGCCGGTGGCGAGGTGAGGGTCGACGGCATCGAGTGCATCGGAGTCGGCGACCTGGCAGCCGCCTTGCGCGTACTCAACGATTCGGTCTCGACGCGCCGCCCCGACAACGTCGTGCGCCTCGACGTCGTGCGCTGACGGTTAGACTCCGCGGCAGGATCGCCACCGCCGCGCGACGAGGAGTCCGGTGTCCCCCAGCGATCGGCCCGAGGGCGACCTGCTCCGCGCGACACTCGCCGCGGTCGCGCCCGGCACAGCGCTGCGCGACGGTCTCGAGCGCATCCTGCGCGGCAACACCGGCGGCCTCGTCGTGCTCGGTCACGACAAGACCGTCGAGTCGCTCTGCACGGGCGGGTTCCCG
This sequence comes from Mycobacteriales bacterium, assembly GCA_035690365.1. GTDB lineage: Bacteria > Actinomycetota > Actinomycetes > JAFAQI01 > JAFAQI01 > DASSKP01. The sequence goes on from DASSKP010000037.1 coordinate 11,077, forward strand.
CTCGACGTGGAGTTCTCCGCGACGAGGCTGCGCGAGCTGGCGAAGATGGACGGCGCGATCGTCCTCGACGACAGCTACACCCGCATCCTGCGTGCCGCGACCCACCTCGTTCCCGATCCGTCGATCCCGACCGAAGAGTCCGGCACTCGGCACCGCACCGCCGAGCGAGTCGCGAAGCAGACCGGCTATCCGGTGATCAGCTGCAGCCAGTCGATGCGCATCATCGCGCTCTACGTCGACAACCGCCGTTACGTGCTCGACGACTCGGCCGCGATCCTCTCCCGCGCCAACCAGGCACTGGCGACCCTCGAGCGTTACAAGCTGCGTCTCGACGAGGTCAGCGGCACGCTGTCGGCGCTCGAGATCGAAGACCTCGTCACCGTTCGTGACGCGGTGGCCGTCAGCCAGCGACTCGAGATGGTGCGACGCATCGCGTCCGAGATCGAGGGCTACGTCGTCGAGCTCGGCACCGACGGTCGCCTGCTCTCGCTGCAGCTCGACGAGCTGATGGCGGGCGTCGAGCAGGAGCGCGAGCTGATCATCCGCGACTACATGCCGCCGCCTTCCGGTCGGCGGGCACGCAAGTTCGGCGACGTGCTGGCCGATCTCGACGGGCTGTCGGCGACCGACCTTCTCGACCTCGCGGCGATTGCGCGCGTGTGCGGTTTCGGTGCCGCTGTCGACGTACTGGACGCGGCGGTCTCACCGCGCGGGTTCCGGTTGCTCGCGCGAGTGCCGCGGCTTCCGGGCACCGTGGTCGACCGGTTGGTCGACCACTTCGGCTCACTTCAGAAGCTGCTCGCCGCCTCGATCGACGACCTGCAGGCCGTGGAAGGTGTCGGCGAGACCCGTGCGAGGTCGGTGCGCGAGGGCCTGTCCCGGCTGGCCGAGTCGTCGATCCTCGAACGCTACGTCTGACCGCTCAGGTCAGACGTCGCGCACGACCTGCTCCGCGAGCGCGTCGCGCCAGCCGACCGTCGTCACGTCGAGCAGCAGGTGCAGGTCGACGAGGAGCAGGGGGCCGTTCCCGTCGCGGCGCACACCGACGACGTACTCCGGCAACGCCTTCGCGGGCGGCTCCGCCAGCTGAAGCTCGTCGGCTCCGAGCACGGCGAGCACCTGGTCGACGGCGATGCCGACGGCGTCTCCTTCGACATCCATGACCAGTACGTCGCCACCGTCGGTGCCGACCACCTCGGCGGCGCGCACGTCGAGCACCGGCAACGGGGCGCCGCGCAGCACGACGACGCCGGCCAGCGGCGGGCGCATTCCGGGCAGCGTCTCGAGACCGGACAGCCGGACGATCTCGCGCACCTCGTCGAGCTTGGTGACGAATCTGCGGTCGCCCAGGCGGAACAGCACGTAGCCGTTCATCCATGTCCCCCTCGCGCCAGCGTCTCCGCGCGGGCGGCCAGCTGCTCGCACACCGATGCGAGCTCCGCCACCGACCGGCCACCGAGCTCCGGTGCCACCGCATCTCCGGGTCGCTCGCCCAGTGTCGCAGCGGCGGCCCGGTAAGAGCGAGAGGCAGCGACATGTTCACCGAGGCGCTCGAGCGCGCCGCCGAGGAGGAAGTGCGCGAAACCGTCGCTGGGGTCGAGGTAGACGGCCTTGCGCAGCACGACGAGTGCCTCGGTGTCCCTTCCGAGGTTGCCGAGTGCGAGCCCCTGCAGGTAGTGCGCCTCACTGCGCAACGGGGTCGCGTCGACGACTTCCGCGGCCAGGTCCGCGGCCTCGTCGTACCGGCCATCGGCAACGGCCGAACGTACGGCGACGAGCGGGTCACGACCGTCCGCGGTACGCGCCGGCGGAGCGACAGGCGCAGCCGGCATCCGCTCGGTCTCGGGAGTGTCGGGCTTGCGACGAGCGAGCGAGAGCCGGCGGCGGTCGACCGGTCCGCGCCGGCGGTCCGCCTTGGTCGGGCGCAGCTCGTCCTCGGTCCGCCGGTCGGGCAGCACCTGGCGCCGTTCGCCGTCCTCCGACTGCCGGCGATAGAGAAACGCGTCGCCCAGTGACACCAGCGAGAAGTCCGAGCTGATCTGCCACAAAGTCTCGGCGTGCCCGAGGAAGAGGTAACCACCATCGCGCAACGTCGTGTGCATGCGCGTCATCAGCCGCTTCGTCGTCTCGCGGTCGAAGTAGATGGTGACGTTGCGGCAGAGGATGAGGTCGGCTTCGCCAGGTTCGAACGGCGGCGGGTCGGCGACGAGGTTGTGGTGCCGGAACTCGACGAGCTCACGGACCTCCGGCCGGACGACGTAGGCACGTGAATCCGCGTCGAGAACGAAGAACCGCTGCCGGTCGACCGGGTCCGTCATGACGAACGACCGCTCGCGGTACCGACCGGCGCGGGCCGACGTCAGCGCGCGCGTCGAGATGTCGGTGGCGATGATCTTCACGTCCCAGCCGGCATTCGCCGGGATCAGCTCGCGCACCAGCATCGCGATCGTGTACGGCTCTTCGCCCGTCGAGCAGCCCGCGCTCCAGATCCGCAGCCGGCGGCGACCGGCCGCCTGGCGCATGAGCTCCGGGAGCACATGCTGGCGGAGCGCCCGGATCTGCGGCGGGTTGCGGAAGAAGTGCGTCTCCGGAATGGTCACTTCGTCGAGCAGTGCCTGACGTTCGGCAGCGCCCGAAGGTGCGGCGAGCAGTCGCAGGTAGTCCGCGACGCTGGCGCAACCGGACGCGCGCATCCGTTCGTTGACGCTGTAGGCGAGCGAGTCGCGACGGCTGTCGTCGAACGCCAGACCGGCGGTGCGATGGAGCAGGCCGGCGAGCTCACCGAACTCCGCGTCGCTCAGCGGTGGCCGCTTCACGGCGCGGGCTCCCTTGCCGGCATCGCCACCTGCCGCAGGGCAGGACCGACCTCACCGATCGGGAGCTGCAGCTCAGCCGCACCGATGGCGACTGCCGCCGCGGGCATGCCATAGACAGCGCACGTCGCCTCGTCCTGCGCGATCGTCAGCGCGCCGCGCTCGCGCATGCGCTTCAACCCGAGTGCGCCGTCACGACCCATGCCGGTCAGAAGGACGCCGACGGAGTACTGACCGACCGCAGCGGCGATCGACGACAGCGTCTCGTCGATGCCCGGCACGTGGTACTGCGTCTTCGGCGGCTCAGCAGTCGAGACGCGCAGTGTGTCGTGCACGAGCAGGTTGACACCACTCGGCGCGATCGACACCGTGCCGGGCGCGAGCCGACGGCCGGGCGTCGCGACGGCGACGGGAAGCGCGCAGAGCCCGTCCAGCCAGTGCGCAAGACCTTCGATGAAGCCGTCGGCCATGTGCTGTACGACGACCACCGCGGCCTCGAGGTCCTCGGGAAGCTCACCGAGAACCGTCGCGAGAGCGTGCGGTCCGCCGGTCGATGCGCCGATTCCGATGAGCCGCACCTTGCGCGGTCGCAGCCCGTCGACGATCTCGCTCGGCGGCGGTGGTGGCGCGCATTGCACGGGCGGTACGACACCGCCGAGCCGGCGGGTGGAGAGCGCAACGTTCGCACCGCCGAGCCGACCGCGCGGGTGAGTGATGACCTTGGCGCGACCGGCAACGCGCAGCCGCTTGCGAAGCGCCTCGGCGTACTCCTCGAGGTGGCCGCTATCAGCAGGGCCCGGCTTCGCCATGACGTCGACGGCGCCGGCCGCCAGAGCGGCAGCAGCGTTGTCGCGATCCTCGCCGTCGACGAACGCGGAGTAGACCAGGATCGGCGTCGGTCGCGTCGCCATGATCCGTTCGATGGCCTCGATGCCGTTCATGACAGGCAGGTGCAGGTCCATCAGGACCGCTTCGGGCTGAAGCCGGTCGACCATCGCGACCGCGTCGCGACCGTTGCGGGCCTCCCCGACGACCGTCATGCGGCCATCCGCCTCGAGAGCGGAGCGGGCGAACCGCCGCTGCACGGCGGAGTCGTCGACGATCACGACCCGCACGGGTTCGCTGCCACCAGGACCGGCTTTGCCGGGAGGCGGAGCAGCGCTCACGGGTGCACCTCACGGGGCAGGTCGACTTGGGCGGGGTCTACGTGCGAATGTCGTCCGGTTCGCGCGTGCCCTTGAGGTCAACCGGCCAGGTGGAAGACGGCCGGATGGCCTACTGCGCCGTCGATGGTGACGTAGAGCCGATATGTCCCAGGTTGTGCGGGAGTTCCCTCCAGCGCACAGCCGGGCGTGGATCGGTGCCGGTCCCAGGGCAAGACATACGTCACCTGCCGGCCAGCCCCGAGACGGACGGTCTTGCCCTGGTCGGAGCGCGGGCAGTCGGCGGTGGCCCAGACCTCGTCGACGCCGGAGAGGATCCGCCAGCTGCGGCTGGACAGGGCCGTGGGGAACCTGCACGTCGGCCCCGCGTTGCTGAGCACCGCGGTGAAGCGCGGGTTGACGCCCAGCGGGTAGTCGGTCGCGTCGGCAGACACGGCGACCCGCAGGTCCTGCGCCCTGCAGGCGACGACCGGCACCGCGGCGGCGGGAGTCGTCGAGGCGCTGGGCGTCGTACCGGCTCCGGGCAGCGGCTGCTGGTCCGCGCGTTGCCTGAGGCCGCCGCCGGCCCCCGTCCCCCCTCCCGCGCATGCGTGCGCGACCAGGACGACCACCAGGGTCGCGATCGCGAGCAGCACGAGGCGGCGCACCCAGTAGACGTGCGGCGGGCGTGGACCGACCGGCTGCAGCACGCCGCGGGAGTCCACGTGCGGATGCTAGGGCGCGACAGCAGGGTGCGTGCGAGGATTCGCAGCGATGAGCGACGCGACCGCCGGCGCGATCATGAGGTGGTACGCCGGGGCCGCCCGGGAGCTGCCGTGGCGGGCACCGGACCGGACGCCGTGGGGCGTGCTCGTCAGCGAGATGATGTTGCAGCAGACGCCGGTCGCCCGGGTGCTTCCGTTGTGGCGGTCCTGGATGGACCGCTGGCCCACGGCGACGTCGCTGGCCGCGACCGCGCCGGGCGAGGCGGTCCGCGCCTGGGGCCGGCTGGGTTACCCGCGCCGCGCCCTCCGGCTGCATGCGTCGGCCGTGGCGATCCGCGAGCTCCACGCCGGCGCCGTACCGACGTCGTACGACGACCTGCGCGCCCTTCCCGGCATCGGCGACTACACGGCCGCGGCTGTCGCTGCGTTCGCGCACGGTGCAGACATTGCGGTGCTCGACACGAACGTGCGCCGGGTCTATGCGCGACTGTTCGACGGCGTGGCCGGTCCGGTCACCTCCAGCCCGACGGTGAGCGAACGCCGAGCGGCGACCAACCGACTGCCGCAGCGTGACGCTGCCGTCTACAGCGTCGCGGTCATGGAGCTCGGCGCCGTGGTCTGCACCGCACGGGCACCGCGTTGCGACGAGTGTCCCGTCCGGCGCGACTGCCGATGGCTGGCAGCCGGTCGACCGACGCCTGACGTCGTACGGCGGTCGCAGGGTTATGAAGGGACCGACCGGCAGGCGCGAGGACGGTTGCTTGCGGTGCTGCGTGACTCGGTCGACGCCGTTTCATCACACGCACTGGACGCGGCATGGCCCGACGATGCACAACGCAACCGCGCGCTGCACGGGCTCATCACCGACGGCTTGGTCGAGCCCAGTGGTGACGGTGGCTATCGCTTGCCGGCTTGAGTGACGAGCCGTCAGTAGTCGGTGAAGCAGGGGCCGGACCCAAGCTCTGCGAGGCCGGTCAGGTCACCCGCCGCAAAGTGCGTCGGCGCGCCTTGCCCGAGCGACGGGTTCATCACCTGGCTGCGGTCGTGAACGTGCGCCAGCCCGACCAGGTGACCGAGCTCGTGGAGCACGACCGTTCGCACCGCGCCGTGACCGAGCTCCGAGTCCAGCGTCTGGAGCTTGTCCACGTCATAGGTCACGCTGCCACTGACGAGACGCTGCGGTTCACCGTTCGCCTCCCACCAACCGGGCCGAGCGAACCCCTCGACCCGCCCCCCGAGCCCCGGGCTCTCGGCGACGTTCGACCAGGCGATCAGGACGGGAGCCCAGCGATTGCCGTAGCGGTTCGGCTGGTACAGGTCACGCGACGCGCGCTGCAGCGGCGCTTCCGTCGTCAGGCCGTCGTCGACGAAGGTGAGACCGGTCGCCCGGCTGACCTCCGCGATTGCTGAACGCAGGATGGTGTCGAACTCCGCACCTTCTCCGCCGGGCCGGACGACGTAGTGAATCGCTCGGCACGCCTCCCACCGCGGACCGTGCGGACCTCCGATGAAGCGGTACGACGTCGAGCGGGCCGCCGGCTTGATCGTGACCGGAGGCAGCAGCCGGTGGGGTTCGTCGATGTGCGTGCTGGTCGGTGCATCCAATACCCGGGGGGCGATCCGAGCGCCGTCGGCGGCGGCAAGCGAGGTCTGGTGCGAAGAGCTTCCGGGAAGCAGCCAGAGCGCCAGGAGGCCGCCGACCACGACGACCGCCACGATCAACGTGATCAATGCCGTCGGAAGGGGCTCACGGGGCAGCGGCACGGAGCCGAACTCGAGCCGGTCGAGCTCGGCGAGCCGGCGATGCATGGCGCGCTGGCGCCGCCGACGGCCGAACGCCACCGTGTCGACGGCGCGGCGCATGGTCTTGCTCGGCATCTTGCAGTCCCCCGGGGCAGGTCACCTCGCTGCAGACGACGGTAGGCGACGGAGGGCCGGCAAGCAGGTGCTTCACCGAAGCCGCAAACGACTGCGGGCCCGCGACCTGACGGTCGGGGCCCGCAGTTGCTGCCGTGGAGCTACGAGGTGGCTTCGGCCTCTGCCTCACCCGCACCGGCGGCGGCGACGGGCGGAGCGTCAGGCGCGACCGGCTTGATCTCACCGCGGAAGGTGAACCGGTCTTCGTTGTCGACGTTCTCGACGTCGACAACGACGATCTGACCGGCCTGCAACTCGCCGTAGAGGATCTTCTCGGAGAGGATGTCCTCGATGTCGCGCTGGATCGTCCGGCGCAACGGCCGGGCGCCGAGCACCGGGTCGTAGCCCTTCTTCGCGAGCAGCCGCTTGGCGTCGTGCGTCAGCTCGATCGCCATGTCGCGGTTCTTCATCTGGGTGTCGACCCGCGCGATCATCAGGTCGACGATCTCGATGATGTTGTCCTCGGACAGCTGGTGGAACACGATCACGTCGTCGACACGGTTGAGGAACTCTGGCCGGAAGTGCTGCTTGAGCTCCTCCGCGACCTTGCCCTTCATCCGCTCGTAGTTGGACGTCTCGGTGTCACCGCCGGCGAAGCCGAGGTTGAGGCCCTTCGCGATGTCACGGGTGCCGAGGTTGGTCGTCATGATGATGACGGTGTTCTTGAAGTCGACGGTGCGGCCCTGCGCGTCGGTGAGCCGGCCGTCCTCGAGCACCTGCAGCAACGTGTTGAAGACGTCCGGGTGCGCCTTCTCGATCTCGTCGAAGAGCACCACGCTGAACGGCTTGCGGCGCACCCTCTCGGTGAGCTGACCGCCCTCTTCGTAGCCGACGTAGCCGGGAGGCGAACCGACCAGCCGCGACACGGTGTGCTTCTCCATGAACTCGCTCATGTCGAGCTGGATCAGCGCGTCCTCGTCGCCGAAGAGGAACTCGGCGAGCGTCTTGGAGAGCTCGGTCTTACCGACACCTGACGGGCCCGCGAAGATGAACGAGCCACCCGGACGCTTCGGGTCCTTGAGCCCTGCGCGGGTGCGTCGGATCGCCTGCGAGACGGCCTTGACCGCCTGCTCCTGGCCGATGATCCGCTTGTGGAGCTCGTCCTCCATGCGCAGCAGGCGAGCCGTCTCTTCTTCGGTCAGCTTGAAGACCGGGATGCCGGTCCACGTCGCGAGGACCTCAGCGATCTCCTCGTCGGTGACCTCGGCGACGACGTCCATGTCGCCGGCCTTCCACTCCTTCTCGCGAGTGGCCTTCTCGGCGAGCAGCGTCTTCTCCTTGTCACGGAGCGACGCGGCCTTCTCGAAGTCCTGCGCGTCGATCGCGCTCTCCTTGTCGCGACGCACCGCGGCTATCTTCTCGTCGAACTCGCGCAGGTCCGGCGGCGCTGTCATGCGACGGATGCGCATGCGCGAGCCGGCCTCGTCGATCAGGTCGATCGCCTTGTCCGGCAGGTAACGGTCGGAGATGTAGCGGTCGGCGAGAGTCGCGGCGGCGACGAGCGCGCTGTCGGTGATGGAGACGCGGTGGTGCGCTTCGTAGCGGTCGCGCAGACCCTTGAGGATCTCGATGGTGTGCGCCAGCGACGGCTCGCCGACCTGGATCGGCTGGAAGCGCCGCTCGAGCGCGGCGTCCTTCTCGAGGTGCTTGCGGTATTCGTCGAGAGTCGTGGCACCGATCGTCTGCAGCTCGCCGCGAGCGAGCATCGGCTTGAGGATGCTGGCCGCATCGATCGCACCTTCAGCAGCACCGGCACCGACGAGCGTGTGGATCTCATCGATGAACAGGATGATGTCGCCGCGGGTGCGGATCTCCTTCAGAACCTTCTTGAGCCGCTCCTCGAAGTCACCGCGGTAGCGGCTGCCGGCGACGAGCGCGCCGAGGTCGAGGGTGTAGAGCTGCTTGTCCTTGAGGTTCTCGGGGACCTCGCCCTTGACGATCGCCTGCGCAAGCCCCTCGACGACCGCGGTCTTTCCGACACCGGGCTCGCCGATGAGAACCGGGTTGTTCTTCGTACGACGAGAAAGGACCTGCATGACGCGCTCGATCTCTTTCTCGCGCCCGATGACCGGGTCGAGCTTCGACTCGCGCGCAGCCTGCGTGAGGTTGCGACCGAACTGGTCGAGGACGAGCGACGTCGACGGCGTGCCTTCGCCGCCTGCGCCGGCAGCAGCCGGCTCCTTGCCCTGGTAGCCCGACAGCAGCTGGATGACCTGCTGGCGAACGCGGTTGAGGTCCGCGCCGAGCTTCACGAGCACCTGCGCCGCGACGCCTTCGCCTTCGCGGATCAGGCCGAGCAGGATGTGCTCGGTGCCGATGTAGTTGTGGCCGAGCTGCAAGGCCTCACGCAGCGAGAGCTCGAGGACCTTCTTGGCGCGAGGGGTGAACGGAATGTGTCCGCTCGGTGCCTGCTGCCCCTGGCCGATGATCTCCTCGACCTGCTGGCGCACGCCTTCAAGCGAGATGCCCAATGACTCGAGCGCCTTTGCCGCGACGCCTTCGCCTTCATGAATCAAGCCGAGCAGGATGTGCTCGGTGCCGATGTAGTTGTGGTTGAGCATCCTGGCTTCTTCCTGAGCCAGGACGACGACGCGCCTTGCGCGGTCGGTGAACCGTTCGAACATGCTCGCTCCTCAGCGGAAGCGGTTCGGGGAGCCGACTGCTCCCTTCCCCGCATGCTAGCCCCGGGCGGCGAACCGTCTGGTGGATCCGAGGTACCCGGTGTGGGTCACCCGCAGCCATCCGACAATTCGGGCACCGGCGCCTGGTGGTTCAACATGCCGACGTCCTCGGCAGATTCCGCTGTTGTGCTGAGAGCAGAACTAGCGCGGGTTGGCGGCGGCGTACTTCTCGGCGAGGTCCGCGGGAATGCGCCCGCGCTCGGGAACGGCGAGACCTTGTGAACGCGCCCACTCGCGGATCCGCGCGGCGTCACCCGAACCGCGGCTACGGCGCCGACGGCCGCGGCCACCTGCCGGGTCGCTGCGTCCACCGGTTCGTCGCCCGGCACCGACGTACGGCGCGAAGCGCTCCCGCATCTTCTCTGCGTGCTGTTCGCAGAGATCGATCTCGTAGGACGACCCGTCGAGGGTGAAAGCGAGAGTTTCAGTGCCGGGCGTCTCGTCGTCGTGCAAATCGCAAACCAAAAGAACCTGAATTCGCTGTGCCATTGTTGAATTCCCTTCGCGAAGCCTTTTCGCCTGCAGGCTACCCGCAATTGCGCGCAATTTTCGGGCTCGAATTCCAGCGCTGCGCTATCCCGATCGCCTGCGCACGGCCGTGCGCTGTGCCTACGCTGCACGTGCTGTCCCGATCGTGCGGACGAGAGGTGGAAATGCCGACCTGTTCCGCCTGCGGGACCGCCGCTGCCGCCGATGCGCGGTTCTGCTCCGCGTGCGGCAACGCATTGACCGACAGTTGTCCAGGGTGTGGCGCGCCGGCGTCCGGAAGCTTCTGCTCCCAGTGCGGGACGAAGTTGCAGCCACGGGCTGACCTCGCCGGCGGCGGCCAGCAGCCCACCGACCACCCACGTCCGGTCGCCGAACGTCGGCTGACGACGATCCTGTTCGCTGACCTCGTCGGGTTCACCCCGTTGTCCGAGAGTCGCGACGCCGAGCAGGTGCGAGAGCTGCTGTCTCGCTACTTTGCCGTCGCCCGAACAGTCGTGGCGCGTTACGGCGGCACGGTGGAGAAGTTCATCGGAGACGCCGTCATGGCGGTATGGGGCGTGCCGGTCGCGCACGAGGACGACGCGGAACGAGCGGTCCGCGCGGGCCTCGATCTCGCCGACGCCGTCTCGGCGCTGGGCGACGAGGTCGGTGCCGACGGCCTGTCCATGCGGGTGGGGCTGGTCACCGGTGAGGTCGCCGTGACGCTCGGCGCCACCGGCGAGGGCATGGTGGCCGGTGACCCCGTCAACACTGCCGCGCGTATCCAGACCGCAGCCGCTCCGGGCGAGGTGTGGGTAGATGACACGACGCGAGCGCTGACGTCTGCGGCGGTCGTGTACGCCGACGCCGGGTCGCACGCCCTCAAGGGCAAGTCGGAGCCGGTCACCCTGTTCATCGCACAACAGGTCGTCGCAACGGTCGGCGGCGCGCAGCGGGTCGACGGCCTCGAGGCGCCCTTCGTCGGCCGCGACCGGGAGATGCGCCTGGTCAAGGAGCTGTTCCACGCGACCTTGGAGGAGGACCGGCCCCGGCTGGTTGCGGTCTACGGCCAGCCCGGCATCGGCAAGTCGCGGCTGGGCTGGGAGTTCTTCAAGTACATCGACGGCATCAGCGTGACCGTCCGTTGGCACCGTGGCCGGTGCCTCTCCTACGGCGATGGCGTCGCTTTCTGGGCGCTCGCGGAGATCGTCCGCAGCCGGTTCGACATCCTCGAAGGAGACGAGGCGGTCGTCGTCGTCGAGAAGCTCGACGCGGGACTGCAGACGTGGGTCGCAGACCCGGACGAACGCTCATGGCTGCGGCCGCGACTCGGGGCGTTGCTCGGCGTCGCCGAGCAGGTCGGTGGCGACGCAGCACCGTCGAGCGACGAGCTCCTCGCCTCCTGGCAGCTGTTCTTCGAGCGGCTCTCGCACAGCGGTGAAGCGGTCGGCGTCGCTTTGCTCATCGAGGACGTGCAATGGGCGGACGATGGCCTGCTCGACTTCATCGAGCTGCTCGTCGAGCGGAGCCAGGCACCGATCTTCATCCTCGCGCTGGCGAGATCCGAGCTGGCCGAGCGTCGGCCGACGTGGGCCTCGGGACGACGGGCGACGGCGATCCACCTGGAGCCGCTGCCGCCGGCGAAGATGTCCGAGCTGGTGGAGGGTCTCGTCGACGGGCTGTCGGCCGAGACGAACGCGCTCCTCGTCGAGCGCGCCGAAGGTGTACCGCTGTTCGCGGTCGAGACCATTCGCGCGTTGATCGACCGCGACCAGGTTGTGCCGCGCGAGGGTCGTTACGTCGTCGCGGAGTCCCACTCCCTCGACCTCGACTCTGTCGGTGCGCCGACCAGCCTGCAGACTCTTCTCGCCGCCCGGCTCGATGCGTTGCCGCCGGTCGAGCGAACCGCGATGCAGAACGCCTCGGTGCTCGGCCTGTCGTTCACTCGCGCCGGACTGCTCGCGCTGAGCCATGGCACCGCCGAGGCCGACATCGACGCTGCGTTGGCTGCGCTCGTGCGCAAAGAGCTGCTGTCGCTCGACACTGACCCGCGATCGCCTGAGCGAGGTCAGTACCGCTTCGTACAGGCAATGGTGCGCGGCGTCGCCTACGAGACGCTGTCGCGTCGCGACCGAAAGGCACGGCACCTTCTTGCCGCCGAGCATCTCGCCCACGAGCCAGACGCGGATGCATACGCCGGCGTTCTCGCCCATCACTACCTCGATGCGCGCGCGGCGATGCCGGACGACCCGGACGGTGAGTCCTTGACCGCGCAGGCGGTCGCGCTGCTCGAGCGGGCTGCGGTGCGCGCGCGGTCCCTGGGCTCGCCCAGCCAGGCGGTGCGGCACTACGTCACGGCGCTGCCTTTCGCCGCCGACGACGTGACCACCGGCGAGTTGGCGGTCGGTGCCGCCTCGGCATCGCTCGCGGCGGGACGTTCCGCCGAGGCACTGGAACTCGCCGAGCAGGCAGCCAGTGCTTTCGAACGCGCTGGCCGGCGAGTGCAGTGGGCGCACGCGACGTCGGTCGTCGGCGAGTGCATCAACAACAGCGGCAACGTGGGCGACATGCCTGAGCGCCTGATCGCGGTCTACGAGTCGCTGGAGGAGAACGCCGAGACACGTCGGGTCATGGCCAAGCTGGCCCAGCAGATCGGCCGCGCCTTCTTTGCGGGGCGCGCCGACGGCGCCTCCGGGGCCATCTGGGCGGACCGTGCCACCGTCCTCGCGGACGCCGAGGAGGACCCTCTCCTCCTCGCGGAGTCCATCTCGGGCTACGCCGCCATCCTGATGACGACGCGCCGACCCACCATGGGGTTGGGGATGCTGCGGGTCGCGCTCGAGGTGGCGCGGGACAACGACCTCCCCCGCGCCCAGCTGATCCCGCTCAACAACCTGGCCAGTTTCCTGGCCGGCCGGGACCTCGCGAAGGCGCGAGGCTACGCCGAGGAGGGGCTGGCACTCGCGCAGCGGCTCGGTGACGGCGACACAGGCGGCTATCTCGCGGCGACCAGAGCGTTCATCTACTGGCTCGGCGGTCAGTGGGACGAGCTCACCGACGACGTCCAGCTCAGCGGCATGACCGCCGACCACTTCCTGTCAGCGGTCTTCGGTGTCTACCGCGGTCTCGCTCTTCACGCCCGCGGAGAGCCGGTGCCGGCACCCGAGGTCGACTACGCACACATCACGTCGACGCAGATGCGGTCGGCCGCGCTGACCGGGCTCAGCCTGCACCTCCTCAGCACGGGGGACGACCGGGGCGGTTTGAAGGCCGCACTCGAGGCCTTGGACACCTATTTCGACTTCGGCGGATTCGACGACGACTTTCCGACCTACTGGTGCGCTCTGCTTGACGCCGCCATGCAGGTGCAGGACCTCGAGGTGGCGGACCGGTGGCTGCGCAGGGTCGCCGATGCGCCACGTGGGCAGCTGTCGGGGGTCCTGCGTGCGCTGGTGCCGTACTTCCGCGCACGGATGGGCATCCTCACCAATGTCGACGCAGCTCTTGTCGACGCCGACTTCGACTCCGCCGCCGGAGCGCTTCGTGCCTTCGGGACGCCGTACTGGCATGGACGGTGCCTGCTCGACCAGGCGGAGTGGCGAAGCAACCAGGGCCGCGTCGCCGATGCGACCCCCCTCCTCGACGCGGCCGAGGGGATCTTCACGTCGCTGCGCGCCGCGCCGTTCATCGAACGAGTACGGCGGGCACGCGCGCTCGCCGTGCGCTGATCGAGGTGGACATGCCCAACTGTGTGCAGTGCGGAGCCGACCGGCCGCCGGCGGCGAAGTTCTGCGCCGAGTGTGGCGCTGCACAGGCGACGACCTGCACCAACTGCGGGACCGCGGTCACCGGGAAGTTCTGCGCCGAGTGCGGCACACCCGTCGCAGGCGACCATCCGCGGCAGGCGCCCAGTCCGCCCAGGGTCTCCGAACGTCGAATCACGTCGGTGCTGTTCGGCGACCTCGTCGGGTTCACCACGCTGTCGGAGTCACGCGACCCGGAAGAGGTACGCGAACTGCTGTCGCGCTACTTCGACACCTGTCGCACCGTCATCGCGCGGTACGGCGGGACGGTCGAGAAGTTCATCGGCGACGCGGTCATGGCGGTCTGGGGCGTCCCCATCGCGCAAGAGGACGACGCAGAGCGGGCAGTTCGCGCCGGGCTCGACATCGTGGCCGCGGTGATCGCTTTGGGCGAGGAGCTCGGTGCACCTGGCCTGTCGATGCGGGTGGGAATCGTGACCGGCGAGGTGGCGGTCACCCTCGGTGCGAGCGGCGAGGGCATGGTCGCGGGTGACGCCGTCAACACGGCCGCACGAGTGCAGTCGGCAGCGCGACCCGGCGAGGTCTGGGTCGACCGCCAGACCAAAGCGCTCACCGTCGCATCGGTCGCCTATGCCGACGCCGGTTCGCACGAGCTCAAGGGCAAGACCGAGGCGCTCGAACTGTACGTCGCCCAGCAGGTCGTCGCGATCGTCGGCGGTTCGCGTCGCGTCGACGGGCTAGAGGCTCCGTTTGTCGGGCGGGACCGCGACCTACGGATGGTCAAGGAGATCTACCACGCCACGCTGGAAGAGGGCCGGCCACGGCTGCTCGCGGTGGTCGGTGCGGCCGGCGTCGGCAAGTCGCGGCTGGGATGGGAGTTCGACAAGTACAGCGACGGCATCACCAACCTCGTCGCCTGGCACCGGGGCCGTTGCCTCGCCTACGGCGAGGGCGTGGCGTTCTGGGCCCTCGCAGAGATGCTGCGCATGCGGCTGGGGTCGGTCGAAGGAGAGACACCGGAGTCGCTGGTCGACCGGCTCCGCGATCAGCTGCCGACGCACGTCGAAGAGGCGGAGGAGCGCGAGTGGCTGCTGCCGCGGCTCGCGACCCTGCTCGGTGTCGCACACCTCGTCGACGCAGGCACGAAGTTCCCCCGTGACGACCTCTTCGCCGCTTGGCAGCTGTTCTTCGAGCGGCTCGCGACGACCACCGAGGGGTGCGTGCTCGTCGTCGAGGACGTGCAGTGGGCTGATGACGGCTTGCTCGACTTCTTCGAGCGCGTGGTGGAGACCTCCCAGGCGGCGATCTTCATCCTCGCTTTCGCGCGACCTGAGCTAGCCGAGCGACGGCCCCGCTGGGGATCGACCCGCCGCACCCATGTGCTGCACCTGGAACCACTGTCGGACGCGGCGATGAACGACCTCGTCGACGGCCTCGTCGACGGCCTTCCCGCGACGACCCGGCAACAGCTGGTCGCGCGCGCGGAGGGCCTTCCCCTCTACGCCGTCGAGACGGTGCGTGCCTTGATCGACAAGGACGCCGTCGTCCCCCGCGAGGGTCGATACGTGCTCGCCGAGGACGCGAGCTCGCGGGTGGACTTCGTCGAGCTTGCGGCTCCGACGTCGCTGCACAACCTCATCGCCGCCCGGCTCGACGCCCTGCCCGAACGCGAGCGCCGCTTGGTCCAGGACGCCTCGGTGCTCGGCCAGTCGTTCACCCGGGCGGGCATCGCAGCTTTGGTCGCCACCAGCGGACTCGCAGCCGAAGAGGTCGACGGCCTCCTCTCGGCGCTGGTCCGCAAGGAGATCCTCTCGGTCGAGGCCGACCCGCGCTCACCGGAGCGAGGCCAGTACCGCTTCGTCCAGGCCCTGGTGCGCACCGTCGCCTACGAGACGCTGTCCCGGCGTGACCGCAAGACCCGCCATCTCGCCGCGGTGCGCCGACTGGAGTCAGAGCCGGACGCCGACGTCTTCCCCGCTGTGCTGGCGAGCCACTACCTCGACGCCCGCGACGCGATGCCGGACGACCCGGACGCTGACGAGCTCGCCGAGCTCGCCATGTCGTTGCTCGAGCGGGCTGGTGCACGCGCACGCGAGCTGGGTGCGCCCGCCGAGGCCCGTCGGCACTACGAGACCGCGTATGCGCTTGCCACGACCGAGGCCGACCTGGGCCGGCTCGCCGAGGGAGCGGCCGACAGCGCGAGCCTCGCCGGTGACGTCGACGACGCGATCAGTCTCGCGGATCGCGCCTGTGAGCACTACCTCGCTGCTGCGCTGCCGGTCGAGGCCGGCCGCGTGGTCGCACTGTGGGGGGCCGTGCAGATCAACGCCGGCAGCACCGAGGCGCCGTCCGCCCGACTCGCCGCGACCTACGACGAGGTGGTCGGCCTCCCTCGCGCCGAACCGGTTGCTGCCGAGCTCGCGTTGCAGATGGCGCGCTGCCTGTACATGTCCGGCCCACCGACCCAGGAGACGCTGCTGTGGTTCGACCGCGCCGTCACTCTGGCTGAGTCGGTCGAGGACTTCCCGTTGCTGGTGCGGGCGATGTCGTCGTACGGCGGCGCGCTGATGATCGCCGGGCGACCCACGATGGGCCTCGGCGTCCTCCAAGTCGCGCTCGACCTGACGAAGCGCCTCGGCCTGCCCCAAGCCCGGCTGTCACCGCTCAACAACCTGGTCGCGTTCCTCATCCCGCGCGACCTCGCGGCCGCGCGCGGCTATGCGGACGAGGCCATTCCGCTGATGCGCCGGACCGGCGACCGGAGCATCGAGGCGTTTCTCGTCCCGAACATGCTGTTCAGTCAGTGGCTCAGTGGCGATTGGGACGCCGCGCTCGCCTTCTGGCGCGACATGCACGGCGATCGCGCATACACCCTGCCGGAGCTCTCACCGCTGACTGCCATCGCTCTCATCCAGTCCGCGCGCGGCGAGCCCCTCGAGCTTCCGCCTCTCGACGAGATGCAGCCCGACGTGGACGCCCCTTACCTCCTCTGCTCGTACCTGGTGCTGTCGGCGCTGGAACGTCGAAACCTCGGTGATCACGTAGGCGCAGCAGTGAAGGCGATCGAGGCGTGTGACCGCTTCGTCGCGATTGCGGGAATGGACGACGACTTCTACTTGTCCTGGGTCTTGGCCGTGGAACTCGCGATCGCAGGGGGTGCGCTCGCCGAGGCTCGCCGGCTCGTCGACCTGGTCGCCGACGCACCGCCCGGCAAGCGCTCGGCCTACCTTCGCGCGCAGCTGCCCCGCCTCCAGGCCGAGCTCGCGCTCGTCACGGGCGAGAGCGCGGACATCAACGATCTGCTCACTCGGGCGACCGCCGCACTTCGCGACTTCGGTGCGGTCTTCGACCTCGCCCGGGCGCTGCTGGTGCATGCGGAGTGGTTGGCCGAGCGCGGCGAGGCGGACCGTGCGCAACCGCTGCTCGACGAGGCGCAGCAGATCTTCGCCGACCTGCGCGCGCGCCCATGGCTGGACCGGGCTCTCGGCGCACAGACGCTCGTGGTCAGCTGACGGCGGTCACTCCGGCCGCAGCAGCGGGAACGTGATGACCTCGCGGATGTTGGCGCCGGTCAGCAGCATCACGAGCCGATCGACACCAAGGCCCATGCCGCCCATCGGCGGCGCGCCGTACTCCAGCGCGCGAAGGAAGTCCTCGTCCAGCTGCATGGCCTCGGGATCGCCTCCGGCGGCCTTCGCCGACTGCTCGGTCAGGCGCCGCCGTTGCTCGACCGGGTCGACGAGCTCGGAGTAGGCCGGCGCGAGCTCGACGCCGGCGATGATGAGGTCCCACGCCTCGACGAGCCGCGGGTCGCTGCGGTGCTGGCGAGCGAGGGGGCGCACCTCGACCGGATAGTCGCGGACGAAGGTCGGCTCCAGCAGCGTGTGCTCGACGAGCTTCTCGTAGAGCTCGAGCACGATCTCGCCGGCCGACCACCCTGGCTGCAGCGTCACCTCGTGCTTGTCGGCGATGGAGCGCAGCTCGTCAGCGGCAGTGCCCGGGTTGACATCGCGTCCGACCGCCTCGCTGACGAGCTCGTGAATGCTGACCGACCGCCACGGCTTCGCCAGGTCGATCTCCCCGCCGTGGCCATCCGACACCACGGTCGAGCCCAGGGCCTGCGCCGCCGAGACGACGAGATCGCGCGTCAGGTCGGCCATCGTGTCGTAGTCGCCGTAAGCCTCATAGGCCTCGAGCATCGTGAACTCGGGGTTGTGGGTCGTGTCGATGCCTTCGTTGCGGAAGGTCCGCCCCATCTCGTAGACCCGGTCGATGCCGCCGACGACCAGACGCTTCAACGGCAGCTCGAGGGCGATCCGCAGGTACATCTCGACGTCGAAGGCGTTGAGATGCGTCGTGAACGGCCGCGCGGCTGCGCCGCCGTTGGTCTGTTGCAGTACGCCGGTCTCGGCCTCGGTGAAGCCCCGCCGGCCGAGCGTGTCCCGCAGGCTGCGCAGCACGGCGGCCTTGGCATGCACGAGCCTGCGCGCGTCGGCGTTGACGGCCAGCTCCGCGTAGCGCTGTCGCACCCTGGCCTCGGCATCGAGCCCGTGCCACTTCGGCAACGGCCGCAAGGCCTTGCTCGCGAGCATCCAGCTGTCGGCCAGCACCGACAGCTCGCCGCGGCGGCTGGAGATGACCTCGCCGGTCACGGACACGTGGTCGCCGAGGTCGATGTCGCGCTTCCACAGCTCCAGCGACTCGTCACCGAGCTTGTCGAGCGACAGCATCACCTGCAGCTCACCGGTGCCGTCGCGCAACGTCGCGAAACAGAGCTTGCCGCCGTCGCGCTTCAGCGCGATGCGACCCGCGACGGAGACGACGTCGCCGGTCTGCGCATCGGCGGCGAGATCCGGGTGCCGCTCGCGCACCTCGGCCAGGGTCGCCGTACGAGGGACACCGAGCGGGTAGGGGTCGACGCCCTGCGAGCGCAACCGATCGAGCTTCTCCCGCCGGACACGCATCTGCTCCGGCAGGTCGTCGTCGGTCACGCCCGACAGGTTATGTGGTCAGTCGAACAGGATGACGCCGCGGAGGTTCTGGCCGCTCATCATGTCGTCGTAGCCGCGGTTGATGTCCTCGAGCTTGTAGGTCTGCGTGACCAGCTCGTCGAGCTTGATCTGACCGGCGTCGTAGAGCGACAGGATGTTCTTGATGTCGTACATCGGGTTGCTCTCGCCGAACAGTGAGCCCTTCAGCGTCTTCTGGTAGAGCGTCAGGATGTCGCCGTTGATCTGGACGGTGTTCTCCATCATGTTTCCCAGACCGGTCAGCACGACGGTGCCGGCCTTTCGGGTGGCGTTGAACGCGTCCTCGATGACCTTCGAGTCCACGACGCCGACCGTGACGATCGCGGAGTCGGCACCGACGCCGAGCGTCAGCTCGTAGGCCCGAAGGATCGCGTCCTCGCCCGTCGCGACCGCTTCGGTGGCACCGAACTCAACAGCCTTCTTCCGCTTCAGCTCGACCGGGTCGACCGCGATGATGTTCTTCGCACCGGCGTGCTTCGCACCCTGTACGGCGTTGATGCCGACACCGCCGATGCCGAACACGACGACCGTCTCGCCGGGCTTGACGTCCGCGCTGTAGACCGCGGAACCCCACCCGGTGGGAACGCCGCAGCCGACGAGCGCTGCCTTGTCGAGCGGCAGGTGGTCGTCGATCTTCACGACGGAGTTGCGGGAGACGACGCCGCGCTCGCTGAACGTGCCGAGCATGCACATGCCGCCGATGTCATGACCGTCGGCGTGGCGACGGTAGGTGCCGTCGGGCAGGCAGCCGTCGAGCAGCATCGCACCGAGGTCGCAGAGGTTCTGGTGCCCGGTCGCGCACCAGCGGCAGCGGCCGCAGGTCGGCAGGAACGAGCAGACGACGTGGTCGCCCGGAGCGATGTCGTAGACGCCCGGCCCGACCTCCTCGACGATGCCGGCGCCCTCGTGGCCCCCGACGATCGGGTAGCGCGACGGCAGGTCGCCGGTGCGCAGGTGGTCATCCGAGTGGCACATGCCGGACGCGGCGAACTTGATCAGCACCTCGCCGTCCTTGGGCGGGTCGAGCTCGAGCTCGATCACGTCCCAGTCCTTGCCGGCTTCCCACATCACCGCAGCACGCGTCTTCACGACAGCCTCCAGGCAGAACCTCGTTCGGTAAGCCCGGACGTTACCCGCCGTTGCGCTCGAAGACCAGACGGAGGCCGATCAACGTGAGGTCGGGCTCGTGCTCGGTGATGGTCTGGCTCTCCGCCCGGACCAGCGGCGCGAGGCCGCCGGTCGCGATGACGACCGGGTCGGCGCCCAGCTCGTCGGCGATCCGGCGGACGATGCCGTCGATCTGGCCGGCGAAGCCGAAGATGATGCCGGACTGCAGCGCCTCGACCGTCGACTTGCCGATGACCGAGCGCGGACGGACCAGCTCGACCTTCAGCAGCCGCGCCGCGCGAGCGGCGAGGGCGTCCACGGAGATCTCGATGCCGGGAGCGAGCGCGCCCCCGAGGAACTCGCCCTTCTCGCTGACGACGTCGAAGTTGGTCGACGTACCGAAATCGACCACGATCGCCGGACCGCCATAAAGCGTGTACGCCGCCAAAGCGTTGACGATGCGGTCGGCGCCGACTTCGCGTGGATTGTCGTAGAGAATCGGGACGCCGGTGCGAACGCCGGGCTCGACGATGACCGCCGGAACGTCGCTGTAGTAGCGGTCGAAGACGCCGCGAAGCTCGTGCAGCACGGCCGGCACCGTGGAGCAGGCGACGATGCCCGCGGGACGAGGCTCGTCGATGAGCAAGCCGCGCAGCAGCAGCGCGATCTCGTCGGCGGTCGCCCTGCTGTCGGTCTTGATCCGCCACGACTCGACGAGCTTGTCGCCCTCGAAGCAGCCGAGGACGGTGTTGGTGTTGCCGACGTCGATCGCGAGCAGCATCGCTCAGTCCCCCCGGATGCCGGTCACGCCGGGTAGACCACGTCGCCGCGCAACGAGTCCTTGTCGGGCAGTGCCTCGGCCGGGTCGGCACCGGTGCCGACGATGCGGTTGTCGGCGTCGACGAAGACGACCTTGGGCCGCAACGTGCGCGCCTCGGCGTCCGTGACCGTGCAGTAGCTGATGAGGATCACGAGGTCGCCCTCGTGCACCAACCGCGCCGCGGCACCGTTGATGCCGATGACGCCACTGCCGCGCGGTCCGGCGATGACGTAGGTCTCGAGCCGAGCGCCGTTGTCGATGTCGACGATCGCCACCTGCTCGCCGGGGAGCAGGTCTGCGGCCTCCATGAGGTCCTCGTCGATCGTCACCGACCCGACGTAGTGCAGGTCGGCCTGCGTGACGGTCGCGCGGTGGATCTTGCTCTTGAGCATCGTGCGGTACATCGCCGTTGCCTGTCCTTCCTGCCTTCAGCCCGCGAGGGTGCCGAGGTCGATGGAGACATTGTCGATCAGCCGGGTCGTGCCCACGCGCGCGGCCACCAGCAACCGCGCCTGCGTCGTGTCCGCGCCTGCGTCCGCCCACGTGCGCTCGTCGACGAGCGCGACGTAGTCGACCGCGACATCGGGCTCCGCCGCGAGCACCTCGCCGGCGGCGTCGAGCACCGCTCGTGGGCCTCCCCGACCCGCAGCCGCGCCCGCCTGCAACGCCTGGTTCAACGACAAAGCGGCCACCCGGTCACGCTCGGACAGGTAGGTGTTGCGGCTCGACAGGGCGAGCCCGTCGGCCTCCCGGACGGTCGGCCAGCCGACGACCTCGACGGGAAAGTCGAGGTCACGCACCATCTGCCGGATCAGCGCGAGCTGCTGCGCGTCCTTCTCGCCGAAGAACGCGACGTCCGGCCGGGTCAGGTGCAGCAGCTTGCCGACCACGGTGAGAACGCCGTCGAAGTGGCCCGGGCGGGCCTCGCCTTCGAGGCGGTCGCCGAGCGGACCGGCCGCGACGCGCACGTGCGGCTCGCCGTCGGGGTAGATGACGTCCGGTGTCGGCGCGAAGATGACGTCGACCTGCTCCCGCGTGCACAACGCGAAGTCGGAGTCGAAGGTCCGCGGATAACGGTCGAGATCCTCGCCGGGCGCGAACTGCAGCGGGTTGAGGAAGATCGTGACGATAACCGAGTCGCCACGGGCACGCGCTGCCCGGATGAGCTGACCGTGCCCCTCGTGCAGCGCCCCCATCGTCATCACGACGGCGACCTCACCCTGCAAGGCCTCGCGCAGCTCCGCGAGCTCGGCACGCGTGTGAGCGACAGCCGGTGCGACTGTCATGTCGCTCAGCCCTCCGCCGCGAGGACGTCGAGCAACGCCTCCGCGTCCTCGGCGGCCAGCACTCCCGCGGCAAGCGCTCGGTCGGCGGTGAGCCGCGACATGGCGACGTACGCCGTCCGCACCTGAGGCGCGGGCAGGACGGACAGGTGCGCGCGGACGGTGCCCGCGTCGCCGCGCGCCACTGGGCCGGTCAGCGCCGCGTCGCCGCGACGCAACGCGTTGTCGAGCGCTGCGCCGAGCAGTGGACCGAGCAGCCGCATCGGGCTGTCGACGCCGACGTCGCGCAGCAGGTCCGCCGACTGCGCGACCAGCGTGACCAGGTTGTTGGCGCCGAAGGCGAGCGCCGCGTGGTACTTCGCGCGGTCGGCCTCCTCGATCCACACCGGCTCGGCGCCCATCTCGATGACCAGAGCTTCGGCCCCGAGGCGCAGCTGTTCCGGAGCGGTCACGCCGAAGCAGGCGCCCGCGAGCCGCTGCAGGTCGACCTCTGTCCCGGTGAAGGTCATGACGGGATGCAGCGCCATCGGCAGTGCGCCGGTCGCGGTGAGCGGGTCGAGCACGCGGTAGCCGTGCGCGCCACTGGTGTGTGCGACGAGCGTCCCGGGGCGGACCACACCGGCCGCCGCGAGGCCGGTGACCAGGGCGGGGAGGACGTCGTCCGGGACCGCCAGCAGCAGCAGGTCAGCGCGCGCCGCCACCTCGTCGGGCGGAAGCACCGCCGCCTCCGGCACCAGTGCCTCGGCGCGCCGGCGGCTGGCCTGCGAGACCGCAGCCACCGCGACCGCGTGATGGCCGGCTCGGTCCAGCGCCGCGGCCAGCACCGCACCGACGCGGCCCGCGCCGATGGCGCCGACGGCGAGGCGGGCCGGCCGGTCGCGCGGCGGCAACGTGGTCATGGAGAGTCTCGTTCCAGTCCTCGGCTGGGTACCGGACGCGACGAGGGTACCGGCCCGCCTGCTGCGGCCGTGCGAGGGTTGGCGAGTGGAGGAGCGGCGGTGGCGACCGTGGCGGGTCGCCATGGACGACGCCTTGTACGGCGCCGACGGCTTCTACCGCGCGACCGGAGCGCCGGCCCGGCACTTCCGGACGGCAGCGCACACCTCCCCGTTGTGGGCGGGAGCGATCGCGGAGCTCGCCGGCCGGATCGACGCCGCCCTCGGTGAGCCGGAGAGCTTCTGCCTGGTGGACATGGGGAGCGGCGGGGGCGAGCTGCTCGCGGCGCTCGCGGGGGACGCCCCTGCTCGCTGGTCGTTGCTGGGCGTCGACCACGCTCCGCGGCCGAACGGACTACCGGAACGGGTCGCGTGGGCAGCCGCGGCACCGGCCGGCATCACCGGGCTCGTCCTCGCCAACGAGTGGCTCGACGTCGTGCCCGTCGACGTCGTCGAGCTGACCGAGGAGGACGGGCTGCGCCTGGTCGAAGTCGCCGACGACGGCGAGGAGCGCCTCGGCGCCTCGCCCGAGCCGGCAGACGTGGAGTGGCTGGAGCGGTGGTGGCCACTGGCGAACACCGGTGACCGCGCCGAGGTCGGGCGAACCCGTGATGACGCTTGGCGCAGCCTCGTGGACCACTCGCTGACCCGGGGGGTCGCCGTCGCGGTCGACTATGCCGCTGATCCGGTCCAGGACGTCGCGGGGACGTTGACCGGATATCGAGACGGACGGCAGATCGCGCCGGTCCCCGACGGGACGTGTGACATCACGGCGCACGTGCTCATGGGGTCGTGCGCCG
This sequence comes from Mycobacteriales bacterium, assembly GCA_035690365.1. Taxonomy (GTDB): domain Bacteria; phylum Actinomycetota; class Actinomycetes; order JAFAQI01; family JAFAQI01; genus DASSKP01. Next base: position 34,562 of record DASSKP010000037.1, read on the forward strand.
CCGCGGTCGCCGACGTGGACATGCTCATGACGACCCAGCGCGACGCCCTGCGTGACCTCGGCGTCGACGGGCGACGGCCGGCGTACGACGGTGATCCGCAGGCGTTCGTGGCGGCTCTGTCCCGCGCCGGCGACGCCGCCGAGCTCCTGGACGCGCACGGTCTCGGCGGTTTCGTCTGGCTGGTGCTGGCGAAGGACTGCCCCGTCCCGCTGGGATCCGGCGCCGGCGCGCCTCCCACCGATGCATGACAAACTCGCCGCCGTGAGCACCGCAGAGCCGCGCGAGCTGACCGTCTCGACGGGCAACCTCGCGACGAGCGACATGGTGCTCAACATCGGCCCGCAGCACCCGGCGACGCACGGCGTGCTCCGGCTGGCGCTGACACTCGACGGCGAGCGGATCATTCGCGCCGATCCGGTCATCGGCTACATGCATCGCGGCGCGGAGAAGCTGTTCGAGGCACGCGACTACCGCCAGATCCTCGTCCTCGCCAACCGCCACGACTGGTTGTCGTCGTTCAGCAACGAGCTGGGCGTCGTGCTCGCGGTGGAGCGGATGCTCGGGATGGAGGTGCCGATCCGTGCAGTGTGGGCGCGCACGCTGCTCGCCGAGCTCAACCGCGTGCTCAACCACCTGATGTTCCTCGGCAGCTACCCGATCGAGCTCGGCGCGATCACGCCGATCTTCTATGCGTTCCGCGAGCGCGAGGTGCTCCAGGCGGTCATGGAGGAGCTCACCGGCGGCCGGATGCACTACATGTTCAACCAGGTGGGCGGGCTGAAGGACGACATCCCGGCCGGATGGCCGGACCGGGCCCGTGGCGCCGTACGGCTCGTCCGTGACCGGGTTCGTCGTGACATCGACACACTGGTTCGCGGCAACGAGATCTTCCGGGCCCGCACCAAGGGCGTCGGTGTCCTCGACGCCGCGCTGGTCGAGGCGTACGGCGTCTCCGGGCCGATCGCTCGCGCCTCCGGTGTCGACATGGACCTGCGCCGGGACGACCCCTATCTCGCCTACGGAGAGCTCCCTGCGGATGTTCTCCGGGTCGTCACGCGGACCGAAGGTGACTCACTCGCCAGGTTCGAGTGCCTGCTCGACCAGGTCTACGTCTCACTCGACATCGCCGAGCACTGCCTGGATGTGATGGCGCAGCTTCCGGTGGGACCGATCAACGTGCGGCTGCCGAAGGTGGTGAAGGCGCCTGAAGGTGCGACCTACGCCTGGACCGAGAACCCGCTCGGCATCAACGGCTACTACCTCGTGTCACGCGGCGAGAAGACACCGTGGCGAATGAAGCTGCGCACGGCGTCGTTCAACAACGTGCAGGTGCTCTCGCGCATCCTCCCCGGAACTCTCGTCGCCGACATGGTGTCGATCCTGGGGTCGATGTTCTTCGTCGTGGGCGACGTCGACAAGTAGGTCGGTCGCGCGCCGTCAGAACGGCAACGGCGTCCCCTGGTGGAACACGAGGACCCAGTAGCCCTCGTGCACCGTCCAGATCGAGCTCCGCAGCGATGCGCGGTCGGGCCGGCTGATGCGATAGGTCAGCAGCACGACCTCCGGCGCCAGCCGGAAGCCGCGCATCTCCTCCGCCGTCGCCGGATCGCCGGGGTCGGCCGCCATCGCTGCGACCACTGACTCCCGGTCCCAGATCCGGCCGCTCGCACCGAACTCGGTGAAGTCCGGATGCAGCAGCGGTCGGCTCAGCTCCGGATCCGCACGCGTCGCGGGGTCGAGGAGGCGCAACTCTCCTTCGACCGCTCCGCTGAACCCGTCGTCGGCTGGCAAGGGCTTTCGGCTCAGCCGGCCGCGAGCGCCGGGTCGCTGCTGAAGACCAGACCGATCTGCACCTTGCCCTGCTGGATCGCGGCGCGGGTCAGCGGACCGCCCGCATCGAGGGACTTGAAGCCGGTGAAGTGCACGCCGTAGGTCTTCTCCAGGCCCGGCTCGCAGAAGGGTCGCTGCGGGCACTCCGGCGGACCGCCGAGGACCAGGTCGCCCTTGACCTTGCTGAGGTCCGAGAGGTTGGTCAGGCCCCACTTCTCCGCGAAGTCCTTGCGCACGGCGAACGCGTTCTGGTCGGTCGCGGCCGCAGCCTGGAGCGGGACCAGACCGTGCTTGGCGCCGATGGTCTTGAGGGCAGCCAGCGTCTTGGTGATGTCGGTCGTCGCCAACGGCGTCGCTTTGGCACCGTTGTCCTTCGTGTTGAGGAACTCGGTCAACGTCGCGGCGTACTCCGGCATGACGTCGAGCTGGCCGTGCTCGAGCGCTGGTTCGTAGACCTCGCGGCTCTGCACGTCCTTGACCGTGGCCTTGAAGCCGGCGGCGTCGAGCACCTGCGCGTAGAGGTTGGCGAGGATCTGGTTCTCGCTGAAGTTGGCGGCGCCGACGTTGATGGAGCCCGAGCCGCCGGACAGGCCGCTGGCAAGCCCCTTCTGGCTGATGTAGTCCTTGGCGATGGCGTCCGGCGCATCGTGCTTCTCGGACGCCCGCGCGTTCATCGCGACCAGGTCGTCCTGGGTCAGGGCCGCATCGACCTTGTTGAGCGCCGTCTCCAGTGCGGGCTTGTCGACCGCCTTGCGGACCACCGCGACGATGTTGTCCGACAGCTGAAGGTGCTTGTCGTCGTTGAGGACGACGAGGTGGTTGTCGGTCTTCACCGTCGCCGAACCCGGCGACTTCCCGCCGGAGCTGCCGCTGCCGCAGCCTGCGGCCGCGGCAATGACGACCAATCCTGCAATCGCACGTGCAGCCCTCATGGCATCCGCCTTCTGTGTCCCGTGGCCCGAAGGGTCACGCGTGTCTGGCGGCGTGCTCATCGCCGCTCGGTTGTCTTGCAGTCTTTACAGATCTTCGCTGCTTGGCAACGTTTCAAACTGTGCACGATCGCACGAGCGCGGGCTGCTCGCGTGAGTGATAGGCAATCGTTACCCGGCGAACGGAGCCCACATGGACAACTACGACGTCATCGTCCTCGGCGCGGGCCCCGCCGGTGAGACCGCGGCAGGCCGGGCTGCGGGACACGGTCTGTCGGTCGCGATCGTCGAGCGCGAGCTGGTCGGTGGCGAGTGCTCCTACTGGGGGTGCATGCCGTCCAAGACCTTGCTGCGTCCCGGCGACGTGATCGCCGCGGCCCGTCGGGTGCCGGGCGCGGCGGCCGCGGTGACGGGATCGATCGACGTCGCAGCTGCACTGTCGCGGCGCGACTGGATGGTCTCGGACTACGACGACAACGGCCAGCTGCCGTGGCTGGCCGACAACACCATCGACCTCGTGCGCGGCCATGCCCGCCTCGCCGGCGAACGGACGGTCGACGTCAGCACCGCCGATGGCGACGTACGACGTCTCACTGCGGCCAAAGCTGTCGTCCTGGCCACGGGCACCGTGCCGTTCGTTCCGCCGGTGACCGGCCTCGCTGAGGCGAAGCCGTGGGACAACCGGACCGCGACCGGCGCGAAGGAGGTCCCCCGTCGGCTGCTCGTCCTCGGTGGCGGCGCGATCGGGGTGGAGATGGCGCAGGCGTTCCGGCGCCTCGGTAGCGACGATGTCACGGTCGTCGAGGGCTCGGAGCGGCTGCTCGCCCGCGAGGAGCCGTTCGCCGGGGACGAGGTCCGGCAGGCGTTCGAGGCGGAAGACATTCGCGTCCGCACCGGGACGACGCTGACCGAGGTACGCCGCCCCGGTGCCACGGCCCCGGTCACGGCCGTGCTCGGCGACGGCACCGAGATCGAGGCCGACGAGCTGCTCGTCGCGGTCGGGCGGCGTCCCCGCACGTCGGACCTCGGCCTCGACACCGTGGGTCTCGAACAGGGACGACCCGTCGACGTGGACGACCGGCTTCGGGCCGTCGGCGTCTCCGGCGACTGGCTCTACGCGGTCGGTGACGTCAACGGTCGCGCCCTGCTGACGCACATGGGGAAGTACCAGGGCCGGATCGCCGGCGACGTCATCGCCGGTAAGGACGCGACCGACCGCGCCAGCCGCGACGTCATCCCGCGAGTGACGTTCACGGACCCACAGGTGTGCGCCGTCGGTCTCACGCAAGCGCAGGCGCGCGAGCGCTACGCCGAGATCCGCACCGTGCGTTACGGGACGGGCGAGGTCGCCGGCGCTTCAACGCAGGGTGAGCACATCGCGGGCACGTCGTTCCTCGTCGTCGACGCCGCTCGCGACGTTCTGGTCGGCGCCACGTTCACGGGCCCGCAGGTCGCGGAGCTGCTCCACTCGGCAACCGTCGCGATCGCCGGCGAAGTCGACCTGCCGACGCTGTGGCATGCGGTCCCGTCGTTCCCGACCGTCAGCGAGGTCTGGCTTCGTTTGCTGGAGGCCTACGGGCTGTAGCGCGTCACCGGGCCTTGGTCCAGACCGAGACGTGACTGCGACTCTCACCGGTGAACGGTTGCTTCGACCAGCCGGCCCATCGCTCCTCGAGAGTCATGCCCGCGATGCGTGCCATCAGGTCGAGCTCAGCCGGCCACACATAGCGGAAAGGGAACGAGCCGAGCATCAGCTCGCCGTTCTCGACCGCGTAATGGTGCGAGACCAGGCCTTGGTTGACCACGTCGTACTCGTCGAATCCGAGATGATGCTCGCTGATGTCGAAAGGCCGGAAGACCTCGCCCGGCGGCAGCCGTTGCAGGTCAGGCACGCCGACCTCCACGACGAAGTGGCCGCCCGGCTCGAGGTGGCGCGCGACGTTGCGGAAGCACTCGACCTGCTCGTTCTGCGTGGTGAGGTTCATGATCGTGTTGAAGACGAGGTAGGCGAGCGAGAACCTGCCGTCGACCTTCGTCGTGGCGAAGTCGCCGATCGTCACGGGGATGGCGTCGCCACCCGGCTTGCGACGCATCTCCGCGACCATCGCCGCCGACAGGTCGATACCGAGCACAGGCACGCCTCGAGCAGCCAGCGGCAACGCGATGCGGCCGGTCCCGATGCCCAGCTCCAACACCCGTCCGCCGGCGGCCAGCTCCGCCAGGATGTCGACGGCAGGCTCGACCGCCTCGGCGGCGAACATGTCCGCCACGTCATCGTCGTAGCGCGGCGCGACGTCTGGCCCGAAGAAATCGTCCGGCACGACGACCGAACCTATGCCGACGCGGCGGGTGCGGCCACCGGGTTATCGAGCGGTCACGACGCCGGAGGCACCCGCCGCGCGCCTGACAGCAGGGCACCCGGCGTCAGCACGCCGACCACTGCGCCTTCGCCGTCGACGAGGATCGCACCGGGCCCCTCGCGTGCGAGCAAGGCGGCGAGAGCGCGCTCGACGGTTTCACCTCGGTGCGTGACAGCCGAAGGCACTGCGAGGTCGCCGGCTCGGAGCCCCGTGGCGCTCTGACCCGATGCCGCAGCCCGCGACAACCATTTCGGCGGCGCATCGTGCGTGCCGAGCACCACGGCCCAGTCGGCCTCCGCGGCGTCCATCGCGGTCATCGCCTCGGCCGCCGTGCGATCGGGCTCGACCGTCGGCCAGTCGGTCGCTCTCGTGACGTCGACGTCGAGGACGGAGAGCCGCCGCAGGGTCCGGTCGGCGCCGACGAAGTCCGCAACGAACTCCGTCGCGGGCGCCGACAGAAGAGTCGCCGGGGCGGCGTACTGCTCCAGCCGTCCGCCCTCGCGCATCACCGCGATGCGGTCACCGAGTCGGATCGCCTCGTCGATGTCGTGCGTGACGAACAGGACCGTCTTGCGGACCTGCTCCTGCAACCGGAGAAACTCGGCCTGGAGCCGGTCGCGGGCGACCGGGTCGACCGCACCGAAGGGCTCGTCCATCAGCAGCACCGGCGGGTCAGCGGCCAGCGCGCGCGCCACCCCGACGCGCTGGCGCTGGCCGCCGCTGAGCTGGTGCGGGTAGCGGTCGCGGTGCACTGCGGGGTCGAGGCCGACCAGATCGAGCAGCTCGTCGACCCGGTCACGGGTACGACGCCGCTCCCACCGCAACAGCCGGGGAACGGTGGCGACGTTGGCCGCGACCGTCTGGTGCGGGAACAAGCCGACCTGCTGGATGACGTAGCCGATGTTGCGCCGAAGCTTCACCGGGTCGGCAGCCGTCACGTCGTCGCCGCCGACGAAGATGCGACCGGACGTCGGCTCGACGAGGCGGTTCACCATGCGCATCGTCGTCGTCTTGCCGCAACCGGAGGGACCGACGAGAACGGCGATCGCACCCGGCGGCACGTCGAGTGACAGCTCCTCGACCGCGACCGTCCCGTCCGGATAGCGCTTGGCGACACGGTCCAGCCGGATCATCGGGTCGGCGGTAGCGTCCAACGCGTGAACCCCTGGTGGTCGGCCGACTGGTTCAGCAGCCTGAGCGATCAGATCCTGGCCGCCACGCGCCAGCACGTCCTGCTTACCGTAATCGCCGTCGGCATCGGCCTGGCAATGTCTCTCCCTCTGGCCGTACTGGCGCATCGGCGGCCCCGATGGCGGGCGCCCGTCCTCGCCGTCAGCGGCGTGGTCTACACCGTCCCCTCGCTCGCGCTGTTCGCGCTGCTCGTGCCGTTCACCGGGCTGAGCAAGACGACGGTCGAGATCGGTCTCGTGGGCTACACCCTGCTGATCCTCGTCCGCAACTGCCTGGCCGGCCTCGCCAACGTCCCGGGCGACGTCGTCGACGCGGCCCGCGGAATGGGATACGACGGCTTCCGCCTGCTGATGAAGGTGGAGCTGCCACTCGCCCTTCCGGCGGTGTTCGGCGGCATCAGGATCGCGACCGTGTCGACGATCGCGCTCGTCACGATCGGCGCCGAGGTCAGCAACGGCGGCCTCGGCCGGCTGATCCTGGAGGGTTTCCAGAACGACTACCGCGCCGAGGCCTTCGGGGCGAGCGTCCTGTGCGTCGGGCTCGCGATCGTCGCCGACCTGGTGCTGCTCGCCGTGCAGCGGCTCGCGACTCCGTGGCGGCGCGGATGAGCATCTGGCACCAGACGTGGACGTGGATGACGACCGCGTCGCACTGGACCGGCGCCGACGGCGTCACAGGACGCGTCACACAGCACCTCGAGCTCACGGCCGAGGCGGTCCTGCTCGCCGCAGTGGTGGCGCTGCCGATCGGCATCGCCCTCGGTCATTTCGGCCGCGGCGGCGTCCTCGCCGTCAACATCGCCAACGCCGGCCGGGCGATTCCCACGCTCGCGGTGCTGGTGCTGCTCGTCCTCGCGCTCGGGCTCGGCGACGGACCGGTGATCTACGCACTCGCGCTGTTCGCCGCACCGCCGATGCTCACCAACTCCTACCTCGGAATGGCCGGCGTCGATCCCGAGGTCAAGGACGCGGCACGCGGCACGGGTCTGTCGGCCTGGCAGTCGGTACGCCGGATCGAGGTGCCGCTCGCCGTCCCGCTGATCGCCGCCGGTGTGCGGACGGCCGCCGTCCAGGTCGTCGCGACGGCGACGATCGCGGCACTCGTCGGCAGTGGTGGCCTGGGCCGTTTCGTCGTCGACGGCTTCGAGACCAACGACTACGGCCAGCTCGTCGGTGGTGCGATCCTGGTCGCACTGCTCGCAGTGCTGGTCGAGATCGCCCTCGGGTGGGCGGAGAGCGCCTTGACTCCGGGCCACCGTCACCCGGCGGGGACGAGCTCCCCGGCGTCGATCGACCCGTCGATGACGTTGCCCGCCGGTGCCAGCGGGCAGGCCCAGCGCTCGTCGTAGGCGCAGGACGGGTTGTAGGCGAAGTTCAGGTCCACGACGAGCGTCCCGCGTCCGGTCGACGGGTCGACTTCGCCACCGAGATCCGCACCCTTGACGGTGTCGAGCAGATATCGACCGCCGCCATAGGTGTCCGGGTTCGCGTCGCGCAGCGGCAGCCAGATTCCGCCGCCGTACGACGCCAGCCACCACACGTCGAGCGAACCGACGTCACCGAGGTGCACCCGCCCGAAGCGTTCGAACGGTACGACGCCGTCGGTCGCGGTCGGGATCTCCAGCCGCTGCGGCTCGACGTCCGTGTCGACCTCGACGACGAAGCGCATCGCGGCGTCGTACGGCGCGTGCCGAAGCGAGGCATCGCGGTCAGCGGAGTCAGGGTGCGTCGTGAACAGCTGTTGGCGCCTGTCGACCCAGAGCTGGTGCGCGACGCGCGGGTCGGGTTCGGCGCGGACTCGCGCGTAGATCGACGCCACCTGCCGGCGCCAGTCGAGCAGCGTGAGGCTCACGCGATCGGTCAGCTCGGCTCGCGGAGGTAGTCGATGAAACGCGCGCGGACCAGCGGCTCGACCGCACCGAGGTCGTGGCCGAACATCTCGCGGACCGCCTCGATCGCCTCGGTGATGCCGCCGGTGATGTGTCCTGCAGAGGCGTCCTCCGCCGCGACGTTCTCGGCGGGCGGCAGGTGCCGGAGGAGATCCCAGAAGAACCCGACGTCGCGCTTGCTCTCGGCCCGGTCGAACGCCCGCTGCCGCAGCTCCTCCGTCGAAAGCCGGTCCAGCTCGTCGACAGTGGGGATCTCGCTCATGTCCCGGCAGCCTAACGGCCGTCGAGCGGCGGCTCGTCCGGCGGCGGCTTCACCCTGCACACCCGTTCGAGCCCCAGCGCAGCGACGAGGAGCAGCAGCCCGCACGCCACACCGGCGATCGCCGTCCGGGTGTCGTTGTGAGCGGACGGGCCCGCGGTCGTCGCGACCTTGGCGAGAAAGCCGGCGTAGGCGCCGGTGGCAAGGGCGCCGACCGGAGACGAGGCCTTCGCCAGGGCGGCCAGACGCGCGACGACGAGCGGATGGATGGGCTTGGTGCCGGGGCGACCGGCGAGCCGGCCACGGGTGAGCTGCGCCGTGTAGCCCTCGGCGAGAGCGAGCAGGAGCAACCAGAGCGGCGCGATCGCGGGCGGCGACGGGACATCGGCGTAGAAGGCGCGGGTCAGGATGTAGGCCGCCGCGCCGGCAACCGCTACGAGCAGCAGCAGCACCCACACCCGGGTCGGCCTCATCCCCTCCACCGCCTGACACCCGAGACGTCGAGCCGCTCGACCAGAGCGCGCACCGGTCCGTGGTTCGCGAGCTCGGCGACCGGATCGACCTCGAGCCAGGGCACCAGCACGAACGCGCGCTCGGCTGCCCGCGGATGCGGAAGCGTCAGCCGGGGGTCGTCGCGAACGACCGCATCGACCGCTACGACATCGACGTCCAGCGTCCGCGGTCCCCACCGGCTCGTCCGGATCCGGCCGCGCAGGTCCTCCGCGCGTTGCGCGGCTCTCAGCACCGCCTCGGGATCGTCCGAAGCGACGACCGCCACGCAGTTGAGATAGGCCCGCTGATCGCTCACGCCGACCGGCGCGGTCTCGTAGACGGGCGAGACCGCAGTGACCGGCAGCACCTGGCAGAGCAGCTCGACGCCGGCGCGCAGATGAGCAAGACGATCGCCGACGTTGGAGCCGAGCGAGAGCAGAGCGCTCACCCGGCGGTCCGGCGGATGCGGACGACGACGTCTTCCACCGGGACGGTCACCGGCGCGCTCGGCTTGTGCACCGCGACGTCGACCGCGACGACGCGAGGGTCGCTCAAGCAGACGTCGGCGATGCGTTGGGCAAGCGTCTCGAGCAGGTCGACCGGGTCACCGGCGATGACGGCCGCGATCGACTGCGCGAGAACGCCGTAGTCGACCGTCTCCCGGAGGTCGTCGCTCGCCGCCGCGGCTGCCGTGTCGACCTCGAGCGAGACGTCGACGACGAAGTCCTGCCCGTCGCGACGCTCGTGCTCGAGCACGCCGTGGAAACCGCGCGCACGAAGGCCCACGAGCTCGATTCGGTCGCTCATTCGCCGTCGCTCGGTGTGATGACCGGTGAACCGTGGTGCGCCCACAACCGCCAACGACCGTCGCGTCGACGAAAGATGTTGGTCGTCACGACCGTCGCGCTCTGACTCAGCGACCCGTCGGGGTCGGCGACCGCTGTGAGGATGTTTTCCTCGCACGTCACCACTGCGAGGTCCCCGTCGACATGCGCCTCGACTCCGGTCAGGAAGAACTGGATGTAGTTGGTGTTGGCCATGATGACCGACCACGAGCGCAGCACCCGCGAACGGCCGAGCAGCATCGGCCAGCCGGGGTGGACGCATCGGACGTCGTCGCTGTCGTCCCAGATGGCCTCCATCCGGTCGACGTCGCCAGCCTCGAACGCCGCATAGAGCTCCGCGTTGGCCTCGGTGACGGCCTCGACGTCCGCGGTCATGTCCGCGCCGCCGCAGTCTCCGCGCGAAGCCGGGCGACGACGCGTACGGCGTCCGCACTGGCCTGTACGTCGTGGACACGCACACCCCACGCCCCCGCCATGGCAGCGACGACCGTCACGGCCGCGGTCGCATCGTCGCGACCGGCTGTCGGTCGCGGTCCGCTCTCGTCTGCGAGCAGCGCACCGAGGAACGACTTGCGGCTGGCGCCGACGAGCAGCGGCCAACCGAGTCCGAGCAACTCGTCGAGATCTGCGAGCAGTGCCCAGTTGTGCTCCGCCGTCTTCGCGAAGCCGATGCCAGGGTCGACGATGATGCACTCCGGCGAGACACCCGCCGCGACGACGTCATCGACCCGCTGCTGCAGCTCGTCGCACACCTCACGGACGACGTCGCCGTAGTCGGCATGCTGCTGCATCTGCGCGCTGGGCGCGCGCCAGTGCATGACGACGTACGGCACGCCCGCGGACCCGACGACCGCGGGCAGCTGAGGATCTGCACGACCACCTGAGACGTCGTTGACGATGCGAGCACCGGCGTCGAGCGCGGCCGTCGCTGTGGAGGCACGCATCGTGTCGATGCTGACGATGACACCCGCGCCGGCCAGGGCGGCGACCACCGGCTCGACCCGGCGGCGCTCTTCCTCTGCGGAGACGCGGTCGGCTCCGGGCCGCGTCGACTCACCGCCGACGTCGACGATGTCGGCGCCGGCGGCCGCCAGGGCGAGACCGTGCTCGACCGCCGACTCGGTGTCCGCGAAAGCGCCGCCGTCGCTGAACGAGTCCGGCGTCACGTTGACCACGCCCATGACGAGACACCGGTCGACCGCCGGCAGCCCGGGCAACGAGGAGAAGCTCACCGGCCGAGGATGAGGCTCATCGCCTCGCCTCTGGTCGAGACGCTGTCACGGAACAGCCCGCGCACCGCGGACGTGACCGTGCGCGCACCCGGCTTGCGCACGCCGCGGATCGTCATGCACAGGTGCTCCGCCTCGACGACGACGATGACACCGCGCGGCTTCAGACCCTCCTCGAGTGCATCGGCCACCTGCGTCGTGAGTCGCTCCTGCACCTGCGGCCTGCGCGCGTAGAGGTCGACCAGCCGCGCGATCTTCGACAGTCCGGTGATCCGGCCGTCGTCGTTCGGGATGTAGCCGACGTGCGCCACCCCGATCCACGGCACCAGGTGGTGCTCACACGTGCTCGCGACCTCGATGTCCTTCACCAGGACCATCTCGTCGTGATCGGCCTCGAAGACGGTCGTCAGGACGCTGTCCGGATGGGCACCGAGGCCGGAGAAGATCTCGGCGTACATCCGCGCGACGCGATCCGGCGTCGACCTCAGCCCGTCGCGCTCGGGATCCTCACCGACCGCGAACAGGATCTCGCGGACCGCTGCGGCGATGCGCTGCTGGTCGACCACGCGCGCGATCTCAGGCGCCGGACCGCTTCGAGGTGCTGCGGCGCGGTGCCGTCGTCTTCTTGGTGGCGCCGTTGGCCCGCGTGCGCGGCCTGCCGTTGCCGTTGCCGTTGGCCGTCTGCGGAAGACCGCGGACGTCGTCCGGGCCGAGCAAGGCGAGCTCGTTGGGCGTGAGCACCGGGGGGATGTCCTTCTTCGGCCGGCGACGCGAGCTCTCGAAGACACGGGCCGGACGCTTCTGCACCGCCGCGAAGATCTCGGCGAGCTCATCCTTGCCGACGCTTTCTTTGTCGAGGAGCCGCAGGACGAGGTTGTCGAGCACATCGCGATATTCGACGAGGATCTCCCAGGCCTCGTCGTGCGCGCGCTCGATGAGCATGCGTACCTCGTCGTCGATCTGCGCGGCGATCTCCTCGGAGAAGTCGCGCTCGTGACCGAGGTCGCGGCCGAGGAAGACGTCGCCCTCGTGACGGCCGAACTTCAGCGCACCGAGCTTCTCGCTCATGCCGTACTGCATGACCATCGCTCGCGCGATGCCGGTCGCCTTCTCGATGTCGTTGGCCGCGCCGGTCGTCGGCTCGTGGAAGACGAGCTCCTCGGCCGCGCGGCCTCCCAGGGCGTAGGCGAGCATGTCGACCATCTCGCTGCGGGTCTGGGTGTACTTGTCCTCGGTGGGCAGGACCATCGTGTAGCCCAGCGCGCGACCGCGGCTGATGATCGTGACCTTGTGCACCGGGTCGGTGTTGGGCAGCGCGTAGGCAACGAGCGCGTGTCCGCCCTCGTGGTAGGCGGTGACCTTCTTCTCCTTGTCGCTCATCACCCGCGACTTGCGCATCGGGCCGGCCATCACGCGGTCGATGGACTCCTCGAGCATCGCGGTGGTGATGAGCTTGGCGTCGGTGCGGGCGGTGAGAAGGGCGGCCTCGTTGATGACGTTGGCGAGGTCGGCACCGGTGAAGCCGGGCGTCCGGCGCGCGATGACGTCGAGGTCGACGTCCGGCGAGAACGGTTTGCCCTTGGCGTGCACGCGCAGGATCGCCTTGCGGCCTTCGAGATCAGGCCGGTCGACCACGATCTGCCGGTCGAAGCGACCCGGCCGGAGCAACGCGGGGTCGAGGATGTCGGGCCGGTTGGTGGCGGCGATGAGGATGACGCCTCGGTTGACGTCGAAGCCGTCCATCTCGACGAGCAGCTGGTTGAGGGTCTGCTCGCGTTCGTCGTGACCGCCGCCGAGACCAGCGCCGCGGTGACGGCCGACGGCGTCGATCTCGTCGACGAAGATGATCGCCGGCGCGTTGGCCTTCGCCTGCTCGAACAGGTCACGCACGCGGGATGCACCGACACCGACGAACATCTCGACGAAGTCGGAGCCGGAGATCGAGTAGAACGGCACGCCTGCCTCACCCGCGACGGCGCGGGCGAGCAGCGTCTTGCCGGTGCCGGGCGGGCCGTAGAGCAGCACGCCCTTCGGGATCTTCGCGCCGATGGCCTGGAACTTCGCGGGGTTCTCCAGGAACTCCTTGATCTCCTGGAGCTCCTCGATCGCCTCGTCAGCGCCGGCGACGTCGGCGAACGTCGTCTTCGGGGTGTCCTTGCTGACCAGCTTCGCGCGCGCCTTGCCGAACTGCATGACGCGGCCGCCGCCGCCCTGCATCTGGTTGAGGAAGAAGAACATGATCAGCAGGATCAGCGCGAACGGGATCAGGTTGAACACGATCGACAGGAACGGGTTCTCGTGCGAGACGTTGACCTTGCGGTCGGTGACCCCCGCCTGCTGCAGCTCCTGCATCAGGGTGTCGTCGTAATGAATCGTGTAGGACGACTGGAGCTTGGTCGCGCCCTCGATCTTCGGAGCGTCGGACTTCAGCGTGACCTGGATCTGCTGCTCTTTGTCCTTCAGCGTGGCTGACTGGACCTGGCCGTTGGAGATGGCCTGCTCGATCCGGGAGAGCGAGACGCTCTTGTAGCCGCCACTCGTCGACGTGATCGTCAGGAGGGCGAGCACGAGCACGACCGCCACGATCAACCAGGTGATCGGGCCCCGAAAAGTTCGTCTGAGATTCATCGGCGCGGGCCGGCTACCGGCCCGTCCCTCCTGATCGTGGGCGGGGATTGCGTCTCCCGAGCGTACCCCGCACGCGGGGCCGGCGAAATCTCGCTGGAAGCAGCGAGACCGCCTAGCCCGAACGCCTCAGTTGGCGTAGACCTCCGGCCGGAGCGTGCCCACGTAGGGCAGCTCGCGGTAACGCTCCGCGTAGTCGAGGCCGTAACCGACCACAAACACGCTCGGGATGTCGAAGCCCATGTACTTCACCGGGACCTGCACCTGCGCCGCCTCAGGCTTGCGCAGCAGCGCCAGCACCTCGACCGAGGCGGGCTGGCGTGAACGCAGGTTGCGGAGCAGCCAGGACAGCGTGAGCCCGGAGTCGATGATGTCCTCGACGACCAGGACGTCCTTGCCGGCGATATCGCGGTCGAGGTCCTTCAGGATGCGCACGACCCCGCTGGTGGACGTTCCCGAGCCGTACGACGACACCGCCATGAACTCCATCGAGATCGGGATGCTGATCGCCCGGGCGAGGTCGGCCATGACCATCACCGCGCCCTTGAGGACGCCGACGAGCATGACCTCGCGTCCGGCGTAGTCGGCGTCGATCCGAGCCGCCAGCTCGGCGATCTTCGCCGAGATCTGCGACTGCGAGACGAGAACGCCCTCGACGTCGGGGTGCAGGTCGCTGGGTTGCTCGGCGGTGGTGTGCATCGGCAGCAGTGGCGCTGTCACGAACGGAGCCCCTGTCTCATCGGAACGAGAGCCTGTCACAACGCCGTTCGGCGACCAACCCCCCGGGCAGGCTGACCCCCCGCTGGCCGTGCCAGTCGACGACGAGGCGGTCGACCTCCTCGACGTGGCGCTGCGAGAGCGCGCCCGCGGGCGCACCGGCGGCCAGCGCCGCACGGCGCAGGACGCGGCGCCGGACGGCCGGGTGCAGCCCGGCGAGCGCCGCGACGTCCAGCGGGTCGTCGTCGTAGGTCGCCGCGAGCTCGTCGAGCAGGTCGGCGTCGTCGCGCAACATGCCGGCGCTGCGCGCGAGCGCCTCGGCGACTCCGGGTCCGAGATGCTCCTCCATGGCCGGCAGCACCTCGTGCCGCACCCGGACCCGCGCATAGGAATGGTCCACGTTGTGCGGGTCGTCCCACGGCGACAGTCCGAGGGCAGCGCACGCCGCCCGCGTGGCCGCCCTTCGGACGTCGAGGAACGGCCGCAGCAGCAACCCACCGGAGAGCCTGGAGCTGTCGGACATTCCGGAGAGGGACCGCGCCCCTGACCCTCTGGCAAGTCCGAGCAGCACCGTCTCCGCCTGGTCGTCGAGCGTGTGGCCCGTGACGATCGCGGCAGCCTCCTCGCGGCGCGCGACGGCGGTCATGGCGTCGTACCTCGCTCGTCTGGCGGCTGCCTCCGGACCCTCACCTGCGTCGACGACAGTGGCCGTCACCGTGAACACCGGCGCAAGACCCAGGTCGACGCACCGCTTCGCGACGAGGTCGGCGCGATCTGCCGATCCGTCCTGAAGTCCGTGGTCGACGGTGAGCGCCCCCACATCCAGCTTCAGCTTCGGTCCGACCCAGGCGAGCGCAGCCGCCAGCGCGAGCGAGTCGGCGCCCCCGGACACCGCCGCGAGGACGAGAGCACCGGGACCGATGTCCTCGACCGCGATGTGCGCCTCGAGCAGCCGGCGGACCGCGCGTCGCGTCTCGGCGACGGCAGGGTCCTTCGACGGCGACACCGGCGTGATCACGCAGAGGTGACGGCGGGCGGCTCGGTCGCCGTCCGGGCCAGCCAGGCCGCCGGGTCGCGGATCTCCTCCCCGGTCGGCAACATCTCCGGGCCGGACCACACGCGGTTCAGGCCCTCCATGCCGACGTCGTCGACGACGGCCCGGACGAACGTCGCCCCTTCGGCGTACTGCTTCATCTTCATCTCGATGCCGAACAGCCGGCGCAGCATCCGCTCGAGCGGGTTGCCGCTGCGGCGACGGCCCTCGAACCGTTGGCGGATGTCGGCGACAGACGGCACGACATCAGGTCCGACGCCGTCCATCACCACGTCGGCATGACCCTCGAGCAGGCTCATCAAGCCGGTCACGCGGTCGAGCACCGCCCGCTGTTCCGGTGTCTGCACGAGCTCGAGCAGGCTGAGATCCGAGCGACCGCGTACGACGTCGCCGATCGAGCCGAGCGCCCCGCGAAGGCGCGCCATGAGGGCGGCCGGGTCGAGGTCGGACGCGGACAGATAGGACTGCAGCAGCTCGCGCACGTGCGGCTGCAGCCACGGCGCGGCGGCGAACTGGGTGCGGTGGGTGACCTCGTGCAGGCAGACCCACAGCCGGAAGTCGTGCGGGTCGACGCCAAGCGCCTGCTCGGTCGCCACGATGTTGGGTGCGACCAGCGTGAGCCTGCCGGCCTCGCCGCTCTCGTCCGGCGCCGGACCGAGCAGCTCGAACTGCCCGAGCACCCGGGTGGCGAGGTAGGCGAGCAGCGCACCGACCTCAGCGCCCGTCGCGCGCGGGCCGACGGCTCCCACGACCGGGCCGAGGGCGTTGATCTTGCGGCGAGCCGCGAGCGTGTCGAGCATCGGGTCGAGCAGCGTGCGGAAGCCCTCGACGTTGGACCGGATCCAGCCCGGCCGGTCGACGACGGTGACCTCGGCGACCGCTCCCGCCGGGTTCAGTGCGGTGAAGCCGCGCACGTGCCGGTCGGCTTCGGCGGCGAGCGACCGCAGGTCCTCGACCGTGGCCACCGCCTGCTCCAGCGGCAGCCGCGGACCGGGCGGCACGAGAGTTGTTGCGGTGGCAGTGGCGACACGCCAGTCGACGAGCTGCATCAGCCCACGCTACGTCGACCGCGTCCGGTCGCCGTCGCCGCGATCATCCGCACCCGCACGCCGCCAGCCGCGCGGCCAGCCGGTCCAGGGCCGCCTCGGTCGAGTCGGGGTCGGCGGCGCGGTCGGTGAGAAACGCGAAGACCAGCAGCCGCCCGTCGGCGTCGACGACGGTGCCGGCGAGGGAGTTCACACCGGCCAGCGTCCCGGTCTTGGCCCGAACGACTCCTGCACCTGCCCGGCTGGCGCTGTGGCGGTAGCGCTCGGCCAGCGTGCCCGTGAACCCCGCGATGGGCAGGCCCTCGCTGATCGGGCGCAGGTCGGCGCGCATGGTCACCAGCCGGAGCACCGCGGCGAGCAAGCGGGCGCTCGCCCGGTCGAGTCTCGACAGGCCGCTGCCGTCCTGGAGCTGCAGCGCACCGACGGGGAGGCCGGCGGAGCGCAGCACTGTCGTGAGCGCCTCTCCCGCGCCGACGAACGTCGCCGGTCCGCCCCGGTGCACGGCGACCGTCCGGGCGAGCGCCTCCGCGAGGTCGTTGTCGCTGTCGGTCAGCATCCGCTGCACGAGCGCGCCGACAGGCGGCGAGTCGACGGTGGCGATCGGGCGCACATGCGGTGCACTCGCCCGGCGGGGAGCACCGGCGACCCGGACGCCAGCCGAGGCGAGCGCCTTGCCGAAGAGCGCCGCAGCTGACGCGGCCGGATCACGCGTCCGCGGCTGAGGGTGGATCGAGGTGAAACCGGTCAACCGTCCCTCGTCGACCTCGAGCGCGGAGACGGGAGCGACGTCGCCATCGGTGACATAGCCGGGCCGCCACCCGGCCGCCTGCGCCGGCCCCTGCCACAGCGTGTCGTCGTAACGCAGCACGAACGGACCGCCGGCGACCGCCGACGCCGTGCGGGCCGCGAGCTGGGTCAGGGTCGCGGGTGACGGATATCCCGGTCGCTTGGTGGCCGCGAGCGTCACGTCTCCACCGCCGACGAGGAACAGCGTCCGACCGGCCCGTACGACGGCCGTCGTGAGTCGGGCGTTCGGTCCGAGCGTCTGCAGCGCAGCGACCGCGGTCAGCAGCTTCGTCGTCGAAGCGGGCGGCTCGGCCAGGTCGGGACGGCGTACGAACAACGGCGTACCCGTCGATGCGTCGACGACGAGGCCGCTGAGGCCGCCACCGAGCTCGGACGCCTCGGCCGCGCGGCGCAGCTGCCGGGCAACGCCGGCACGGGTCGGGAGCGGCGCCGCTGCGGCCAGGGCAGCCAACGCGGGCGACGGTGTCAGCAGGCCGGCGCGGGCGGTCGCGGCCGGGCGAGGCGTTCCTTCACGGCCGCCGGCGGGATGCGAAACGACGTAGAACGCGCCCCCGGCGGCGACCAGCACGACCGCCGCAGCGAGAGCAGCGAGCCGCCATCGCATCGCGCGACCGACCTCCTCGTCCCCTTCGACACCCGTCGCGGGACACTAACGACGTGCACTTCGACGTGACCATCGAGATCCCCAAGGGCGGACGCAACAAGTACGAGCTCGATCACGCCACTGGGCGGATCCGGCTCGACCGCACCTTGTTCACCGCGACGCAGTACCCCGCCGACTACGGGTTCATCGAGAACACCCTCGGCGAGGACGGCGACCCGCTCGACGCGCTGGTGCTTCTCCAGGAGCCGACGTTCCCGGGCTGCCTGATCCTCTGCCGCGCCATCGGCATGTACCGAATGCAGGACGAGAAGGGTGGCGACGACAAGGTGCTGTGCGTTCCTGCCAACGACCCGCGGCAGGAGCACCTGCAGGACATCCGGCACCTGCCGGAGTTCGACCGGCTCGAGATCGAGCACTTCTTCGAGGTCTACAAGACGCTCGAGCCCGGCAAGAGCGTCGAAGGTGCGCACTGGACGGGCCGGCAGGAGGCCGAGGCCGAGATCGAGGCGTCTCGCAAGCGGCTGGTCGACCAGGGCCACTGAAGTCGGGCCGGCGAAGCCGGCTCCGCTGTAGGGCGACGGGTGGGGTGGAGGACGTAGACGACTGCCGCCGCCCCGGGCGGATGACCCGAAGCGGCGGCAGTGTCAGGGACGCTGGTTACGCGGCCTTGGTGCGGTCTCGGTGCCCACCGAGCTGGATCGACAGGCCGAAGTTCGCGGCGATCGCCCGGAGGAACTCACCGGCACCGACGAGGACGACGCCGGTGGCTACCGGGTTCATCCAGTCGGCGCGCAGCGTCTGGCCGAACGCGCGGAACACGGAGTAGTCGAGCGCCCAGGCGACGAGGATCGCCACGACGACGGTCATCGTCGTCGACAGCGCCCGCGGAGCCTTGATGGGGAGCACCTCGTCGAGCACGCCGCTGACGACAGCGAGCGCCAGGGCGAGACCAACGAACACGACGAACGCGTACATCTGTGGTTCCTCCTTCGCGGCACACGGCGCGCCGCTCACCCCTGTTCGACCTCGCTTGGGACGCTTGGTTACAGCCGGCCGTAACTTTTTTTCCCGGAGGGAGGTCGGACCTCTCGGATGGACGTCGACCCGGCGCTCGTCAAGGCGTGTCAGCGCGGTGAGGAAGGCGCGCTCGACACGTTGATCCGTGCGACCTATGCCGACGTCTACGCCCTCTGTCGACGGATGCTCGCCGATCCCGACGAGGCAGCGGACGCAACCCAGGAGGTGTACCTACGCGTCATGAGATCGGTCCTGGGTTTCCGCGGTGAGTCGGCGTTCGGCACCTGGCTGCACCGCGTCACCGTCAACGTCTGCCTCACCGCACTGCGCAAGCGGTCGAAGGCGCGCGCCGCCGGCATGGTCGCCGGCGGGTCGCCGTTCGCGCTGCCCGGCGACGAGGCCGCACTTCCGTACGACGGCGGAGCCCCCGACGACCTCGCGGTGACCGCAGACCTGGCTGCTCGGTCGGAAGCAGCGCTTGCGACATTGCCGGAAGATGCGCGCGCAGTGGTGGTGCTGCGCGACATCGAGGGACTGTCGACGAAGGAGGTGGCCGACCTGCTCGGCGTCACGGAGAACGTCGTGAAGGTGCGGCTGCACCGCGCACATGCGCGTCTGCGCACACTGATCCTCGGTGATGCCGCTGCTCAGGGCGGAGCGGGCGGATGAGGAGCAACATGCGCGACAACGACGATCTCCCGCGCTTCTGCCGGGAAGCGCAGGCTCAGCTGCCCTTTCTCGTCAGCGGTGAGCTGAGCGGGTGGCCCGCCCGTGTCGTGCGCTCCCACGTCAAGCGGTGTGCGGACTGCAGGGCGGAGCTTGCCCGTCAGGAACAGCTCGGCAACGCGTTCGCCGAGATGCGGACGGCGCCGCCGGCACCGCCGGCCGGCTTGCTCGAGGACCTGCTCGCCCGGTCGCACGGCCGCGGCATCCGTGAGCGCGCCGCCGTGCCGGCTCGCGGCGCTGTCAGCGGTGCGCGACCCGCGCTGTCGGTCGCGTTCCTGACCGTCGGTGCAGCAGCGTCGACCGGTGCAGGCTATGCGGCTTACAAAGGCTTGCGCTGGGCCCTCAACAAGCGCCGGTAGCGCACCGCCGGCACAACCGCGATGGCCACAGCGATGGCGACGTCGGTCACGAGCAGCGCCACCATGCCCGCGTGGTGGATCCGCATGTAACGCCCGATGTCGAACTCGCCGACCGCGAACTGACCGTCGCCTTCACTGCTGCCCGTGACGGCGACCCGCCATGTGCCGATCCGGCCGGGCTCCACGCGGAAGGTCGCGACCCGGGTCGCTTCGGTCCCGCCTTGGTCGTATCCCGCGGATCTCGGCGCCGTCATCGTGACGGGAATCTCGCCCGCTGCATCGGCGACCCGGACGCCCGTGATCGTGCCGCGCTCCGCGTAGACGGTCCAGGTACCGGGATGCCCGTCGACGGTCACCACGCCGGGCAGGGGTCCGCGGCTGAACCCGTTGGCTTCAGCGCTCACGGCGCGGTTGACGGCGAAGCCCCACATGACGATCGCGGCCACGGCTGTCAGCGGAAGCAACAGGACCGCGACGAAGCGCCATCGTGACGGCCGGATGGGTGCCCCAAGAGAAGGAGCCGACTGCTTCGACGTCGTCAGTGTCATGGCTTCACCACCTCTGTACGACGCAAGCGCACCGCGGCAGAAGGGGTGGGCGCCAGAGGCGAAGGACTCGACTTCCCGATGAGCCGTGAACGGGCGACGCCCGAAGCGAGCTCAGCGAGCGGTGTCGACGAGCGTCTGGCGGTTGTCAGGTGCGACGAGACGGTGCGCGATCGCGTTCTCGTCGTCGGTCTGCTCCTGCGACGCGCGTTCGGCCGCGACCCTCGCGTCATAGGCCGCGACCTCGCGGGTCAGCTGCTCGTCGTCCCAGCCGAGGACCTCGGCCAGAACTGCTGCGACCCGCTTCATCGACTCGACGCCGCGATGCGGCGTCTCGATGGACACCCGGGTTCGCCGAGCCAGTACGTCGTCCAGGTGGAGCGCACCTTCGTGCGTCGCGGCATAACGGATCTCGGCCATGAGATAGCCGCCTGCCCCCGGCACCGGCTCGAGCCATCGACGGTCCTCGTCGGCCGGCTCGAGCACCTCGCGCAACAGGGCGCCGTACCTGCCGAGCAGGTGGTCGACCCGCCAACGCGGGAGACCCAGCTCCTCGGCCAGCGAGTCGGACTGGTTCGCGAGAGCGTGGTAACCGTCAGCGCCAAGGAGCGGGATGCGGTCGGTGACGCATGGCGGCGCATGCCGGCCGAGATCGGCGACCGCAGCGTCGACCGCGTCCTTCGCCATGACGCGGTAGGTCGTGTACTTGCCGCCTGCGACCGAGACCATCCCGCGCGGGGTGCGGCTGATCGCATGTTCGCGGGACAGCTGCGACGTCTCCTCGTGCTCGCCCGACAGCAACGGCCGCAGCCCGGCGTAGACGCCGGAGATGTCGTCGCGGGTGAGCGGCACCGCGAGCACCCGGTTGACGTGGTCGAGGACGTAGTCGATGTCGGTGCGACTCGCCGCCGGATGCGCCTTCGGGTAGTGCCAGTCCTCGTCGGTGGTGCCGACGATCCAGTGGTCACCCCACGGAATGACGAACAACACCGAACGTTCGGTGCGCAGGATGAGACCGGTCTCACTGCTGATGCGGTCGCGTGGCACGACAAGATGGATGCCTTTCGAGGCCCGCACCTTGAACTCACCGCGGGTGTCGGCCAGCCGCTGCACGTCGTCGGTCCAGACACCCGTGGCGTTGACGACCACGCCGGAGCGGACAGTGCACCGCTCACCCGTCTCCGTGTCGCGCAGGTCGGCACCGACGATCCGGCCGCCTTCGCGAAGGAAGCCGACCACCTCGGTCGAGCTCCGCACGATGGCGCCGTACGCCGCCGCCGTGCGCACCAGCGTGAGCGTGTGCCGCGCGTCGTCGCACTGCGCGTCGTAGTAGCGGACACCGCCGACCAGTGCGTCGCGCCGGAGTGCGGGAGCGATCGCCCGGGCCCCGGTCCGCGTGTGATGACGGTGCCGCGGGAGGGACCGCGCGCCGCCCATCGTGTCGTAGAGCGTCAGACCCGCACCGACGTAGATGCGCTCCCATCCGTGCCTGGTCAGCGGATACAGGAACGACACCGGTCGAGCCAGGTGTGGGGCCAACCGGGTCAGGATCAGGTCGCGCTCGCGCAGCGCCTCCCGCACCAGCCGGAAGTCCAGCTGCTCGAGGTAGCGCAAGCCGCCGTGCAGCAGCTTGCTCGACCGCGAGGAGGTGCCGCTGGCGAAGTCCCGCCCCTCGACGAGCGCTGTGCTCAACCCGCGGGTCGCCGCGTCCAACGCGACTCCGGCGCCGGTCACGCCGCCGCCGACGACGAGCACGTCGACGGTGCCACCGTCGAGCGCCCGCCAGGCCTCTGCGCGGCGGGCGAGGTCGAGTCGCGAGTCGCCTCTCATCGAGGCCAGGCTAACCAGACTGAAGTGACGTGGGACAGCGCAGCGATGAAGCAGGTCAGGGACCCAGGCGACGGCGGACCATCACCAGCACTGCGGCCACGCCGAGCAACAGCGCGGCGCCGATGGCGGGCCAACGACTCATGCCCGTCGTCGCAAGACCGGTGACGCTACCGTTGGCCAATGGCTGCGACGGGGGCTGCTGAGCCTGCGAGCCGCCGCCCGACGCCCCCGACTTGCACGGGAGGACCGTCGGCCCACTGGTCTGTTGCGAGACGTAGGTCGCGTCCGTCGGCAGGTTGGCCTGCGCCGGCCAGGTGACGAGCAGGCGTCCGCACTTGTCGAGCGCGATGCCGTTCACGTCGGTCGATCGGCCGCAGGCGAAACCGTTCAGCGTCGCCTGCTGACCCTGCATGCACGCGCCCATGAGCTCGCTCGCGCTTTGGTTCGGCTCGGCAACGACCGACGACAGCTTGGTGGTCGTCCAGTGTGGCGTGCCGCTGAGCGCATTCAGGCTTTGCGCTGCGTAGGAGTACCAGACGATCCGACCGTTGGCCTTGGTGCCGTGGTACCACGCCAGGTCGACCTTGCCCGGCGAGCCGGCGACGATGTGCGGCAGCACGTTGCCGACCCCGCCACTCGCCGCGACGACGCTGGGTTTCGACCACGTGTCCAGAGCGTCCGGGGCAGCGTGCACCACCTTGATCGCCGCTCCGTCGTAGTCCGGGTAGTCCTTCACCGACTCGGGATAGGCGACGTAGACGTTGCCCTTCGTGTCCACCGCACCCGGGGCGAGCTGCATGCCGACGATGTGAGCCGGCGGTCCCGTGTCGTTGACCGCGAGATGCGGCGTCCATGCGCCCGGCGTCTGCGTGTCGGCAGCCGACGCGCTGACGACCCAGACACGGTTCGCCGCAACGACGTTTACCTCGGTGGGTTGAGCGGCGCAGCCGCCCACGGGTGAGCTGCGGGTGCCGAAGACGACGTAGACCCGACCCGAGTGCTGGTCGACCGTGATGTTCGACGGTCCCCCGGAGTCCGCGCACTGCAGGTCGAGGTAGTCCTGCTGCGGCGGCGTCGAGACGGGGATCGGTGGCCCGAACGTCGCGCCGCCGTCGGTGCTCGTCGACACCCACATGTTGTGCTGGGCGAGACCACTCAGCAGGTTGTGGAACAGCATGTAGACGCGCGGCTGGTGCGTGGTCGGGTCATCCGGCCCGACGGCGTACCACTGGCGGTCGGTGTCCGCGAACGTGGTCAGTGCAGATGGCGTCCACGTCTTGCCGCCGTCGTCGGAGTACTCAGTGCGGAAGTTGATGCCGCCGTAGTCCAGCTCGCTCGTGATGATTCGGCCGGTGCGCGTCGCGACGATGTCGACATCGGTGGTCGCCTCGTTCTGGTCGCTGGGCTGACCCTTTGTCATCGACCAGTGCACGCCGTCAGGGCTGCGAAAGACCGTCTCGAGACCGAAGCCGAGGTCGTTCTGGGTGGTGCCGTTGGTCACGACGAAGCTCGTGCCGTTCGGCGCGACGACAGCGCGCGGCTCGGACAGACCCGACGACTTCGGCAGCCTGACGGTCGTGAAGCCGGGAGCGTTTGCCGCCGTCGCCTGGCCGGCGCCGACAGCGCCGAGCGCCAGGCCGGTGAGCCCGGTGGCGAGCAGCGCAAAAGTGATCTTTCGGACACGCACCCGCCGACCGTACGTGGGCAGTCGCCCGCGGACAACGGAGGTGCGGCCGAGGGGCGCTCAGCGGGACGTGAAGCGGAACGGCTTCGGCGGAGCTCCGAGCTCGGCCCGCGGACAGTCCGCCAGCGTCAGCCCGCCGTACTGCAAGGCCTCGTTGCACAGCGACGCAACGGTCCAGCCGGCTTCGGTGCCGAACCCGGTCACCGTGACGCGATAGACGGTGATGTCGTAGCGCGTCGGTGTGCCGTAGGCGACCTGGAGCGAACCGATGAGGTTCGCCGGCTCGTCGGAGTCAAGGGGACGGTCGTAGCGGCGCCACACGGTCGGCTCGGCCAGCCAGACACCCCCGGCGCGCGCGTCGTGCAGCGCGAGCTCCTGCAGGATGTGGCGCGCGGCTTCTTCCTGGATGATCGCGGCGGGTCGGATGACCTCGGTGACCGACCCCTCGTCCCCCGCAGCTTCGCTCACGAGCAGCTCGAGCACGTCCACGATGTCACCTTCGTCCACTGGTGGCTAACTACCGTCACCACAGCATCGGCGGGCTACCTGGCGGACTTCACGGGACGGCCAAGAATGGCCACCACTTGTACCCGAACCACCCAGCGGGGCCTAGGTGACATAGTCCCGACGGACTAGTTCCGGGAACGAGATCGAGGGGATATGGAGCCGCCTGTCGGAATCGAACCGACGACCTATTCATTACGAGTGAATCGCTCTGCCGACTGAGCTAAGGCGGCGCACGCACTGCCCGGCGCCCGCGGAAGGACGGGGCGGCGCGTCCGGCGGCAATGCTAGCGGAACCGCCCACAGCGGGTCAGCCGCAACGGAGGCCGTCCCGAGGGGCCACGGCGTCGTTCAGATAACGGTCCACCGCAGTGCTGATACAGCTGTTGCCGCGCGCGTAGGCCGTGTGTCCGTCACCGTTGTAGGTCACCAGAACGCCGCTCGACAGCTGGTGCGCGAGCGCCTGCGCCCAGACGTACGGCGTAGCCGGGTCGCGCGTGGTGCCGATGACCACGATCGGGGGAGCTCCGGGAGCCGCGACGGCGTGCGCCTGCTCCACCGGTGGCACGTGCCAGAAGGCGCAGGGCAGGGAGCCGTAGGCGATGGCGGTGCCGAAGTGCGGAGACGCCTTCGCGAACGAACGCGCCGCGGCGTCGAACGCGCCCACGTTGCGCGGCGACGGCCGGTCGATGCAGTTGATCGCGAGGTTGCTCTCCACCAGGTTGTCGTAGCTGCCGTCGGCGTTGCGGTCGGTCAGCGCGTCGGAGAACTGCAGCAGGTAGGCACCGCTTCCGCTCTGCGCCTGCCGGAGAGCGGCCTCCAGCGGCGCCCAGTAGGTCGGTGAGTAGAGCCCGAGAGCGAGGCCTTCGAAGAACTCGCCCGGTCCGAGCGAGCGGCTGCCCACGGCGAGCGGATGCTGGTCGATGCGCGCGGACAGGTCGTCGAGTCCCTTCTCCGCGGCGGCCGGCGTCGACCCGAGCGAGCAGGATCCCGAGTTGGCGCAGTGTGCGAGGAAGTCACGCAGGTCGGTCTCGAAACCGACGGCCTGCACGCGGTTCTCGGCGACGGTCGGCTGACTCGGGTCGAGCGCGCCGTCGAGCACCATCGCGCGGATCCGGTGCGGGAACAGCTGTGCGTACTTCGCGCCCAGATAGGTGCCGTACGACGCCCCGTAGTAGGTCAGCTTGGCGTCGCCCAGCGCCGCCCGTAGGACGTCCATGTCCCGGGCGGCGTCGATCGTGCCCACGTGCGAGAGATAGTCGTGGTTGCGAGCGAAGCAGTCTGCAGCGAAGTTGCGGCTCGCGTCCACGAGCGCCGCGTGCTCGCGAGCGTTGTCCGGCGTCGGGTCGACGTGGATGAAGGCGTCCAGCTGCGCCGATGTGACGCAACGGATCGGCCGCGACTGACCGACACCGCGCGGGTCGAAGGACACGAGGTCGAAGTGGGTCGTGACGGCGGAGAACGTGCTGGCGGAACCGCGTGCGTAGGCGATGCCGGACGCGCCCGGCCCTCCCGGGTTGATGATGAGCGCACCTTCGCGAGTTCCCGAGGCCGGCTTGCGCACGACAGCGACGCGCATGGTCGCACCGTCCGGCTGCGAGTAGTCGACGGGCACGAGCAGCTTCGCGCAGCTGAATCCGCTTCCACATCCGGACCAGTCCAGGTGCTGGGCGTAGAAGCGGCGCATCGCCGCACCGTTCGACGTGGTGCCCGAGGGAGCCGGCGTCGTCGATGCGGGCGTCGCAGATGACGCCGTCGACGACGGACTCGGCGTGCCCGTGGCGCGTTGCGAACCACTCGACGCGCATCCTGCGACCAGAACCATCGCAGTGGCGGTGAGAACTAGTCGTCGGATGGTGCAGCCTCCTCGGCCGTGGGCCGAGCGCCGGTGGCGACGGCGTCGTCGTAGGACTTCCTCGGAGCGCACACCGACGCCTTGGAACAGCGACAGGTCTGACCGCTCGCGGCGAGCCGAACCACGACCGAGTCGCTCGGGACGTTGTGGCCGATGACCCGGCCCTCACCCTCCGGGGTGTCGACGGTGCTGCCGAGCTTCGGCGCATCCGCCTTGAACTCCTGGTAGAGCGGATGCTCGTACTTGAGGCAGCACAGCAACCGGCCACATGCACCCGAGATCTTCAGCGGGTTGACGGGCAGGTCCTGGTCCTTCGCCATCCGGACACTGACCGGCTCGAAGTCCTTGAGAAACGTGGCGCAGCACAGGTCACGCCCGCACGGACCGATGCCGCCCTGCACCCGGGCCTCGTCGCGCGCGGTGAGCTGCCGCAGCTCGACCTTGACGTCGAGGGTCCGCGACATGTCCCGGACAAGGTCCCGGAAGTCGACACGATGAGGAGCGGAGAAGTAGACGACAATGCGCCGCGGATCGCCACGGTCGAGGTAGTCGACGCCGACGACTTTCATCGGCAGCTCGTGCTGACGGATCAGGCGCTTCGCAGCGACCTTGGCCTCGGCCCGTCGCCTGCGGTTGCGTTCGTCGCGCTCGAGGTCCGGCGGGGTCGCAAGGCCGGCCAGCACGGGCAGGCCGCCGATGTCGTCGTCCGTCAGCGCCGGCGCCCAGACGCACTCGGCGACCTCTGTCCCGTCGTCGGTCGGGATGAGCACCTTGTCCCCGACCCGGGGCGAATGCGCACCGGGGTCGAGGTAGTAGAGCCGGCCGTAGCGCTCGAAGCTCACGGCCATGACCATGCCCACGCCGGAAGCGTACGGCGTCCAGTGCGAGAACTGGGGTCCGGATGTCAGCCCTGTTGCAGCGCAATCGCCATCGACTCGACCGCGAGGAGAGGCGCGACGTTGGTGTCGATGGCCTCGCGGCAGGCGAGGACGGCCTCGATCCGTCGCAGCGTCGACTCCGGCGTCGAGGACTCGGCCAACCGGTGAAGCACGCGCTGCAGGTCGCCGTTGAGCAGCTCGACGTCGGCGCCGAGCTGCAACATCAGCACGTCGCGGTAGAACGCCGCGAGATCGAGCAGCGCGCGGTCGAGCGCATCGCGCTGTGTCCTTGTCGCGCGTGAGCGCTGCCGCTTCTCGAGGTCGGACAAGGCCCCGGCGACACCGCGCGGGCGGGCCTTGCCTCTCCCGCCGACGTCTCCCAGTGCTTCCTTGAGCGCCGTCGTCTCTGTGGCGTCGAGCGACTCGGTGATCGCTCCGGCTTCTTCACGCGCCGCATCGACGATGTTGGCGGCGGCGGTGAAACACGCGGCGACTGTCGAGACCTGGCTCGGCAGCTCGAGGACGTCGCGTCGGCGCCGACGCGCGTCCTCGTCGACCGCGAGCCGACGCGCGCGCCCGACGTGCGCCTGCGCTGCTCGGGCCGCGAACGCGGCGATCGAGCGCTCGACCCCTTCGCGCTCGAGATAGTCGGCGACGTCGTCGTACGGCGGGATCCGCAGCGAGACGAGCCGGCACCGTGACCGGATAGTCGGGAGCAGGTCTTCCGGCGACGGAGCGCAGAGGAGCCAGACGGCTCGGGGCGGCGGCTCTTCGATCGCCTTCAACAGAGCGTTGAGCGCCTGTTCGGTGAACCGGTCGGCGTCCTCCACGATCGTCACCTGCCAACGGCCCTGGCTCGGGGCGAGTGCGGAGCGGGTGACGAGCTGCCGGGTCTCGGCGACGCCGTAGGACAGGCCGGCCGGGGTGACGATCTCGACATCGGCATGCGCGCCGGACAGCGCCGTGTGGCACTCGTGACAGGTGCCGCACCCACCGCTGCGGCACTGAAGAGCGGCAGCGAAGGCGCGCGCTGCGACCGACCTGCCGGACCCTGGCGGCCCGGTGAACAGCCACGCGTGTGTCATCCCCGAGCCGGCCTCGCCACCGGCCACCGCCGCGCCGGCGCGCGCCGCGTCGGTGAGCACCCGGACGACCTCGGGCTGCCCGATCAGCGCGTCGAAGACCGTCATCGCGGTGCCCGCGCAAACGGCATCGTCATCGTCACGTGCGACGTGGGCAGGTCGTCGAGCAGTGGCAGAACCGCCTCGAGCACCTGCGCGTGTACCTCGTCGGCCGAGGCCCGGGCATCGACGACGAGGTAGTGGCTCCGCCTGCGCCGGGCCAGATCGAGGAACGCGTCGCGCACGCTCTCGTGAAACTCGAGAGTCTCCGCCTCGAGCCGGTCACCCGGACCCGTCGTCCGCGCCAGCCCGTCAGCAGGGTCGACGTCGAGCAGGATCGTCAGGTCGGGCACCAACCCGCTCGTCGCCCAGCGGGACAGCCGCCGCACCTCGTGCGCAGGCAGACCTCGGCCGCCCGCCTGATAAGCCACCGACGAGTCAACGTAGCGATCACTGATGACGACCGCACCGCGCTCGAGCGCGGGCCGGATGACCTCCGCGACGTGCTGTGCGCGGTCGGCGGCGTACAGCAGCGCCTCTGTTCGCGCGCCGAGATGGGTGTTGGCTCTGTCGAGCAGCACCTCGCGCAGCCGCTGGCCGATGGTGGTCGCACCGGGCTCGAACGTCACGACGACTTCATAGCCCCGACCCTCGATCGCCTCCGCGATCCGGTGCGCCTGCGTCGACTTTCCGGCGCCCTCCCCACCCTCGAAGACGAAGAACTTCCCGCCGGTGCCGCGGCCGAGCTCGGGCGGCGTCCGGCGCAGGGCTGCCGCCAGGTCGGCTCGGATCGGTACGTCCGGCCGGTCGTCCATCATGTGCAGGCAGATCCGACCGACCACGATGGCGATCAGACCCGCGACGAACATCGTGATCGTCACGCCGTCGAGACGGAGGTCTGTTTCGCCGACCTGCGTCGAGTGCTGACCGATGAGTCCGGCGATGGCGGGTGCCGCCACCACGACGGCGAGCAGCATGAGCCGCATCAGGTTGTAGATGAAGGCGAAGGTGCGGGCCCGCATGTCATCACTGACCTCGAGCCCCACCAGCGTGATGCCCAGCACCCACACGACGCCGGCGAAGGCCCCCATCGCAAAGGTGAAGACCATCGCGAGCAGCAGGTTGGGCATCAAGGCGTTGATCGACAGCGAGACGCCCGCGGCCATGATGGCCAGACCCATCACGCGACGCCGCGACATGGCCCGGGTCAGCACCGGACCGGTCAGCATGCCGAAAGCCAGGCCGACGAAGATCGTCGCGAACAGGACGCCGTAGCCGGCGCCGCCTGCTTTGAGGTCTTCGACGAACCGGGGCGACAGTCCGATCACCGCTGCACCGGCGGCGACCGCACCGAGGATGCCGATCACCAGCCCGCGCAGCCACTCCGACGAGCCGATGAAGCGCCAACCCTCGACGATCGACCGCCAGGTGCCGACGCGCTCGCCGTTCCCATCCGTCTGCGGCCGCGGGCTGGAGATCTCGCGCAGCGTGAAGACGGTGACCGCGGAGATGAGGAACGTCGCCGCGTCGAAGTAGAGCGCCAGGTCAACCTGGTTGCTGCGGAAATGGCTGAACGCAGCGCCGAGCAAGTGGTTGACCTCGGCCAGGAGAGCGAACAACGCACCGGCGACCGCGGCCGACCCGTAGGTCGTGATCAGGCTCAGCCGGTTGGCCGACTCCAGGTGAGAGGGCGGCACGAGGTTGGGGACGCTGGCTTCTTTCGCCGGGATCCAGAACAACGACAGCGACTCGATGAGGAACGACGCGACCAGCAGCCACCACAGCGTGTGCACGATGGGAATCGACGCATAGAGCCCGAACCGGCACACGTCCGCGACGACCATCGTGTACCGCCGGTTGAACCGATCGCCCCATGCACCGGCGAACGGACCGATGATGATCGCGGGGGTCAGACGGACGGCGATGACGCTCGCGATCGCATAGAGACCGGCGGAGTAACCGGTCTCCAGTGCGGCAGCGAGCTTCGTCGTCGCGACGAACCCCAGCCAGTCGCCGAGGCTCGAGAGCGACAACGCGATCCACAGGCGGCGGAACGCGCGGTATCCGAGGACATTGCGGACCTCGCGCTCGCCCGGCGGCGCGGCCGCGACGTCGGAGAGGCCGCGAACGTGGGCCCCCGGCGAGTGCGGTCGGCGGTAACGCGGAATCGTCGACTCCCGTCTCGGCTGGCCGGGTCTTGCTCCTCGCCACTGTACCGAGCAGCACCTCGCGAAACGGCTGCTCGACGCTCTCGGTGGAGACTCGGTCAGCTCTTGCGGGGACGGGTTGTCTTCTTGCTCGTGGCCTTCTTGGCTGCGGCCTTCTTCCGCGGTGCCGCCTTCTTCCGGGGCGCCGCGGGACCCTTCGCGCGGCGCTCGGCAAGAAGCTCGCTCGCCCTGTCGATGGTGATCTCCTCGACGCTGTCTCCCTTACGGAGACTTGCGTTGGTCTCACCGTCGGTGACGTAAGGACCGAACCGGCCTTCCTTCACTGCGACCGATTTGCTCGTGGCGGGGTCGTTGCCCAGCTCGCGAAGGGGCGCCGCAGCCGCCGTACGACGTCCTCGGGTCTTCGGCTGGGCGAGCAGCGCCAACGCCTCGTCGAGGGTCACGGTGAACAGCTGCTCCTCGGTCTCGAGAGAGCGCGACTCGGTGCCTCGCTTGACGTAGGGCCCGTAGCGACCGTTCTGCGCGGTGACGTCCTCACCGTTGGCCGGGTCGGCACCGAGCACCCGCGGCAGCGACAACAGCCGCACCGCGTCGTCGAGAGAGACGGTGTCCAGGTCCATCGTCTTGAACAGCGACGCCGTGCGCGCCTCGCCGCCGTCGAGCGGTTGTGTGGTGACGTACGGCCCGTAACGTCCGCCGCGCGCGACGATCGGCTCGCCCGTCCGGGGGTCCTGCCCCAGAAGTCGCTCGTCGCTCTGCTTCTCCAGCAGGCTGACGGCCTTCTCGACGGTCAGCTCGTCCGGGGGCAGGTCGTCGGGGACACTCGCGCGGGAGGACTCACCGCCGTCCGGACCCTTCTGCACGTAGGGGCCGTAGCGACCCACCCGGACGACGATCGGCTCGCCGTCCTCGGCGCTCCCGATCGGGATCGAGTTGACCTCACGCGCGTCGATCTCGCCGAGACGGTGATGCACGAGGTCGCGCAGTCCTTCGCCATCCGGCGTCGAGGCGCCGTCACTGCCGGCGGCCCCGAAGTAGAAGTTCGTCAACCACTGCACGCGATCGCGCTGGCCGGCGGCGATGCCGTCGAGGTCGTCCTCCATCTCCGCCGTGAAGCGGTAGTCGACCAGGCGAGAGAAATGTTGCTCGAGCAGCCCGACGACGGCGAAGGCCGTGAACGACGGCACCAGCGCGGTGCCGCGCTTGAACACGTAACCGCGGTCCTGGATGGTGCCGAGAATCGAGGCGTAGGTCGACGGCCGGCCGATGCCGAGCTCTTCGAGCGCCTTCACCAGGCTCGCCTCGGTGTAGCGCGCGGGCGGGTTGGTGGCGTGTGACTGCGGCTCGATGCCGGACGCGTCCACGGCCTGACCCTCACGCACCTGCGGCAGTCGCCGCTCGCGGTCGTCGCGGTCGGACTGCTCGTCGTCCGTCTCCTCGACGTACGCGCGCAGGACCCCCGGGAAGCTGATGACCTTGCCGCTCGCACCGAACTCCACAACCTCGTCGGAGCTGCTCGTGCCGGAGACGCGCACGCTGACCGAGTGACCGGTTGCGTCGGCCATCTGCGACGCAACGGTCCGCTGCCAGATCAGCTCGTAGAGCCGGAACTCGTCGGAGCCGAGCTCACCGCGCACGTCGCGTGGTGTCCGGAAGCGGTCGCCTGCGGGCCGGATCGCCTCGTGCGCTTCTTGCGCGTTCTTGACCTTGCGCTCGTAGCGACGCGGCTCGTCGGGGACGTACTCAGCGCCGTAGAGCTCTCGCGCCTGGTCACGCGCTGCGGCGAGTGCGGTCTCGGACAACGTCGTCGAGTCGGTCCGCATATAGGTGATGTAGCCGTTCTCGTACAGCCGCTGCGCCAACCGCATCGTGACCTGTGCGCCGAGTCGCAGCTTGCGGCTGCCCTCCTGCTGCAACGTGCTGGTGATGAACGGGGCGTACGGCGACCGCCGGTAGGGCCGCTGCTCGACGCTGCTCACCGCGAAGCTGCTGTCCGACAGACGACCCGCTAGCGCAGCCGCGGCGGTGCCGTCGAGATGCACGACGTCGTTGGACAGCTGACCGGTCTCGCCGAAGTCGCGACCGGTCGCGATCCGCTTGCCGTCGAGCGACACGAGGGTCGCCGTGAACGCGCGCGGCTCACCCTCCGCGACCTCTGCCTCGGCGCCGACGTCGAACGACGCCTCGAGGTCCCAGTACTCCGCGCTGCGGAAGCGCATCCGCGCCCGTTCGCGTTCGACGAGCAGCCGGGTCGCGACCGACTGCACGCGACCGGCCGACAACCGCGGCATGACCTTCTTCCACAGCACCGGCGAGACTTCGTAGCCGAACAACCGGTCGAGGACCCGCCGGGTCTCCTGCGCATCGACGAGCGCTCGGTTGATCTCGCGCGGACTGTCGACCGCGTCCCGGATCGCCTGGGGAGTGATCTCGTGGAAGACCATGCGCCGCACCGGCACCTTGGGCTTCAGCACCTCGAGCAGGTGCCAGGCGATGGCCTCGCCCTCGCGGTCCTCATCAGTCGCGAGCAGCAGCTCGTCGACCTCCTTGAGTGCTGCCTTCAGCTTGGCGACCTGTTGCTTCTTGTCGGGATTGACGACGTACAAGGGTTCGAAGTCATGGTCGACGTCGACACCGAGCCGGGCCCACGGCTCCTTCTTCTTCTCCGCAGGGATCTCCGCGCTGCTCTTCGGCAGGTCGCGGATGTGGCCGATCGAGGACTCCACGACGTAGCCCGGGCCGAGGTAACCGGCGATCGTGCGAGCCTTCGCCGGCGACTCCACGATGACGAGCCGGCGGCGGTCGCCGTCCGAGCTCGTCTCGCTTGTCCTCGCCACTCGTCTCCTCGTCCTGCGCTGTCGTTTCGGTTCGCTGCTCGTCGGATGGTGCCGGAGGCGGCCGATCAGCTGCGCATCGGCACCGGTGGCCAGCCCTCTTCCGGCACTCCGTCGGGCGGGTCTCCCACCAGTTCACGGAGCCGCGCCAGCCGGCGTTGTCCGACGATCCGGTATGCCGGCCCGTCAGCCCGAGGTCCGACCAGCACCCCCGCGATGCCGGCTGCCGCGAGCGCGGAGCCCACCGCCAGCCAGGCCGGTTCGTCGTTCGGGCCGAGCGCCAATGTATACATCGGCGCCGTCGGCACCCCGCCGACGCTGCCCTCGGCGAGGCACCACCAGCGCAGCCGGGCCCCGTCCAGCGCCCACCCCGGCGGCGGCACCTTGACGGCGCCGTGGGTCCAGGCGTCGGCGATCGCCCGCAGCTCGGGGAGCCACGGCGTGCGCACCGTCACGCCGCCCGGCTCGGACCGGTCCACCTCGGCAGGCATGCGCAGGGCCGCCATCTCCGCGAGCAGCGCGTCGTGTCGCCAGCCGGCCGGCACGACCACGCTGATGCGCCCGGCGTCCCCCCGCCGGACCACCTGGCCGGACCCGGCGAGCAGCCCCTCGAGGTCGGCGACCTGAGGCTCCCGCGCGGCGGCGGAGAACAGCGACAGCTGGCTCATCGCGGCCGAGGTTACGCGGATGTGCCCCGCGGAGGCTCCAGGATGCCGCGGTCGACCAGGCCTCGAACCGTCCCGCAGAGGGCGGCCGCCAGCTCGTCGGTCGGCAGCCCGGTCGCCGCCGACAGCACCGGCACCAGGTCGGCCAGCCGCCGGCTGCCGTCACACCCGGCGACGAGCGCGGCCACCGCTTCGTCCGACTCCAGCGACCAGCGGAAGCCGCCGGTCAGCGCCAGCGTGTGCGACGTCGGCCGCCAACCGCCGTCGTCCGGACGGGACGACGTCTCCAGCCGTACGCCGTCCGCGACGCGCAGGCGCGTGTCGAGGAGCTGCGTGTCCGTTGCGTCGCGCAGCCATGACAGCCGGTCCAGCCACCGCGCGACCTCCTCGCCCAGTGGCTGCTCGACCTGCTGGGTGACGCTCTCGACCGCGACACGGTGCGGCGAGGGTCCGCGCCGCAGCACGACCCAGCCGAAGCCGACCGCCTCCACCTGACGCCGGACGAGCCATCGGCGCCACTGCTCGGCGCGCTCGTCGTCGCCGCTCTCCCCTGCATCGGCCAGCCACGTGTCGACGTAGTCGGCCGGGTCCTCGGCGTCTCGCTCGAGCAGCAGCGCGTTGACGCCGAGGTCGTTGACCCACGCCCCGACGCGCTCCCGCCAGTCCTCGCCACGCACGTGCAGCCAGTTGACCAGCAGCTGCGCCACACCCCCGTCCGCGAGCACACTGGCAGCCGCACGCACCGCCCTGCGCGACAAGCCGTCCGGCTCGGGTCCGGCCGACGACGACCAGTCCGCGTCGCGATAGGCGAACCTGGGTTCGGGACCGACGACGAACGGTGGGTTGCAGACGACGAGATCGAACTCTCGCGACTCCACCGGCGCGACGAGGTCGCCGGTGTGCAGCTCGACGTCGATGCCCGACAACGCGAACGACGTCGACGCCAGCCGAACCGCGCGGTCGACGACATCGGTCGCGGTCACCAGTCCGGCATGCGTGCTCAGGTGCAGTGCCTGCACCCCGCACCCGGTGCCGATGTCGAGCGCGCGGCCCACCGGCCGACGAATGGTGAGCTGCGCGAGTGTCGCCGACGCGCGACCCACGCCGAGGACGTGCTCGGCTCGCATCGGTCGACCCGCGGCTCCGGTGCGGTCGGAGACGACCCACCAGTCGTGCGATTCGTCTCCGTAGGGAGTGACGTCGTACGCCGCGCGGGCGACAGCGCCCTCGATCGCGAGAAGTGGGCCGACGTCATCGAGTGCCATGACGTCGGCGACGTCCTCGACCGGAAGGTCGTCGCCGAGCAGGAACAGCCGGACGAGCGTGGCGCGCTGCGACCGTTCCGCGGACAGCACGCCGCGTGCCGCGGCCGGGCGGCCGCGCGACAGCTCGGTGACCGCGTCCGTGCCGAGCAGCTCGGCGACACCATCGACCGTGTACGACGAACGGCGCAGCGCGTCGGAAACGCGCTGCGCCGCCTCTGTCGAGAGCAGACCTGGTGTCAGGGAGTCGATGCCGTCTCGACTGCCGGCACGCCGGCTGCGGGACCCATGTCCATCTTGCGGCGCTTGCTGACCACGACGGCGCCGACGATGAGACCGAGCGCGATGACGCCGACGATGACGCGCAAGGCGTTGTTCCGGTGCGGCCCGTGGACGCCGTACTTCACGACGGTCGGCACGACGAGCAGTGCGACCAGGTTCATCACCTTGATGAGCGGGTTGAGCGCCGGGCCGGCGGTGTCCTTGAACGGGTCACCGACGGTGTCGCCGATGACGGTGGCCGCGTGCGCCTCGGAGCCCTTGCCGCCGTAGTTGCCGTCCTCGACGAGCTTCTTCGCGTTGTCCCACGCGCCACCCGAGTTCGCGAGCAGGATCGCCATGAGAACGCCCGCCGCGATCGCGCCGGCGAGGTAGGCGCCGAGCGGCTCCCACCCGAGCCAGAACCCAGTCGCGATGGGAGCGAGGACGGCCAGCAGGCCGGGCGTGGCCAGCTCGCGCAGCGAGTCCTTCGTGCAGATGTCGACGACGCGCGCGTAGTCCGGTCGCACCGTGCCGTCCATGATCCCGGGATTGCCACGGAACTGCTCACGCACCTCGAGCACGACCCGGCCCGCTGCACGGGCGACGGCGTTGATGGCCAGGCCCGAGAACAGGAACACGACGGAGGCGCCGAGGATGAGGCCGAAGAGCACGTTCGGCTTCGACACCGACAAGCTGATCTGCCCCTCGCCGCCCGTCACCGCGGTCGCGAACGAGCCGAACAGCGCGGTCGCGGCGAGCACAGCCGTCGCGATGGCGATGCCCTTGGTGATCGCCTTGGTGGTGTTGCCGACCGCGTCCAGGCCGGTGAGCACCTCGGCGCCCTGCGCGTTGACCTCACCGGACATCTCGGCGATGCCCTGCGCGTTGTCGGAGATCGGGCCGAACGTGTCCATCGCGACGATGACACCGACGGT
Organism: Mycobacteriales bacterium; assembly: GCA_035690365.1. Lineage (GTDB taxonomy): Bacteria > Actinomycetota > Actinomycetes > JAFAQI01 > JAFAQI01 > DASSKP01. Next base: position 71,082 of record DASSKP010000037.1, read on the forward strand.
TGTCAGCAGGCCCGTGCCGGCGAGCGCGACCGCGAACAGCGCCAGGATCACGACGCCGTGGCCCAGCAGGAAGGCGATGTAGACGGCGGCACCGATGAGCACAGCGGAGTAGACCGCCGACTCGAGGCCGACGGAGAACCCGCCCAGGATGACCGTCGCTGCACCGGTGAGCGACGCACGGCCGATGTCCTGCACAGGGCGTCGCTCGGTCTCGGTGAAGTATCCGGTGAGCACCTGGATGGCGCTGGCCAGGACGAGACCGATCAGGACCGCGAGGAACGCGGTCACGCGCGGGTTGCCGGACAGGTGCGCCACGTCGGCGCGGGCGCCGGTGAGATCGGAGAACTTCGACGGCAGGTAGGCCAGCGCGGCGATGAGCACCAGCACCGCGGACACGATCGCTGAGATGAAGAAGCCGCGGTTGATCGCCGTGAGACCCGTGCGGTCACCGTCGCGAGGAGCGGTGACGAGGATCCCGAGGATGGCGGTGATGACCCCGATCGCGGGGATGATGAGCGGGAAGACGAGGCCCTGCTGCCCGAAGGCGACCTGGCCGAGGATCAGCGAGGCGACGAGCGTCACGGCGTAGGACTCGAACAGGTCTGCAGCCATGCCCGCGCAGTCACCGACGTTGTCGCCGACGTTGTCGGCGATCGTCGCGGCGTTACGCGGGTCGTCTTCGGGAATACCCTGCTCGACCTTGCCGACGAGGTCGGCGCCCACGTCGGCGGCCTTGGTGAAGATGCCGCCGCCGACACGCATGAACATCGCGAGCAGGGCAGCGCCGAAGCCGAAGCCCTCGAGCACCTGCGGTGCGTGGTCGTTGAACATGAGCGTCACGACGCTGGCACCCAACAGGCCCAGCCCGACGGTGAGCATGCCGACGACGCCGCCGGAACGGAACGCGACCCGCATCGCGGGCTTGGAGCCCGCGGTGTTCGCCGCCGCGGCCATCCGCACGTTTGCGCGCGTCGCCAAGGTCATGCCGGCCCAGCCGACGAACGCGGAGAACGCAGCGCCGATGAGGAAGAAGAAGGAGCGTCCGATCCGTGAACCGGTCGTGTCGGCCGGCAGGATGAACAGCAGCGCGAAGATGATCACGGCGAACGGTGCGAGCGTCGTGAACTGACGCCGGAGGTAGGCTGCGGCACCTTCCTGCACGGCGCGGGAGATGTCCTGCATCCGCGGCGTGCCCTGGTCGGCGGCCAGCACCTCGCGCGCGAAGTACCCCGCGACCAGCAGGGCGAAGACAGCGACGACTGCGACGACGACGAGGATCCCCTTGTCACCGCCGGACACGCTCGCCTTGTGCGCCTCTGCGAGTACAGCGGCGTGGAGCATCGGGGACATCAGCGTCCTCCTGGTCGGGAAGCCTGAGAAGAGAAGACTGCCGGCACCTCGGACGCCCTACGGCGCGCGCCGGCCCGGCGAGAGTTTAGCCAAGAGCAAGCAGCAGCCGCGCGGCAGGTCAGCTGACGTCAGGCGCCATCACGTCGGGAGCGGGCCAGGTCATCCGCACGTGCGTGCCGTCGGCGTCCGAGACGACGTTGACGTCCTCGACGAGGCCGCTGATGACGGCAAGCCCGAATCCCGGCGGAAGAAGGTCCGGGAGTGCATCGGCGGTCGGGTCCTCCGCAGGCGCCGAGAGCTCTTCCGGGTCGATCGACCCGAGGTCCGAGTCAGCGACCTCGTGCTCCAGCGGCCCGCCATCGACGACCTCGACGACGAAGCGGTCCTGCTCGTCGGTGAGCCGCATGAGCACGGGCTGGTCCGGCACCTTGCTCTGATGTACGCCGACCGCGCGCGAGCAGGCCTCGCCGACCGCAAGCCGGACCTCGTCCAGCAGCTGGTCGCTGACCCCGGCGCGGCGCGCGACCGCCAGCGCCACGAGGCGCGCCGTGCGGACATGCGCCGGCAGCGCCGTGAAGCTGACCTCGACCGTCGGCATTAAGCGCGCACTCAGTCGGTGGCGGAGAGAGCTTCGTCGACCGAGGCGTGGATCGGGAACACCTTCGTCAGGCCGGTGATCCGGAAGATCTTGAGGATGCGCTCCTGCGTGCACACGAGCCGCAGAGATCCCTCGTGCGCGCGGACCCGCTTGAGGCCACCGACCAGCACACCGAGCCCGGTGGAGTCGAGGAAGTCAACGCCCTCCATGTCGACCACCAGGTGGTACTTCCCACCCGATACCAGGTCGATCAGCTGCTCGCGCAGCTTCGGCGCCGTGTAGACGTCGATCTCACCGCCGACGGTTACGACGGTCCGGTCGCCCTCTGTCCTGGTCGACAGTGACAGGTCCACGCGGTCCTCCAGCAGGGTCGAGATGTGGTCCACGGCGCTACCGCCAGCGAGGCATTCAACCATGAACACGTCGCTTCGGCGCTCACGGGGCGTAAACAGTCAGTGGCGGCTGGCACACTCGAGGGGCATGGCGACGACCTGGTTCGAGCGCGGTTCGATCCTCGACCGCGTGCTCGAGCCCGTCGGCAGAAGCGAGCGAGTGCTGCACGTCGAGCACCTCCCGCCGCGCGCTGCGCGCACCGCCGACTGGCCGACCTGGACTCCGCCCCTTCTCGTCGACCGGCTCCGGGCCCGCGGCGTCGATCGTCCCTGGTCCCACCAGGCCGCCGCAGCCGACCTCGCCTGGCGGGGAGTGCCGGTGGTCCTCGCCACCGGCACCGCGTCCGGCAAGTCGCTGGGCTATCAGCTCCCGGTCCTGTCCGCCCTGCTCGACGGCGACGCGACCGCGATCTACCTGTCACCGACGAAGGCTCTGGCGGCTGACCAGCTGCGGGCGGTGCGGTCGCTGGCTCTCACCCAGGTCCGTGCCGCGACCTTCGACGGCGACACCCCACCGGCCGAGCGCGACTGGGTGCGCTCGCACGCCAACCTCGTGCTGACCAACCCCGACATGCTGCACTTCGGAATGCTGCCGTCGCACCAGCGATGGTCGCGGCTCCTGCGCAAGCTGCGCTACGTCGTGGTCGACGAGTGTCACGGCTACCGCGGCGTGTTCGGCTCCCACGTCGCGCAGGTGTTGCGACGCCTGCTGCGCGTCGCCGCTCACTACGGCGCCACCCCGGTGCCCGTGCTCGCGTCTGCCACCGTCGCCGAGCCCGGCGTGACCGCGCGCCGACTCACGGCCGCCGACGTCCACGAGGTGACCGACGACGGCTCACCTCGTGGCGCTCTCGCGTTCGCGTTGTGGGAGCCACCGCTGTCCGAGCTGAAAGGCGAGCACGGAGCGCCGGTCCGGCGCAGCGCAACGGCCGAGGCGGCCGATCTGCTCGCCGACCTCGTCGTCGAGAAGGTGCGCACCGTTGCGTTCGTCCGCTCTCGACGCGGCGCCGAGGTCGTGGCGTTGTCCGCGCGGCGTGCACTCGCCGAAGCCGCACCGGAGCTGACCTCGCGGGTCGCGGCCTACCGCGCGGGCTACCTCGCCGAGGAGCGCCGCGCGTTGGAGCGAGACCTGCACGACGGTCGGCTGCTCGGCCTGGCGAGCACCAACGCCCTCGAGCTGGGCGTCGACGTGAGCGGGCTCGACGCGGTCGTCATCACCGGATGGCCCGGCACCCGAGCATCCCTGTGGCAGCAAGCGGGCCGGGCCGGTCGGGCCGGCCAGGACGCGGTTGCCGTTCTCGTCGCACGCGACGACCCGCTCGACACCTACGTTGTGCACCATCCCGAGTCCGTGTTCGGCCGGCCCGTCGAAGCCGCCGTCCTCGACCCCGACAACCCGCACGTCCTCGGACCGCATCTCTGCGCCGCGGCTGCTGAGCTGCCGTTGACCGACGACGATCTGACGCTGTTCGGGCCGGCTGCCCGCGGCGTGGTCGACGACCTCGTCCGCCGGGGCCTGCTTCGCCGCCGGCCGGCGGGATGGTTCTGGACCAAGCGGGACAGGGCGGCCGACCTCGCTGACCTGCGCGGCACGGGTGGCGCACCCGTGCGCGTGGTCGAAGACGGCACCGGCCGGTTGCTCGGCACGGTCGACGCCGCGGCGGCGCACACGACCGTGCACGCCGGCGCGGTCTACCTGCATCAGGGCGACACCTACGTCGTCGGCTCACTCGCCCTCGACGAGAGTGTGGCGCTGGTGCGTGCGGAGGACCCGGGTTGGTCGACGTCGGCGCGCGAGCTCACGGACATCACCATCGTCGAGACGTTGCGAACTGTCGATCGTGGCGACGTCCGCCTTCACTTCGGCACGGTCGACGTGACGACACAGGTCGTCTCCTATCTCCTGCGCCGCCTCGGCTCGGGCGAGATCCTCGGCGAGGAGCCGCTCGACCTGCCACCCCGGCTGCTGCGCACCAAGGCCGTGTGGTGGACGGCAACCGACGCCGTGCTGCACCGAGCCGGTCTCGACGTCGGCGACGTGCCTGGTGCGGCACACGCCGCCGAACACGCCGCGATCGGCCTGCTGCCACTCTTCGCGACCTGTGACCGCTGGGACATCGGCGGCGTCTCGACCGCTCTGCATCCCGACACCGGGTTGTTGACGGTCTTCGTCTACGACGGGCACCCGGGCGGAGCGGGCTTCGCGGACCGCGCCCATCGACGTGCGGGTGAGTGGCTGACCGCCACCCGCGACGCGGTCGCCGCCTGTGAGTGCGATGCGGGCTGCCCGTCCTGTGTGCAGTCCCCCAAGTGCGGCAATGGCAACGATCCGCTCGACAAGTCCGGCGCCGTACGCCTCCTCACCGAGGTGATTGACCGGCTCGGAGGGTGACCACGACACATTCGGGTAAGGGTCAGGCAGAACGTCGTGGGTCATGAGACGAATCGAGGTGTGTCCCCATGGCTGTGCTCGGACTACTCCTGATGCTCGGTGCTGCCGCGGTCGCCACGGACGCGGTCATCCAGAACACCCAGCTCATGAATGCCGTGCTGTTCAACCATCACTTCAGCGCCACCCTCGGCGCTTCCTTCGTGACGGGCTGCGTCGTCGGCCTGCTCTTCGCTCTCGGGATGGCGATGTTCCTCGGCGGCTTCAGCCGGGGCATTCGCGCTCGCCGCGAGCGTCGAGCGCTGCGCCGCGACACCGCCGAGACCGAGGCCCTGCGTGAGCGCAACGCCACGCTGGAGCAGCGACTGTCCAACCAGGACACCGCCTACCCGAACGAGCCGGCGACGACCGGCACGACGACGGCGGACGACACCGCCGCACGTCACCGCGTCTGAGCGTCAGGTCACACGCACGGTCGGGCGCGTCGATGCCGTCAGTCGACGACGTCGGTGCGCTCGACCCATGCGCGCAGATGTGCGGCTACGAGCATGAGCACGGCCGCGCCGGCCAAGGCGCGCCACAGGGGAGCTGAGTCCACGACGTTGGCGATGTCGCCGACGACCGCAGCGGCAACCCCGTTGTGCCCGCTCTGAATGGCCTCTCGCTTGACCCGGTTGGGATAGACGAGGGGCTTGTAGGTGCCCATCGGCAGCGGCTTGACCTCGGTGATGACCGAAGGCAGGTCCGGCGCAGCGCCGGCCGTCACAGTGGGCAGGTAGGCGCGAAGGTCGGCTGCGGGGTGCTTGCCGAGCGTGCCACCGGTGCTCGTCTTCCCGCCGGTGCCGCTTCCGCCGGTGGACGTCGAACCGCCCCCGCCGGTGCCGGAGCCGCTGCCGGTGCTGCCGCCGGTGCTGCCTGGCTTGGTGGACGGTGCCGGGCTCGGCGCCGCCGGAAACGCGACGGTGGTGGTGGCGTCAGGTGACTCGATGAGGCCGCCGCTGGCGCTGCGGCGGCGGGCGACCATCACGAACTGCTGTTGCGTGCCGCTGACGTTCGAACCGAACTGAATACTCACCGAACAGCCCGAGCTGTCGCACACCGACGCGGGGTCGAGGCCCCCGCGGGTGAGGTCAGTGCTGCCGGTGCGCAGGTCGTAGTCGACGAGGTCGGGCTCGGTGTTGGCGTCCCAGGTGAACGTCGCGACCGTGCCGTCGGCGCTGCCGCCGAAGCCCTGCACAGCGGCGGGCGGGATGTTGAAGCGGATCGACGTCGCAGAGGACTTCGTCGTGCCGACGTCGACGCGGAAGGCGTAAGCGCCGTTGACAGCCTCGGCACACGGCGAGCTCCATGGCTCGCAGTCGGTGTTGAACGGGACCGTGGCGGTGTTGCCCGTGGACGCCGCGCCCGCGGTGCCGGTCCACAGCGTGTGGTCGACGCCGCTCGGGTCGGTCACGACCAGCTTGACCGTCTTGCTGCTGAGGCTGCCGCTGTTGTCGTAGTGACCCACGATCGACAGCGTCGTCTGGTGGTCGACCACGCCGGAGCTGTCACCGGTCACGCTGACGCTGCTCGCGGCGAGCGCGGGTGCCGCAGCGATGGCGACCGCGGTCGACGCGATTCCGAGCGGCAAGGCGACCCGGGCGGAGATGCGCAGGATGTGCAGAGCGCTCATGCTCACGCCTTCCCGGTCGACTTCACGAGCCGCAGTCGCAGCACGATGCGGTGGCTGTCGCTGCCCAGCGGGTGGCAGCTGGTCAGGGTCAGCCAGTGGCCCCGGCCGAGCGCGCCGTCCTGGCTCACGACGTAGTAGGCATTCGGCAGAACGACCCACGGGTTTGAGTGACCACCGAAGGCCTTGACGACGGCGTAGGTGCAGCGACCGACCGGCGTGATCAGGTCGACGGTGTCGCCGACGTGCATCTCGTCGATCTTGTTGAACGGGCGACCGTAGGTCGTGCGGTGCCCGGCGATGCCGACGTTGCCCCGCTCGCACGGGAAGGGCGTGTTGACGTAGTGCCCGGCTCCGGCGTTGAGCGCCGCGGGCGTGGTGCCCTCGACGACGACCACGTTGACCTTCATGCGGTCGTTGTTGATGACGAGCCGGGTGAGTCCCTGGCCGACCTTGATCTTGTGCTCGAGGTAGCGCGTCTGCAGGCCGGGATCGCTCGTGTTGAGCTGGACATGCCGCTGCTGGAAGCGCTGGAAGAGGTCGGTGAACGCGGGGAACGCGAACATCGAGACCCCGGACACGAGCAGGACGACGGTGAGCAGCGAGACCGCGCGGCGTCCGCCGGGGCGGCGCAGGCTCAGACCGAGCAGCGAGCCGAGGGATCGAGGCTGCGGCGTCGGAGCGGGAAGGAAGGACGGAGCGACCGAACCGGTCGTCGGGTCCTGCATGGCAGCGCCTCCTCCCCACGGCGTCGAACACGCTGCGTAACCGCTCAACGACGCCGCTGGAGCAAGGTTACGACGCGCGCGCAACTCCTCCGGTTTTCTCCGCATCTGCGTCGGGCCCGGCCCTCGCCTCACCCTCGGCAGATCCGGCCCAGGCGATCCACCCGGCCGCGGCGACCCGCCCGCGGACGACGGCGAACGAGCCGTCCATGGCGCAGCTCAGCAGCCGGCCGCCGTTGGCCTCGAGGGACCTCGCGGCGGCACGGCAGGCCGCGGGCGCGCCCTCCGCTGCGTGCGATGCCGCGGCCAGCGCCGCGGCATCGCTGGCCAGCGCGGCGCGGTGTCGGGCCACGGCCGCGAGAGCGAGACCTGCCAGCACCGCGGTCACCGCCGCCAGCACCGCGCAGGTTGCCAGGGCCAGAACGGTGGCCGAGCCGTCTTCGCAGCGACGGTTCATCGCGCGACACCCGGCTCCAGCGGCTCGCGGAAGGTCGCCGACACCGTCGGCAGGTGCAGCAACCCATGGAGGAGCGGAAGCTGGGCCGGCGCGCGTACGTCGACTTCGACCGTGCCGGCCACCGTGGACACCCGGACATCCGCGGCGTCACCCGCAATGGACAGTGCGGCGGCGCGCGCTGCTGCCGCGGTCTCGCCGCGAGCGGCCAGCCGCGCCGCGACAGCTGCTGCGTCGGTGCACCGCAGCTGGCTCGCGACCGCGAGCAGGACCGTCACGGCACCGACGAGCACGAGGACGACCGTCGGCAGAGTGACGGCAAGCTCCGCGGTCACCATGCCGTCCTCGGCGTTCGGCCCGGTCACGCCGACCTCGCCACGACCGGGCCCCGCCGTCATCAGTGAGTCCTCAAGGAAGGAAGTGCAGCGCGTTGCTGATGAGGCTCTCGATCAGGTGCAGCACGGTGTCGCTGGTCAGGACCTTGTAAAGCACCGCACCGAACCCGCACGCCGCGACCGTCCCGACGGCGTACTCCGCCGTCGTCATGCCGTGGTCGCCTCGGCGGCGAAGCCAACTCAGGACTCGCATGCCGTCTCCTTTCCTGCCGGAAGCTCCGGCGTCGCCGAAGACCGTCCTCGGCGGCGCTCAGAGTCCGACAGAAAGCGACCCGCCGCCGACCCCGCGGGCATGGGTGTGGATGGCCTCGTCGACGGGCGCGCTGTGGAGAACGGTCAGCGACCGAGCAGACCGAGCGCGAACGGCACGATGCCGACGAGCACGAACGCCGGGAGGAAGCACAGCCCGAGCGGAAGGACGGCCCACACCCCGGCCCGGTGGGCACGGCGAGCGAGCTCGGCGCGACGTTGTGACCGCGCGCGGTCGCCCGCTCGGCGTAGCTCCAGGGTGGTCGCGGCGCCGCTGTCCGCAGCCCGCACGCAGGCGCGCGCGACCGTCGCGAGCTCGGACCGTGCCAGCCAGTCCGCCCACGCCAGCTCGGGTGCGACCCCGGCCGCCAGGAGGTCGGCGACGGGACGGCAGGCCGCCGCGGCCGCGGGCGAGGACTCGGCCGCTGCTCGCAGGGCGGCGGCGGGAGTGGCGCCGGCGGCCAGGCACGCGGCGATGAGGTCGGCGACGAGTGGCACGTCCAGGGGCGGGACGACCTCCGCGCGACCCCGTCCGAGCAACACGGCGACAGCGCCTGCGCAGGCGCCGGCCCACGGGCCCAGTGTCACGCCGGCCAGCAGCACTGCGGCGGCTGCCACGACCCACACCGCCTGCCCGGACGGGCGCGATCGGCCCGTCGGAGGCGCGGGCGACGCCGTCAGCCTGGCGAGGCGATGACCCGACCGTCGTGCCGGCCGCGCAGTGGCGACGGCGAGCGCGACGGCCAGGGCGGCGAACACGCCGTTCACGGCGGCACCACCGCTCGCACGAGCCTCCTCGACCACGCCACGCCGGCTATCTCCAGCAGGACCGCGCCGGCGAGCAGGGCCCACCCGACCGGCCGGTGCAGCAGAAGCCGAAGCGGGTGCGCGCCGACCGACTGGCCCATGCCGAGCCCGAGAGCGGGAAGCCCGGCGAGAAGGGTCATCGACGCGCGTGGCCCGGCGAGCGCCGCTTCGAAGGCGCGCCGATCTGCGGCATCTGCGTCCAGAGCCATGCCGAGACGCTCCAGCACGTCAGCGACGGCGCCGCCCGCCTGCTCGGTGACGCGCCACACCGCGCCGACGGCGGCGAGCACCTCGCAGCCGTCGAGCTGGCTCACGACGTGCAGCGGCTCGGCAGCCGGAGCCCCGGCCCGCACCGCCGTGGCCGCCCCCGTCAGCGGCACGCGAAGCACCTCCGTCGCCTGGGCCGCGCCGACCAACGCCTGGGCCGGCGTCCGGCCGGCGCGAAGCTCGGCAGCGAGAGAGAAGACGACGTCCACCGAGGCGTCCCGGCGTCGCGCGCGAAGTCGACCCTCGGCACGGCGCCGCAGAAGCGGGGCGGAGACGACAACCGCGAGGACGCCGGCCGCCGCCGGCAATGCTGCGCCCAGCAGCAGGGCCGCCAGCTGGACGAGCACGACGACGGCCAGGACGTGCGGGACGCGCATGGACGTTGCGTCACGACGGGCCGCGCGCAGCCGGTGCACGCGCGACGACGGCGGCCAGGCCGCCAAGGCAACGGCCGCCGCCAGCGCTGAAACGAGCGCTGTCATCCCGTCTCTCGGAGCCGGCTCTCGAGCTCGTCCGCCGCCGGGCCGCGCCGGATGCCGACGGCGGTGAAGGTCGCTGCGGGCAGCGCCACGACGGCGCCGTCCGGTCCGCGGTCGACCATCGCAACCGCGACCACGCGGCGGCGGCCGTCTCGACCGCGAGCCAGGTGAACAACCGCATCAACGGCAGCCGCCAGCTGGCTGTGTGCGGCCTCTCGAGGCAGACCGGCAACGGACGCGAGCGCTTCGATACGTGCGGGCAGGTGCTCTGCGCGGTTGGCATGGACCGTCCCGCAGCCGCCCTCGTGCCCCGTGTTGAGCGCGCCCAGCAGCTCGCGCACCTCGGCACCTCGCACCTCATGTGAAATCCGCTGGGAGTGTCGTCGTCGCGCCCGCCCGCGGTCCGGAGAACGACAGTTGGGTGGTAGATCCGGCTGGCGACACTGGGCGTCCGGACGGCGACACTCCCCGTCCGGCTAACGACACTCCCGGTCAGCCGGGGGCCGGCCGGGGCCGACAGCCGGGCCCGGCGGGGTAGGGGCTAGAACGACCAGCCTTGCGAGGTGATGAACCCGACGAGGTTCACGCACGGAACCCCCAGCGCCTCGCAGACGTCGGGGATGCGCGGACTCTCCAGGTTGCCCCGCTTGGTCTCCTCGGTGACGACGGTGCCGCCGTGCACCATCGCGAGGCCGATGACGAACGGGTCGGCGTGGTTGCGGCCGCCGCCGACGCCGGTGAGTCGGGCGTGCGCCCGCAGCACCTCGCTGGTGGCCTGTTGCACGTCCTCGGTGAGCGGCATGAACAAGCCGTCCTGCGCCTTGGCCCACTGGAACACGTCGTCGTCGCGCCTCGCCAGCTCGTCGCGCACGACCTCGACCGCCCGCACCTCGCCGCCGACGATGGAGCGCTCGACCTTCTCCCACACGGAGCGGAACACGGCCGGAGGCAGCAAGTCTCGCCGTCCGTTCAGCAGTGAGCTCGTGTCGAAGGAGTGCATCGTCTACGCCGGCACCTGGAGGGCGGCCTCCTGCGCGAGCCGCTGGATTTGGCCGACCTTGACGTCGAGGTACGACGCGGCCGTGTAGCTGTCGATGACGCGCCGGCTGTAGGCGTCGGTGACGCGACGCACGTAGCCCTTCCCGAGGTCGCGTGCGGTGTTGCGGTACCAGTTCCCGCCGCTGGCGCGCGTCCGCTCCTCGTCCTCGGCGTACGCCGCGAGGAAGTCGTCCCGCCGAGACAGGTAGAACTCCAGGGTCACCCGGTCGAGCGTCACGAGCCGCCGCAGGAACGCCTCAGCGCTCACCCCGAACGGCGCGGCAGCGGCCCGGAGGGCGTCGTAGTCCCAGGAGGTCGGCTGGTTGCGCCGGGCCTGCACCTCGGGCTGGGCGAGGACCGCGTCCTTCGGCATGAGCATCGCCGCGGCAATGCCGTTGCAGCGGGCCTCGAGCTGCCGGTTCGGCGACGTGGCGCGAGCGTCGCTGACGGTGTCGCACAGCCCTTCGGTGTGCAGCAGCAGGTGCGCGTACTCGTGCACCATCGAGAACAGCCGTCCGCGGGCCGAGTCGGCACCGTTGACGACGATGACCGGCAGTACGTCGAAGTACAGCGAGAACGCCCGCATCTCGTCCGGGGAGACACCCCCGCGCTGGGTTGCCAGGACGAGGACACCGGCCTCCTCCAACGCCGCCGTCCACGCGTTGAGGTGCTCGTACGCCGTCCCGGCGCCGCGGGGAAGGGCCAACGGCGACTGCTCGAGCAGCGCCGCCCGCGCCCTCGCGGCCAGCGCGTCGTCGTCGTCCGGCAGGCCCGTCAGCCGCCAGGCCGTCGGAAGGGTGTCGTCGTCGATGTCAGCGAGCTCGAGCACGCAGTCTCGCTGGGTGTGCGCACGGCGGTACTCACCATGCAGCTCCGGCGACCACTCACCCGCCGCGGCGCCAACGTGACGGCGGAAGTCACGCAGGGTGTCGAAGTCGGTCGGTGGCTCCGGCAGAAAGAACACGGCCAGCGACCGGCGGTACACCGCGGACGCCTTCCGCAGCTGCGCGACCGAGGGGCGGGCCTCACCCGATTCCCACTGCGTGACTCGGTCGTCGGGCAACCCGAGCTTGCGCGCGGCCGCGACCTGGGTCAGGCCTACGGTCTCGCGGGCCCAGCGGAGGACGGCGGGCTCAACGAGCGCGGGTATGGACGCTGCCACGCGGAGCCCCCTTCCGCTCGTCTGCCCCGTCGACTGCGCCGGTCGGCCGCGACGCTGCCGTCACCGTAGCGAGGCCGCGTCCCTGGCGGCCTGGATTCCGTGGCGTCGCAGGCCGGGCGCGGCGCGAGTGCACGCGACGGTGCGAGACCGTGCCGGCGGCAGTCGGCAGCTCGTCGAACAGGGTGAGCAGGGGCCAGTCGCCCGGGCCGTTGCACATCGTCGCGACCGTGCGTTGGCGTGCGAGCGCGGCGCGCATCGGGACCGGGACGGCGTGCCGCTGCCCGTCCGGAGCCTGCAGCCAGGACCCGTCGCCGGCGACCATGCTCGTGTGCACGGCCGCCAGCCGGTGGTGTCCGGGCAGGACGCGGGTCACGACGTCAAGCGCTGCGAGGTAGAGGTCGCGCCCGGCGTCGCGCAGAGCCCACACCTCGTCCGCGGTGGTGTCGGCGTCCACCTCGACGGCACCGAGCAGGCGGCGCAGTTCGTCGGCGTCGAGTCGGGCGGCGGTGACCTCGCGACGGGCGGCAGCGAGCAGGCACCGCGCTCGGCTCTCGTGCAGGTCGCAACGGTGCTCAGCGACCGTGGCCGGCCAGCCCGACCAGGGGCGCGAGGTCCATTCGTCGCCGACCGCCGGGCAGCGTTGGACCCGGTCGGGGGCACCGGCGAGGCGAGCGTCCCAGTAGGCGGCGACGGTTGGCCACGGGGTCAGCGGGCCGAACCGTTCGACCAGTCCGGTCAACAGGCCGGGAGCCATCGGCTGCTCGACGAGGAGCCACAGCCGGACGCCCGCGACCGTGGCGGCGGTGACGACGTCGGCGATGACCTCCTCGACCAGCCACTGCGCCTCGCTGATGACGACGTCCGTCGTCGGCCCGTGCCGCAGGTACGGCAGCACCCGGTGCATGTGCCGCTCGCCGTAGGCCCGTGGCGGTCGCGTCCCGACACAACCCAGCGCGGTGAGCATCGCCTCGGTCAGCGCCGCGAAGTTGTCCCTGCTGGACGGCGGTGGCGCCACGACCCACGCGACCGCGCCATCGTCGGCGACGGCGCGTCGCAGGTCCCGCAGCGCCGGCCAGTCGTCTCCCGGGTCGGTGATGACGACGGGACCGTGGTCAGGACGCACGTCGGTCCAGCTCGTCGTACTGCCGCTGCT
>DASSKP010000038.1:0-50702 GCA_035690365.1 Mycobacteriales bacterium
CGCCGAGCCGCACGACCCAGGAGGCTGCGTGCCGCAGGTGGTAGGCGTTCTCCTTGACCGCCTTCTCCGCGACACCGGCCGCGTCGCCGGACAGCGTCGGCCAGACCTCCGCCAGCCAGGCCGAGGCGAACAGCAGGCGCAGCATGGTGAAGGCGAAGTCGCCGTTGGGCAGCTCGCACATCAGCGGGTTTCGCCACTCCTGCGGCTCGCGGAAGTACGCCAGCTCGTCCTCTGTGACGCCGGTCTCGTCAGCGAGCAGCTGGAGAAGGCCGCGTGCCTGCCCGAGCAGGTCGAGTGCGATGTTGCCGAGCGCGATGTCCTCCTCCATGGTCGGCGCGTTGCTCATCCACTCCGACAACCGGTGGGACAGGACCAGACACCCGTCCGCCACCGTGAGCAGCGGGTCAGATGTTGGCGACACCGTCGGGGATCTCGTAGAAGGTGGGGTGCCGGTAGACCTTCGTCAGCGCCGGCTCGAACAGCGAGTCCTTGTCGGCCGGGTCGCTGGCGACGATCGCAGCCGACGGGACCACCCAGATGGACACGCCTTCGCCACGCCGCGTGTAGACGTCACGTGCGTTCTCCACGGCCATCTCGGCATCGACGGCGTGAACGCTGCCCACATGAGCGTGGTGCAACCCGTTGCGGCTGCGGATGAAGACCTCCCACAGCGGCCACTGCTTCTCGCTCATGCCGTTGCCTTCTTGGCGGCGTGAGCCTCGGCCGCTTCGCGCACCCAGGCGCCGTCGTCATGCGCCCGACGCCGATGAGCCAGCCGCTGCGCGTTGCAGGGGCCTTCGCCGCGCAGCACTGCTTTGAACTCGTCCCAGTCCGGCTCGCCGAAGACGTAGTGGCCGCTCGTGCCGTCGTAGCGCAGCTCGTCATCGGGCACCCGCAACCCGAGAAACTCGGCCTGCGGCACTGTGACGTCGACGAACTTCTGCCGCAGCTCGTCGTTGGTGAAGCGCTTGATCTTCCACCGCATCGACGTGTCGCTGTGCGTCGAGTCGGCGTCGTGCGGGCCGAACATCATCAGCGCCGGCCACCACCAGCGGTCGAGCGCGTCCTGCGCCATCGCCTTCTGCTCCGGCGTGCCGCGCGAGAGCGTCACCATGATCTCGAAGCCCTGCCGCTGATGGAACGACTCCTCTTTGCAGATGCGCACCATGGCTCGCGCATACGGCCCGTAGGAGCAGCGGCAGAGCGGGATCTGGTTCATGATGGCCGCGCCGTCGACCAGCCAGCCGATCGCGCCGATGTCGGCCCAGGTGAGTGTGGGGTAGTTGAAGATCGAGCTGTACTTCGCCTTCCCCGACAGCAGCTGGTCGACCATCTCCTCCCGCGAGACGCCGAGCGTCTCCGCGGCGGCGTACAGGTAGAGACCGTGACCGGCTTCGTCCTGCACCTTGGCCAGCAGCACCGCCTTGCGGCGCAGTGAGGGCGCGCGGGTGATCCAGTTGCCCTCGGGCTGCATGCCGATGATCTCGCTGTGCGCGTGCTGGGAGATCTGTCGCACGAGAGTGCGCCGGTAGGCCTCCGGCATCCAGTCGTTGGGTTCGACCTTGTCCTCGGCGGCGACGCGCTCGTCGAAGCGTTGCAGCAGAGCAGCGTCGTCGAGCGCACGAGGGGTGTCGTCGTCACGCTGGTCGAGGCCCTGCGTGTACATGTCCTGAATGTAACGCCCGACCGCAAATCCCGCAACGGGATGTCATACCGCCCACGCGCCGTACGACGTCGCAAACGCAGCCCGGCAGAATCCGCCAGATGACGGACCTGCCTGCCGCACCGCGCATCGCTCCGCTGCCCCCGTCCGACGACGGGCGGCAGCTGAACATCTTCCGGACGCTCGGGCACAACCGACCGCTCTACAAGGGCTTCCTCGCTCTCGGCGGGCACCTGCTGGGCGGAGGCGGCCTGCCGGCGCGAGAGCGCGAGATCGTCATCCTGCGCACCGGCTTCCGTGCCGCGTCGGAGTACGAGTACGGCCAGCACACCCGCATCGGCCGTGATGCGGGACTGACCGATGCCGAGATCGCGCGCCTGGTCGACGACGAGGTCGCCGGTTGGGATGCGGCTGACGCCGCGCTCGTCGCGATGGTCGACGAGCTGTGCGCCGACGACGTCGTGAGCAACAGGACGTGGGAGCGTCTCGCCTCGCGGTGGAGCGACGCGCAGCTGATGGAGCTCGTCGTCCTTGCCGGCTACTACAGGTTGGTCTCCGGGCTGCTCAACAGCGTCGGCGTTGCCCTCGAGCCGGACACGCCGGGATGGCCGGAGGGGGCGGGCCGCCTGCGCCGCGCGCCGCGCGAGGCGACGTCGTGAGCGGCTGCCTCGCGGGCCGCCGGCTGCTCGTCGTGGGCGGTGGCACGATGCGCAGCGACGACCCGGATGCGCCGATGGGCAACGGCCGTGCGATCGCGGTGCTGGCGGCGCGTGAGGGCGCGGCGGTCGCCGTCACCGACATCAACGAAGCCGCCGCGCAGGAGACAGTGCGTCTCGTCGAGGAGGCAGGCGGCACCGGGCACGCGCTCGTCTCGGATGCCGCCGATGCCGACGCGGCGACGGCCGCGGTCGAGTGGGCGGCCGGCGTGCTCGGCGGGCTCGACGCGCTTGTTCTCAACGTCGGTATCGGAAGCGGGCGCGGCCTCGAGGGGACCTCCGCGGACGAATGGGATCGCGTCTTCGCGGTCAACGTGCGCTCCCACTTCCTGTCGCTGAAAGCGGCCATCCCTGTCATGCCGGAAGGCTCGTCGTCGGTGCTCATCTCGTCGATCGCGGGGCTGCGTCCAGGCAGCGGCATCCCGTCGTACGACACGTCGAAGGCTGCGCAGATCGGCCTCATGCGGCACGCCGCCCGCGAGGCCGCGCGTCGCGGTGGCCGGGTCAACGTCGTCGCCCCGGGTCTCATCGACACCGTGCTCGGCCGGCTCGCGTCAGCAGGTCGGCCGAGCCGCGCGAAGACGCCGGTGCCGCTCGGCCGTCAGGGGAGGGCTGACGAGGTCGCGAAGGCCGTCGTCTTCCTGTTGTCCGACGACGCGAGCTACATCACCGGCCAGGTCCTCGCGGTCGACGGAGGCCTCTCGACCTTGCTTTAGCAAGGTCGAGTGAGGTGAAGGTCGGGCGACAGCGTGGTCCGTGGCTGCGAGAGTGTCCGGCATGCGCGTATTTGTCCGCCGGCTCGTTGCGGCCGCGTTCCTGCTGGCGGCTGTCGTCGTACCGGTCACGACGGCATCGTCGGCGACCAGTGGCGACCCGCAGTTCGCCGGCGCTGACGGCCTGCAGGTGCTCGACGTGCAGCAGCTCGACACCCGCAGCTATGACGTGAGCGTGCTGTCGGCCGACCTCGGCCGGCCCGTGCACATCCGCGTGCTGCTGCCGGCGGCCTACGCCGACAACCCCGATGCGCGCTACCCGGTGCTCTATCTCTTCCACGGGACGTCGGGCCGGGCGTCGGACTGGATGTCGACCGGTGACGCCGAGGCCACGACCGCGCCGTACGACGTCATCACCGTCATGCCGGAGTGCGGGTTCAACGGCGACGGCGGGTTCTGGTTCACCGACTGGGTGGACAAGACGACGAGCCATGGCCCGTCGCAGTTCGAGTCCTACCTGATCGACCAGCTCGTGCCATGGGTCGACGACAACCTTCGGACCATCCCTGCGCGCTCCGGTCGTGCCGTCGCGGGCTTGTCGCAGGGCGGGTACGGCGCCGCGGAGATGGCGGCGCGGCATCCGGACCTGTTCACGGTGATGGCGTCGTTCTCCGGCGCACCCGAGATCGACCGTGATCCCGACGTCATCGTCGGCGCGACCGGTGTCATCGAGGCGATCGCGGTCGGGGACGACAACGTGCCGCCGGGATCGATCTTCGGATCGCGGGCGACTGACGAGATCAACTGGCAGGGTCACGACCCGTCGACCCTGATGAACAACCTGCGCGGCATGGGCATCTATCTCTGGACGGGCCTCGGGGCTCCCGGCCCTTACGACCCGACGCCACCGGACCCGTCCGCGATGGGCATCGAGTTTCTCGTGCACCAGTCGACGCAGCACTTCCACCAGCACCTGACCGAAGCAGGCATCCCGCACTTCTACGACGACTACACCGACGGCACGCACAGCTGGGGCTACTGGGCGCGCGACCTGCGCGCGTTCATGGCGCCGATGATGGCGGCATTCGCCAACCCGACGACGCCGGACACGATCTCCTACACAAGCATCGACCAGAGCTGGGAGCAGTGGGGCTGGTCGGTGTCGTGGGCGCGGTCGGCGGCGCAGCAGTTCAGCACGTTGGACAACGCAAGGGCCGACGGGTTCAGCTTGACCGGTGCGGGGGATGCGCACGTCGTGACGCCGGCGCTCTACCTGCCGGGGGAGACCGTGACGGTGACCGTGCAGCCGTCGTCGGGAGGATCCGCGTCCACGACCACGGCGACGGCCGACGGGAGCGGCCGGCTCGCCCTCGATCTGTCCTTTCCCGACGGCGCCTCGGTGTCCACCTCCATCGTGCGGATTCAACGCGGCTGACTCAGCGGACAGATCGGAACCATGCCATCGGATTCGACATATCGCAGCGGGACATTCTCTCGCTTCCCCTGCATGCGACGTAGAAGAACTAGTCAACTTGAGGGGGGCAGGCGGATGATCCTCTGGGTAAGGGTGGAAGTAGAGGCTGACCACCAAGAGAGGTAGGCGGTGCGCGTACTCATCCTGGACCCCGAGGTCGCGGTGGCCGAAGCGCTTGCCGCCCTGATGAGCGCGCAGAACTGCGTGACGGCGGCGGAGCCGACCACGACCCTCGGCGGACTCCGGGCGGCGCTGGCCACCGACTCGTACGACGTCCTCGTCCTGGCGGCCGAGTCGAGTGCCTACGACCCGATCGAGCTCGTCCGGCAGCTCCGCCGCGATCACCCGGAGACGGCCGTCGTCATCGTCGCCTCGGATGCGTCGCCTGCCAACGTCGCGGACCTGCTCTTGGCCGGCGCACTCTGCTGGGTCAGCAAGAGCGCGGATGCGGAAGACATCGCGAGCGTCCTGCACGCCGCCTCGCTCGGTGAGGCATCCGTGCCGGGGGCGGTCCTCGCTGGTGTTGTTCGACATCTTGCGGAGCGGCAGGCGGCAGGCGCAGAGCAGGCCGACGTGCTGGCGACGCTCACCCAGCGAGAGAAAGACGTCCTCGACGCGATGGTCGCCGGGCTCAGCCGTCGCGAGATCGCGACCCAGATGTACCTCTCGGTCAACACTGTCCGCACCCACATTCAGCACGTTCTCTCCAAGCTGCACGCGCACACCGCCCTCGAGGCCGTCGCCATTGCGCTGCGCGCTGATCCGCGGCGCCAGAGTGCGAGAGCGGAGTGGCAACTGACCGACATGACCATCGAGCTGCCGAGGGAGGACGCGAGGTATCACGCCGTGTGACCAGCACCCCCACAGGTGAAGCCGAGGAGCAGGCCTGCGCGGAGCGCGCACGAGGGAGGCGTCTGCATTGGAACCGAGTGAAGCGCAACCCGACGACGGACCTGCGCACATTCTGGATCTCCGGGCCGTGCGGGAGATGCTGCACGACGCGCTGCACGAGCTGGCCGTGATCAACACCCTGGCGGCACGTGTCGCTACTGACGAGTCCTGCTCCGCCGACGCGGCCCAATGGCTTGAGTACATCCAGCAGCAGACGGTCACGCTGTCGGAGATGCTCCGCACGGTCTTTCTGTCACGCCTGCAAACGAGCCCCATCAACGTCGGGCGCCTGCTCGATGAGATCGCCGCCACGAGCGGCACCGACGTGCGCATCACCGTGCGGGTGGAGGACGGGGCGCCGCGGCACATCGTCGCAAGTGAGGTGGGGTTGCATCGGATCCTGCGCAACCTCGTCGACAACGCTGTCCGTGCTGCTGCGCCGGCAGGAGACGTCGAGATCACGGCCTGCGCCGCTGAGAATGCGTTTGTCATCGTTGTCGATGACTCCGGCCCAGGTTTCGGCTGCGGACCGGCAGGTCTCGCCGCACTCGGCTTGTCCATCGTCGGACGCCTCGTCGAGGAGATCGGCGGCAGCGTCGAGGTTGGCACCTCGCACCTGGGCGGAGCTCGTGTCACCGTCTCGCTCTCCGGTTTGCTGCTGGTCGAGGCCGGCGGCGAGCATGCCCCGCTGGTCGAGGGAGCGGACGAGCAGTGAAGGTTGTCATCTGCGACGACCACCGGCTGTTCGCCGACGCGCTTGCGGTGGTGCTGCGCCGTGAGGGCATCGATGTCTGCGAGATCGTGACCTCACCCGTCGAGGCGGCGGATGCGGTCATGCGGCAGGGGCCGGCTGTCTGCGTCATGGATGTCACATTCCCGGCAAGCGGCATATGCGGGATCGAGGGCACCCGGCGGATCCGCAGCGCAGCACCTGACACTGCCGTCCTCGTGCTGACCTCCCGCACCGATCGGGAGACCGCCGTGGCGGCCCTGGCCGCCGGTGCCGGAGGGATCGTCTACAAGGTGCAGCCGGTGGGTGAGATCGTCAGGGCCGTCGTGCGACTGGCAGCGGGCGAGTTCGTCATCGACCCGGTGTTCGTCAGACAGTCGCTGGTCGCGGAGGCACCACGACGGCGGGGAGCGCCCGTGCTGACGCCGCGAGAGCACGACGTCCTCGCGATGCTCGCCGACGGGTTTGGCACGGCGGCGATTGCCGAGCGGTTGCAGATCGGGACGGCGACGGTGCGAGGCCACGTGCAGGCGATCCTCATGAAGCTCGACGCTCACTCGCGCATCGAGGCGGTCGCCGTGGCGGTGCGCTGCGACATGCTCCGGAAGCCCGACGGAGACTCGGAGGACCCGGCAACCGAGCCGGTGCCCGAAATCTGATTACTTGCGGTGATTGCGTGCATCGTCGGAGTTTCCGCATGAGCCAAGTCGCGGCCCGCGGAAGCCTTCTCGCGCCCTCTGTGACCCCGACCCCACTGCTCCAGACATGGCCGTGTCCGTAATGCCGGAGTTTTGTGGACGGGGCTTTCCCCTTCAGTTGACGTAGTCCTTCCGACGAGACCACGAGCGTCCAGCCAATGCCCAGCACAAGGACGTTCGAATGTCGCGCCGCTCCCTCTCGGTTGTCGTTCCCACGCGGCTGCGCCGCGTCGCTGCTGCCTCGACCGCCGTCACCGTTCTGCTCACAGCCGGGATAGCCCTCGTCGGCACCTCGGGCCCGGCATCCGCCGCGCCGCGATCCACGACCCTGTCCCTGGGGGCGACCCACGGGCACAAGCAACCGTCGCCGTCGCCGTCACCGTCACCGTCACCGTCACCATCACCGTCCCCGACGAGCACGACGAGCACGACGAGCACGACCGCCACGACGACCGGGGGATCGACGTACGACTCGGCGACGGTGTCCGCCGTCGCAGCGGAGGCGGACTGGATCCTGCGCACGCAGCTCAGTGACGGCGCCATCGCGACCCAGACGGACCATCTCCACGTGTGGCCCTATCTCGCCGACTTCGCGGCCCAAGGGCTGGCGCAGGCGACCCGCGTCACGGGCAACAGTGCGTACGCCGCGGCGGCGTGGAAGTGGCTCGCGTGGTACGCCGCTCACGAGGACAGCAACGGCTTCGTGACGGACTACACGTGGAACGGCTCGGCGATGGCGTCGAGCGGCACCATGGACTCGACCGACGCCTACGCCGGAACCTTTCTCACCGCCGCTCGGGCGGCGTGGTTGACGACGAACGACCTCACCCAGCTGTCCGCGCTGCACACGGGCATCGCCGGGGCCGTCAAGGCGATCGAGGCGACGGTCGACGCGGACGGGCTCACCTGGGCCAAGCCTTCCTGGCACGTGAAGTACCTGATGGACGTCGCAGAGACCTACAGCGGGCTTCGGTCGGCCGTGGTGCTGGCGCAGGCGTTGGGTGACGCGACTCTCGCGAGCCGGGCGGCCGCTGACGCCACGGCGATGAAGGCAGGTATCGACTCCCTGTGGGACAGCGCCGCGGCTAACTACCACTACGCGAAGTACGACAGCGGCGTGCTGCAGACGTCGTCCTGGACATACCTGTACCCCGACGCGTTG
Organism: Mycobacteriales bacterium; assembly: GCA_035690365.1. GTDB lineage: Bacteria > Actinomycetota > Actinomycetes > JAFAQI01 > JAFAQI01 > DASSKP01. Next base: position 8,048 of record DASSKP010000038.1, read on the forward strand.
GAGCAGGCGTGGGCGGCGGCGTACGGCGTGGCTCCCGCCGACCGGACCTCGGCACTGATGTCGACGTTCACCACCATGCAGCCGCAGTGGGCGAGCCCGGCCGCGACGGCGACGTTCGACAGCGGCACGCAGACCGTCGGCTACTGGCCCGTCGCGGGGTGGGCGTTGCTGCGCGCCGGCCGCACCGCCGACGCGCTCGCTGCGGCGACGTCGATCCGTCAGGCGGCGATCGCTGCGGGGCGGGCCTGGCCGTACACGTCAGGTAACGCGGGACAGCTGATCGTTCTGGAGTCCTCGGCGCTCGATCTGGTGACGCCGTAACCGGGACGGCAGGTGGGGAAGCACGGCTTGCACCGCATCGGCGAAGGTGGGCACCGTCAGCCAGGTTCCTTCTGGACTGGGGTCGTGGCGGTACTCGCCCGTCGTCACCCGAATCGCGAGCATGCCGCTGTCGAGCGCAGCCGTGACGTCCTTGTCCGGGCGGTCGCCGATCACGACGACCCGGCTGGGCCTGGTGCCCATGTGCGCCGCGGCGAGCAACATCCCGAACGGATGTGGCTTGCGCAACGTCCGGCCCCACAGGTCGGTCCAGACGATGACGTCGAAGATGCCGGCGAGGCCGAGGGCGGCCAGCTTGGACCGCTGAAGCGACACGTTGCCGTCGCTGACCAGCGCGAGTCGGCTCCGATGCCGGAGCTCGGCCAGCGCGGGTCGAGCGCCCGGGTAGAGCCAAAGCCGGTCCGGCACAGCCTTGTAGAAGGCAGCGACGAGCGACGCAGTCGGCACCGTCGGCCAACTGCTCATCGCACGGTCGATGATCTGACCGCGGTCACTGCCCTTTGCTGCGACCTCGTGCAACGCGATGCGGACGTCCGCGCTGGGCGCACCGTGTTCACCGGCGGTGCGGGCGACCGCATCCCACGCAGCGTCGAGGAAGTCGGCCTGCGGGTAGAGCGTGTCGTCGAGGTCGACGATGACGGCGTCGACGAATGGCGAGAGCCGGCGGCTCACACCGGCACCCTGTTGTCGAGATAGGCGGGTTCGTCCAATGACAGCAACGGCACCGTCCGCCGGTCAGTGATGACCCGCACGATGCGTTCGGACGTGTAGCCGTCGCCATATGGACAGGGCGTGCGGAACACCTGCTCCTGGACCTCGTGGTCGAGCGCCCGGCGCGCAGCTGCGACAGCGCGGGCACTGTCCATCCCGACTAGCGTCGCCAACCCGGCGGTGACGCCTTCCCATCGCGGCGTCGACGTTCGCAGGACGACGGCAGGGACGCCATACCAAGCAGCTTCCTCCTGCAGGCCGCCCGAGTCGGTGACGACCAGGCTTGCGCCGGCGATGTGCCGCAACATTTCGCCATATGCCAGCGGCTCGGTGATCTCGACGCCGGCCCACCGGAGCCGGCCGAACAGGTGCGCCTTGCGGAGCCGCGACACGGTGCGCGGATGCGCGGGGAAGAGCACCGGCGGGGCCAGCTCGGCGAGCTGCTCGAGCAGAGTGACGAACTCTGCGAGCCGCTCGACGTTGTCGACGTTGCTTGCCCTGTGCGCAGTGACCAGGGTGCCGTGGCGTGCTGTCGGCGGTCGACGCTCGACTCCGCGCAGCCGCAGCGTGTCCAGGACGGGGTTGCCGACGACGTGAATGCGTTGCCGCTCCACGCCTTCGCGCTGCAGGAAGGTCGAGGCAAGCTCGGTGGGCGCGAAGTGCAGCACCGCGGCCGCAGCACCCATCCGCCGGTTGGTCTCCTCGGCCGAACGGAGGTTGAACGATCGCAGCCCAGCTTCGACATGGACGAACGGGATGCCGAGACTGCGCGCGGCCAGCCCGTACGTCGGCACCGTGAAGGTGTCGCCGACGACGAGTACGAGATCCGGCCGGTCCGTTCCGAGCTGCCGCAGGGCGTCGGTGAGAATGCGACCGACGCGCGCCGCAGGGTCGCGCGGCAACCTGAACTGGATGTCCGGCCGGACCCCGAGTTCGGCGAAGAAGACGTCCGTCATGTCCGTGTCGAAGTGCTGGCCGGTCGCAACGACGGTGACGTCGGCGACCTCGCGCAGCAGACGGACTGTCACCGCGAGCTTCACGATCTCCGGCCGGGTTCCGAGAGCGACGAGGATCTTCACCCGACGAACACGTCCTCGAAGTAGCGCATCATCGTGACGCCGGGTCGCCAGTCGAGGGTCGCGGGGTCGACGGCCACGCCGCGGGCCATGGCCACGTAAGCGCCGACCACGTCCGCTCCGGCCGCGAGCGTCAGCGGGAGACCGCCGGAGAAGCGCGGGTTGATCTCCGTGAACCAGAGCCCGCCCCGGTCGTCGACGAACCCTTGCACGTTGATTGCTCCGCTGAGACCGACCCCGGCGACGAGCCGCTCCACGGCGCGATGAAGCTGACGGTGCCGGAACGTGCGCCCGTGCGTCGAGATGCCCCCACGGGTGCACAGTCGCCACCGCGGGACGGCGACGACGAGGGCACCACGGCGGTCGACGAGAGCATCGACCGTGAACTCCCGACCCGTGATGCGGTGCTGCACCACCGGATCGGGGACGCGCCGCAGCGCGACGCACAGCTCGTCCTCGTCGTCGGCGGGGATGACGTCGCGCGATCCGCGGCCGAACCTCGGCTTGACGATCCACGGGGCCGGTACGCCGTCCGCACAACCGAGTGCCGTCGCCGGTGTCGGGACGCCGGCAAGGCGTTCCGTCGCCTGCGCGAACTCCCACTTGTCGACGCACCTCTGCACGGCGCAGGGATGTGGCACCCAGACCGTCACCCCCTGACGAAGAAGCTCGCAGCGGCCGGCGTACAGCGCCGGCATCTCGTCACACACCGTGGAGACGACGAGCTCAGCCTGCGTCGCGGAGGCCACCCCGGACAGCGCATCGACGAAGCAGTCGTCCGACGCCAGCGGGAGGAGCACCCCCTTGTGCGCGAGCGACAAGCCGACCGCGGCGTCGTCGGCGTCCACGGCGACGACGAAGGCGCGGGGGAGCAGCGACCGGATCACCGCGACGCCGGCGGGACCGCCGGCACCGGTGACGATGACGCGGGGGACAGGGGTCATGGCCGCGCCTGTCCCCGGAACGAGAGCTCTGACCAGAGTCGCAGCTCCGCGACCGCGCGTGCATCCGTCGGTTGCCAACGCTGGCGACGTACGGCGTCGGCCAACTCCGCACGAACAGTGGGCTCCGGGTCGTCCGTCGCAACGTCGAGCAGCGGTCGTGCGTAGCGGTGCAGCCCCTCCTGCGCCATCACCCGGATGGCTGCGGCCCGGACCCGGGGGTTGGTGCTGCTCAAGGCGGCCACCAGCGCACGGCGAACGCGATGCGCCCGGAACCGGGCGATCGCCCACGCCGCTAGCACGGCGCCGACGCCGACGGCGAAGACCAGCCGGCTCGTCACGTCTCCACCGCGGCTGCTCGGGCGGGCATCCGCAGGTAGAGGAGCACCATCAGACCCGCGAGTGTGTAGGCGAACGTGAACGCACTGCCGATCCAGTCGTGGAAGAGGATGAGCGTCGTCCGTCCCAGGAGCAGCCCGACGCCGATGGACAGGGCAATGCGAAGCAGGTTGCACAAGGCGATGAACGCGGCTGCCATGAGACACGACGTCAACCGACGTCGCCGCGTCGGCGCCGGCAGCAGCAGGCCGAGCGCGACGACCGTCACGATCGAGCTCAGTGCCGAGCAGGCCGGGGTCAGCTCGGCACGGAACGGAGCCGCGGACAACGGGAACACCTGAAGCGATGTCCCGAGCTGCACCTGCACGCGCTCGTGGGCGACCGTCCTCAGCAGTGCTGCTGATGCCTGCGTCTCGGCTGCACGGGTGGGCCCGATGGCGACGACGAAGACGGCGGCGGCTGCGCCGAGAACGAGGACGAAACGCAGGAGGAGCAGCTGCGGTGCCGAGCTCATGCGACCAGCTCCCCGTGGGCCGGACGCGGCTGCAGGACGACGGCGTCACCCGCCCGCGCCGTCTTGACCCAGGCGTACCGGCGCCCGAGGACTCCGTCCAGCCACGCCTTGGCGCAGAGCGCGATCGAGACGACGAAGAGTGGGATGAACAGCGGGATCCAGGAGACTGCGCGGCGGCTCACTCCGGAGAGCAGCATCCCGCAGCCCAGTTCCAGCAGCGGGCCGAGGAAGAGCAGGGTCCAGAGCACGAACAGCGGTGCCTGGATCGACGTCACCGCAGCAAGTGGATGGACCAGCCACGCCACCAGCAGAACGAGGCCGAGCGCTGACACCACAGGGACGTGGAAGACGAACAGGAACATCAGCAGCTCGACCCGGTCGCGCCTCGACAGCCGGCGCGAGCAGAGCACGGCGCGCCGGTAGTCCCTGCAGACCTGTTGGTGGCCGCGCGCCCAGCGATAGCGCTGCCGCCAGAACTGATGCAGGGTCTCGACCGCTTCCTCGGTGTCGACGGCCTTGATGTCGTAGGTGACGCGGAAGCCGGACAGCATCACGCGCACCGTGAGATCGGTGTCCTCGGTGACGCTGTTCTCGTTCCACCCGCCGAGGTCGACGAGCAGGTCCCGCCGGACGGCGCAGTTCGCACCTCCGTACGCCGGCAGGCCGTACACCGCGTGCCGGCCGTACTCGTTGACGAGGTAGCCGGCTGCGTAGTCGATCGCGACGAGCCGGCTCAGCACCGACGAGTGAGGGTTCCGGATGCGGCACCGACCTTGAACGGCGCCGACCGTCGGGTCGCGGAAATGGCCCGCCAGGCGGACCAGCACGTCGGGCTCGGGCTGGTGGTCGGCGTCGAAGACGACGATGACGTCGCCGGTTGCGTGTGGCAGCGCTGCGTTGAGAGCCCCGGACTTGCCGCCGGCCCCACCTGCCGGACGTCGGAGGACGAGGAACCGACGGTCTCCTGCGCTGTGGCTCTCCAGGAGGCCGGCCGTCGCGTCCGTGGAGCCGTCGTCGACCAGCACGAACTGTGCCAGCCCCGGCGGGTAGCGCAACCTCTGCAGCGCTGTCACGAGGTCGGCGGCCACGCTCTGCTCGTTGTGGCACGCAACGAGCACGGACACTGCCGGGCATCCGGCGACCGCGACTAGACCGATGGAGTCCTCGGCATTGACCTTGGTTGCGGCGGCGCCTGCCCCGGCTGCCAGGGCGAACAGGGCGTGCCGGAGCAGGTACACCACGAACGTCAGCTGGACCAGGGCGGTGAGCGTGATCAGCAGGCCGGTGAGGCCCACGACGCCCGCGATCGCGGTCGCCCCGCCTGCGAGGCCCAGCAGGACCTCGGGACGTGAGGCGGTCACGACGGGTCGGTCGACCGACCGAGCCCGTCGTGACCACGCCATTGACCCGAGCCCCGGCTCAGCCGGCCGGCTCAGCCGTCGGGCGGCGGCGCCGCCGGCGTACTGCCAACGTGGAGATGCCGAGTGCGGCCCCACCTGCCGTCGCCAGGCCGAGGCCGCCGACGGTGCCTGCCGGGACCTGCGTCTCGGTCAGTGTGGTGCAGAGGACGTTGCTCTTGTCGGTGAACGAGGTCTGCGTGGTCGGGTCGGTCCCCGAGAGTGCGACGCGGTCACACACGGTGTCGCCCGAGGTGCCGTAGACGGTGATGCTCGTCGACGTGTTGCCACTCGAGTCGAGGGTGATCGCCTTGGCGTCTGTGCCGTACAGACTCTCACCGCTGTCATACATCTGGTTGTTGTTCGCGTCGGTGAAGGCGCAGTCACGGAGCCGGTAGTCGGTCCCGGAGGTCGGTCGGCTCGAGTGCACCGCGAACGTCAGGGTCCACGTGCCGTCGCCGTTGTCGTGGACGCTCAGGAGCGTCTTCGTGAGGGTGCCGGAGTCGCCGGCGCCCTGGAACACGCCCTGGCAGCTGGTCTGGTTGGCGGGGTCGTTGTCGACTGTTGTTGCCGACGCCGGCCCGACGGCGGTCAGGACGAGGGTCGCCGCGCCGATCGCGACGGCGACGAGACGGGGAATGCGCATGGGTGCCTCCTAGGCGGCGCTGCTGGGGACGGCGGTGGTGGCCGTCCGGGTGGAGCTCGGGCGGTCGATCGCCATGACGTCCCACAGGAACCGCTCGGTCTGGAACGCCTCGGCGTAACGGATTCGGCTCTGGAAACCCCGGCTTCGCGCCAGGGCCTCGAGGGCCTCGAGGTCGACAAGTCCGTTCTTGAGGACCTGCGACATGTGGGCTCGGATCACGTCGAGCTTGCACTCGACGAGCCCGGCGACGTCGACGAAGACGTTGGGTGCGAAGCCGACGCTCGTCGGTGACTCGTACTGCAGGACGCGGGGGAGCCGCCGGGTGGCGGCGAGAACCGCTGCCGCGGTCGCGCGATGGTCCTGATGCGTGTCGGCCGGCGTGTGCGAGTAGACGATGTCGGCGTCGCTCTCCGCCAGCGCTGCCTGCACGGCTTCGACGGCCGCGCGACCGGTGGGCACCTCCCCGTCGGGGAAGCCGCCCCAGCGGACAACAGCGCCGAGCAGGTCGGCGGCATCCTGTTGTTCCTGCATTCGCGAGCTGGCGTGCTGGGGCCCCTGCTCACCGGTCGTCATCACCAGCAACGTCACCGCGTCGCCACGCAACCGGTGGGCAACAAGGGTGGCCCCACAGCCGATCTCGATGTCGTCGGGGTGCGCCCCGACAGCGAGGACTTTCAAGGCAACCTCCGGGTAGTTGGCCTGCGAGCAATGGCGACACCCTGCGCGCGTGTCGGTTGCCGCGCACCCGCCCGGTGACGGACTTCGTCTACGGCGGACGGCGCGCGTCGCGGATGGCCCGTGACGTAGCGGCGCTACGTCGGCGGTAGGGGACGTAGACCAGGTACGTCGAATAGAGGAGGACAGGGCCGACCCGGCAGCAGACGCTGCAACACATGTGGGGGAATTCGACCGTCCGACAGATGTCGGTGGAGTACCGCTTCCTGCTCAGCTGTGGCGGGGTGGCCGTTCGCCAGGGTCAGATCCAGCACCCGTACCGGCTGATCGGCGCGCTCATGCCCTGCGACGACTGCAGATCGCTGTGCCGATCACCCACGTGAGGCGAGTGGGGCTCGGATAAGGACTTGGGTCGGCCGTCCCTCCGTGGCAATCTCGAAGGACGATGCGACGCCTGCCGCTGCCCGACCCGGGCATCCCGGACACGCGCTCGGCATGGCGGTTCCTCGGCTGGCTCATCCACGGCCAGCGGCGCACCGTCCTCGCGGGCGCGTGTTACGGCATCGTCTGGATGCTGGCGCAGGCCGTCGCACCGCTGGTCATCGGCCGAGCGCTCGATGACGGGATCGCGGCACGCGACCTCACGACGCTCGGCTGGTGGGTCGGCGTTCTCGCCGTCCTCGGCCTCGTGCAGGCGGCTGCGGGAATCTTGCGGCACCGCGTCGCGGTGCTCAACTGGCTGACGGCGTCGTACCGCTGCAACCAGCTGGTCGCGCGAGCGGTCGGCAACCTCGGCTCGTCGTTGACCAGGCAGGTCGGCACGGGCGAGATCGTCAGCATGGTCACCAGCGACACCCCGCAGATCGGCAACGCCCTCGACATCTCGGCGCGGCTGTCCGGTGCGTTCGTCTCCTTCATCGCCGTTGCGCTGCTTCTGCTACGCACCTCGGTGCTGCTCGGGCTCGTCGTGCTTCTCGGGGTGCCGTTGCTGATGACCGCTGTCAGCCCGCTGCTGCGGCCGATGCATCGGCGGCAGGCGCAGCAGCGGGCCGAGCGCGGCAAGCTCGCGTCACTCGGCACCGACACGATCGCCGGCCTCCGTGTGCTGCGCGGCATGGGCGGCGAACGCGCGTACTTCGAGCGGTACGCCGTCCAGTCGCAGGTCGTCCGTCGGGCCGGTGTCCGGACCGGCCGGGTGGTCTCGCTCGTCGACGCGCAGCAGGTGCTGCTGCCCGGCATCTTCGTCGTGCTGCTGACCTGGCTGGGTGCGCGACTGGCCGTGCGTGGCGACATCAGCATCGGAGACCTCATCGCCTTCTATGGCTGGGCGGCGTTCCTCGTGCTGCCCTTGCGCACTTTCACGGAGGCAGCCGACAAGGTGACGCGTGCTTACGTCGGGGTGAGCCGGCTGCTCCGGTTGCTGCGCGCGCAGCCGTTGCTCGACTGGGGCGTGCGGGATGTCTGGCCGGCCGCCGGCGAGATCGTGGATGCGACGACGGGACTTCGGGTGCCACGCGGTGACTTGATGGTCGTCACGTGCACCGATGCGGACGCCGGCAGCAGGCTGGCCGACCGACTCGGTCGTTTCGTCGACGGTCACGTCACCGTCGCGGGTGTGCCGCTCGGCGAGCTGACCGAAGAGACCGTCCGCCGGCATGTGCTGCTCATCGATGCGGAGTCGACGCTGTTCGGCGGTCCGCTCCGCGCCGAGCTCGACCCGGACGGGCGACATGACGACGCGGAGGTTCGCCGCGCTCTCGCTGTCGCCGACGCGGAGGAGATCGTCGACGACCTTCCCGACGGGCTCGACACGGTCATCGGCGAGCGGGGGCGGTCGTTGTCCGGTGGCCAACGGCAGCGGATCGTCCTCGCGCGCGCTCTGCTCGCCGACCCGGACGTGCTCGTGCTGGTCGAGCCGACGAGCGCCGTGGACGCGCACACCGAAGCCCGCGTCGCGGGCCGGCTGCGTGCCGCGCGGCTCGGTCGCACGACCGTCGTCGTCTCGGGGAGCCCGCTGCTGCTGCATGCGACCGAGCTCGCCGCGTTGGTCGTGGACGACGAGGTGGTCGCCGTGGGCGGTCGCCACGAGATCAGCAGGCATCCGGCCTTTCGCGCTGCGATCGACCGCGGCGCCGGCAGCGCGGAGGAGGTGCGGACATGACCGAGACCCTGCTTCCGGTCGCGTCGAAGCCGCGCCTTCGTGCCGAGTGCGTGCGTCTGCTGCGGATCAACCGGGGCCGGTTGTCGGTGCTGGTGCTGCTGCACCTTCTCGCTGCGGGCATCGCGGTCGTCCCGCCCCGTCTGCTGGGCGACCTCGTCGCGGCCGTGCGCTCGGGCACGACCGAGTCTCACGTCGACCACGTCGTGCTGGTGCTCGTGGTCATCGTCGTGGCGCAAGCCGTGGCGACACGTGCGGCACGGCTGGCGGCGTACACGTTCGCGGAGCGGTTGCTCGCCGAGCTGCGCGAAGGGTTCATCGCGAAGCTGCTCGCGCTGCCGCTCGGTGTCGTCGAGCAGGTGCGCAGCGGCGACCTGCTCAACCGTGCCACCAACGACGTCGACACGCTGACCCGCTCGATGCAGATGGGCGTGCCGGAGATCTTCGTCGCGGTGATTCGGCTGACCGTGGTCGTCATCGCGGCGTTCGTCGTCGCCCCTCTGGTGGCGCTGCCGATGCTCGTGTGCGTGCCACCGTTGTTCCTGACCACGCGCTGGTATCTCCGCCGGGCACCGGCCGGCTACCAGCGAGAGATGCGCACCTATGCGCAGACGACAGGATCGATCGCCGAGTCAGCGGCCGGCGCGCGGACCATCGACGCGCTGCGGTTGCGGCCGCACCGGGTCAGGCGCACCGACGACGACCTGACCGAGGCCTTCGCTGCGGAGCGCTACACGCTGTGGCTTCGCACCGTGTGGTTCCCGGTGATCGAGGCAACGTACGTCGTCCCGTTGCTCGGTGCGCTGTTGGTGGGCGGAGTGCTGCACCAGCACGGGCTCGCGACGTTGGCCGAGGTGACGACCGTCGCGTTGTACTCGCAGCAGCTGGTCGACCCGATCGACATCCTGATGCGTTGGATGGACGAGCTTCAGCTCGGTGGCGCGGCGCTGTCGCGCCTTCTCGGCGCCGGCGAGGTGCCGGACGACCGGGTGGTCGGTGAGCAGCGGCCCTGCGGAGAGGACCTGCACGTCGACGACGTGCGCTACGCCTACCGGGCGGGACACGACGTGCTGCACGGCATCTCGCTCGACCTGCGGCAGGGCGAGCGGCTCGCGATGGTCGGGCCCAGCGGTGCCGGCAAGTCGACCCTCGGCCGACTGCTCGCCGGCATCCACCCGCCGCGGTCAGGACGCATCACGGTCGACGACGTCGACCTCGTCGGGCTTCCTCTCGAGGACCTGCGTCGCGAGGTCGCGCTGGTGACGCAGGAGCATCACGTCTTCCTCGGCAGCATCCGTGACAACGTCACGCTCGGCCGGGCCGAGGCGACCGATGTCGACGTACGGCGGGCACTCGAGGCGGTCGATGCGCTGGCGTGGGTCGAAGCGTTGCCTGACGGTCTCGACACAGAGGTCGGGGGAGAGGGCCTGCCGCTGACCGTCGCGCAGGCGCAGCAGCTCGCCCTCGCGCGCATCGTGCTCGTCGACCCGCACACGTTGGTGCTCGACGAGGCGACGTCACTTCTCGACCCGCGCAGCGCGCGGCATCTCGAGCGTTCGCTCGCGGCTGTCGTGCAGGGACGCACGGTTGTCGCCATCGCGCACCGGCTGCACACCGCGCACGACGCCGACCGGGTTGCAGTCGTCGAGGACGGCCGGATCAGCGAGCTCGGCAGTCACGACCAGCTGCTCGCCGCCGACGGCTCCTACGCCGCGCTCTGGCGAGCCTGGACCGACGACTAGCGATGTTGAGCGCGACGAACGAAGCCCTCTTCACTGCCGTGATTGGGCATCGTTCGTCGCGCTCAACAGGTCGATGAGGGGGCTGACGCGGGGGGCGATCTCGGTCGCGAGCACGATGACGGTCGATGCGCGGCGCACCGACGGAGCGGCGACGACCTGGTCGATCACCCGTTGCAGGTCGGCGTTGGATCGCGCGACCAGCCGCACCATCAGGTCGGCGCCGCCGGTGATGGTGTGTGCCTCGAGCACCTCGGGGATCGTGCGCAGATGGTCCGCGACCGGGCCGTGGCCGGCTGCCTGGGCGATCTCCAGCGTCGCGAACGCCGAGACCGGAAAGCCGATGGCGGACGGGTCGACCTGAGGCGCCCAGCCCGTGACGACACCCTCGCGCTCCAGCCGGTCGAGCCTCGCCTGGACGGTGCCTCGGGCGACGCCGAGCCGCCGCGACGCCTCGAGCACACCGATCCGGGGCTCCCGGGAGAAGAGGAGCAGGATGCGGCCGTCCAGCGCGTCCGGATCTGACATGTTGTCCAGTCTAACCGCCTAGATCTAGGACAGGTTGCACAATCTGTCCAAGTGTCGGGTGGCTAGTTGTACGACGTCCGCGCGCTGGGCACGCTGCGGCCATGACCCAGCTCGCGCCTGCTCCCGAGTCCGGCCCGGCCACCGACGCGTTCCCCGTCGAGGGCATCGACCACGTGCACTTCGTCGTGGGCAACGCCAAGCAGGCCGCTCACTACTACTCCACCGCCTTCGGGATGAAGGTCACGGCGTATCGCGGCCCCGAGACCGGCGCCCGCGACCTGGCGTCGTACGTCCTCGAGTCGGGCAGCGCCCGCTTCGTCTTCACCGCCGCCGTGCACTCCGGCACCGACGCGAGCCGTCATGTCGCGGAGCACGGCGACGGTGTCGTCGACGTCGCGCTGCGGGTGCCGGACGCCGCGCATGCCTACGAGCTCGCGATTGCCCGCGGCGCGAAGGGCACGCTCGAGCCGACGGTGCACGAGGACGAGTGGGGCAAGGTCGTCGTCGCGCAGATCGAGACCTACGGCGAGACCAAGCATTCGCTGATCCAGCGCAGTGACTACTCCGGTGCGTTCATGCCGTCGTTCGTCGCGCGCGAGCCCATCGTCGAGCCGCCGGCGAAGCGATGGTTCCAGGCGATCGACCACATCGTCGGCAACGTCGAGCTAGGTCACATGGACGAGTGGGTCGAGTTCTACCACCGGGTCATGGGCTTCACGAACATGAAGGAGTTCGTCGGCGACGACATCGCAACGGAGTACTCCGCGCTGATGTCCAAGGTCGTCGCCGACGGCAAGCGCAAGGTGAAGTTCCCGCTGAACGAGCCGGCGATGGGCAAGAAGAAGAGCCAGATCGACGAATACCTCGAGTTCTACGGCGGCCCCGGTGTCCAGCACATCGCGCTGTCGACCAACGACATCGTCCGGACGGTTCGCGAGATGCGCCGCGCCGGCGTCGAGTTCCTCGACACACCGGACAGCTACTACGAGACGCTTGGCGAGTGGGTCGGCGAGACACGCGTGCCGCTCGACGAGCTGCGTGAGCTGAAGGTCCTCGCCGACCGCGACGAGGACGGCTACCTCCTGCAGATCTTCACCAAGCCGGTCGAGGACCGTCCGACGGTGTTCTTCGAGCTGATCGAACGGCACGGGTCCGAGGGCTTCGGCAAGGGCAACTTCAAGGCGTTGTTCGAGGCGATCGAGCGCGAGCAGGCCCGTAGGGGAAACTTGTAGCGTGTCCCGGCGCAGCCGGGACCGATCCTGGGCGGCGGGTGGGGAGGTGGACGTGTGACTCCCCGGCTGCGCGACGCGATGGCGTCGCTGCCCGCCTATGTCCCCGGTCGCAAGATCCCCGGCGCGATCGTGCTCGCCAGCAACGAGTCGCCGTACGGCCTGCTGCCGAGCGTCGCCAACGTGCTGGCCGATCGCACGGGCACTGTGAGCCGCTACCCCGACATGGTGTCCGCGGAGCTGATCGCGGCGATCGCCGAGCATCACGGCGTCGACACCGAGCGGGTCGCTGTCGGCGCGGGCAGCGTCGAGGTGTGCGGCCAGCTCGCGTCCGCGGTCGTCGACGACGGGGCCGAGGTCGTGTTCGGCTGGCGGGCTTTCGAGGCCTACCCGATCATCACCGCTGTCGCCGGAGGCACCGCCCGCAAGGTGCCACTCGACGCGCAGCACGTGCACGACATCGACGCGATGCTCGCCGCTGTGAACGAGCGCACGCGGCTCGTGTTCCTGTGCAATCCCAACAACCCGACCGGCACGGCGGTCGGCGGTGGCGACCTCCGCCGGCTCGCCGACGGCGTGCCCGACGACGTGCTGCTCGTCATCGATGAGGCCTACCGCGAGTACGTCGACCCCGGGCAGGTCCCCGACGCGTTCGAGCTTCTCGGCGACCGTCCCAACGTCGCCATCACGCGCACGTTCTCCAAGGCTTATGCCCTTGCCGGTCTCCGGGTCGGCTACTGCCTCGCGGCGCCGGAGGTGGCGGCGGCAGTCCGCATGTGTCAGGTGCCGTTCAGCGTCTCGGGTCTGGCCCAGGCCGCCGCGATCGCGGCGCTGGGCGAGCGCGAAGAGGTCCTGCGTCGCGCCAAGCTGACCATCGGCGAACGCGAACGGGTGCGCGCTGCGCTCCTGGACGCGGGCTATGACGTCCCGCCCTCCCAGGCCAACTTCGTCTGGCTGCCGCTGGGGGAGCGCAGCCAGGACTTCGCGGCGGCCTGTCTGGAGGACGGCGTCATCGTCCGGCCGTTCGCCGGTGACGGGGTGCGCGTGACCATCGGCACCGATGCCGAGAACGACGCGTTTCTCTCTGTGGCTCGAGCCTGGTGGCAGACGACGGCAGAGCAGGGCTGAGCGTGCAGTTTCGCTCCGGCGCGATCGTCGGGTGGACGATCGGCTGTGTCGCCTTCCTTGCGTTGAGCGCGCTCGCTGCGCTGACCGACCCGAGCGCGACCGCGGGTGTGCGTGCCGGTGCGGGCGCCGCCGCTGTGATCCTCGCTCTTGCCGTGTGGCGGCTGACGATGGTCGGCCTGCTGATCCGCGACGACCAGGTTGTGGTGCGCAGCTTCTTCTGGAGCCGCAGGTTCGCGCCGCCCGATGTCGCGGGGCTCGCGATCGAGCCGGTGCTGCGCCGCAACTTCGCTCGGCTGGTGGTCGTGACGACCGACGGCGACACGGTGCCTGCCGTCTTCGCCGCATGGCGCATGCAGACGGCTGCCCTGCAGGGCCGGGCAATGCACGCAGCGGCTCTCGTCGGGTGGGTGAGCGGCGCGGCCGCATCGGCTGACGTCGTCCCCGACCGGGTCGAGCACCCGGCCGCGTTCACCTCTTTGCTGTCGGACGGGCGCATGGTCGCCGTTCCTGCGCTCACCCGCCAGCCCGAGCTCTCGCTGCAGACGGTCGAGCGTCCGGGGGTCGCGCTGCTCGGGCGCGAGACGGTCGCGATGGCCGTGGCGTTCGTGCTGCCTGCGACTGTCGCCGCGATCGTCTTGCTGGCCCGGCACGTCGCCGGCGTCGCCGACCTCGACGAGTTCAAGCTGCCGCTGCCTCACGACCTGCCGGCCAGCCTGGCGCTGATGATCGCGCTGTACCTCTCGACGGCGGTCTTCGCGCCGGTCGCGCTCCTCCTGCTCGCGCGCACCGGCCAGTGGCCGCGGACCCTGGGTCTGTCCCGACGCGGCCTGCTGCGGGACGCGCTGCCGGGCGTCGGTCTGCTCCTCGGCACCTGGGTGTCGTCGTTCCTGATCGCTCTGCCGCTCTCCGGCGTGCTCAACAACGACTCACTCACCAACCAGCAGCACAACACGCACGTGCCGGCGTACTTCATCGTCTACGCGCTGGTCGTCTCGGCCACGACCGCCGTCAACGAAGAAGTCGTCGTCAACGGCTATCTCATGACCCGGCTCGCACAGCTGGGCTGGCGGCCCTGGCACGCCCTCGCGCTCAGCCTCGCGCTGCGGACGTCGTACCACGCCTACTACGGCGTCGGCCTGATCGCGACCGTGCCGTTCGGGTACTGGGCGACCCGGTCGTTCCAGAAGCACCGGCGGCTCGGACGGCCGATCGTCGCGCACTTCCTCAACGATGCCGTCATCCTCATCGCGGCCGTGCTCACGAGCTGAGGAAGCTCGCCAGCATCGGCAACAGCAGGTCGGCACGGCGCGTGACCTGCATGTGCGTCGTGTCGGGCAGGACGGCGAGCTGCGAGCCGGGGATGAGGTGCTGCATCAGGGCGGCGTGCTCGACCGTCGTGAAGTCACGGTCTCCGAGCACGTGCAACAACGGCGAGCGAATGCCGGCGAGCTGCTCGTCGGACCAACCCTGCAGATCTGCGTTGGACGCGGACAGCCGAGCGAGGAACTCGTCGAAGTACTCGGGGTGCGGCGACAGCCGCTCGTACTCCTCGCGGAACTCGGCGAAGTCCTGCTGGGTCGGCAGCCTCGGCGACGTCGCGAATCGCGACGGGTCGAGCAGGTCCTCGTGCAGCCCATCCGGCCGCACGCTCACCGACACCGGGACGACGCTCAGCAGCCGGTCGGGCGCACTGACAGCGAGCTCCATCGCCACGGCGCCGCCCATGCTGTGCCCGATCACGTGTGTCCTGTCGATACCCAGATGGTCGAGCAGCGCGACGACGTCGCTGGCGAGTGCTGCCGGCGTGATCTCGCGGTCGATGTCTGCCGTGCGGCCGTGCCCCTGCATCTCGACGCCGATCACCTGGTGTCGCTCGGCCAGCGTGGGGATGAGTCCGGCGAAGTTGAGCCGGATGCTCAGCATGCCGCCGTGCAGCAGCACCAGGGGAGTGCCACAGCCGTAGACCTCGAAGTACATGTGCAGGCCGTTGACGTCGGCGTAGCCGGTGCGGTCTGCGGTCGAGCTCGTCGGCGCGGTCGGTGTGGCAGTCATCGTGTCCTCCGGTTGGTGCAGTCATCCGTACGACGTCGACGGAGGCCTCGACTCATCGATCGAGCCTGGGGTCGGGTCCTGCCAGGGTGCCTCTGAAGCGGCGGATTCTCTAGACTGTCAAGGAAATCTCCGTTCGCCGTGAGGATCCGCTGTGCGCGCGCTGCTGCTGGAAAACGTCCATCCGGACGCCGTCTCCGTGCTGTCCGCAGCGGGCTGCGAGGTCGAGTCGGCCGAGCGCGCCTACGACGAGAAGGAGCTGCTCGCAGCTCTCGACGGGGTCCAGCTCCTGGGCATCCGGTCGAAGACCGACGTGCCGGCTGCCGTCATCGCCGCGGCGCCCGACCTGGTCGCTATCGGCGCCTTCTGCATCGGCACCAACCAGATCGACCTCGAGGCGGCGAACGCGCGCGGCGTCGCCGTCTTCAACGCACCGTTCTCCAACACCCGCAGCGTCGTCGAGCTGGCGATCGCGGAGATCGTCGCGCTGACCCGAGGGCTGACCCGCAAGAACGCCGACATGCACGCGGGCGTCTGGGACAAGTCGGCGGAGGGTGCGCACGAGATCCGGGGGCGCCGGCTGGGCATCGTCGGCTACGGCAACATCGGCGCGCAGCTGTCGGTGCTGGCCGAGGCGCTGGGCATGCAGGTGCTCTTCTACGACACGGCCGACAAGCTGGCGCTGGGCAACGCGCGTCGCTGCGAGAGCCTCGACGAGCTCCTCGAGAACGCCGATGTCGTGACCCTGCACGTCGACGGCCGCGCGACCAACCGCGACATCTTCGGCGAGGAGCAGTTCGCGCGGATGCGACGGGGAGCGCTCTTCCTCAACTTGTCGCGCGGGTTCGTCGTCGACCACCACGCGCTGCGGGCCCACTTGGAGAGCGGCCATCTCGCCGGCGCGGCCGTCGATGTGTTCCCCACCGAGCCCAAGGGCCGAGGCGATGAGTTCGTCAGCGAGCTGCGCGGCCTGCCCAACGTCATCCTCACGCCGCACATCGGCGGGTCGACCGAGGAGGCGCAGCAGGACATCGGGCGTTATGTCGCCGGCAAGATGCGGGACTACATCGTCGAGGGATCGACGACGATGAGCGTCAACCTTCCGCACCTGGCCCTGCCACCGCGACCGGATGGTCACCGCATCGCGCACCTGCACCACAACGTGCCCGGTGTGCTGGCCGCCATCAACGGCACCCTCGCCGAGCACAAGGTCAACATCGAGGCACAGCTGCTCGGCACCCGCGGCTCCCTCGGCTACGTCCTCACCGATGTCGCGGTCGACTACCCACCGGCAGTTCTCGACGAGCTGGCGGCGATGGACGAGACGGTGCGGGTCAGGCTGCTCTCGTGACGCTGGAGCAGACGTTCGCCGACGCGCTCGGCGCAGACCACGTGCTCGTCGACGCGTCACTGCGGGCGTCGTACGAGACCGACTGGACCCGCCGCTTCCACGGCACCGCCCGATGCGTCGTCCGGCCCGCGACCACGGAGGAGGTCGCCGCTGTCGTCGGCGCGTGTGCGGCCGAGGGTGTCGCGGTCTGCGTGCAGGGCGGCAACACGGGCCTGGTCGGCGGCTCGGTGCCCGTCGACGGCGCGGTGCTGCTGTCGACGTCGCGGCTGCGTGAGGTCGGCCAGGTCGACCCGCTGGCGGCGCAGGTCACGGTCGGCGCGGGTGTCCCGCTCGCGGTCCTGCAGAAGCAGGTCCGTGCGGCCGGCTTCGACGTGGGTGTCGACTTCGCGGCCCGCGACTCGTGCACCGTCGGTGGCATGGTCGCGACCAACGCGGGCGGCGAGCGGGTGTTGCGCTACGGCACCATGCGGGCGCAGGTGCTCGGTGTCGAGGCCGTGCTCGCCGACGGGTCGGTCATCAGTCGGCTGGGCGGGCTGCCGAAGGACAACACCGGCTACGACGTCGTCTCGCTGCTCGCCGGCAGCGAGGGGACGTTGGGTGTCGTCACCCGGTTGCGGCTCCGGCTCGTGCCGTTGCTCGCCGGACGCGCGGTCGCCCTCCTCGCCCTCGACGACACGGCCACGGCGGTGGACGTCGTACGCCGGTTGCGCGACCGCCTGCCGTCGCTCGAGGCGGCGGAGCTGTTCTTCGCCGACGGGCTGGCGCTGGTGCGCGAGAAGGGATCGCTGTCGGCGCCGTTCGCCGACGAGCACCCCGCCTATGTGCTGGTCGAGTGCGCGCAGCACGACGACCCGACCGACGAGCTGCTTGCTGTGCTCGAGGACTGCGACGGTGTGCGGGACGCGACGGTTGCCTCCGATCCGCGGGGACGGCATGCGTTGTGGGCCTACCGCGAGTCGCACACGGAGTCGATCAACGCCGCCGGAGTGCCGGTCAAGCTCGACGTCGCGGTGCCGCTCCCGTCGCTGGCCGCCGCAGTGGCCGAGCTTCCGTCGACGGTGGCGGCCGTCGTTCCTGATGCGCGGACGATCCTGTTCGGGCATGTCAACGAGGGCAACCTGCACGTCAACGTCCTCGGTGCGGTCGACGAGGGTGAGGCCGTCAGCGATGCCGTGCTCAAGCTCGTGGCGTCCTACGGCGGGAGCATCAGCGCCGAGCACGGGGTCGGTCGCGCCAAGCGCGAATGGCTCTCCCTCTCACGGTCGCCCGAGGAGATCGCGATGATGCGCTCGATCAAGAATGCGCTCGACCCGAGCGGCCTGCTCAACCCCGGGGTTCTGCTCTAGCTCCTCGCCGGGAGGATGCGCCCGCTGACCTCGCCCAGCCCGATGCGAGCGCCCTCCGGGCCTGGCGCCGTCGCGGTGATCGTCACCTCGTCGCCGTCCTCGAGGAACGTGCGCGTCGATCCGTCGTCGAGACCCAGCGGCGTTGCGGCGTTGTCGCTCAGCTCGATGAGTGACCCGTACTCGCCGCGTGCGGGACCGCTGACGGTGCCGGACGCGTAGAGGTCGCCACTGCGCACCGACGCGCCGTTGACGGTGAGATGCGCGAGCATCTGTGCCGGCGACCAGTGCATGCGGGAGTAGGGCGGCCGGGACACCGTCGTGTCGTTCAGCCGGACCTCGAGCGTCATGTCGACGCCCCACGGCTGCGGCTCGCCGAGGTAGGGCAGCAGCCCGCCGTCCGTCGTCGACGGGACCGCGCATCGTGCGGCCTGGAGGGCCTCGAGCGGAACGACCCAGGCGGACACCGACGTGGCGAACGACTTGCCGAGGAACGGCCCGAGCGGTTGGTACTCCCACGACTGGATGTCGCGCGCCGACCAGTCGTTGACGAGGCAGACACCGAAGACGTGGTCGGCGAATGCCTCGATCGGAACGGCCTCGCCCTGCGTCGACGGCGTTCCCACGACCCAGCCGACCTCCGCCTCGAAGTCGAGCCGTTGCGTCGGGCCGAACTCCGGACGAGCCTCACCGGCGCGCGCTCCGACCGGAAGACGTTGTCCGCAGGGACGGCGTACGTCCGTGCCGGACACGACCACGGTCCCGCTCCGGCCGTGGTAGCCGATCGGCAGGTGTCGCCAGTTGGGCAGCAGCGGCTCCTGCCCGGGCCGCATCAGCCGACCGACGTTCGAGGCATGGTGCTCGCTCGCATAGAAGTCGACGTAGTCCGCGACCTCGAACGGCAGCACCGGTGTCGTCTCGTCGAGCGGCAGCAAGGCGGTGCTGACGTCGTCCATCCGGGCGGTGTCGACGAGCAGGTCGGTCAGCCGCGACCGGACCTCGCGCCAGCGCGCAGCGCCGGACGCCATGAACGCGTTCAGCGAGCCGGTGGTCCACCACTCATCACCGGGCAGGAGACCGCGCTCGGCGAGCCGGCCGAGGTCGAGCACCTGCTGCCCGACCCGTACGACGACCCGCCGGCCGGGAAGCCGGTCGCAGAGCACGACGCCGTAGGGAAGGTTCGCCAGCGAGAACGGCGAGTCGTCGTCGAGGTCGAGCCAGGTCGGCGGCACCTGCAGATCTTCGCAGCCGAAGAGCTCTCAGGTGGAGGCATTGGTCACGGCGGTCACCAGGCCGTACGTCGCCAGGGCCGTGGCGACCGCCGTGGCCAGCAGGTGCCACGGCCGGACCCCGCCGCGCCGTGCGGCGAAGAGGGGAAACACCACGACGACGATCAGCTGTGACAGCCAGAGCAGGACGAGCGACGGCCGGAGCAGCTTCTCGTAGAAGCGGTTCGGGTTGAGCAGCAGAGTCACCGGTCCGGCGACCACGAGCGCCAGCCCGATCCACCGCGTCGACGTTCGCGTCGCGACGCCGGTGACCGCCCGCAGCAACCGCGTGATGGCGACGTACTCCAGCAACATGACCGCCACGACACTCGCCGCCACACCCGCGCCGACCGCGTCACCGGCCGCGGCGCCGGCGTCCGCGCGCACCAGCGACAGCCCAGGGGAGTCGGCCCGGGCGAACGCCGGGTCCTGCGCAAGCGGGTAGACGGCGAGCACGACCCCGACGGCGGCCACCGCGAAGGCGAGGGGAAGCGTCAGTCTGAACGTCTTGCGCGGCGCGGCCACCTCTCCGCCGAGGAACAGCGGCAGGCTGCCGCACACGAACAACGTCGCGACGGCCCCGGTCGCGTGTGCCGTCCCGCCGGTGGTGCTCATCGCGAACGCCGCCGCCGTCGGGGCGTGCCGCACCGCGACGACGTCGAGCAGCGCCAGCAGCGGAACCTGAACGAGGCCGAGGATCGCGATGACGGTGAACGCCGTTCGCCTGCCGGACACGACCACGAGTGCAATGACTGCCGGCAGCGTCGCCGCGAGCACAGGTCGCCAGGAGTGAATGCCTGGCCACACCGGAGGCAGCAGGTCGTAGACGACGTCCGCACTCGTGTAGAGGAGATAGAGCACGTACGACGCCAGCCACAGGCCGGCCTGGACCAGGGCGACGCGACGTCCTGCGGCCGCGACGACGAACGCGAACAGCCCGCCGCTGCTCGCGATGTCCTGGCTGTAGCGCAGCCAGATCGCGAGCGGTGCGACGAAGGCGATGGCTCCTGCGATCGCCACCGATCCGCCCGAGCCGGTGATTTCGGAGATGGCGCCCGGTGCGTAGAGGGCCGCAAGCGCGAGCGGGCCGCCGACCGACGCGAGCGCCAGGGGGAACAGCGCTCGCGCGGTCAGCGGCCGCTCACCATCGCCGGCGGGGGGTCCGGCGACCGTCTCGACGCTGACGCTCAGCCCCAGTTGTAGCTGGACTTGCTCGGGCTGGAGCCGGACGATCCACCCGAGCCGCTGGACGAGCCACTTGAGCTGTTGCCCGACGAGCTGATCGCGGAGCCATCGGGCCCGACGACCCACCACTTGCTGCCGAACCCGTCCGAGCCCTGGCCGTTCATGTCGCCGGCGCTCTTGTCGCCTGCGTAGTAGTACAGCGGGTGGCCGGCGTAGGTGACCTGTGTCGAGCCGTCGCTCCGGCTCGTTGTGGCGAGCATGGACTGCTGCGCGTTGCCTGACGCCTTCGGTGTGCCGATGCTCGTGTAGGGCGCCCATACCTTGACGCACGGACCGGCGCAGGTCGATGTCGAGCCGGAGTCAGCCATCCAGAGGTAGAGCGTGCGGCCCTTGCCATCGGTGAGGTAGGTGCCCGCCGGGCCGGCGTGGGTCGACACCACGGCAGCGGCTGTGCCGCCGCCTTGTGACTTCACCTGCGCGTTTCCGCTGCTGCCGCCACTGCTGCCGCTGCCGCAGGCGACGGCTCCGGTGAGGACGGCGGTGAGGACGGCGGTTGTTCTGAAGATTCCACGCATGCCCCTCAACACGTCGCCGGGAGGCGGGTGGTTCAGCGTCGCGCGACGGTGACGCAACAGTCCGGCGGTGCACCGTCGAGTGCAGCGGTGACGGAGCGATGTCCGCCGAGCCCTTCGAGCATGCCGGTCACGAGCTCGTCGTTGACGCCGCAGACGAGTGCGGGCGCGACATCGACGACGGAGCGGAACGGGCAGTTGCGCAGCCGCACGCATCGGTCGTCGGATCGGCTCGGCTCGTAGCCGAGATCGTTGAGCACCTGTTCTGCTGTGTCGAGCGTTGCCGCGGCGGACAACCGTCCGCCCGGGCGGCGCAGCCGGCCGATCTGCTCACCCTCGTCGCGCGCGACGTGCAGTGCCTGCTGCTGGGGGTCGGCACCCGGCCCGGACTCGGTGACGGCTCGGGCGAGGATGCGCGCCGCCAGGTCGTAGCGGCGGGCGGGTACGTGCAGCTCGATGTCGACCTGCGCGGGGCGGTAGCGCTTCGCGGGACGTCCGGCGCCCGGCCCGCTGCGGCCGGGGGGTCGCGCGTAGTCGACGTCCAGCAGGCCGCCCTCGGCCAGCAGATCGAGGTGGAACGCCGCGAGCCGCTTGCTGATGCCGGCGGCGTTGGCAACGGCTTCGCGGGTCTGCGGCCCGTCGCCGGCGCGCACCGCGTCGTAGACCCGGCGGCGGGTGGGTTCGGCGAGCAGATGGAGCGCGGCGTTGCCCGGATCGCTTGACACCCGCCACCTCCATGCTCTATCACCAATATTGACTGTCAATAGTGTCCCGGCTCGAGGCCGGTCCGTCAACCAGGAGGCTGTTCATGCGCCGGCTCACGTTCCGTCCGGGCTTGACCGTGAAAGGCCGCAAGTTCAAGGGACTGCGCGGCTATGCGGGCAAGCCGTTCCACCCGCCGCTGACCGACGTTCCGATCACCGCCTACCTGTTCACCGCTGCCTTCGACATCCTGTCGCTCGCGACCCACAGCGGTCATCCGGTCGTCGCCCGCCAGCTCTACGTCGCCGGCACGTGGACGCTGGTCGGAGGTGCCGCGGTGTCGCTGCTCGCGGCGCTCACAGGGTGGGCCGACTGGCACCGCTCCAGCGAGCCGGGCACGCAGGCTCGGCGTACGATCAACGCACACGCGATCACGATGCTGACGGTCACCGCTCTTGTGCTTGTCGACCTCGCCGTCCGCGCCCTGGGTCAGCCCGATCGCGGCTACACATCGGTCGGCGTGCTCGTGCTCTCGATCGTCGTCGCGCTGTTGACGACCGCAGGTGCGACCCTCGGCGGCACCCTCGTCTTCGACTACGGCTTCAACGTCGAGACCGCCGGCGACCACCCGGTCTGGCACAAGAACGAGGAAGACGTCTTCCCCGGCGGGCACGCATGACGGCAGAGATCGCACCGTCGCCACTCCGCGCAGTCGGGCGGGCCACCGTCGACGTGGATGCGGCGGCTGCGGCCGTCGAGGACCTGATGCGCGCGCTCGGCATGGACGTGAACGACCCGACGCTGCGCCGTACGCCGTCCAGGGTGGCCAATGCCTTCGCCGAGATGCTGGCGCCCCGCGAGTTCGGGTTGACGACGTTCCCCAACGAGGAGAACTACGACGAGCTCGTGGTTGCGCGGGACATCCCGTTCACGTCGATCTGCGAGCACCACCTGCTGCCCTTCACCGGCACAGCAGCTGTCGGCTACCTGCCCGGCAACCGCATCCTCGGCCTGTCCAAGCTGGCCCGCGTCGTCGAGCTCTTCTCACGCCGTCCGCAGGTGCAGGAGCGGTTGACGAAGCAGGTCGCGACCTGGCTCGACGATCACCTGAACCCGCGAGGCGTCGGCGTCGTGATGACGGCAGAGCACAGCTGCATGACTCTGCGCGGCGTGCGAGCCCAAGGCTCGTCGACGGTCACCAGCGCTCTGCTCGGTGTCCTGCGTGACGACCCACGCACCCGCGCCGAGTTCCTGTCTCTGGCCACGACAAGGAGCACCCAATGACGAGTCTTTGTTTCGAGGCGTCCACCGACTCGGTGCTGAGCTGCGTCGTCGAAGACGCGCACACCCAGGCGTTGGCGACCCTCAACGACGACAGTGCACGCCCGCTCGACGCGATCGTCTGGCTGTCGGCGCATCTGGCGGCGGTCGCCCGCACGATCCGGCCGGTCGCTTCGCGGCGACTCGACGAGCCGGCCGCGGTGTTGCGGGACATCACCCGTCGCGACGTCGAGCTCGAACGCATGTTGCGGATCGCCGAGCGGCGACACAGCGGTGACGCTCTCGCCGCCGGCCTCGACACCGCCCGGCTGCGCCGCTCGTTGCTGGAACGGCTGACGACGCACGCGGAGGCCGAGCATGCGCGCCTGGCGGCGCTGGGCGAGAGGCTGTCTGTCGACGAGCAGCGCGCGCTCGCGGACTCCTATCTCGATGCGCTGGCGAAGGCACCGACGCGACCGCACCCGCACCTTCCGCACGATGGTGTGGTCGGAGCGATTGCCTTCCGCGTCGAGGCGGTCCGCGACCGGCTGCTCGACACGATGGACGGCCGGCACGTCCCCCTGCCGCGAGCTCCGCACGAGTCCCGGACTCCCGGCCGCTGGGGCAGCTACCTGCTGGGTCAGATGCAGCCCCCGGGCGACGACGCGTCACGATGACCGCGTGAAGATCCTGCGCACTCCTGACGAGCGCTTCGCCGACCTGCCCGACTTTCCGTGGGTGCCGTCGTACGTCGACGTCGACAGTGGCGACGGGAGCGGTGAGCTTCGCGTCGCGTACGTCGAGGCCGGGCCGAGCGATGGCCCTGTCGTGCTGTGCCTGCACGGTGAGCCGACGTGGTCGTTCCTCTACCGCAAGGTCATGCGCGTGCTGGCCGAGCGGGGGTGCCGGGCGATCGCCCTCGACCTGGTCGGCTTCGGTCGATCCGACAAACCTGCCGACGTCGGCGACTACACCTACGCCCGGCACGTCGAGTGGGTGCGGCAGGCGGTGTTCGACCGGCTGGACCTACGTGACGTGACACTGCTCGGTCAGGACTGGGGCGGTCTCATCGGACTGCGCCTCGTCGCCGAGAACCCCGATCGGTTCCGCCGCGTCGTCGCGGCCAACACCGGCCTTCCCGACGGCACCCATCCGATGGCGGAGGTCTGGTACATGTTCCGCGACGCCGTCGCCAACGCGGAGCATCTCGACATCGCGCGCTTCGTCGCCGGGGGCTGCGTCACCAAGCCGTATGCCACCGTCCTTGCGGCATACGACGCCCCGTTTCCGGACGAGACTTTCAAGGCGGGTGCGCGGTCGTTCCCCCTGCTCGTGCCGACGACGCCGGACGACCCCGGTGGTGTCGCCAACCGCAAGGCATGGGAGGTCCTGACCGGACTCGACCTGCCGTTCCTGTGTGCCTACAGCGACTCCGACCCGATCACGGGCGCGATGGCACCGGTGTTCGCGAAGGCGATGCCGGGTGCAGCGGGCCTCGAGCATCCGACGGTCGAGCACGCAGGTCACTTCCTGCAGGAGGACGCGGGGGAGCGGCTCGGCGAGATCGTCGCGGGCTTCGTGACCGGCTGACCTCCGAGCTGCGATGACCACTGCGTTCGTGCTCTCCGGCGGAGGCAGCTTGGGATCGGTGCAGGTGGGCATGCTGCTCGCACTGGCCGAGCGAGGCGTCACGCCTGATCTCGTCGTCGGGACCTCGGTCGGTGCGATCAACGCGGCCTACATCGCCGGCCGCCCCGGCCTCGACGGGGTCAAGGCGCTCGCCGAGATCTGGTCCGGTCTCAGCCGTCGGCAGATCTTCCCCACCGATCCCTTGCGGCTCGTGCGGGTGGCGGCGCGCCGCGAGCCCGGCTTCGCCAATCCGGCCCCGTTGCGCCGGCTGCTCGAGCGACATCTGGGCTACGAGAGCGTGCAGGACGCGCGCTGCACGCTGACCGTCGTCGCCACCGAGGTCGCCACCGGTCGAGAGGTCAACATCGCCCGCGGCAACGTCGTCGACGCGGTGATGGCGAGCGCGGCGTTGCCGGGAGTCTTCCCGCCCGTGCAGGTGGGTGTGCACCTGCTGATGGACGGCGGCGTGGTCAACAACACGCCGATCTCGGCGGCGGTGTCCGCCGGCGCCGACGTCGTCTATGTGCTGCCGACCGGTTACGCCTGCGCACTGGAGCACGCGCCCCGGTCACCGATCGGCATGGCGATGCAGGCGGTGACCGTCGCGATCCAGCAGCGGCTCATCTCGGACGTCCAGGCCTTGCAGGACTCGGTGACCTTGCGCGTCGCTCCGCCGTTGTGCCCGCTCGCGGTGTCGCCCGTCGACTTCAGCCACACCGCGGAGCTCGTCGAGCGCGCACACGACTCGACGGTGCGCTGGCTCGACCGACCGGCAGCCGCAGACCAGAGCCGCGACCTCCGGCTGCACTCACATCACGTCAGCCGGTGAACCGGATGTCGGCGATGCCCGCGCGGTAGCCACCGCTGTCGGGCACCAGCTTGGTGAACCAGACCAGCCATGAGGACGAGCGCGTCGCCTGGTCGAGGCGGATGCGCCACACCTTCGGCGCGGAGCCGGTGGTGGCGACGGGCGTCCCGGACGGGCGGTCGCCGGCGAAGAGCTGCGCGCTCACACCAGGCTGGGCGAGAGTGATCGTCACCGTGCGCACCGGGCCGCCGTTGACCGTGAAGACCACACCCGTGCCGGACTTGAGGTTGCCGAAGGCCGCACTGGCGTAGTGCTCGGTCATCCATGCACTCGACGTGCTGTGGTCGGTCGCGAGCGGCAGCTCCTCAGGATGATCCGAGGAGCCGGCCGGGTAGCCGACGGCGCCACTCACGGCCAGGGGATGCGTCGACGAAGAGCTGGGCGAGGACGTGCCGCGAGCTGCCGCCGCGCCGCCCCCGCCGGACGAACGGGTCACGAGCACGAGCACCCCGGCGAGCACGGCAGCCGCCGCGATGGCAGCGCCCACGACCAGCAGGCGCCGGCGGTCGCGCGGCGGTCCGACTGATGGCTGGAACTCCTCGGGATGCGCCGTCTCGGCAACAGGCGCGACACCTTGCAGGATCTGGGTGGAGCCGCCGGCGACGACCGGGGCGTCCGGCCTCTCGCCAGCGGTGTCGCGGGGGTAGGGATCGACGGCGGCCATGGCCACGGTGTCGCCGTACGAGCTCGGACCACCGGCGCCGAGTCGTTCGGCCTGCGCTGCGACGGCGTCGCCGTCACTGGGTCGCCGCGCAGGGTCCCTCTCGAGCAGCGACCCGATCAGGTCGCGCAGAGCCGGCGAGACCGAGTCGGGCAGCTTTGGCACGCGACCGTTCTGGATCGCCTGCAGCACCGCGATGTTGTCGCCTTCATAGGGCTGCCGGCCGGTCACGCACTCGTAGCCGACGATGCCCAGCGAGTACATGTCGGTCGCCGGCGTCGCAGACTGCCCGGCGACCTGCTCGGGCGCGAGGTACTGCGCGGTGCCGAGCAGCAGACCCGTCTGCGTCACGGAGGACTGGTTGACGACCCGTGCGATGCCGAAGTCGGTGACCTTCACGCGACCGTCAGGGCAGACGAGAATGTTGCCCGGCTTGATGTCGCGGTGGACCACTCCTGCGCGGTGCGCGGCCGCCAGTGCTGCGGCGGTCTGGCCGATGACCGACCACGTCTGGGCGTCCGGGAGCGGGCCGGTGCGCCGAAGGAGCTCGGACAGGGGCTCTCCGGAGACGCACTCCATGACGATGTAGGGGAGCTCGTCGCCGCCGCCGTCGCCCTCGTAGAAGTCGAAGACCTGGGTCACGTTGGGGTGCGCGAGCATCGCGGCGTGCCGGGCCTCGTCGCGGAAGCGGTCGCGGAAGCCGGGGTCGTCGGCGTACTCGGGGCGCAGGATCTTGATCGCGACGGTCCGGCCGAGCACGGAGTCCTCCGCCCGCCAGACCTCGCCCATGCCGCCGACGGCGAGCCGCTCGAGCGGCTGGTAGCGGCCGCCGAGCAGCACGTCTGGCATCAAGCTCACGTCACCCTCCATACCCAGCGCACCGGCACCCGATCACCGCGCTGGCCGAAAGCCCTGGTCGGGGGCCCTGGGACAATGATGCGATGGACCCCGCCAGCACGATCATCGACCGGCTCGCCCAGGACTTCCCCGACCTCCCCCGCGAGACGATCGTGCGGCAGTACGTCGACGCCATGTCATCCGTCGAGTTGTTCGCCGTGTCCCGCGAGGAGGAGCCCCAGCTCGTCGCCCGGCTGGCGCGGTGCCACCTCGAGGCCCTGGCCGAGCTCCGCACGCAGAGGGAGGACCGGGCCGGCGGCTAGCGCGAGCAGGAGGCAGGCCCTCCGAGCGCGAAATCTCACGTATGCGCCGCACCGTCATCGCCGCCGCCGTGTCCACGCTCATCGCGGCGGGCATCCCCGCGCTCGCGGGCTCGGCGCCGCAGAGCCTGAAGTTCAGCCGCAACACGTTCGCGTACGCCCAGAACTACGGCGAGCCCGGCCTGGCGATCTACAAGCACACGGTCTACGCGACGACGCCGGGCAACGGCGGTGCGGTGCTGGCGAAGTCGACCGACGACGGCCGGCACTGGACGCAGCTGCCGACGGTGACTCCTGACAGCCAGTCGCCCGGCCAGTTCACCTCCGGCAGCGACTCCGACGTCGTGGTCGGGCCCGATGGCACGGTTTTCGTCGGCGACCTCGAGATCGACGGCATCTCCGTCTTCCGCTCGACCAACGGCGGCAAGAGCTTCGGCAAGGGCACCTTCATCGCGTGCACGTCAGACCGTGAGTGGCTCGCCGTCGACGGTCAGCACTCCCAGAACGTGTACGTCGCCTGGCACGAGCTGTCGACCGGCACGATCCTGGTCGCCGCGTCGCACGACGGCGGCGCGACGTTCGGCGTACCGCACCCCGTCTACTCGCAGCCGATGACGGTCGCCGAGAGCGGGCACAACGGCACGTCGATCGGCAACATCACCACCGACGGCCACGGCCACCTCTATGTGACGTACGGCGTCACCCGCGCGGACACCACCGACACGACGTACGGCACTCCGCCGATCAGCGACATCCACGTCAGCACGAGCAGCGACGGTGGCAACACGTGGACCGACTACGAGGTCAACCCCGGCGCGGCTGACGCCAACTACGGCAACTTCTGGATGGCCAACTCGGTCGACCGCAAGGGCAACGTCTACGCCGTCTACTCCGGCTACGCGCACAAGGGACAGCCGATGCACGTCTGGCTGCAGGAGTCGACCGACCACGGCGCGCACTGGACCGCGCCCTACCGCGTCGACGACGCCGGCGGCCAGGATCTGTTCGGCTGGGTCGCAGGCGGGGGTCCGGGTGTAGCGGTCGTCGCGTGGTACCACACGAACGCCACCAACAAGGACGCAGTGACCGACGACTGGGTCGTCGACGTCGCGCAGGTCCGCGGGCTGACGACGGAGCACCCGCGCGAGATCGTCGGCCAGGCGAGCGACCACGTGGTGCATCACGGCGCGATCTGCACGCTCGGGCTTTTCTGCGGCCTCCTGCCGGGCTCGGCGCCGGACCGCTCGCTGCTCGACTTCTTCAAGGTCGCCGTGACGCCGTCCGGTCGGCCGGCGGTCGTGTGGTCGGACAACGATCGCGTCGACGGTGCCGCGAAGACCGGGGTCGGCTACGCGATGCAGACCGCCGGTCCCTCTGCCTGGACACCCTGAACAGCGAACCCGCAGGCTGTTGACCTGCGGTTCGCGGCTCTCGCGCGGCTGAGCACGGTTCGTACCGACTGGCGTCGGCGCTTGGTGCCGATGAGGTGCCGCTCTTCCGCACCGAGGTCCGTGGCGATGCACTCATGTCTGCGGCTTCGGGGGTGAGCGAGCGACCAATGGCCTGGTCGAAGTAGGACTTTCGGCCCGTGTGCCGGGGCGCTCGAGGCGCGCATCGTCAGGCGATGGTCGCAATCGTCGGTGCCCCGCCAGTCGTCATCAGGGCGCCATGGTTCCGCCGCTGGCCACGATCAGGCATCGTGGTCGCCGCGGGCGTGTATGGCGTGATCCTCTCCTGGCGGATCATCGACGACGGCAGCGTCGACGAAACTGCGGTTCTGTTGTGCCTACCGATCTCGCTCCTCGCCGTCATTTACGGCCTTCGCGGCGGCCTCTTCGCCGGCCTGGCCGGCGCCATGCCGATCGCCCTGTGGTCGGGCGTAGACCGCGTTGCCGTATCCGAACTCGCCGCCCTGATGCTCCTGGGTGCCTTGCTGGGCCACGCAGTCGACAGCTGGTGCGCTGCCGTGGAAGAAAACAACCGCCTTACCGACGCGGCCGCGAGGCACCGCGAGGCGGTCGAACTACAGGACACGGTTGTCCAAGGACTTGCCGCGGCGAAGTGGGCCCTGGAAGCCGGTCAACTCGACCGGGGCCTTCACGTTGTCACGGAGACACTGGACACTGCGCAGCAACACGTGTCTGACCTACTCCGTGATGCTGGATTGGCGCGACACATGTCGACGCGCCAGGACTAGCCCGCCCTGCACCTCACGGAGTGGTACGAAGCCCACCGTTCGTGAGGCGCAGGACCGTGGGTTTCGCACCAGCCGGCATCAGGGCGCGGCGAACAGAGGGGACCCGCTATCGGCACCGGATCCTTCGCCGTCCCGGTACCCCGCCCTGCTGACGATCATCACCGCAACAACGCTCGGTTCCGTCTGAGAGAATTGCGTTTTCTTGGAACGGGGTTGTGGTGGGCAATTGGCGCTTTCGGCGCTCTCTCCGCGCCGTGCCAGGTGTGCGACTCACCCTGTGGGAGACGCGACACGGCGCCGCTCCGGACGGCGCCGACCGTGGCTCAAGCTCGACACCCAGTGCACTGGATGACGTTCCCCCGGTGCTGGCTCGTGCTCTCGTCGCGTTCGACCGGCTCCGTCTTCGGCCGGAGGAACCGAGCCTCGTCGAAGAACTGCAGTCACTCCTGGCCTCTGGAGATCAGCTGGATCTCGAGTCCAAGCACGCGGGCGGTGCTCACCACGCGTCAGTGAGCCTTGCCGATGGTGTCGGCGTTCAGCTGCCTGTCGAGCAGCCCGCTGTGGGACTGGCACTTTCGGAGGCACTCAGGTGGCGAGGCCGTCACGACGAAGCGTTAGCCACTCTCGCTGCTCTGCCCACGACCGCGGCGACGCTGCTCGCTCAAGCCGAGCTGCTGAGCGTGCGAGAGGCGCATGCGCGCGTCGTCGGCCTCGGGTCCGTAGAAGTGACCGATGACGTCACGGCCATGTACGCCGTCGTGCGCGCCGCCGCCTTGCGCGAGTCTCATCGCCTCGACGACGCCTTCGATGAGCTGGACCAGGTCATGGCGGCGGAATCCCCGCCGGCCCTGCAGCGGCTCGCGGTCTTGGAGCGAGTGCGGTGCATGCTCCGGGCGGGGCGCATCGGTGCAGCTAGTCGAGACTTGACCGGCCTCTTGCGCGATGATCCGGACGATGCAGAGGCGCATGCGCTGCTAGCGCACCTGCGCGATGACGTGAGCCAAACCAGCGAGATGGTGCCGGCCGAAGTCATCGAGGTGCGCAGACGCGAGGCCGAGCTCGCAAGCCTCGAGGCGGAGCTGCTCGAGGCCCAGGTCGTTCTCAAGGCCTTGGAGCGTGAGCTTGGCGAGTTCAACCGACAACAGCTCGATCTCTTCAGCAAACGCTATGCGCGACTCGATCGGCTGGAAGCGGACCTAGCCGCCGCGCGTGCCGAGCACGAACCGACGTCGAGCAACAAGATCCGGCCCGACCAGCCTGAAGAGGAGTCCCGGGCTACTCGGGAGGAGTTCGTTGCTCAGATACTTGCGCCGACGCCTCCACCTCCGCCCGACGACAGCTTGAGGGCGCTGTACAAGAAGCTCGTCAAGCGACTGCATCCCGATCATGCACGAGACGAGGCCGACCGTTCCCAACGTGATCACTGGATGAGGCAACTCACGAAAGCATGGGCCGATCGCGACTACGAGACACTGCGTCGAATCGTCACGCACGCCCATGACCTCTCCGAGCATCCTGCCTCCAGCGGTCCGACGGCGCGGCGGCTCGTCGCAGTCCTGCGCGGTATCGCCGATCAGCAGGCGGCGCTGCGGGAGACGGTCACGAAAATCGAAGCGCTTCACGCGTCGCCGCTGGGACTGATGCGGGACGCGGCGCAGTTCGCGCGCGCCCAAGGCCACGACATGCTTGCCAGCCTGGCGGCCGATCTCGACAGCCAGATCGCCGCGAAACAGCGAGAGCTCCGGCGGCTCCGGAAGGCGTCCCGGGAGCGAGCGTCGAAGACCGCCGGCCCGGTGGGTTGACATCCTGTCGCCGGCGTCGAATCCCGTGCCGGTTCGCGTGCCGGTCCCGCCGCGCAGCGCCACCGCGCCCGCGGACCGGGACATTTCCACCGAGCGAGGGTCGCTACTCTGCCCCCGTGGCGGCGAGCGACTACGACAGGCTGCTGAACCGAGTCAGCAAGGAGATCGCTGACCGGCTCGGATGCGACATCGCCGAGTCGAGGTCGGCGCTCCGCAACAGCGACTGGGGCCTGGTGCTCGACCGCATTCAGGCACTAGAGGATGAAGTGACCACTCTCAGCGGGGAGCGCGACGAAGCGCGCCAACTCGCGGCGGACCTGTGGACGGGACTGCCGACGGAGACGAAGGTTGCGATCTTCGACAAGAGCAAAGGCTGGGTCCCGGAGTGGGTGCGGGGAAGTCGCAACCCCTGACCGCGGCGGATTTGCCGGACGATCTCTGCCGGTAGTCGCGGGCGACCGACGCGGGTGGGAAACAGCGAACCCGCAGGCCGTTGACCTGCGGGTTCGGATGGGGTGAGTGATGGGACTTGAACCCACGACACCCGGGACCACAACCCGGTGCTCTACCAGCTGAGCTACACCCACCAAGGTCGCGTCGCCGCGACGGCGGTCAGTCTATCCGGCCGAGCGCCACCCGCGCTCAGTCCTGGACGACCGCGCCCGGCGGCGGCGCGACGGCCAGCTCGGCGGCGGCTCTGGCCGCGTCCGTGTCCGGGCCGGGCGCGGGCACGAAGACCGCAGCGCGGTAGTAGCGAAGCTCGGTGATCGAGTCGATGATGTCGGCCAGTGCGCGATGGCCGCCGTTCTTGGCGGGGGCGTTGAAGTAGGCCCGTGGATACCAGCGTCGGGCCAGCTCCTTGATGCTCGACACGTCGATCATCCGGTAGTGCAGGTGATCGTCGAGCTTGGGCATGTAGCGGGTGATGAACGTCCGGTCGGTCGCGATCGAGTTGCCGCACAGCGGCGCCTTGCGCCGCTCCGGCACCCACCGCTGCACGTAGTCGAGCACCTGCTGCTCGGCCTCCTCGACCGTCGTGGTGGCCGTCGCGAGCGCCTCGAGCAGGCCGGAGGCGGTGTGCATCTCGCGTACGACGTCCTCCATGCCCTCGAGCTTCGCGGGATCCGTGGCGATGAGGATGTCCAGGCCATCGTCGAGCAACGTCAGCTCGCTGTCGGTGATGACGACCGCGACCTCGACCAGGACGTCGACCTCAGGGTCGAGACCGGTCATCTCGCAGTCGATCCACACCAGCGGCTCTGTCACGCTGCAACCCTACGGTGAACTCAGGTCGGGACGTCGTACTGAACCGGCACCGCAGCGGATTCGTACTACACCGGCAGAAGCATCCGCGATGAGAGGAGTCGTTGTGCGCCTACCGGCGGCAGCACTGATGGTCGGGGCGATCGCTCTGGGAGCAGCGGCGTGCGGCGGCTCGAGCGGCGGAGGCAGCAACGGCGCGAGCGGCAACGCCAGCTCGCAGGCGAGTGCACCTCTTCAGCACCCGACATCGCTCGTCGGCGTGGTCGGCCAGAACGACGCGTTCGCCATCGCGCTGTCGGACGACAAGGGCGCTGCGATCACTCACCTCGCCGCCGGCACCTACAAGCTGGTCGTCCACGACGACTCCGGCATCCACGACTTCCACCTTCAGGGAACGGGCGTCGACGAGCTCACCAGCGTGCCCGAGAAGGGGATCAAGACGTTCACGGTGACGTTCAAGCCCGGGACCTACACGTTCGTCTGCGACCCGCACGCCAGCCAGATGCACGGCCAGTTCACCGTGAGCTGACCGCTGCCGCTGACCTACGCTTCGGTGACTCCACGCGCACGTGGGGGCAGGCGCCCGTAGCTCAGCGGATAGAGCAGCCGCCTTCTAAGCGGTTGGTCGCAGGTTCGATCCCTGCCGGGCGCGCTGGCGGGATGTGCCGCCTGTGATGTGTTGCTCGGCGAGCACGCAAACCGCCACTTGCCAGCATTCGGACCGCCGATAGTCTCCGACGCAACCACCGTCGAGGGAGGTCGCCGCGCGTGGCTGCGCTGCTCGAGGTGCAGGGCGTCACGGTCCGCTTCGGTGGACTGACGGCGTTGACGGACGTGTCCGCGACCGTCGGCGAGAACGAGGTCGTCGGCATCATCGGTCCCAACGGCGCCGGCAAGACGACGTTGTTCAACGTCATCTGCGGCTTCACCCGGCCGAGCGAAGGTGCCATGCTCTGGCGCGGCAACGCGTTGCGCCGGCACCGGCCGCGCCAGCTCGCCGGTCTGGGCATCAGCCGCACGCTCCAAGGGCTCGGGCTGTTCCCGCACCTGACCGTGCTCGAGAACGTGATGGTGGGCGCGACCAAGGACGCCCGTTGGTGGTTCTGGCCGGCGCTGTTCGCCCTTCCGCTGAGCGATGCCGAGGAGCTGCGGCTGCGCGAGCGAGCGCTCGCGGTCCTCTCCGAGCTCGGCATCGACAACGTCGCCGACCGGCTGCCCGGGCAGCTCCCGTACGGCGTCCAGAAGCGGGTGGCGCTCGCGAGAGTGCTCATCTCCGAGCCCAAGCTGGTCCTGCTCGACGAGCCGGCGTCGGGACTCTCGAGCGACGAGATGCGCGAGCTCGGACACCTCATTCGCGACCTGCGCAGCCGGATGTCGGTGCTGCTGGTCGAGCACCACATGGACCTGGTCATGGAGGTGTGCGACCGCATCGTCGTCCTCGACTTCGGTCGTCGGATCGCGACCGGCACCCCGGACGAGGTCCGCGACGACCCGCGCGTCCTCGAGGCCTACCTCGGTGAGCAGGTCGACGCGCAGACCGGTGAGGTCGGCGATGCTGCAGATTGAGGAGGTCGTCACGACCTACGGCGCCGTGCGCGCGCTCAACGGCGTCTCGCTCGACGTCGATCGAGCGACCATCACCGCGGTGCTCGGCGCCAACGGTGCCGGGAAGACGACGTTGCTGCGCACGATCAACGGACTCATCCGGCCGCGCAGCGGCCGCATCGTCTACGACGGTCACGACCTCACTCGCACGCCGGTGGAGCGAGTGGTGCAGCTCGGTGTCGCGCACGTGCCGGAGGGGCGCGGGGTCATCACCGAGCTGACCGTCGAGGAGAACCTCCGGCTGGGCGCCCTGTGGCGACGCGACCGCAAGCAGATGGCGAAGTCGATGGGCGAGGTCTACGACCTCTTCCCACCGCTTGCCGAGCGTCGGGAGCGGTCGGTCGACACGCTCTCCGGTGGTGAGCGGCAGATGCTCGCCGTGGGCCGCGCGTTGATGAGCATGCCGCAGCTGCTCCTGCTCGACGAGCCCTCGCTCGGTCTCGCGCCGCGCATCACTGCGCAGATCATGGCGACGCTGCGCACGCTGCGCGACGAGCAGAGCCTGACGGTCGTCCTCGTCGAACAGAACGCCCGCAGCGCGCTCTCCGTCGCCGACCAGGCCATCGTTCTCAACCTCGGCCGCGTCGTCGCGGCCGGTCCGGCCGCGGACCTCGCCGCGGACGAGAAGCTCCGACACGCCTACCTGGGATTCTGATGTTCCGCTTCGTCAACCTTGCCCTCGGCGGCGTGAGCAACGGGATGATCTTCGCCGCTGTCGCGCTGTCGCTGGTCATGATCTGGCGATCCACGCGCATCGTGAACTTCGCCGCCGGCGGCATGCTGATGTTCACGACGTTCATCGGCTGGGACCTCGTGCAGGTCCACAACGTCAACTACTGGGCAGCGCTGGCCGTCGCCACGCTGTCCGGGCTCATCATCGGGGGAGTCTCCGAGCGCGTGCTCGTGCGGCCGGTAGAGACCGGACCGCCGCTCAACCCGGTCATCGTCACGCTGGGTCTGCTCATCGCCTTGCAGGCACTCGCCGGGATGATCTGGGGCAACAGCCAGTCGCACTCCTACCCGCCGGCCTACGACTTCCGCGGCTACACCGCCGGCTCCCGGCATCTGTTCTTCTCGCCCAACGACCTGTTCATCGTCGTCGCCGTTGCCGTGGTCGTCGTACTCCTTTATCTGCTCTTCCAGCGCACGGCGCTCGGGCTGCGCATGCGCGCCGCAGCGTTCAGCCCCGAGGTCGCGCGGCTGCTCGGGGTGAAGGTGGGCCAGCTGTTGACGCTCGGCTGGGCCGTGTCGGCAGCCGTCGGCGCGACCGCCGGTGTCCTCGCCGCCGGTACGTCGACCGGCTACGTCCAACCCACCGGTCCGTTCGACGCGTTGTTGGTCTACGGGTTCACCGCAGCTGTCATCGGCGGTCTCGACAGCCCGGCGGGAGCGGTGGCCGGCGGCCTGTCTCTCGGCCTGTTGCTGTCGTGGGCCGACAGCTACATCAGCAACAACATCGAGCCGATGTACGCGCTCGTCATCCTCGTCGCCGTGCTGATGGTGCGGCCCAATGGCTTGTTCGCACGAGCAGCGGCGAGGCGGGTGTGATGGCTGACGACGACGCGACAGAGATCCGGCCGGAGGAGCCGTCCGACCGCTTCTCGCAGGCTCCGCGGACGGCGAGCTCGACCGACCGCTACGGCATCCTCAGCCGGTCGACGCTGCTGCGGCACACGCTGTTCGCGGTGGCCGGCATCCTCCTCGCGTGGCTCATGATCAAGCAGTTCAGCCCGGCCACCAACCAGGAGCTCCAGCTCATCCCTGCCTACGTCTGCGCAGCGATCGGGCTCACCTTGCTGGTGGGGTTGTCCGGCCAGATCTCGCTCGGGCACGGCGCGTTCATGATGGTCGGCGCCTACACGTTCGCGTTGCTCTGGCCGAAGTGGCAGCTGCACCCCAACCTCACGATGATCGGCGCCTTCGCAGCGGCGGTTGTCGTATCCGCGGTCGCCGGCGGCATCGTCGGTGTCGCGGCCGCCCGGCTGCGCGGTCCGTATCTCGCTGGCGCGACGCTTGCGCTCGCCGTCGGCCTGCCGTCGATGACGCAGTACGAGAAGCTGTCGAGCCACCTCAAGGGGAGCCAAGGGATCTCGATCCCCTCGGCGAACGCACCGGCGAACAGCGGGTTCGACTTCGTGCAGTGGCCGTTGTTCATCGGCGTCATCTGCAGCATCGTCCTGCTGTGGTTCACCGCCAACCTGATGCGCAGCCGGGTCGGCCGTTCGATGCGTGCGGTGCGGGACGACGAGGTTGCGGCATCGCTGTCCGGACTGTCCGTCCCCGGCGTCCAAGTGCTGGCCTTCGTGGTGAGCGCTGCGTGGGCCGGTCTCGGCGGCGCCCTCTATGCGCTGGCACTCTCCAATGCCTCGCCGGCGGCGTTCAGCGTCCAGCTGTCGCTGACTCTGCTGGCGGCCGTCGTGATCGGTGGCCTCGGCAGCTTGAGCGGAGCGGTCCTCGGATCCGTGTTCGTGGTCATGCTGACGAACTACTGGGCGCAGAACCTGTCCGACGCCCTTTCGATCAGCTCGGACAAGGTTGCCAACAACCTGCCTCTTCTCATCTACGGCGTTCTTCTCGCCCTCGCCATGTTGGTCGCCCCTGGTGGCATCGTCGGCTCTCTCCGACGCCTGATCGCGCTCGTGAGACCCGCCCGGTAGGTTCGCTTCAGCAGCGTCCGGACCCCCTCGGAGGAACAATGCGTACATCGCAGATTCGCCTGCTGGCCGGAGGCGCCGTCCTGGCGCTGGCCGCCGCCGGCTGTGGCGGCGGCAGCAGTGGCGGCGGGGGCGGCGGCTCGTCCGCCCCGGGCGTCACCAAGACCACGATCACCATCGGCAGCACCCAGCCGCTGACCGGCGTCGCCGCGCCTGGCTACAGCGAGATCGCGCCGGCGTCGAAGGCCTACTTCGACTACATCAACAGCAGCGGCGGCATCAACGGCCGCAAGATCATCTACAAGTACGTCGACGACGGCTACGACCCGAGCAAGACGGTCACCCAGACGAAGAACCTGATCCTCAATGACAAGGTCTTCGGCATCTTCAACGCGCTCGGCACGCCGACGCACGAGCAGGTCATCGACTTCCTCAACCAGCAGAAGGTGCCCGACCTCTTCGTCGCGTCCGGCTGCCTCTGCTGGGACGACAAGAGCAAGCATCCCTACACGTTCGGCTGGCAGACCGACTACACCGTCGAGGGCAAGATCCTCGGCGACTACATCAAGAAGAACTTCGCCGGCAAGAAGATCGCGTACTTCTACCAGAACGACGACTTCGGCCAGGACGGCGTCAAGGGTCTCGACATGGAGATCCCTAAGAGCCAGGTCGTCGCACGTGAGCCCTACCAGGTCACGAACATCAACATCGCGTCGCAGGTGCAGAAGATCGCCGCGTCGAAGGCCGACCTCGTCGTCTCCTTCTCCGTCCCGGCTTTCACGGCGCTGCTGAAGCTCAACATGCTGAAGGTCGGCTACAACCCGAAGCTCGCCGTCAGCAACGTGGGCTCCGACCCGATCACGCTGTCCGGCCTGCTCGAGGCGTTCGCGAAGCAAGGCGGCGCCAAGGTCAACGGCAGCCAGCTGATCCAGGGGATCATCACCGACGCGTACATCTCGTCCCCGGCTGATCCGAACAACAGCTGGATCCAGCTGTTCAAGAAGATCCACGACCAGTACATCCCCAAGCTGCCGTTCGACGGCAACGTGCTCTACGGCATGGCCGTGGCCTACACGTTCGCCGAGGCGTTGAAGGCGGCCGGAGCCAACCCGACCCGCGACGGCATCGTGAAGGCGATCGAGCAGGGCCTGCCGCAGGGCCCCGGCACGGTGCCGTTCCGGTTCTCGAGCACCTCGCACGCCGGCTTCACGGGCGCGCAGATCGGCATCGTCACCGGAGAGGCGATCAAGCTGACCGGCTCGCCGATGACGACCGATGACGGCAGCGGAGCGATCACCGTGTCCACCGCGACACAGCCGACCGCTCCCGCCAACGGCATCCCGCCGAGCTGACCGATTGATGCAAGCGGCCGCCCCCAGACGGGGGCGGCCGTTTTGCTGTGCGGCAGACTTCAGCGCACTATGAGCGACCGTCCGCAGATCACTCCCGGTGAGCGCTTCGCCGACATCGACGACTGGGACCACGAGCGGGTCAAGGCGCCGCACATCTGGGCGACGCTGGGTTACCGCCGCGAGTCGTGGGAGCCCGGTGCCACCGAGGTGTCCTGGGTCGCCGACGAGGCGTACTGCTTCCCGACCGGCGGCGGGCCGATCGTGCAGGGCGGACTGGTCACCGCACTCCTCGACGCCGGCATGGGCGGCGCGTGCTGGACGGTGCTCGACCGCGACCAGGCCTTCCTCACCGCAGACCTGCGCGTGGAGTTCCTGCGCTCGGCGACCCCGGGCAAGCTCACCGCCAAGGGCTGGGTCGTCCGCCGCACCCGCCGCGTCGTCTTCTGCGCCGCCGAGCTGCGCAACGCCGCCGGTGACATCCTCGCCACCAGCCGCTGCACCCAGGTCGTGCTGCCGGCCGAGGGTCGTGCCGGCCGCTACGAGAAGTACGACGCCGCCGGCGCCCCTCCCGACGACGCCCGAGGATGAGGACGAGCCTTCGATGACCGATACCGAACTGCAGGCGCTCAGCGAGAAGGCCGCGCCACCGAAGGCGGTCGGCGGCTATCTCGCCGAGCAGCTCGGCGACGACGCCTGGCGCGACGTCTCCATCGAGCTCATCTCCGGCGGCAAGTCCAACCTGACCTTCATCGTGTCGTCGCCGGCTGGGGACGTCGTACTCCGCCGTCCACCTCTGTCGACGGTGCTGCCCACCGCGCACGACATGCGTCGCGAGCATCGGGTGATGACCGCGATGTGGGACACCCCGGTGCCGGTGCCGAAGACACTCGCGTTGTGTACCGACGAGGACGTGCTCGGGGCGCCGTTCTACGTCATGGAGCGCGTGCGCGGCCACATCGTCCGTGAGCAGCTGCCGGCCGGTTATGCCGACGCACCCGAGCAGCGACGGGCGATCGGTGAGGGGCTGGTCGACGTACTCGCCGACCTGCACTCGGTCGACCCGGAGAAGGTCGGCCTCGGCGACTACGGCAAGCCGGCGGGCTACCTCGAGCGGCAGGTGCGGCGCTGGACGATGCAGTGGGAGGCGACGCCGGAGCCGGAGGACACCAACGACGGCCCTGAGCTCGACCGCCTCGCGCGGCGGCTCGCCGAGCAGCTGCCGGCGGGGGAGACCGGCCCGGTGGTGCACGGCGACTACCGCCTCGACAACGTGATGCTGCACCCGGACATCCCCGGTCGCATCAACGCCGTCCTCGACTGGGAGCTGTCGACCCTCGGGGACCCACTGGCCGACGTGGGCCTGCTCTACGTCTACTGGCAGGAGAAGGGCGACGGCGCCGACCGGCAGGACACCATGGCGGTGCCGTCGGTGACGATGCTCGACGGCTTCCCGACCCGACGTGAGCTGCTCGACCGCTACGCGCAGCGGACCGGCCGGGACCTCTCGTCCCTTCCGTTCTATGTCGGTTTCGGGTGCTTCAAGCTCGCGGTCGTGTGCGCCGGTGTCGCGGCTCGGGGCCGTGCGGGTGCCATGATCGGCGAGGGGTTCGTGGAGATGGCGCAGCGGATCGCGCCGCTGGTCGCCGTCGGGCACAGCGCTCTCGACGGAAACTTGCGCTGAGCCCTCAAGGTTTCCCCGGGTTGGGCCGAATTACACCTGTGTAGTTCACAATCTCCTAGCCCCAAGGAGGGTGTGATGACGACTTCCCCCGTCATGCACCTGCTCGAGCACGGGATTCCCGTGACGCTGCTCATGGACCTGCGGGAGCCTAAGGGCCCCGACTCCTACGCGATCAACTGCACGGAGCGCCCGCCGGGCGACCCGATCTGGATCGAGGCCGTCGCCAACCGCATCTCGCTCGTCGAGCAGATCGCCGTCGGCTGAGCCCGCCGGCTCAGCGGAGGGACAGGCCTCCGTCGACCACCCAGATCTGCCCGGTGACGTAGGCCGACCGGACGAGCGACATCACGACCTCGGCGACGTCGTC
The DNA here is from genome assembly GCA_035690365.1 of Mycobacteriales bacterium. GTDB lineage: Bacteria > Actinomycetota > Actinomycetes > JAFAQI01 > JAFAQI01 > DASSKP01. The sequence continues at coordinate 48,434 of DASSKP010000038.1, forward strand.
CGGCTGGCCGGACCGCTGCAGTGGTGCCATCGCGTTGACCGCGCTTCGTACGTCGTCCCAGTCAGCGGTCCACGGAGTGTCGATGAGACCCGGTGCGACGGCGTTGACGCGGATCTGCGGGCCGAGCGTATTGGCGAGCAACACCGTCAGATGGTTGAGCGCGGCCTTGCTGACGGCGTACGGGACGGACGATCCGGTCGGCCGGACGCCGGCGAGCGACGCGACGTTGACGATGCATCCGTCGCCGCTCTCGCGCAGGTGCGGCACTGCGGCGACGATGACCTGCCACGCACCCACGACGTTGACCTCGAAGAGCCGGCGGAACACCTCCGGTGTCGCGGCCTCGAGGTCGGCATGCGGGATCACCTGCGTGGTCCCCGCGTTGTTGACGAGTACGTCGAGCCGGCCGAGGTGGGCGACCGTCTCGGCCACGATGCGCTGTGCGTCCTCGAGGACGGCCACGTCGCCCTGCACGTAGTGCGCGCCGTCGCCGAGCTCCGTCGCGAGCGCCTTGCCCTCGTCGACCGACCGCACCGAGTTGATGACCACCCGATGGCCCTCGGCGACGAGCCGGCGCGCCACCTGAGCCCCGATGCCGGACGACGATCCGGTGACGAGCGCGACGGGGGAATCGGTCACCTCAGACTCCGCCGCCGACGGTCACGCCGCCGTCGATCGTCACCGTCTCGCCGGTGATCCAGGAGGCGTCGTCCGAGAGCAGGAAGGCAGCGAGCTTCGCGGTGTCCTCCGGCACGCCGAGCCGCTTCAGCGGGTAGTGCGACGCGACCTCGTCCTCGCGACCCTCGTAGAGCGCGCGGGCGAACTTCGTCTTCACGACCGCCGGCGCGATGCCGTTGACCCGGACCCTCGGTCCGAGCTCGACCGCGAGCTGGCGGGTGAGGTGGATGACCGCCGCCTTGCTCGCGTTGTAGGCGCCGATGGGCGAGCCGGCGCGCAGACCGCCGACCGAGGCGACGTTGATGATCGCGCCGCCGTTGTCCTTCAGCCACGCATGCCACGCCTGCTGCGTCCAGGCCAGGATGGCGACGACGTTGACCTCGAAGACCTTGCGCACGGCGCCGAGGTCGGCCTCCATCAGCGGGCCGTACTGCGGGTTCACCGCCGCGTTGTTGACGAGGAAGTCGAGCCGGCCGAACGCCTCGATCGTCTGCGCGACCGCGGCCTGCTGGTGCTCGGCGTCGTCAGCGCTCCCGCGCGCGCTGACGGCCCGGCCGGTGCCGTCCGGGTCGAGCGTCCTGACCGCTTCCTCGAGCTCGTCCGGCTTGCGGGCCGTGATGCAGACACTGCCGCCGCGGTCGACGATCTCCTGTGCGATGCCGAGCCCGATCCCGCGGGTCGCGCCCGTGACGAGCGCCGCCTTGCCGGTGAAGTCGTCCATGGCCGGTGAGACTTCCATACCGCTCATCCACACCGGGTCGCCGCCGTCCACATCGGCCTCCGGAAGGACGTCGTACGTCGTCCCCGGCCCGCATCGTGGTCTGCAGTCGCGGCCCGTCGTCGCCGCATCACGCCGGAAGGGACTCCCTCATGGACACGTTTCTCTGGATGCAGGGCAACCTCGTCGCCGACCCGGTCCAGTGGGTCACGGCCTCCGGGCTCAAGGTGACGAAGTTCCGCATCGCCTCGAGTGGTCGGCGCTTCGACAACGCGTCCGGGGGCTGGATCGACACCGAGGTCGTCTACATGTCGGTCAACTGCTGGAAGCAGCTCGGCCTCAACGTCCTGCAGAGCCTGCACAAGGGCGACACCGTGGTGGTGGGCGGCCGGCTTCGCTTCCGTGAGTACGACGCCGCCGAGGGCGGCGGTCGACGGCAGGCCTATGAGATCGACGCGTCGAGCGTGGGTCCCGACCTCGCGCGCTACGTCGGCACCTTCGGCAAGCCGCTGCGCGAGCTGCCCGACGGCGACGCTCCGGCCGTCCCGGCGCAGACAGCCGATGACCCCTGGGCCGCGCCGATGCCCGTGCACGCTGAGGAAACCGCCGCCTGACCCGGGTCCGTAGTCTGGGGCGCATGGCGCAGTACATCTACACGATGCGCAACGTCCGCAAGGCCGTTGGCGACAAGGTCATCCTCGACAACGTCACCCTCGCGTTCCTTCCCGGAGCGAAGATCGGCGTCGTCGGGCCCAACGGTGCGGGCAAGTCGACCGTCCTCAAGATCATGGCGGGGCTCGACACCGCGTCCAACGGAGATGCCTTCCTGTCCCCGGGCTACAGCGTCGGCATCCTGCTGCAGGAGCCGCCGCT
>DASSKP010000039.1:0-43974 GCA_035690365.1 Mycobacteriales bacterium
CGAGATGACGTAGCCGAGGTGACGTACCTGGCAGGACGTCGTGCCGGCGATCGGTGCGACGTCGGTCGACCAGCGCCAGCCCGGTTCGAACGTCCCCTTGAGGAACGTCGCCCCACCGGCACTGCCGAGAACGGCACCACCGTGGGCTTTGAACGCGCGCTTCTCGCCGTCGCGTTCGAGGTTGCTGCTGTAGGCCTGCGCCATGCGACCACCCCCATCGGGCGTCTGCGCCGGACACCGGACGCGTCCGGCCGACGGGGTGATCTTGGCACCGCGTCCGAAGGACTGCTAGTGGACGAACCGGACGCCTGTCACGTCAGTGGGGCAGGCTGGATGCTGAACGTCGCGTCGAGATGCGCGGTGTCGTTGAAGCGCCGAATTATCCAAGGCTCCGGCATCGCGACGACCTGCGTGATGGACGCGTTGTCGGCGCCGATGAAGGAGAACGACGGGGCGCCGCTCGCGAGTCCCATCAGCTGTCCGATGACACCTCCGTGCACGACGACCACAACCCGTTCGCCGGGGTGCTTGGCGATGATGCGTCGCATGCCGGCACGCACTCGCGCGGCGAAGTCGTCGTTGCTCTCCGCACCGGGGATGACGTCCCAGCGCTTCTCGAGAAACATCTGCACGGCTGTCGGGTGGCCCTCGGCGACGTACTTGCGGAAGGCCACGCCTTCCCACTCGCCGAGGAACACCTCACGGAGATCGGGCTCGACGATCGGCTGCAACCCGAGTCGCTGCGCAAGGGGCGCTGCGGTCTGTGCCGTGCGCTGCAGCGAGGTCACGTAGATCGCATCGATGTGCTCGTGCGCGAGCCGCTCGGCCAGCCGCTCGGCCTGCTTCTCGCCCTCGGGCGCGAGCGGCGGGTCGCTGTGACCGTCGGCCTTCGGCGCCGGCTCGTCGAGGCGGGCCGGTGCCGACTCGCCGTGGCGGACGACGAGCAGGTCCGTGGCACCTGGCGGCAGCGAGAAGCGGTACTGCCGGTAGACCTCCGGCTCGCCTGCTGACCGTTCTTCTTCCGTCGCCGCCACGAGCGCGAGCGTAGCGATGGTCATTTCGTGCTCTTGCCGCCACCACTGCCCACGGATAGGCAACAGGCATACCTATCCCTGGGGGACAGCTGATGACGATGTCCGTGCCCGCACAGCAGACGACAGACGAGATCCAGATCGTCAGAACCCCACCGACCATGGCCGAGGCGCAGCTGCTCGTACAGATGGCGACCAACGACACCCTCAGCGGCGCCTACAGGGGGTACGCCGTCCTGCAGGAGTTCGAGTCGCCGCCGACGCTGGGCCAGCTGCGCAAGAAGCACCCGCGCGACTCGGAGGAGTACAGCCAGGTCATGGCTTATCTCGGCTCGTGCGAGATGACGGCGACGTTCGTGAAGCAGGGCCTGTTGAGCTTCGAGCTCGTCGACGACCTCTACTGGATCTCGGGCGCGTGGCAGGTCTGCGAGAAGGTCTGCAAGGGCATGCGCAGGGAAGCCGGCGAGCCCCGCACCTTCCAGAACTTCGAAGTGCTCGCTGCGCGAGCGACCTAGCCGTCGGACTTGTCCTCGATCTCCCACGCGTGGTCGAGGACGTGCCAGATGATGCGCCGGGCGGCGTAGCGGGACGTCCAACCGCCCGGCCTGAGCTCACTGCCGTCACTCGGCGCCTTCAGGACCCGCAGGATCGCCGCCCGAAGGTCGTCCTCCTCCGCGGCGCGAAGCCCGATCTTGCCGGCGTACGCGCGTTCCGCGTTGACGACGTGCTCGACCACGGCGTCCCGGTCGCGGCCACCCCCACGCGGACCCTTGCGCAGCCGCGCGGGGGCTGATGCAGCGACGTCGTCGAGGGTCGCCCAGGCGGCCTCGAGCAACGCGGCCTGCCTGGCACCGGCCTTCGCGGTCAGCGCCCGCCGGTCGGCCGCCGCGGTCACCGCGGGCATGCCGAAGTCGGTGCCGGCGTCGCCGGCCAGCCGCTCGACGACGTCGACCTCGAGCCGCTTCGGGACCGACAGCCCGGCACGCTCCGCTACCGGCCGGAACCGTTCGGTGTAAGCGACCAGCGCCTCCAGCGCAGCCTGTTCATCACGCGCCCCGCGGGACCAGCCGGGCCAGTCGAGGGCGCTGGCGAAGACGCGCCGCTTGCCCGTCTCCACGACCGTCGCAAGAGCCACGCCGGTGGACATTACCGCTGGTCATCGGCCTTGCCGGGTCATGTCACAAGGAAGGACATGGCAGGTCGACGCCGAATAACGCGAGCACCTGAGATCTCGGAGGTCTTCATGTCTGCTCGCGTGGCGCTCGCCGCCGGCACCATCGCCGTCCTTGCGTCCGCCGCTGCGGTCGCGTTGCCCGCCGGTGCGACCCCTGGCGGTGGCGGCTGCCAGCTGGCCGGAAACGCCAAGTTCGTCAAGGGCCCCAACACCACCGACCACCCCTTCACCTACACGTTCACCGGCAGCCTCAGCAACTGCATGAGCAGCGAGAGCGGTGCCCCGGCCAGCGGCACCATCGGCACGCTCGTGCCGGCGAAGGGGTCCGGCACCTGCGCCAACGGCACCACCTCCGGTGTCGCGCTGGTGAAGTGGGCCGGCGGCAAGCAGTCGATCATCAGCTACTCGACCAACTCGGTGGCCGCCGAGGTCGTGCTGCAGGGCACGGTCATTCCGTCGTACAAGGTCGGCAAGAAGACCTACAAGAGCACGCTCTACAGCGGCGACGGCGCGATCGGCGACTTGGCCTTCCAGGCCGACCCGACCCAGTGCGCCGGCAGCGGCGTCACGACGGCTCCGATTAGCGGCTTCACCGGGATCGGCAGCCAGAGCTAGCCGTCGATCGGCGTCACCAGGCGTGACCGGGCTCGGTCGACGCGGGCTTTCGCAGCCAGCGTTGACCGGGCCCGGGCTGTGAATGCCGGATCGTCACCGACATCCGCGCGCCGACGCGCTGCTTGGTCTTGGGCACGGTGTGCTCCCACTCGGCCTGGCAGGCACCGCCCATCACGACGAGGTCGCCGTGCCCGGGCTCGAGGCGGTGCAACGTGCGGGAGGTGCCGCGCCGCCGGAGCAGGAACTTGCGGCGGGCACCGAGCGACACCGTCGCCACCATCGGCTCAGTCATCACCAGCCGGTTGCGGTCGCCGTGCCACGCGACGCTGTCGGCGCCATCGCGATAGAGGTTGACCCACACCCGGTCGAAGCCGACGTCGTAGCGGTCGGACAGCACCTTGGCCATGTCGCGCAGGATGTCCGGCGTGCCGGTGTCGTCCGCATCGGTCGACCAGCCGGCGGTGAGCCGGGGGTCGAGCACCTGCCGGTCGTACATCCACCGGGATCGCTGCGCCCACCGGGCTTCGCCGGCCAGGTCGTCGAACACGACGTCCGAGCCGGTCAGCCAGCCGGGGCAGTAGTCGACCCAGGAGCGCTCGTCGAGGACGATGCGCCGCATCCCGCAGTAGTCGAGGTCGAGCGCGACAGGGCCACCGTCGAAGAGTGACGGCTGCCACGCGATCTCGGCCCGCACCTGATCAGGCTACGTCCGGGTCCGACAGTTTCGGCCGCTCGTCGCGCCTACCCGCTAGGAGGGGTCCGGGCTGTCGCCGTAGCTGTGCGCGAAGGGGTAGCGGCCGCCGGCCGCCGCGCCGGGAGGCGCGATCTTCGCAAGCCGCTCCAGGTCGGCATCCGCGAGCTCGACACGGGACGCCCCGGCGTTCTCCTCGAGGTAGGACCGCCGCTTCGTCCCCGGGATCGGTACGACGTCCTTCCCTTGCGCCATCACCCAGGAGAGTGCGAGCTGTCCCGCAGTGCAGCCTTTGTCTGCCGCCAGTTGTCGGACCTCGTCGACCAGCTGCAGGTTGCGCTGGAAGTTCTCGCCCTGGAAGCGCGGGTTGTTCTTGCGGAAGTCGTCGTCGCCGAAGTCCTCCGGCGAGGTGATCGCGCCGGTGAGGAACCCACGGCCGAGCGGACTGAACGGCACGATGCCGATGCCGAGCTCGCGCGCGACCGGCACGACCTCGTCCTCCAGGTCGCGGGTCCAGAGCGACCACTCGCTCTGCAACGCGGTGATCGGATGCACCGCGACGGCGCGGCGCAAAGTCGTGGCGCTCGCCTCGGACAGACCGAGGTGCCGCACCTTGCCCGCCGTCACGAGCTCCGCCATCGCGCCCACCGTGTCCTCGATCGGCACCTTGGGATCGACGCGGGGCTGGTAGTAGAGGTCGATGTGGTCGACACCCAGACGCTGCAACGACGCGTCGCACGCGCTGCGCACGTAGTCCGGACGGCCGTTGACCGACATCGCGCCACCGTCACCTCGCGACAGCGAGAACTTCGTCGCGAGCACGACCTCGTCACGACGGTCACTAATCGCACGACCTACCAACGACTCGTTGTGGCCGTCGCCGTAGACGTCGGCGGTGTCGAGGAAGAACACGCCGAGGTCGAGCGCGCGTTGAATGGTCGCGATCGACTCGTCCTCGTCTGCAGGCCCGTAGGACTGCGACATGCCCATGCAACCGAGGCCCTGCATCGACACACGCAGTCCCTCGCGTCCGAGCGTGCGGGTCGGAAGTGCTGCGTCAGTCATGGGCTGATCCTTCCTCGTCGTCGATCGCCCTCACGATGTCCTGCGGCCGCAGGCTGCCGGGGGGCGCCCCCTGCTTCGCGGCGCGGTTGGCGAGCCGCTGCAGGACAGCGTTGGCCGCCGTCGGGACGTCGTACTGCCGGCCGAGCTGGACGATCTCACCGTTGAGGTAGTCCGCCTCGATGCTGCCGAGGCCGCGGGCGAGGCTCTGCCACGACGAGCCGCCCATGCGCGGCCGACCTTCGACCGGCGCGTGCTGGACCTGGTCGCGGCGTCGCTCCATCCACTCCTCGTCGCTCACCCAGTCGACGCCCGCGGCGGCGAAGCAGGCTTCGGCCTCGTCGCGCAGACGCTTGTCGAGATCGCGTACGGCGGCCATCGCCGCTTCGTCGTCGTCTCCGTCATGACCGCACAGCGCCTCGATCGCATTGCCGAGGTTGCGCAGGAGCTTCGCGTACTTCCAGCGCATCACGTCATCGGTCGCCCGCGAGACGAAGTTGCTCGCACTCAGGGCACCGGCCACCAGGTCGTCGACAGGACTCGTCCCCGCCGGCCACCTGCCGACGTCGAGCAGACCGCTGTACGGCGCCCCTTGCGCCTCGATGCGTCCCGGTTCGAGCAACACGGCAGGAAGCATCACGACGACACCGTGCACGTCGGCGAACCGGCGCGCGGCCATTCGCTCGTTGGCGACACCGTTCTGCACGCAGAACACGGGCAGTGCCGCCGCCGCGGGCCGTTCGTCGACGGTCACGTCGGCCACCGCGTCGAGCAGTGCCGTCGTGTCCTGCGTCTTGGTCGCGAGGAGCAGCACGTCGCCGCGGTGCAGCGCGAGGTCCGCCGGGTCGTCGACGACCTCGGCGCGCACGGTCAGCGAACGCGACGGTGTCCTCAGCTGCAAGCCGGTTTCGCGCATCGTGGCGGCGTGGGCACCTCGCGCGACGAAGACGACGTCATGGCCGCTGTCGTGCAGCAGGCCGCCGATGGTTCCGCCCACTGCGCCGGCACCGAGGATCACGAACCGCACCGGACCAATCCTGCCCGTGGAACAATCGGCCACGGGACACGGGGAGGCGTCCATGACCATCGCCGAAGACGCGCAGGCCGTCCAGGGCGACCTCGTCGACCTGCGCCGTCGCCTGCACCGCGAGCCGGAGCTCGGTCTTCAGCTGCCGCGGACCCAAGAGCGCGTGCTCGAGGCGCTGCGAGGGCTACCTCTCGAGGTCACCACCGGTCAGGGGCTGACCTCCGTCACCGCGGTGCTTCGCGGCGAGGCGACGACTGGCGGCGCGCGGCGACGGGTGCTGCTGCGGGGCGACATGGACGCGTTGCCCGTGAGCGAGCACACCGGTCTCGACTACGCCGCTGCCGGCGACACGATGCACGCCTGTGGTCACGATCTGCACACCGCGATGCTCGTCGGTGCCGCACACGTGCTGACCGCGCAGCGCGACAAGCTCGCCGGCGACGTCGTGTTCATGTTCCAGCCCGGCGAGGAAGGTCACGACGGCGCTCGGCACATGGTCGACGAAGGCGTGCTCGACGCCGCCGGTGACCGCGTGGACGCCGCGCTCGCACTGCACGTGACCTCCGGCATGCTGCCGCGCGGAGTGTTCGCGGCTCGTCCCGGTCCGGTGATGGCGGCGGCCGATGTGCTGCGGGTCACCGTGAACGGTGCGGGTGGTCACGGCTCCTCTCCCCATCGCGCGAAGGATCCGATCCCCGCCGCGTGCGAGATGGTTGTCGCGTTGCAGACGTTCGTCACCCGGCGGTTCGACGTCTTCGACCCGGTCGTCATCACGATCGGTGCCTTCCACTCCGGCACCGCACACAACGTGATCCCTGAGTCGGCGTACTTCGAGGCCACCGTCCGTTCGTTCTCCCACGAGTCGCACCAGCGGGTGCTGGAGGAGTCGGTGCGGGTCTGCCGAGGCATCGCCGCCGCGCACGGCCTCGACGTCGACGCCGTTGCCGAAGAGCTCTACCCCGTCACGGTCAACGACCCCGGCCAGGTCGCCGCAGTCGCCTCGACCGTCGCCGAGCTGTACGGCGCCGGGCGCTACTTCACGTTGCCCAACCCGATCCCCGGGTCGGAGGACTTCTCCCGCGTGCTCGACGCCGTCCCGGGCGCGATGGTCTTCCTCGGCGCGACCCCGAGCGACCGCGACCCGGCAACGGCGGCGTTCAACCACGCACCCGAGGCGACGTTCGACGACGGCGTGATCGCGGACGGTGTCGGCGTGCTGGCGTCCTTCGCGCAGCGCCAGCTGACGCCGGCGTCGGCGCTGGAGAGCTGACCGCAAACCCCGGCTGACATAGTTGCCGGATGCTTGCCGAAGGAAGTGCAGCCCCGGACTTCGAGCTGCCCGACCATCACGGTGACATCGTCCGGCTGCGCGACCTGCGCGGGCACTGGGTGCTGCTGTGGTGGTACCCCAAGGCGTCGACGCCTGGTTGAACGATCGAGGGCAGGGCGCTGCGTGACAGTGCCGAGAGCTTCGACCACGACGACTGCGTCATCCTGGGCGCGTCGTTCGACACGGTGGAGGAGAATCGCGCCTTCGCCGACGCCGAGAACTTCGGCTACCGACTGCTGAGCGACGTCGACCGCACCGCAGGACGGGCCTACGACGCGGCCCGGCCCGAGGACGACCCACTCGCATCACTGCCGAAGCGCGTGTCCTACCTCATCGACCCCGAGGGTGTGATCCGTCGCGCCTACCACGTGACCGACACCGCCGGACATGCCGCCGAGGTCCTCGCCGACCTGGAGCAGCTGGGCGCGTGAGCGCAAAGCCGGGAGTTGCGCTGGTCACCGGCGCCGGACGCGGCATCGGTCTCGCGATCGCGACCGCACTCGCGGGCGATGGCTGGCACGTCGCGGTCGCGGATCTCGACGTCGGCGCCGCGGAGAAGGCCGCCGTCGATCTACCGGGTGAATGCGCAGGGTTCGCGGTCGACGTCGCGGACCATTCGTCGGTGGCGGCACTGGTGCACGACGTCGAAGAGCGGTTCGGACCGCTCGACCTGCTGGTCAACAACGCCGGTGTCATGTGGGTCGGGCCGTTCGACGAGGAGCCGGAGGCAGCGTCGCGGCGCATGCTCGAGGTCAACCTGATCGGTGTCATCAACGGCTTCCGCGTCGTCGCGCCGCTCATGCGCGCCCGGGGGCACGGCCACATCCTCACCATCGCGTCCGCCGCGAGCCGGCTCGCGCCGCCGGGTGAGGCGACCTATGCGGCGTCGAAGCACGGAGTGCTCGGCTACGCCACGGCCGTCCGGCGCGAGCTCAAGGGCAGCGGCGTCGAGGTGTCGCTGATCTGCCCGGTCGTCGTGCGCACGGAGCTGGCCGCCGGCACGAGCAGCGGAGCTGCTCCGACCCTGCGTCCCGAGCAGGTGGCGAAGTCCGTGATGGCCGTCGTACGCCGTCCACGCTTCGTCACGTACGTGCCGCGGCATGTGACATTGCTCACGACGGCACTCGCGGTGCTGCCGCAGCGGGCGCGCGACTGGCTGAGCGAGCGCACCGTGCCTGATCAGGTACGCAGCACCGACAGGAGCAAGCGCACCGACTACGAGCGCGGACTTACGGGTCGAGACGGTCCTTGATCGAGAGCGGCCGAGCGGTTACAACCCTTCGGTGACCTCCATCGCTGCCGAAGGCCGCCGCGGCGCGCCGGTGCCCGACCAACCCGCGGCCTACACGTCGCCTGGACTCTCGCTGAGCGGCGCTGCAGGGATCTTCGTCCGTTGCCTCAACGCGCAGCTGATCGCCGCCGTCCTCGTGGTCGCGGCCGTTGCGCGTCTCGTGATCGGCGGCTGGACGGTGACCGACGCGATCGTCGCCGGCGTGATCCTCGCGCTCGAGCCGCTGACCGAGTGGGTCATCCACGTGACCATCCTTCACCTGCGGCCGATGACCGTGCGCGGACGCACGATCGACCTCTACATCGCGAAGCGGCACCGGCGGCATCACCAGGACCCGCGGGTGATCCGCCACGTGCTGATCCCCCGGCCGGTCGTCGTCCGGCTGCTCATCTTCAGCGTGCCGCTCTACTGGCTGGTGACACCGACGCTCCGCACCGGCCTGACCGCGCTCGTCACCGCCTACGCGATGCTGCTGACCTACGAGTGGACGCATTTCCTCATCCACTCCAGCTACCAGCCGAAGTCCTGGTACTACCGCTACATCCATCGCGCCCACCGGCTGCACCACTACAAGAACGAGAAGTACTGGTTCGGCGTCACCATCCACCTCGGTGACCACCTGCTGCGGACCTTCCCGGCCCGCGATGCCGTCGAGACGTCGCCGACCGCACGCACCCTCGGTATCGAGGCGGTCTGAGGCGGTTCTCAGGCCGTTCCTTAGGATCGGCGGGTGCGACTCCTGCTGATCGGTGCCCCCGGTGCAGGGAAAGGGACCCAGGCGACCCGCATCGCCGAGCACTTCGGTGTCGCGCACATCTCGAGCGGTGACCTGCTTCGTCAGCATGTCGCGACCGAGACAGCGATCGGGCGCACCGCGCAGGAGTACATGGCGCGTGGCGACCTCGTCCCGGACGCCGTCGTGCTGGACATGCTGCGCAAGCCGGTCGTCGAGGCGAGTGCTGCCGGCGGTTACGTCCTCGACGGCTTTCCCCGCACGGTCGAGCAGGCGGAGGCGGCGTACGCCGTCGCGAAGGGGCTGGGTGTCGCCGTCCAGGTCGCCGTTCATCTCGAGGTCGACCCGCAGTCGCTGATCGAGCGACTGGTCGCTCGCGGTCAGGAGAGCGGGCGGACCGACGACACGCCCGAGGTGATCGAGCACCGCATCGCCGTCTACGAGGAGCGCACCCGACCGCTGCTCGACTACTACCGCGAGCGGGAGCGGCTCGTTACGGTCAATGGCGACCGTCCGATCGACGAGGTGACCTGGTCGGTCGTCGTGCAGCTGCAGCGGGTCAAGCGTCTCCTCGAAGAGGACTGACCCGCTCGACAAGACGGTCGAGGAACGGCCGCTGGCCCTTCACGAGCTTGACCCGCGCGTCGTCGAGGCGCCACCACTGTGCGCGGTCGATCTCCGGGAACTCCGCCATCGTGCCGCTGCGCGGAGGCCACTCCATCGTGAACACCCCGGGGACGACGTCCGCGGGATCCAGGTCGCCTTCGGCCGCCCAGATGGTCAGCCGCTTGCCGCTCGGCTGACGCAGCTCGCCGAGTGGCTGCAGCGCGTCCGGCTCCACCGGTGGCGCGAGGCCGAGCTCTTCGGTGAACTCCCTCAACGCTGCCGCGAGCGGCTCCTCGCCATCGATGTAGATGCCCTTCGGGATCGACCACGCCGCCTCGTCCTTGCGGGACCAGAACGGTCCACCCATGTGGCCAAGCAGGACCTCCAGGTCGTCGGCGGCCCACCGGAAGAGCAGGATCCCCGCACTCGTCACGGCAGCCATGGCGCCATCATGGCCGCCATGCGTCGCACGTCCCCTGCCGAGTTCGTGCTCGCGCACACCCGTGTGCGCAGGGCGCCGTTCGTGCCCGAGGTGACGCTGCATCTCGCCGACGACTCCCTCGAGCTCTGGGAGGCCACCCAGGTCGCCGTCGAGCGAGGCGACATCCCGCCGCCCTTCTGGGCCTTCGTCTGGGCCGGCGGCCAGGCACTCGCCCGGCACGTTCTCGACCACGACATCGTCGCCGGTCGCGACGTCGTCGACATCGCCACCGGGTCCGGACTCGTCGCCGTCGCCGCGGCCCTGTCAGGGGCCGAGAGCGTGACGGCGTACGACGTCGACCCGATGGCCGTGGCCGCGACGAGAGCGAACGCCCGGCTCAACAACGTCACCGTCGATGTGCGCGAGGCAGATGTCCGCGACGTGGTCGTCCGGGCCGGAACGCTCGTCACCGTCGGCGACGTCTTCTACGACGAGAGGATCGCCGCGGCGATGCTGCCGGCGCTGTCGGCGTTCGTCGCCGCCGGCGCCGAGGTGCTCGTCGGAGATCCCCACCGTGCCTACCTTCCCGACACCCGCCTCGATCCACTGGCGACGTACGACGTCGACGTCGAGACCGACATCGAGGACGCACCGGTGAAGACGACCGTCGTGGCGAGATTTCTTCGGACGACACCGCAAGCCGTGTCGTGACCGGCCTGAGGTCCGCCGGCGTCGTACCGTGACCTGGTGAGCTTCGGGAGCGACTCGCCGATCTTCTACGACATGATCGCGTCGCTCGGCGTCGAGCGGGACGTCGCCGAAGCCAGAGCCGCCGAGCTGCGCGCCGTCCTCGCCGACGTCGAGGGACTCCACGAGCCCAACGTCGGCGGCGAGTGCCCGGCCTGCCACACGCCTGGCCCCTGCCTCACGCTGCAGCTCGCGCACGGACTGGTGACGCTCGAAGCGGCCTTCGCGGCGCTGCGTGACGACCAGCCCATCGATCTCGTCGCCGCCGAGGCCGCGCGTCCGTCGCCGCCCATCCCGAGCCTCAAGGAGCTCATGGCGGTGGCGCCGCGCGGCGTCGATCGGTTCTTCGAGGCGCTGCTCGCGGATCCCCCGGCGGAGCGTCGGCGCGACACGGCCTGACCCACTGGGCAAGGATGGGGCCGTGAACGACACGGCGCCGACCCCGGTGATGCCGGCGGCCTTCCTGGGCCACGGCAACCCGATGAACGCGCTCGACACCAACCGCTACACGGAGGCCTGGCGGGCATTCGGTGCAGCGGTGCCCAAACCGCGCGCGATCCTGGTCGTGTCCGCCCACTGGTACATCAACGCCACGGCCGTCACCGCGATGCCGAAGCCGCGCACCATTCACGACTTCTACGGCTTCCCTCCCGAGCTGTTCGCCGTCGACTACCCCGCGCCAGGGTTGCCGGAGCTCGCCGAAGAGGTGAGCGATCTCGCCCAGCCGACGTGGGTCGGTGCGGACGCGGATGCGTGGGGCATCGACCACGGCACCTGGGCCGTGCTCGTGCACGCCTTCCCGAAGGCCGACATCCCCGTCGTCCAGCTGTCGATCAACGCCGACAAGGGCTTCGACTACCACCTCGAGCTCGGCCGCAAGCTCGCTCCCCTGCGCGAGCGCGGCGTGCTCATCGTCGGCAGCGGCAACGTCGTGCACAACCTCGGCGCGATGAACTGGAAGCAGGCTGACGCGGGTTACGAGTGGGCGCAGCGCTTCGACGAGGCAGTGAAGGAGCGGATGACCAGTGACGCTCACGCCGTCACCGACGTCGACGCACACCGCGACTTCGCGCACGCCGTCCCGACCCCTGACCACTTCCTGCCGCTGCTCTACCTCGCCGGCATCGCCTCCGCAGACGGCGGCCGCACGGACGTCCTCATCGACGGCTACGCCTACGGTTCGCTGTCGATGACGGCCTACACGATCGGTCTCCCGCCCATCGATCCCCCACCGGCGTCGAGCGCGGCACCCGCGGTGCCGACCGACGTCCCACCGGACGAGACGAACCTGTGATGCGCGAAGCGAAGTTCATCGGCATGAGCGCCGACGGCGAGTCACTCGTCGTCGAGCTCGATGGCGAGCACATCCTCGTCGCGGCCGACGACGACCTCCGCAAAGCGCTCGCCGGCGACGGTCAGATGTCGATGCCGCTCGAGGCGCGACTCACGCCGCGCGAGGTGCAGCACCGCATCCGCTGCGGTCAGACCGCGGCCGAGATCGCCGCCGCCACCGGCGTCGCGATCGAGCTGATCGCGCGCTTCGAAGGGCCGGTCCTCGACGAGCGCCGGCACCACGCCGAGCAGGCGCGGCGAGCGCAGGTCGACGGCCAGACCCTGGCGGACCGTGCGGAGGAGATGGCCGGCGGCGAGGTCCCCTGGGACTCCTGGCTCGGCGAGGACGACCGCTGGCGCGTGCGCGCGCGGCTCGGCGAGCACCGCAGCGCCACCTGGGCGTGGGACCCGCGCACCCGCAGGCTCCGCGCCCTCGACGACGTCGCCCGGACGATCCAGACGGGCGGCGCAGCGGCCGATGTGCTCGACGCGGTGCTCCGGCCGGTCGCCACGACGCCGCGGGTGGTCTCCCAGCCCGAGCCGACGCCGGAGCCGGAGCCCGTCATCGACCTCCGGCCTGACGAGAAGGCAGCGGACGCGGACGCCGACGTCGCCCTCGACGCCGTCGAGCCGGAGCTAGAGCCGGAGTCGGCGCAGGCCCCGGAGGTCGCGGTGGCTCCCACGACTGACCGGCCGAAGCGGCGCGCGAGCGTGCCGTCGTGGGACGACATCGTCTCCGGTACGACGTCCCGCCGAACCGCGCCGCCTCCGCCCGACAGCGAGACCGGCGACGGCAGGGACTAGCTAGCCGAGCTTGCTCTTGAGGAACGACACGGCGCGATCGAGAGCGGTCTTGGCGGCGTCGGCGTCATAGGTGCCGAGCGCGTCCTTCTCGTTGGCGAAGGCGTGGCCGGTGCCGGGGTAGACGATGAACTCCACGTCCTTGCCCATGTCCTTGAGCTGCTTCTCGAGGTCCTTCACCGGGCCGGGCGGGAAGAAGTCGTCGTTCTCCGCGAAGTGACCCTGAACCGACGCAGTGAGACCGCTCCAGTCGGGAGCCATGTCACCGAGCGGCGCACCGTAGAACGGCGCGGCAGCAGCGACCTTGTCGCCCTGCAGTGCGGTGATGAGCAGCGTGAGCATGCCGCCCATGCAGAAGCCGACGACACCGACCTTGTCGCCGGTGGTCGCCTCGTGGCCGAGCAGGTAGTCGATCGCGCCACCCATGTCGCGCGCGGCGCGGTCCGGGGGCAACGACGTCATGAGCTCGTTGGCCTTGTCCATCTCGGTGTGCTCGGCGATCTCACCGTGGTAGAGGTCGGGAGCCAGCGCGACGAACCCCTCGCCGGCGAGCCGGTCGCACGTCTCCTTGATCTGCGGCACCAGGCCCCACCACTCCTGGATGACCAGGAGGCCGGGGCCGCTGCCCGACTCGGGGACGGCAAGGTAGCCGGACGCGGTGTCACCGTTGCTGCGGAACTCAACCGTAGATCCCATGGGCACAAACCTAGGCGACGGCAGAATGGACCGCATGGTTCGGGTCCGTCGCTTCGTGGCCCTCGGCGACAGCTTCACCGAGGGTCTGTCCGACCTGCACCCCGACGGTCGGCCGCGCGGCTGGGCGGACCTGGTCGCCGACGTCCTGGCCGCCGGCACCGACGACTTCTCCTACGCCAACCTGGCGGTGCGCAGCCTCCGGATCGACGCCATCGTCGAGCGCCAGCTGCCGGTTGCGGCGCAGCTGCAGCCGGACCTCGCCACCATCGCCGGCGGCGCCAACGATCTGCTCGGCTTTCGCGTCGACGTCGACCATGTCGTCCGGCAGCTCGACGAGATCGTGCGCACCCTGCGCGGGACCGGTGCGCAGGTCGTCGTGTTCGCGGGTTTCGACGCACGGGCGCAGCTGCCGACCGGGCGGCTGCTCACCTCCCGGACCATCGCCTACAACGAAGGCATCCGCGCGTCGGCCGCAGCCCATGGGGCGATGCTCGTCGACCTGTGGGCGATGCGGGAGCTGTGGGACGCGCGACTGTGGTCGGACGACCGGCTGCACCTGTCGTCGATCGGTCACCGGCACATCGCCCGCGTCGTGCTCGAGATGCTCGGCCGGCCGGCACCGGCCGACTGGCAGCTGCCGGCCGAACCGCCGCCCGCTCGCAGCTGGCTGGCCGCGCGCAGCGCCGAGCTCGCCTGGGGCCGGCAACACCTCGTGCCGTGGGCGGTGCGCAGGTTGCGCGGTCGCTCGATGGGTGACGGCCTGCCGCCGAAGTACCCCGAGCTGATCCGCTGGCAGCCCGAGCGCTGATCAGCTCGTGGGCAGGATGCCTGCCGCGCGCAGACCCTCCTTCGCGGCCTCGGCCTGACCGTTGCGGGCGATGACGTCGTACTTCATGGCAACCAGCGTCTTGGTCGAGCTGAAGTCGCGGCGGCCACGCGTCGCCGCATGTCCGGCATAGCCGAAGACTGCGCCCCACACCGCGCCGATGACGATGCCGCCCAGAACGACGCCGAGCCAGTTGGCATTGGTGGTGAACAGCCCGATGACGAGGCCGATCATCAGCCCGAACCAGGCGCCACTGGCCATGCCGGCCGTCGCCGCGCGGCCCTTCGTCAGCCGTCCGGTGACTCGCTCGACGAGATGCAGGTCGGAGCCGACGATGTCGAGATGCTCCACCGGGAAGCCGTCGTCCGACAACCGGTCGACGGCCGCCTGGGCCGCCTCGTAGGAGGAGTAGCCGGCCACGGCGTTCCAGGCCATGCTCGCAGCGTCGAGGCGAACCGCGGGTGCTGTAGGAATAGTCATCGGTCTGTCATCTCCTCCTCAGGCGTTCGTTTCCTTTCTGCCCCACGCCGATGAACGGACACTGAACTACGGGTTATTTCGGCTGCAACCGGGCACCGCCGTCGACACGCAGCACCTCGGCGTTCATGTAGGAGTTGGTCAGCAGCTCGACGATCATCGTCGCGAGCTCGTCGGAACGTCCGAGCCGCTTCGGGAACAGTACGTCGCGCTTCAACGTGTCCTTGAACGCCTCGGACGCGGGTCCCTCGCCGTAGATCGGTGTGTCGAACAGCCCCGGCGCGACACAGTTGAGACGTACGCCGACCACCGCAAGGTCGCGCGCGATCGGCAACGTCATCCCGACCACACCGCCCTTGCTGGCGCTGTACGCCGCCTGTCCGATCTGGCCGTCGAACGCCGCCAAGGACGCGAGCGTGACGATGGCACCGCGCTCACCGGAGTCGTCCACCGGCTGCGTGCGCCCCATGGCAGTCGCCGCGATGCGAATCGTGTTGAAGGTGCCGACGAGGTTGATCGACAGAACTCGCTGGAACGCATCGAGGTCGTGCGCCGACGCGAACTCTCCGTCCTTGCCGATCGTGCGGCTCGCCCAGCCGATGCCGGCGGCGGTGACCGCGGTGCGCAACGGACCCAGCGACTCGGCCGCGGCGACGGCCGCGATCAGGTCGTCGGTGTTGGTGACGTCGGCGTGCACGTAGTCACCGCCGAGATCCGCGGCGACCTGCTTGCCGCGGTCGTCGTTGAGGTCGGCGACGACGACCTTCGCGCCACGCTCGGCGAGCAGCCGCGCAGCTGCTTCACCGAGGCCGGATGCGCCGCCGGTCACGAGCGAGGACGTGTTGCGAAGATCGAGCACTCTGAGCCTCCTGGAGATGGTGGGGAGATCGTCTCAGCCCTCCACAGATGACAACCGAGCCGCCCGGTCAGACGTCATGTCGTCGGAGTCTGGGGCGAGCCACCACCCCGGGTCGGCATCAGGAGGCCGCAATGAAGCACACGTCGCTCAGTCTGTCCGCGCTCGCCCTCCTCGCCGCCGGTTGCGGCGTGCAGGCGGCGACACAGACGACGGCACAGCGGCCAGCCGCGCGCCCCGCCGCCGAGCCTGCCCAGGTCGTCGCCGTCGCCGCGACGACGACTCCGTCGCGTTGCACCGTCGGTCAGTTGTCGTTGCGCCTCGGCACAGCGGGGCACGCCGCCGGCAGCACCTACCAGCCGATCGTGTTCACCAACACGGGCACGACCTCGTGCACGTTGAGGGGCTACCCCGGTGTCTCCTACGTCGCGCTCAGGACCGGCGCCCAGGTCGGTGCCGCCGCGACGCGCGACCCAGCGGTCACGGTCCGCACCGTCACCCTGGCGCCAGGTGGCCACGCCGCGTCCCTGCTGCAGCTCGTCAACTACCTCAACTACCCGGCGACAACCTGCGCGGCGAAGCCGGTCAGCGGTCTGCGCCTCTACCCGCCGGGTTCGAAGAGCGCGGCATATCTGGCGTTCGCGCACACGCGCGAGGCGTGCTCGAGCACCGTCCGGCAGCTCAGCGTCCGAGCAGTGGTGAAGGGCCGAAGCGGCCAGTGACAGCGGTGTGGGCACGTCCGCGCGGTCAGGCTCCGCTTGGCCGGGCGAGGTGCATGGGCGGCACGTCGACCGTCACCTCGGGGCCGAGCCGCGCGCCGGACAACAGCCGCAGGTCGTCACCGCTCCAGAAGCGGCCCGGGTCGTAGTAGTTCGCCGGCCGGTCGGAGCCGAGCAGTCCCATGGCGGCGTACGTCGTCGCGAGAAGCTCGGCGCAGTAGGTCTGCTCGAGAGGCGCGGGTCGGCGCGCCCGCCCCATCGCCCAGCGCGCGGCGAGCTGGGCAGTGCCGGGAAACGGTGTCCCGTCGAACCGCGCGATCGTCTTCAGGACGGCATCTTCCATCGCCGGCGTCACGTCGGCGTGCAGCTGGCGGAACCATGCACGCTGGCCGTAGCGCTGTGCCCAGACCAGAACGGCATCGCGAAGGTCGTGCAGCTGCACACCGCGATGCCGGGTGCCGGTCCACACGTCCGGGAGCGACGCTCCGAGCTCCGCATGCCACATCAGGGGCGGCAGGTCGTCGAGCACGACCGCCATGCCGACATGGTTGATCGGGGCGTTCGTGAACGTCCGGATCATCACGTCCGCGGCGGAGTCACCGCGGAACAGCCAGATGTCGCCGGTGCGCGCCAGGGCCAGGGCCTCGTCCAGCGGCATCGGCGCGACGGCGTCATCATCGACCTCAGACACGAGAGGAGTCTCCCCTGATGCGGGCGATGTGGAAGTGGCTGGGACTGGCCGGGCTCGCCGGCGTGGCGGCGACCGGCGTTGCCGTGGCGCGCGCTGAACGCCGGAGGACGGCGTACACCCCTGACCAGGTCCGCGCCCGCCTCCAGGAGCGTTACGCCCGGATCGAGGGCAACGACCGCGGCTGACCGATCTGGCCGTCGCTGACGTCGGGTCAGTTGTTGATGAGCGGGTCTCTCGGCAGCCCGAGGATGCGTTCGGCGATCTGGTTGCGCTTGATCTCCGACGTGCCGCCGGCGATCGACAGCGCCCGGCTCATCAGCACCATCGGCCCGGTGAGCGCGCCGGCGCCCTCGAGGTACGCCGTCTCCGGTCCTGTCAGGTCGGCGAGGATCTCCGCCGCGTCGTGCGCGAGCTCGGACAGCACGAGCTTCGTGACGTTGCCCTCCGGCCCGGGGCCGCCGCCTGCGACCGCACGCGATGCGCTGCGAAGGTTCATTGCGGCCATCCCGGCCTTGTTCGCGACGTAGCGCCCGATGCGCTGCGCTCCCCCGGCGAGTCGCTCGGGATGGTCGTCGTACGCCTTGATCAGCACCTCGGACGGCATCGACATCCCGCCGTCGCCGCCGCCGATGCTGACGCTCTCGTTGCCGAGGGTCGCACGGGCGACGGTCCAGCCACCGTTGACCGGTCCGATGACGTCCTCGTCGGGGACGAACACGTCGTTGAAGAAGACCTCGTTGAAGTCGCTCGCGCCGGAGGTCTGCTTCAGCGGGCGGACCTCGACGCCCTTCGCGTGCATGTCGATGATCATCATCGTGATGCCCTGGTGCTTCGGGACGTCCGGATCGGTGCGCACCGTCGCGAAGCCCTTGCCAGCCTCGTGCGCGCCGCTGGTCCAGACCTTCTGACCGTTGACGAGCCAGCCGCCTTCGGTGCGGGTGCCCCGCGTCTTGATGCCGGCCGCGTCGGACCCGGCGCCGGGCTCGCTGAACAGCTGGCACCAGATCAGCTCCTGGCGCAGCGCGGGCGGCACGAGGCGCTGCACCTGCTCGGGCGTCGCGTGCTGGATGACCGTCAGGAGGTTCCAGCCCGTGATGCCGTAGGACGGGCGCTTGATGCCGGCCGCCGCGAACTCCTGCTCGATGACGAGCTGCTCGACGGCGTTGGCGTCGCGGCCCCAGGGCTTCGGCCAGTGCGGCTGGATGTAGCCGGTCTCGATCATCGCGTCGCGCCGCGCCGCTTCGTCGAGATCCTTGATGCGGGTGACGAACTCGCGGACCTCCACACGGATCTGCTCCGCCTCGGGCGGGAGGTCGATGCTGCGCTCCCGTACGACGCCCTTGCGCGCCAGCTCTGTCGCATCCGCGGCTGCGCTGTCGCCGTCGAGCAGTGCGCGGAGCACTGTCGCGCGACGGAGATAGAGGTGCGCGTCGTGCTCCCAGGTCATGCCGATGCCGCCGTGGACCTGCTGGTTGAGCACGGCGCAGGTGTAGGCCGCCTGACCGGCGAGCGTTGCCGCTGTGGCGGCTGTCAGGGCGCGCTGGTCGCCGCCCGCGGCAGCGCCTCGTGCGGCGTCCCAGGTGACCGCCGTCGCCATCTCGGTCGCGACGGCCATGTTGGCGCAGTGGTGCTTCACGGCCTGGAACGTTGCGATGACGCGGCCGAACTGCTCGCGGACCTTGGCGTAGCCGGCAGCCATCTCGGTCGCCCCGCGAGCGACACCGACGGCCTCCGCGCTGAGGATGACGCGGGCGAGATCACGCAGGGTGGCGCGAGAACCCGGCAGGACCGTCACGCCGGCCTGCTCGAGTGTGATGCGAGCGCTGCGGCGGGCCGGGTCGAGGTTGGGCGGCGCCTGCCGCTGGACACCGGCGCCGGTCAGGTCGACGAGGACGACGTCGTCGCCGGCCGCCGCGAGAAGCAGGTCTGCGGACGCTCCCCCGAGCGCGACGGCGACCGTGCCGCCGGCCCGACCGTCGGTGACGGTGAGGTCGGACTCGAGGGCGATCGCTGCGGTGCGCGTCCCGTCCGCGAGGGCGGGCAGGTGCGTCTTCTTCGCCGCGTCGTCGGCGTCGGCGGCGAGAACCGCGCTGGCGATGACCGTCGGGACGGCGTTGCCCGGCGTGACCGCACGCCCGAGCTCCTCGACAGCCACGACGAGGTCGGTGAGGTCGCCGCCGGCGCCGCCGTACTCCTCCGGCAGATGCAGCCCGAGCACGCCCATGCCGACGAGATCCGGCCACGCTTTCGGTGGCTGCTCGGTCTCGGCCTCGAGCAGCGCGCGGTTGTCGGCGCGGGCGTCGCGGCGGCGGAGCAGCTGCGAGACGGAGTCGGCGAGGGCGCGCTGGTCTTCGGTGATCGCGATAGGCACGGAGGCATCTTCTCCCAGCGGCCCGGACGGCCGGGACACCCGCCGCCTTGCCGACTCAGAAGAGCGTGACGCTCTCGAGCGCGAGCAGGCGCAGCTTGGTGTCGACACCCCCCGGCGCGGAGAACCCGCCGTTGCCGCCGCCCGCCGCGACGACGCGGTGGCAGGGCACCACGAGAGGGAAGCGGTTGTTGCCCATCACCTGGCCGACGGCCTGCGCTGCCCCTGGCGCGCCGGCCCGGCGGGCGAGCTCGCCGTAGGTCGCCGTGACCCCGCGAGGCAGCGCGCGAGCGATGGCATAGATGCGTTGGTCGAACGCAGGAACTCCGTCGAGGTCGAGCTCGATGTCGGTGAGGTCGATGTCCTCGCCGGCCAGCAGCAGGCGAAGGCGGTCGATCACGTCCTGCACGGCCGCGGGCGCCGGATCGTTGCCCCGCCCGGCTGGGACCGGCGGGATCCAGACCCGGGTCAGACCACGGTCACTCCACTCGACCGCGGCCAGGCCCATCGCGCTGCCGAACGCCGCGAACCCCATACACGCACGGTACGGCGGCGCGCGGACAGTTTCCGAAGCGCTGATACTTCGGTCCGGCCGCGGGATCACGTCGTGGACGATCGTGGGCGGGTGGCGCGCCGTGCAGGCGCAACCAGGGAGGAGCGGGCGGTGCGGGTGGTCCAGATCACGCGCCACCCGGTGAAGTCGCTGCAGGGCGAGCAGGTCGACAGTGCGGTCGTCGAAGCCGACGGTCTCGTCGGCGACCGCTGCTGGGGCATTCGCGACGAGAGCACCGGCAAGATCCTGACCGCGCGGCGGGCGCCGGAGCTGTTGTTCGCGAGTGCGGCACTGGGAGCCGACGGTGCCCCCGTCATCACCCTGCCGACGGGAGAGGAATGCCGAGGCGCTGGCACCGAGACCGACGTGGCGCTGTCTCGATGGCTGTCCAAGCCGGTGCGCCTCGTGCGCTCGGTGGGTGCTCCTGGAGCGCGAGCGGAGTTCTTCGCAGACTCCACCGATGACACGAGCGAGGCCCTGGAGTGGACCATGCCCGCCGGCCGATTCGTGGACGCGATGCCGCTGCTGGTGCTCACCACGGCCAGCCTGCGAACGGCCGCGGGACTTCATCCCCAGGGCGACTGGCACCTGCGTCGCTTCCGCGCCAACCTCGTCGTGGATGTCGACGCCGACGGATGGGGCGAGGACGACTGGTACGCCGTTTCGGACCTGTGCATCGGCGACGTGCGACTACAGCCACAACAGGGTTGCGTCCGCTGCACGATGGTCACGCGCCCCCAACCCGGGCTCGCCGAGGACCGCGACATCTTCCGCACGCTGGCGCGCCATCACCACGCCATGTTCGGTGCATGGAGCACTGTCCTGACCGGTGGCACGGTGTGCCTCGGTGACGTCGTGTCGATTCAACCGCGCAGCGATCGCCCGGTCACGGCCGACTCACTCGTCATCGCTCAACGGAGCAGCGACGACGATCCGCGTCCTGTCGACGTCAGCTGACCGCGCCCCGTCGACATCGCCTGGCGGCGTCGTGCGTGAACACGTCTACCGCGCACCCGGGTCGCTACCGCACCCGGGTTGCGTAGCCGTAGGCCGTGATGCCGAGGCCGACCATGGCCACGCCGATCACCGCCCAGGTCGCCGAGCCGCTCATGAAGCTGCCGCCCAGGACTCCGACCCCCTGCAGGGTGAACACCGCGCCGACGATCGCGACCACCAGTCCGACCACGGCCAGCGCGCGCTTTCGCATACCTCAGCAGACCACAACGACGCCAGCACGTGGAAGATTCGTTGCTGTACAACCGAAAGTGTCGTAGGTCATCACTAACGTCCCGTCCATGTTCCTCATGGTCGATTGTCCCGATGCCCTGTTCACGAACGCCGACATTCCGGTGGTGATGACCGGTGCCGGTGTGCGGCTGGAAGCGGTCGAGGAGGTGCCGGCCGGGCCGTGGCTGGCAGCCGTTCTCGCCGGCATCGATCCGCGGCACCTGTCGGAGTGGGACCTGCCGGCCTACCTGCGGGCGGCGGCGCGGATGCAGGCATGGGCAGCGGCGCTGGTCTCCGACGGCGTCGCGGAGCTGGCGTCGCGGCCGGGTGGGTTCGGTTCCGACAAGGAGATCGGGTTGGCGTTGCGCGAGCCGGTCGGCGCGGCGCAGACCCGCATCCACCACGCGAAACGGCTGCGCCAGATGCTCCCCACGACCCGGCGGCTGTTCCGTTCCGGTGCGATCAACGAGAAGCAGGCCGACGCAATCGTCGAGGCGACCAGCAGCGTCCACGACCCTGAGCTCGCAGCCGCGGCCGAGGACAAGGTGCTCACCTCACAAGGGGCACTGGCCAAGACGGCAAAGGAGCTCAAGCGGATGGCCCGCCAAGCCCTGATCCGGCTCGACCCCGAAGGCGAGCAGGACCGTGCGCGTGACGCGCGCGATCGGGCTGACGTCGTCTTTCACCCCGGCGAGGACGGCGTCGCCACAGCCGTCGTCGAGGGACCGGTCGAGGAGACCCTGATCGTCAAGAGCGCCGCCGACGCCTACGCCGCCGCGCGCAAGGCCGCCGGCGACCCGCGCCGGGTCGGCGTGCTCCGCTGCGAAGGTGTCGCCCGGATGTGCGGTGACTACCTCGCCGGGGCGACCGTCCTCGAAGGCGCCGCTCCGCGATCCGGTGGGCTGCCGGTCGAGATCGGCATCGTCGTCGGCCTGCAAACCGCACTCGGCCAACGCGAACTACCGGCAGAAGTCCCTGGCCTGGGCATCGTCCCGCGCGAAGTCGTCACGCGAATGATCGCCGACGAAGGCGCACGGTTACGTCTGCTCGTCGTCGACGAGAACAATGGGCGGCTGCTGCACCGAGCCGTGTCGGCGTACCGGCCCACCGCTGAACAAATCGCTCTCACCCGAGCCCAATATGTCTTCAGCGTCGGCCCCGGCAGTCAGGTCCTCGCCGGCCGCACCGACACGGACCACGCCGTCCCCTACCCGGTCGGCCCCACCCAGGTCGGCAACCTGCTGCCCAACGACCGGACCTGGCACAACGGCCACACCCGCCAGCAACTGTCCGTCACCGTCGATGACAGCGGTGCCGTGAAATGGACCAGCGTGTTGGGCCAGACACGCACCGTGACGCCCTACGACAACCGGACAGTTCTCGACGAGACCAGAGAGGCACCCGAAGCATCAGACAACGCGCCCGAGGGTGAGCCGCCGCCCTTCTGAGAGCGGTCCCCCAGCGCCCGATACAACGGCCACCGACCGGGCACGCCCTTCAGCTCGTGGAAGCCGCAGAACACGAACACCACGCCGTCCTCACGGACGGCTTCGCGCACCGCATCGGTCACCAGCACCTGGGAAGGTCTTGCCCGCGCAGCCACCCTTGCGCCTATCGAGACCGTCAGCCCTGCGCACCGATCTTCGGCGACCTCACAGGTCCCGACGTGCAAACCGGCACGGACCTCGATGTGCAGGTCGCGCGCGTCCTCGACGATCTGCAGAGCGCAACGCACTGCCTCCGCCGGGTCGGGAAACGTGATGTAGAAGCCGTCGCCCGCGGTGTCGTTCTCGAAGCCGCCGTGCCGCTGCAGTCGAGACCGGACAGCGGCGCGATGCGCGAGCAAGAGGTCGCGCCAACCGCAGTCACCGAGCTCGGCCTGCAACGCGGTCGAGCCGACGATGTCCGTGAACAACACCGACCGGACAGACAACTCCGTCACACCGTCGAGGGTCCACGGCCCGGCCGGCAGGCGACAGGGCCGAACGACCCTGCCGGGGGTGCGGTCCAGGGCACCAGGCATCACCCGACGATCAGCGCGCCCCACTACGGAGGGCAAGCGCCGTACGGCGGGCGAGCCAGAGCCAGCACACGATCGCCACGGACGAGAAGACGGCCGGCGCCCAGTGACCGAGAAGTAAGGACGCGGCGACGGCGCAGCTGAACGCGGTGAGGTTCGCCAGGACGTCGTAGACCGGGGCGATGAAGCTCCTGTTGATGACGTGAGCGACGGCGATGACGACGCCACAGGCGAACGTGACCGACAAGAGCAGACTCACCACGGCCAACAGTCTTGCTGCTCGACCTTGTGCAACCGCAGGCAGCCACTGCGACTGCCATAGGTTGCAGTCAGTGACCTGCTCTCGCGCTGTCAACGTTAGGCCGAACGGGTTAGAAATCTACTCATAGCCGATTATTCCGGACTCGCCCCTTCAGTCCCAATAGTCACATCGCCGACCGATGGTTCTGGTGCTCCCTCACGGGCACCAGAGGGGGACCCCGGCGATGACTCTGTCGACACGCATGACGCTGCATCTGGCCGTGGTCGGTGTAGCTCTGGTCACGGCTGCAGTGCGACCCGCGGAAGCTGCATCCTCCTGGTCGGTCGCCGCGGGCGCGGCTCCGACCGCAGCGGCGCAGGCCGCATCGGCGCAACCAGCATCAGTGCACCGCCATCGCGCCCTCCCCGTACACCTCCGCGCGCGACGTCACGCGCATCGCACTCGGGTCCATGCCGCGCCGCGACCGCATCCCGTTGCTGCCGCACCCGCGTCACAGCCTCGACCGACCACGCGACGACCGGCACCTCGTCCGGTCACTCGCGTTGCGTCGGGTCCCACGGGCTGGACGCAGCTCGACATGGCGATCGCGCGCATCCCGAGCTACCACCCGGGTGCGGCACGCTGGATCGTCAGCGACCGCTACGGCCACTGGGGAACCGCCGACTGGTATCACGACACGCTCTACATCGCGCCCACCGTGCCGCCTGCCTACATCTACGACGTCGCGGTCCACGAATGGAGCCACGAGCTCAGCGTGCTCGACTACGACGCAGACGTCCGGGCCGCCGTCGCTGCGATGGACCACTATTTCGGCGGCACCGGACTTCAAGGCGCCGAGCGGGCGGCTGACTGCATGGCCATCCTGCAAGGAGCCACATGGACGCATTACACGGATTGTGCTGACCAGCGTTGGCGTGCCGGCGCCGCACTCCTTCTGCGCGGGAAACGGCTGTGAGCGCAGTCGACTCGCCGGCCAAGGTCGAGGCCGCGCTCATGGACCTGTGCGTCGCCCTCCGCCGCGTCGCTCCGCCTCCGGGTCTCCGCGCGCGCGTACTCCGGGATGTCAACGAAAACGCTCGCGGCATTCGTCGAGTGTTGCCAGGGGCTACTTCTCGGGTGTCATGACTCCACGCCCCTGCGGGTGAGGCGCGCTCGCCAGCGGGTCGGGCCGTCCTCCTCGTACACCCATGTGTAGGCGTCGTGGTCGGACGCGCGGAGCGCTTGCCAGACGGAATGCAGGTCCGACCCGGAGTCGAGGCGCAGGGTCTCACCGGAGCGCAGCCACATGAGGCGTCGGCGCACCAACGTACTGCGGTGTTCGCTGGGCAGCGCGTCGACATCGATCTGGTCGTCGAGCAGCAGCGGCAACGCCCAGCTCTCCATGTCCGGCGCGGCGGTGTCGGCAGGGCGAATCCAGGCCTCTTCGCGCCGCACGTGGCGGTCGAGCCGGTCGACGAACGCATCGGTGGCGAGGGTGAGGACGCGACGGGTGCGACTGGACTCGATGTTGTCGACGTCGGCGCGCAGCCGGTCATGGTCGCTCAGCAGCAGCTGCATCATGTGGTCGTCGCGCAGCCGGGCCGGTGGCAGGTTGCGTTCCTCGTCGCGCAGATAGGGCAACAGCCGGTAGTGGAGGAACTCCAACATGGCGTCGTACGCCGGAGTCAGCCCCTGGCCGGACCGAACGGCGTCAACGAGGTCGTCGGCATAGGCGCACGTCTGCCACAGCAGCACGCTGTGCTCGTCGTCGACCGGCGCGAGAACGCTGGCGGTCATCGACATCACGATCCCTTCGTCGGGCCGTCGACGACCTCGAGCAGGTCGACGCCGATCCACGGTTCATGCAAAGTCGCGGCGACCAGGTCGTCCGGATCCGCGACCAGCCCGGCGATGTGCGGGCCGTTCGCAGCGCGGCTGCCGACGCGCACAGAGGCAGGCACGTGCACTCCAAGGTCGTCGAGGCTCGCCCGACGCAGCCATACGCCGATCTCGGTCAACCGGACCAGCTCCGCCGCCCAGAACCCGGACGCGGGGGCCGCGCCGCCGGTCGCGGTGCGCGCCCGACGGCCGGGTCGAGGTGCAGCACCGCTCATCGAGTCCGGCACCTGCAGTGCGCGAGCGGCGGCCGCCGTCGCGGCACGCAAGGCCCTGGTGAGTTCGGCGGCGGCAAGTCGGGCGTCGGCCGGCCGGTGCGGCCTCGCCTCGAGGGCCGACATCCGTCGGTAAGCGTCGTCGACCCGACGGCGGGCGGCGAGGTAGTGAGAGCGCGGATCATCCTCGACGTGCAGACGTTGTACCTGGACTTCTTGGCGCGACCCGAACATGTGCGCCTCCTTATTACCAACAGGTGTTGAGTATATTCCCGACGGTTGTCCGCCGCAAGAGCCAGCTGCGCCCATTTGCCCGTGTGGGGTCGGGCGAACGTCGTCAGGCGGGCATCGTTTGTTTTTAACTAGATCTCATGTGACAATGAGCGCATGTCGATTCAACAGCTGGTCGACGCAGTTCCGCCAGTGCCCACGGGGAGCCGGCGCGAGGAGGTTCTCTCCCTCCTGCGCGCAACAGACGGGGCACTCTCGGCGGCCGAGGTCGCCGACGCGACCGGGCTGCATCTGAACACCGCACGCTTCCACCTCGACGCCCTGGTGGAGGAAGGGCTGGCCGACCGCGCGACGGAGCCTCGTGTCGAGCCGGGACGCCCCCGGATCCTCTACTCCGCACACGGACCCTTGCCCGGGCCGCGCAGCTACGCGCTGCTCGCCGAGATGCTCACCGGGCTGGTCGCGTCACTGAAGGACGCCCGGCCGACGGCAGTCGAGGCGGGTCGTGCGTGGGGACGGCACCTGGTCGAGCGAGCCGCGCCCTCGCAGCGGGTGGACGCGGCCGAGGCGGTCAATCGACTGAACTCGGTCCTCGACGCCGTCGGCTTCCAGCCCGAGGTCCGCAACGCGAAGAACGGCACTGAAGTCCGCCTGCATCACTGCCCGTTCCGCGAGGTGGCGGAGAAGCACACCGACGTCGTGTGCGCGCTGCATCTGGGGCTGATGCAGGGAGCACTCAGCGAGCTGAACGCGCCGATCGATGCGACCAGCCTGGAGCCATTCGTCACGCCGCAGCTGTGCGTCGCGCGGCTGAAGGCCGGCTCCGATGCGCCTATAGAGCAGTAGAAGGAGAAGCCATGCCCGTCACCGCCGACACGATCAGCGCCATCACCCACCACCACGCCCAGCTCCAACAGTCCCTCAGCGACCGCGTAGCAGCGGTCATGACCGCCGCTCGCACGGGTGCATCGCACGACGAGCCCGTCAGCGAGCTGCGCCGGCTGCTCGCCGGCGACATCGTCCCTCATGCCCGGGCCGAAGAAGACGTGCTCTACGCCGCCGCCACCGCCGCCACGTTGCGGCCTCTGGTCGCCGGCATGATCTTCGAGCACGAGACGCTCCTGCAGCTCGCAGGCCGACTCGCGCACGTCATCACTTCCGTCGACGCGGCAGCCACGGCGTACGCGATCGAAGCGGTGTTCGTCGGGCACGTCCGTCGCGAGAACGAGCTGCTGCTGCCGGTGCTCGCCGCCGACCCTGCGGTCGACCTGCCGGCACTCCTGCCGCTGATGGAGCAACGGCTCGCGACCTACCAGGGAGCGGTGCCTGACGAGACATCTAGCCCGACGCACCCTCGTCGCCGAGCGCATCCAACGCAATCGCGGCATGCGCATACGCCCCACCGGCACGCATCTCCGCGGCAACCCAGATCGCTTCCATGATCTGCTCGTCGCTTGCGCCCTTCCGTCGCGCGAGCTTGGTGTGGCCGCGGATGCAGTAGGGACACTGGGTGGTGTGCGCGACCGCGACGGCGATCAACTGCTTGGTGACCTCGGGCAACGCACCTTCAGCGAACACCTGGGCACTGAACGCCGTGAACGCGTCGTGGGTCTCCGGCGCCAGCGCTTTGCGCCGTGCGCTCATCGCTGGGGTTGCGGGGGGAAAGACGTCATGAGCCATGCCGCCATACTCATCTCGTAGCGCGATACTTGTCCACTCGGAGGCGGTTGTGGCTGACATCCGGCTGTCCCGCATCTACGACCACGAGCCGCACGAGTCCCGCGCGACGTACTTCGTCGAGCGACTATGGCCGCGCGGAGTTCGTCGCGACGACCTGGTGATCGACGGGTGGTGCAAGGACGCCGCCCCCTCAACCGAGCTGCGGCGGTGGTTCGGCCACGACGCAGCGAAGTGGCCGGAGTTCCGCGGCCGCTACACCTCCGAGCTCGACGACCACCCGTCTGCGTGGGAACCCCTCGTCGCCGCCGCGCGCAGCGGCCCCGTCACGCTGCTCTACAGCTCCCGTGACCGCGATCACAACAACGCCGTCGTGCTTCGTGACTACCTAGTCGCCCATCTCGAGAAAGGCTGACCATGCAGAAGCTCTCACTCGACGCGCTCGCACGCGAACACCTGGAGCGCGCGCACGCCGAATCCTCCGGTCGCAGCTCCGAGACCGTGGTGGGCGGGCACGAGCACGCCCTCCGGCAGACCCTCGTCGCGCTCACGGCAGGAACGACGCTCGCCGAGCACGAGAACCCCGGCGAGGCGACCGTGCACGTGCTGTCCGGACGGGTGCGTCTCGGCGCCGACGGCGACGGGTGGGATGGACGACGCGGCGATCTCATCGTCATCCCGCCGTCCCGGCACGACCTTGCCGCGATCGAGGATTCCGTAGTGCTCCTGACGGTGGCGAAGCGCTGAGCCGCTATGCGAGTTGATGCGGTGTGACATCTGGACTCCCGGGAACGAGGGACTGGTCACCGACGAAGTGGGTCCAACGTCGAACCTCGTTGCCGTCCGGTCGGGCCAGTAGAGCCCCGTTGGTGGAAAGGTCGAGTGCGCTTGCGGCGTCGCGATCAAGCGTCTGTACGTCGACAGGTGCCGTCGTGGACATCTGGTCGGCGGCGCGTGCCCACCGTGGGTCGGCGGAGCCGGTGAGCAGGGTGAGCCGGTCGCCGATGAGATCGAGGGTCGAGACCCTTCCCTGGCCGGTATCCATCCAGTGGTGCGGGATGCGCCCGCCGAGATCCCACGGCAGTGCGTCGTCTGTTGCTCGCTGCGCGCCGTCTTGAGCGCCGGCCCGTTCGACGTTGTGGGCGGCGACGGGGCGGCGTTCCTTCTCGAAGGTCGACAACAGCTCTGGTGTGGCCCACCTGCGCACTACCCAGGCCAGTTTCCAGCCCAGGTCGAACGCGTCTTGGATAGCGGTGTTCATCCCCGTGCCGCCACGCGGTGTCATTCGATGCGCCGCATCGCCCACAAGGAAGCACCGTCCGCTTTGGTAGCGGTCAGCGAGTTGAGCGGCGAAGGTGAAGGCGCTGACCCGCTCGATCCGTGGTCGCATCATGTCCGAGCCCGCGGCGCGCTGAATCAACGTGGTGAGCTCTCGTTCGTCGAGATCGAGCAAGCTGGGCGCCCCCACCGGGGTCTCCCGCGACATTCCCCATCTGTCGCCGGCACCACGTGGTGTGAGCACACCGGCGGCGTCGGGTCGGGTGATCACGTAAAGGCCGTAACGGCGCTCCCGGACGAGCGGCCACAGCGGCGCGGTGAACTCGACCCGTTCGTAGTCGGCCAGGTTGTCGGGGCCGACCATTCGGATGCCGAGCTGCTCGCGGACGGTGCTGTGCGCGCCGTCAGCGGCGATCAGGTAAGACGCCTGCAGATGTTCGACGGCGCCGGTCGCCAGATCGCGGACGACCGCCCGGACGGCGGCCCCGTCCTGCACCACCTCGAGCAGCTCGCAGTCGAACCGCAGGGCGGCAGTCGGCTGACGCCGCAGCCGCTCGACCAGTACAGGTTCGTGGTGATCCTGAGCGACCCACGCCGGACGACTCGGGCTGACTTGCGCAGCCTCCTCGTCCGATGGGTATCCCAGGGGTGCCTCGCGGCCGTTGTCAGAGGACAGCGCGGCGGTGATCCAGGCCCGGATGGCGACATCGGCTGCGCCCTCCCGGACCTCACGCTCGATCCCGAATCGGCGCATCAGCTCCATGCCGCGCGTGCTGATCACCAGGCTGCGCGACAGGCCCGACAGATCGTGACGCCGGTCGATGACCAACACCTCGATCCCGTACCCGGCCAGGGTGATTCCGGCGACGAGACCGCCCGGCCCGGCACCAACGATGAGGACCTGACACTTTGATAATAGCCTGGCTCTCGTCATAATAGTGCTACTATCATCAATATGGCTCGCGCCGTCAAGAGGCCTTACGACAACTCGCGCCGACAGGCCCAGGCCCGCGCTACCCGGCTGCGCATCCTGGAGGCCGCGCGCGCTCTGTTCATCGAGAACGGGTACCCGGCCACCACCCTCGACGCGATCGCCCATGCCGCGGACACGTCGCCGCCGACGCTGTATCGGCTCTTCTCGTCCAAACAGGCGTTGTTCAAAGAGGTTCTCGACGTCACCTTTGGCGGTGACGACCAGCCCATCGGCTTCGGCGATCGGCCAGATGTGAAAGCCGCGCGAAGCGAATCAGATCCGTTGGCCTTGATCCACGCGTTCGCGCGGATCGGCCGCGAGTTCATGGAACGGTCGTCGCCGATCATGCACGCGCTCGCCACCGCCGCACACGTCGATCCCGACGCCGCCCAACTGCAGGAGGACAT
Source organism: Mycobacteriales bacterium (assembly GCA_035690365.1). GTDB lineage: Bacteria > Actinomycetota > Actinomycetes > JAFAQI01 > JAFAQI01 > DASSKP01. The sequence continues at coordinate 30,213 of DASSKP010000039.1, forward strand.
CAAAGCCCAACGCCACGCCGGACAGTCCCGGATCGTGCAGGCGTTGTCCACCCTCAACGCGCTCGATCCTGGACTGACAACGTCCGAAGCCATCGACATGACCTACGCGCTGATGTCACCCGACGTCCATCGCACCCTCACCGTCGATCGCGGCTGGACGGCCGACCAATACGAACACTGGCTCGCTCGATCACTGCAGCTACTACTCCGCCCCGATCGCACCCGCCGCGACGGCTAGCTCGTTGCGCGGCCGCGGCTCGGATGACGTGTCAGGACGGTCGCACCAGTTCGCGCAGCGGGACGCGACCACCGAATCGCAGCAGCGCGCCCGAGTAGATCCGGCCGGCGACACGGATGAGCCCCCACATGGCGAGGACCATGACGACGGCCGATGTGACCATCTGCCAGCCGGGGACGGCGTGCAGCGCGACGCGATACGTCATCACGACCGGCGCGGTCGCCGGGAAGTACGACAGCAGCACCGTGAGCGCCGCGTCGGGGTTCTCCTCGGCGTAGATGACACCGAAGTAACTGAGCAGCATCAGCCCGGTGACGGGTGCGATCGCTGCTTGCGCGTCTTCGATGCGGGATGTGGTCGCGCCGAGCGCCGCGTAAAGAACGCTGTAGAGCAGGTACCCCAGGACGAACCACAGGCAGGTCCAGGCGAGGACGTCGGCAGGGATGCTCGGCGCATTCGCGTCGCCCATCGCCGCGACGGTCACGATCGCGACGACGCTGATCGCGGCGAGCTGCGCGAGCCCGACCGCGCCGATGCCGAGGACCTTGCCCGTCAGGATCTCGTGCGCGGGCATCCGCGCGAGCAGCACCTCGGCGACCCGGCTCGCCTTCTCTTGGACGACGCCGGTGAGGACGAACCCGGCATAGAAACTGATCGCGAGGTACATGAACCCGACCGCGATGAACCCAACCGTGTTCGCGTCTTTGCCGGTCGTGTGCGCGGCGCCGAGCGTGCGGCTGGTCAGAGTGACCGGGACGAGCAGCTGAGCGAGCTGGCCGGCGCTGATCCCGAGCCGGTCGGCTTGCGCGCGGATGTGGACAGCTTGCATGGCGCTGGCAACCGCGGCGGTCAGGGTGCTGTCGGCTCTGGTCCGCCACTCGAGTCGGGTGCCGTCGACGAGCAGGACGTCGATCCTCTTGTCGCGGACAGCGCGCTCGCCGGCTGCGATGGTCGCGAACCGCGTCACCTGAAGGTCGTGGTCGACGGCATGTGTCTGCGCTTCCAGGGCGGAGACCGTGCCGGAAGGAACAACGCCGGTCAGCCCGACGTGGTAGTCCTTCGACTTCTCCAGCAGGGACGGGACGAGCAAGAGCGCGACGACGAGCAGGATGCCCGCCACCGTCGAGAGGCGGTAGGCCCGACTGCCGCCGCGTTCGCGGACCTCGCGGAGCGCGATCACCCAGGTACGCCGCCATCCCTCGCGTCGGTCAGCCCGCGACACCGGACACCTCCTGGGTGCTGGAGGCCTTCCCGGACACTGCGGTGCGGAACAGCTCGGACAGCGTCGGCGGCTCGTACGTCAGCCGTTGCACGTCGCCAACGATGCCGGCGACCAGCGTGACCGGATCGATGTGGCGACCGACACGCAGGCGGATCCGGGCGCCGTCGTGCGCGACAACGACCGCGTCTGTCAGATGCAGGAGACGTTCCGGGTCGCGGCTGACCGTGACGTCCAGGTAACGGTCCGGTGCGGAGTCGCGAATCTCGTTGAGGTCGCCGGTGAGCACGACGTGGCCGCGGTCGATGACGACAACGTCCTCGCACAGGTGCTCGACTACATCGAGCTGATGACTGGAGAACAGTACTGCCGCGCCCGCGTGCGCGAGATCCGCAAGCAACCTGGACATCGCGTCCATCGCGAGCGGGTCGAGGCCGGAGAACGGCTCGTCGAGCACGAGTAACTCCGGTGAGTGCACCAGCGCGGCGGCGAGCTGCACACGCTGCTGATTGCCGTGTGACAGGTCGTCGAGCCGCGCTGTCTTGCGGTCCGCGAGACCGAGGACATCCAGCCACCGGTCCGCCTCCCGAATCGCGGTGGCAGCGGTCAGCCCGGACAGTCGACCCAGGAGCACCAGCGGGTCGGCGACGCCCATCCGCGGATACAGACCGCGTTCCTCTGGCATGTAGCCGAAGCGCCGACGGGCAGCGGCCGTCACGGGCTGCGACTGCCAGGAGACTGTCCCGGCATCCGGAATGACCAGCCCGAAGATGGCGCGCATCGCCGTTGTCTTTCCGGCGCCGTTGGGACCGACGAATCCGGTGAGCCGACCGGGCCGAACCTGAAACGAACATCGGGACAGGGCCGCGACGTCGCCGTAGCGCTTCGACACGCCCTGCAACTCGAGCACAACCCACTCCCTGCCGGATTCGAGCCTGCTCTCCTGTTCGGGCGCGGCGCCAGGGTCGGAAGTCATCCGCCGCTTCGGGACGACAGGACCGACAGCAACCCAGGTGAGGACGAACGCCTCTATCCCGCGGCTCCGCACCCGGGCAGCGTGGGTGTTCGGCGGTGCGACGTGGAGGTGTCGCGATGACCCGAACGGACCAAGGACCCAGCCGAACCGGGTACGCGGCCGCCATCGTCATCGGCGTCGCCCTCGGCGCAGTGGTCGCCACCCTTACCAGCGACGTCATCCTCGGCGTCATCGCCGGCGCCCCGTGCGTCGCGATCATCGTCGGGTTGCAGCGCCTGTGGACTGGCGGAGGCACCACCCGGCCGCATGCTCCATAAGCAGATGCGAGTTCGACTCCACAGCGAACCGGCGAGGCGACCATGACCGTCAGCACCTCGGCGCCGCCCGCGCCGATCACATCCGTCGAGCGTCGCCGCCAGCGCGTCCCGCCGGCACTGCTCGCTGCCGTCATCTCCGCCGTCGTCATGGCCGCCGTGACGATCGCGGCACTGCTTCCGCTCGCCTCCCCGGCCGCGCCGAGCGGCGCCGTATCCGGCGGGTTCCCGGTGCAGCAGGCGGCGAAAGACCTCGCCGTCGTCGCGGCGAGCCCGCACCCCCTCGGCAGCCCCGCGCAACTGACGGTCGAGCAGTTCCTGGTGAGTGAGCTGCGCGGTATGGGCCTGGACCCGCAGGTACAGGTGGAGCAGGTGACACTCGCTCCCGACCCACCGCACTCGGTCTGGACCGCGCCGGTTCGCAACGTCATCGCGCGCCTCCGGGGAAGCGGCGCTGACCATGCAGCCACGGTGATGATCGCGGCGCACTACGACTCGGTGCCGAGCGCCCCGGGCGCCGGCGACAACGGCGCCGGTGTCGTCGCAGTTCTCGAAACGATGCGACTGCTGGCCGCGGGCGCGCCGCCACGGCACGACGTCGTCGCCGTCTTCACCGATGGCGAGGAGCACGAGATGCTCGGCTCCGCGGCCGTCGTCAACGAGCCGTGGCTGCGCAACGTCCGGGTCGTGCTGAACACCGAAGGGATCGGCAACGGCGGCCGCGTCACCCCCGCGTTGACCAGCGACCGCAACGGTCGAGTGCTGCGCCAGTACCTGCACGCGCGCGGGGACGCCGTCGTGTACACCGCGCTGGATGCGCCGTTGAACGCGCTCGACCAGGGCGCCGACCTTGGCCGCTACCAGGACGTCGTGCCAGCCGGCATCGAGTTCTCCATCATCGGCGGACTACCGGCATACCACGCCGGCACAGACACCGCCGCCGCGCTGAACCGGGGCACCCTCGCCGAGTACGGCACCGTGATGCTCGACCTGACCCGCCGACTCGCCAGCAGCGACCTGCAGCACGTGAACGCACCCGACCTCGTCGCCTTCACCCTCACCCGCCACGTCACCGTCGCCTACTCCTCGGCCTGGTCGCTGCCACTGGCACTGCTGACCGTGATCACGGTCATCGCTGCGATCGGTATCGCGTGGCGGCGACGCGCTGTGCGGCTCCGCCGCGTTGCCACCGGCTGGCTGGGCCTCGGCCTCGCCGGCCTCGCTGGCCTTGCGTCGGGCACCGGAGCGTGGATGCTCGCCACGCAGGTCGACCCGCGGCTGTCCGACGCCGTCAACGGAGGCAGCTACCACCGGCTCGCCGCGATGCTCGCCGTCGTCGCGGCCGCCGTCGCCGGGATGCTGCTGCTCGCCTGGCCGTTGCGCCGCCGACACACCGGCGCCGAAGTCGCCGCCGGCGGCCTGTTCGGCGTCGCTCTGCTCGCCGTGCTGCTCGCGGTGACGTTACCGACCGCCGCATACGTCGCAACATGGCCAACGCTGGCCGGTGCCGCCGCGCTCGCGTACCTCAACTGGCGACCCCGATCCGTCCTCACGCAGATCGCCGTCGCCACCGCCGCAGTCATGCCCGCAATCCTGCTGGTCGCGCCGCTCGTCGCGACCTACTTCGTGCTTGCCGCTCGGTTCGAGCTGACCATGGGGATCGTCGCCGCGCCACTGCCACTGGTTTGGCTGCTCGCCGGGCTCGCCGTCGCCGTCCCACTGCTCAGCCTGGCCGTCCGCCGGCTGAGCTGGCGACCCGCCGCCGTCGCCGCGGGCACCGCACTCGCGCTGGTCGCGGCCGGTGCCGTCATCGACAGCACCGACAACCACCCGCGCCCGGATGCGCTCGTCTACCAGCTGAACGCGGACACCGGCACCGCGCGCTGGGTCGCGGTCCCCGGTGTCGACGGGTACACCCGCCAGGTCGCCGCGACCGGCTGGCACAGCACCCGGTTCGAGGCGGACCCGTTCCACCGCGTCGGTGACCTGTTCGCCGCCCGCAGCATCACCGCACCCGTCGCGACTGGGCTCACCGCGCCGACTGCGCGGATCACCGGCGACACGACCGCCGGCGCCGCGCGCGTCGTCAGCTTCACGGTGCAGGCGCCCCCCGGAACCTACGCACTCTCCACCGACGTCCGGGCGTCCGATGGCGTGCGCGCCCTGACCGTGGATCGCTCGCCGATAGCCGACGCGACCGACGGTGGCCCGAGCCGGGTCCGGGTCGTCGCGTTCGCCCCGGGCGCGCCAGTGTTCATCACCGCCACCGTCGCCGCCGGCCAGCGGATCGAGCTGCGGCTGACGGCGTACCTGCTCGGGCTGCCGAGGAACCTGCCGCTGCAGCTGCGCGTCCGCAGCAGTCACCAGACCGCCGGTGTGTACGAGGTCCCGGATGCGACCGTCGTCACCCGAACAATCACCGCATAAGGAGCGAATCATGACCGTCACCGCCCCACACGGGGCCGTTCTGGCACTGCCACCCCCCAACCCCCCGGCCGAAGCCATCGACGCGCGGCTACTGGATCGGCGGCCTGCTCACCGCTGCGGCCGTCATCGGTGCCGTCATCTGGGTGGTCGTCGCGTTCCTCGAGTACCAGCAGCAGGTCGATCGATTCCCGCGGATGACCGTGCCTGGGGTCGCGACCGTGCAGGTGTCCGACACATCCACTCGCGTCGTGTACTACGAGAACACCCGCGGCACGGCGACACCTTCGCTGTCACAGCTGGCGGTGAGCGTTAGCGATTCATCCGGTGCGCCCGTCACTGTCCGCCCCTACACCGGTGACCTGCGCTACGACGTGCCTGGCGAGAACAGCCGCGTCGGCCGCGCCGTCGCTGAGTTCCACCCGAACCAAGCCGGCCGCTATCAGGTTCGTTCCAACGCGATCAACGTCAGCGGAACGCTCGCCGTCGGGGGCGACGTCGTCTGGGACATCGCCCCGCACGCCATCGGTGCGGCGGCACTGTTCCTGCTCGGTGGTGCCGCCGGCGTGACCGTGCTCATCGTCACCGGCTTGCGCCGCGCGAACGCGCGTCGCTAGCCGCTCAGGAGGATCCCAATGGAAACCCGTCCGTACCCGGCCCGGCTCGACGGCCGGCTCGACCCGGCCACGTCGCGCTGGCTGTGGCTGGTCAAGTGGCTGCTCATCGTCCCGCACATCGTCGTTCTCGTGTTCCTGTGGCTCGCCGTTGTCGTGACGACGTTCATCGCGGGCGTCAGCATCCTGTTCACCACCCACTACCCGCGGGCGCTGTTCGAGTTCAACGTCGGCGTGATGCGCTGGACCTGGCGCGTCGCGTTCTACGCCTACAGCGCGCTCGGCACTGACCGCTACCCGCCGTTCAGCCTCGCCCCTGACCCGACGTACCCCGCCGAGTTCAGCGTTGATTACCCCGAGCGGCTGTCCCGCGGACTCGTGCTGGTCAAGTGGTGGCTGCTCGCCATCCCACAGCTGCTCATCGTCGCCGTGCTGGCCGGCGGGTTCGGCGTGCACTTCGGCAACCTCATCGGCCTGTTCGTCCTCATCTCGGCAGTCATGCTGGCCGTCACCGGCAAGTACCCGCCGGAGATCTTCGACCTGACCATGGGGTTCAACCGCTGGTGCTACCGGGTGCTCGCCTACGTCGCCCTGATGCGTGACGAGTACCCGCCGTTCCGTCTCGACACCGGCGGCACCGACCCGGGATCCGTCGAAGCGGTGCCTACTCCACCGACGCCCGAGCCCGTCGCTGGCCTTCGGCCCTAGCGTCGTGGGGCCGCGTCGGATGTCAGTGGAGGTCCAGCCTGCCGAACAAGCGGACCGCGCCGCCCGCGGCGACCGCGGCGATAGCGACGAGCACGAGGTAGTCAACTGCCGTGACGCCGCGGGACAGCTGGTCTGCGCCGACCGCCCAGTAGAACGGTGAGGCATAGCGCGCTGGTCGAATCCAGTGGACAACCGGAGCGAGCGAGCTGATCAGGTAGCAGACGGCCGCTGCGGTGGTGCCGACGGCGAGGGCGACGGCGCGGCTTCCGGTGGCCGCGCCGACCGCAAGGGCAAGCAGCCCGAAGTCGAGCGCGAGCAGCAGGCTGGTGACTGAGACAGCCACGACTCGGACTGCGTCGAGCGACAGCTCGAAGGATCGACCGGCGATCACGACTACGGCGACCGCCGCGGCGACGAACAGTGCCTGCAGTGCCATCGCGAGCACCTTCTGCGCCACCAGGTCACGCCGGCGTCTCGGCAACACGGCGAGCAGGCACAACGTGCCGTCCTCGTCCTGGCCGGCCAGGGCGCCTGCGCCGTATCCGATCGTCAGCAGGAGCAGGATGAGTGGGAAGAAGTTGGCGTAGATGTTTCCATTCAGCCAACCTGCGGGCGAGGTCAAGCTGCTCGTTACGCCGAACAGCGCGGCGGCCGTCGAGCCAGTGAAGCTGTCGAGGCTGGCGTCGGTCTTGAACGACGGGTAGAGCGCGACGATGACGAAGGTGTAGAGCGTCATGCCGGTGGCGTAGCCGATGGTGCTGCGCCGGCGCAAGATCAGGTCGAGCCGCGTGATGTCAGCGGACATGGCTGGGCTCCGCGCCGGCGTACATCCGCAGGAAGAGCTCGTCGAGGTCGGCAGGCCTGCTGACCAGATCGACCGGGTCATGCCGCGCGATGTCAGCCAGCACCGGACCGAGCGCGCCGGTGACCTCGAGCTCAATCGTGCACCCGTCGCGAGTGACCACCCGCGCCTCGGTCAGCCGCGCGAAGCAGTCTTCCGGCGGCGGGCGGCGGAAGGTGGCGGTGATGCGGCGGGGTGCAGCGCGGCGCAGCCCTTCGACGGTGTCGTCCGCAACAAGCATCCCCTCCTTGATGATCCCGACGCGGTCACACACCCGCTGCACTTCGTCGAGTTCGTGCGAGGAAAGGAACACCGTGCGGCCGTCGGCCACCGTCTCCCGCACCAGCGCTTCGAACTCCGCCTGCATAAGTGGGTCGAGGCCCGTCGTTGGCTCGTCGAGCAGGACCAGCCGCGGCCGGCCGAGGAAGGCGAGGACCAGCCCGACTTTCTGCCGGTTTCCCTTCGACAGCTCGCGGACGGGCCGGTCGACGTCGACCTGGAAGCGGTCGACCAGATCAACCGCGGCCGCTCCTGCCAACCCACGTGCTGCTGCGAACCACGCGATGTGCCGCCGTGCGGTGAGGCGCGGGTAAAGCGCCAGGTCACCCGGCAGGTAACCGACCTGTCGGTGCACCGTCACGGGGTCGCGTTGCGGGTCGACGCCGACGACCGAGGCATGTCCCGACGTAGGTTGTTGCAGGGCCAGGAGCAGGCGGATGGTGGTCGACTTACCCGCGCCGTTGGGCCCGAGGAAGCCATACGCCTGACCGGCCTCGACCTGCAGGTCCAGGCCGCGCAGCGCCATGGTCTGACCGTAGCTCTTGGTCAGTCCGATGGTGGCAACGTCGGGTGTCATCGGGCGGTCCTCTCCACGGATGGGCGAACAGCCCACCGGCAGACGATGGCGCTCAGCCAGCGAGACGGGCTGTGATCCAATCCATAGTTGCAGTGTGCAACAATAGCTGAGTGCAATCCTTAGTGACCCCCCTCCCTGATGTCAGGCAGGACGAGGTCGTGGACAGCGTGCTCTCAGCGAGCCGGGCACTGGTCGCCGTCGCTGCCCGGTCCCTGGGCGCAGCCGGAGAAGACGTGACGCTGCCTCAGTACCGCGCCCTGGTCGTTCTCGCCTCGCGTGGCCCACAGCGGGCGCTCGACCTGGCGGACGCGCTGGATGTGAACCAGTCGACGGTGACCCGGATGTGTGACCGGCTCGAGCGCAAGGGCCTCATCTCGCGGATGCGCCCGGCGGACAACCGGCGCGTGGTCATCACCACGATCACCAGTGCCGGCCTCCAACTGGTCGACGCGGTGACCCGGCGCCGCAAGCGGGAGATCCGCGCGATCTTGCGGAAGATGACGCCGGAGGTCCGCGCCGCGCTGATCCCGACGTTCCGCGCATTCGCCGACGCTGCCGGGGAGGCGCCGGACCAGGCTTGGTCACTGGGCTGGGGCGAGTGAGCATCCGGATTCCTACCCGGCTCCTCAGTTCGCGGCTGCGTACGCGTCGCCTCGTGGGCCGCCTGCTCTCCGGCCCGAGCCGCTCGGGGTACCTCCGCAAGTGGATCATCTTCGGCGCGCTCATCGGCGTCATCGCCGGCCTGGGCGCGGTCGTGTTCTTCACCGCGTTGCAGGCCTCCACGCATTGGGTCCTCGGAACCATCGGCGGCTACCACGTCGCGACCATCGCCGGTGAAGGCGGCGTGCATGCCGCGTCAAGGTTCGCCCGGCCGTGGGCGGTCCCGCTGGTCGTCGGCGGTGGCGCCCTGCTGGCGGCGATCCTCGTGTTCGCGGTTGCGCCGGAGGCGGAGGGGCACGGCACCGACGCGGCGATCGCCGCCGTGCACGCCAACCCAAAGGGGCTGCGGCCCAGGGTCGCTCTGGTGAAGATCGTCGCGTCGGCGCTGACCATCGGGTCTGGCGGCTCCGGTGGCCGCGAGGGGCCGACTGCGCAGATCTCGGCGACGTTCGGGTCGATGCTCGCCCGCGCACTCAACCTGACACCCGCGGACAGCCGCATCGCTGTCGCGTCCGGTATCGCGTCCGGTATCGGGGCAATCTTCCGGGCGCCGCTGGGCGGTGCTGTGCTCGGCGCGGAGCTTGTCTACCGCGACGACGTCGAGGTCGATGCGCTGATCCCGTCGATCGTGGCCAGCGTGGTCGCTTTTGGCGTGTACGGCGCCGTCACCGGCAACTTCAACCCGATCTTCGGCGACCAGACCGGATATCACCTCAGCGGTGTCCGCGACCTGGCGCTATTCGCCGTCGTCGGCATGGCTTGCGGGCTGCTCGGCCGGCTCTACGCCCGCACGTTCTATGCCATCAGCAGGGCCGCCACCCGGCTCGCGTTGCCCCGCTGGGTCAAGCCTGGCCTCGCCGGGCTCGCCGTCGGCGGCCTCGGACTCGCCGTCCCTGGGGTGCTCGGCACCGGCTACGGGCAGCTGCAGCAGGAGCTGTCCCGGCAGGTGCTGCTGGGCCTGCCGCTGTGGGTGGTGCTGGTGTTGCCGTTCGCGAAGATCGTCGCGACCAGCCTGTCCATCGGCTCCGGTGGGTCCGGCGGCATCTTCGGGCCCGGCATGGTCATCGGCGGCGCGACCGGAGCCGCTGTGTGGCGACTGCTCGAAACCGCGCATCTGGCGCTCGGTGGCGGGCCGTTGCCGTTCGTCATCGTCGGGATGACCGCGTGCTTCGGCGCGGTCGCGCACGCCCCGCTCGCGGTCATGCTGATGGTCGCCGAGATGACAGGCAGCCTGCAGCTGCTCGCACCGGCGATGGTGGCGATCGCTGTCGCTGTTCTTGTCGTCGGTGACGTGACCATCTACCGCAGTCAGCTCGCGAGCCGCGCGGATTCGCCGGCCCACCGGCTGTCCGCCGGACTGCCACCAGCTGCGACGGTCGCGATCCGCGACATCATGGCCGAGCCCCGGCTGGTGCTGCGCGCCGCAACGCTCGCAGCCGAGGCGCGCGCCAACCTTCGTGATCTCGAGTTGCCGGGCGCACCGGTCGTCGACCGCGATGGCGTCTTCATAGGGTCCCTCCAGACGCCCCGGCTTGACCAGCTGCTGGAGGACGGCAGTGACGGTCCGATCGGTCGCCTGGCCGACGTCGAAGCGATGACTGTGCCCGACGACGCGACGCTCGACGCTGCGGTCGACGCGGTCGCCAGCAGTCGCGGCGGCTGGATTCCGGTGCTCGACGTCGACATGCGCGTGGTCGGCATCGTGTCCACCACCGACCTGGTCCGCGGCTGGCGGCTAGCCACCCGCACCGCGATGCGCCGCCTCGGCAGCACATCGCGCGAGACGGTCTTGCTCGAGGAAACGGTCGCCGTTGAGGCGGCCGCCGACGGCGCCCGGGTCGATCAGATGCGCTGGCCGCGTGGCGCCGTTCTCGTCGCCGTCCATCGCCGCAACGGCCTGGCCTACCCCCACCCCGACACCGAACTGCGTGCGGGCGACACCGTCAGCGTGCTGACGAGGCGCGGCGACGAGGCAGCCGTTCACGCCATGTTCGACCGGCCCGCCCAGGCCACTGACCACGCGGTGTTGCCCTCAGCCACGACGGTCGCGTAGCTACTGCCCGAACCCGCGAAAGAAGCACGTCATGACCGAACCCCTGCGCGTCATCCCGAACGACGGCACCACCGAGCATCGACCGACGACGAGTCGGTTGTGACGACGCCGGGTCGATGACGAAGCTGCGACCGGCAGGCTCCCTTGTCGGCCGTTGCTCCTGCCCGGCCGCACTGCACAGCGTCTGCGCTCATCAGGTCGCGGTGGCGCACGCCGTATGGGTGAGCCGCCGGCGCTACCGCCGCCCGCAGCCCACCCGGCAACGAAGGTGCCTCCTGAACCGTCGTTCAACCACGGTGCCACCTGAGCGCCACCACGCCCCGCTCCGACAGCCCGAGGGCCGAGTCGGGCATCGGCCAGGTCTCCTTCTTGTCCGGGCCGGACAGCACCCGGCCCTACGTCAGCCGCCGGGCCGCGCAATGTCCGTGTGACCGAACATCGGACATTGCTGACCGATCCAGCGCTGACATTTCCTGACCGTCCGCCCCGCCTAGCTGCAACCGGAGGTGCTGCCGCAGCTCTCACAGACGTAGCAGGAGCCGGCGGGGCGCATCTTCACACCACAGGTCATGCACAGCGGCGCATCGGCCGCAGTGCCCTGCTGAGCCTCGATCAGCTCCGTCGACGACCGGGCCTCGACCGGCGCCGGCTTGGCGGCCGGATCGTCCGGCACGTGCTCGATCGGAACGCTGTCGCGCAGCGTCTCCGGGTCGATGTCCTCCTCCGCCGGTGCAGCGGCGGGCGCGGCGCCGTACGACGTCGCGACCGTGGCGGCCCGCTCCTCGGCGGTGAAGATGCCGAGCTCGGCGCGCTTGTCATACGGCAGGTAGTCGAGCGCGAGCCGACGGAAGATGTAGTCCATCACCGACTGCGCCATGCGGATGTCCGGGTCGTCGGTCATGCCCGCCGGGTCGAAGCGCATGTTGGTGAACTTCTGCACGTAGGTCTCGAGCGGCACGCCGTACTGCAGCGCGATCGAGATCGCGATCGAGAACGCATCCATCACACCGGCGAGCGTCGAGCCCTGCTTGCCGAGCTTGAGGAAGACCTCGCCGAGACCGTCGTCCGGGTAGGAGCCGGCGGTCATGTAGCCCTCGGCACCCGCGACGGAGAACGACACGGTCTGCGACGGCCGCTTCTTCGGCAGCCGCTTGCGGACCGGGCGGTGCTCGTGAGCCACGTCGTCAGTGTCCGCCTCGACCGTGGCCTTCTTCGCCTTGCCATCGGTGAGCGGCTGACCGACCTTGCAGTTGTCGCGGTAGACCGCCAGAGCTTTGAGACCGAGCTTCCAGCCCTGGAAGTAGACGTCCTCGATGTCCTCGACGGTCGCCGTCTCCGGCAGGTTGACCGTCTTCGACAGCGCACCCGACACGAACGGCTGGATCGCCGCCATCATCCGCACGTGGCCCATCGCAGAGATGGACCGCACACCCATCGCACAGTCGAAGACCTCGTAGTGCTCCGGACGCAACCCAGGCGCATCGATGACGTTGCCGTGCTCGGAGATGTGCTCGACGATCGCCTCGATCTGCTCGTCCTGGTAGCCGAGCTTCTTCAGCGCCCGCGGCACGGTGTTGTTGACGATCTGCATCGAGCCGCCACCGACGAGCTTCTTGAACTTCACCAGCGCGAGGTCCGGCTCGAGACCGGTCGTGTCGCAGTCCATCATCAGGCCGATCGTGCCGGTCGGCGCGATGACCGACGCCTGGCTGTTGCGCCAGCCGTTCTTCTCGCCGATGGCCAGGTTGTCAGCCCACGCCTTGGTCGCGTAGTGCAGCACTCGCGCCGCGTCGGCATCGACCGGGCGCACCGCGTCGTTGGCGGCCTGGTGCTTGCGCATGACCCGCTTGTGCGGCTCGGCGTTGCGGGCGTAGCCGTCGTAGGTGCCGACGACGCCGGCCAGCTCGGCCGACCGCTTGTACGCCGTCCCCGTCATGAGCGAGGTGATCGCGGCAGCCAGCGAACGGCCGCCATCACTGTCGTAGGCGTGGCCGGTGGCCATCAGCAGCGCACCGAGGTTGGCGTAGCCGATGCCGAGCTGGCGGTAGGCCCGCGTGGTCTCACCGATCGCCTCGGTCGGGAAGTCGGCGAAGCAGATCGAGATGTCCATCGCGGTGATGATGAACTCGACGGCCTTCGCGAACAGCGGCCCGTCGAACGTGTCGTCGTCCTTGAGGAACTTCAGCAGGTTGAGCGACGCGAGGTTGCACGACGAGTTGTCGAGGTGCATGTATTCGCTGCACGGGTTGGACGCGGTGATCCGGCCGGTCTCCGGGCAGGTGTGCCAGTCGTTGATCGTGCCGTCGTACTGGATGCCGGGGTCGGCACAGCCCCACGCGGCCTCCGCCATCTTGCGGAACAGCTCCTTGGCGTCGATGGTCTCGATGACCTCGCCGGTCTTGCGGCCACGCAGGCCGAACTCCTTGCCCTCCTCGACCGCGCGCATGAAGTCGTCGTTGACGCGCACCGAGTTGTTGGCGTTCTGGTATTGGACCGACACGATGTCCTTGCCACCGAGGTCCATGTCGAAGCCCGCGTCGCGCAGCGCGCGGATCTTGTCCTCCTCGCGCGCCTTGGTCTCGACGAACTCCTCGATGTCGGGGTGGTCCACGTCGAGCACGACCATCTTCGCCGCACGACGGGTGGCGCCGCCGGACTTGATGGTCCCCGCGGACGCGTCGGCGCCACGCATGAACGACACCGGACCGGACGCCGTACCGCCGGAGGACAGCAGCTCCTTGCTCGACCGGATCCGGGACAGGTTCAGGCCGGCGCCGGAGCCGCCCTTGAAGATGAACCCCTCCTCCTTGTACCAGTTCAGGATCGAGTCCATCGAGTCGTCGACCGACAGGATGAAGC
>DASSKP010000040.1:0-20671 GCA_035690365.1 Mycobacteriales bacterium
CGTCCTGCCGGCGCACGCCGCAACCGCGAAACCGCAGATCACCGACGCGACCGGCGACGCCAACGGCTTCAACGACCAGGGCGTCGGGGCGCCGGTGCCGGAGCAGTCGGGCCCCGCGGACGACTCCGGCGCGGACATCACCAGCGTCACGTTCGCCTCGACGTTCGTCACCAAGAAGGTCAAGCGCAAGACCGTGAAGACACCGACCGGCTTCACCGTGACGATGGCACTCGCGGCCGCGCCGACGCCGGAGACCTTCTACCGGATCCAAGTGACGGTCCCCAGCTGCTCGGACCTGTTCATCGAGTACGGCACCGACGTGGCGACCGGCGGCACCGCGATGCGCTGCCCGGCGCTGCCCGGCGCGACGGCGGTCGACTACACGATCCCCGCGGCCGTCGTGAAGAACAGCACCATCACCTGGACGGTGCCGATCAGCGTCCTCCCGGCCGGCACCACCCTGACCCAGCTCAACGCCCAGACCCGGCTCAACCCGGTCGCCGTCACCGCGCCGCAGATCGACTACGCCAGCTCGACAGCGACCTTCACCGTCGGGAAGTAGACCTCTGTCACCTACGCTGCCTGCCGTGACGGCCGGCAGCGACGACCCTGCACGCCCGGCGGCCCAGCCGATGCCGGCAGGCCTGCGTGCCGTGTCCGACGCGGCCAAAGGCTTCCTGCCGGCACAGGAGGCGGACGCGTTGTACGACGCCGCGTGGGCCATGGCTCCGCAGGGCCCGTTGCTCGAGGTCGGCACCTACTGCGGCAAGTCAGCGACGTTTCTCGGCGCGGCCGCGAAACTGCGCGGCGGTGTCGCGGTGACGGTCGACCATCACCGCGGTTCGGAGGAGAACCAGCCCGGCTGGGAATGGCACGACCCCGAGCTCGTCGACCCGACCGTCGGTGCGATCGACACGCTTCCGTTCTTCCGGCACACGATGTTCGCCGCCGACCTCGAGGACGTCGTCGTCGCCGTCGTCGGTCGCAGTGAGGTCGTCGCGTCCCTGTGGTCGACACCACTGGCGTTGCTGTTCATCGACGGCGGGCATGCGGTCGAGCACTGCATCACCGACTACCGCTGCTGGTCGCCGAAGGTTCAGCCCGGAGGTGTGCTGGCGATCCACGACGTCTTCCCGGACCCGGCGGACGGCGGCGTGGCGCCGTACGAGCACATCTACCTGCCCGCCCTCGACGACGGTTTCGTCGAGGTACGCCAGGTGGGGTCGCTACGGGTGCTCAGGAAGCCCGGCGGTTGAGCTGCAGCCGCACACCGGGTCGGGGATGAGGTCGACGCCGGCGGGAAGACGCTCGGCCCGGAAGATGCCGTTGCCGGGCGAGGTCCGTGACAGCGCATCGACCGCCAGCACGACTGCGGCTGCCGTCCACGTCGAGTGCTCGTCCGGCCAGTTGACCCGCTCGGCGAACTGCCAACCGGTCCAGTAGCTGCCGTCCGTGTCGCGGAGATGCTGAACCTCCGCGAGCAGCGCGAGGGCACGGTCGCGGTCACCGACGGTGTCGAGAGCGAGGACGAGCTCGCAGGTCTCAGCGCCGGTCACCCAGGGCTGGTCGGAGACGCATCGCGCACCCAGACCGGGGACGACGAAGTCGTCCCACTGCTCCGCGATCCGCTCGTGCCCTGCCGGTCCTCGGACGGCACCGCCCAGGACGGGGTAGTACCAGTCCATCGAGTAGCGGCGCTTGTCGAGGAACGCCTCCGGATGGTCTGCGACGACGTGAGCGAGTCGGCCGGCGGCGAGCTCCCAGTCGGGCTGCGGCTCGCCGACCCAGTCCGCGAGCGCGAGGGCGCAGCGCAACGACTGGTACGTCGACGAGGAGCCGGTCAGCAACGCGTCGTCGGTCACCGAACCGTCGGCTCCCACGAGCCAGCCGATCTCACCGCGGTCGGTCTGCCTCCCCACGACGAAGTCGGCGGCCCGGCGGACGGTCGGCCACATCCGCCACGCGAACCGGTCGTCGCCGGTGATCAGCAGGTGGTGCCAGACACCGACGGCGACGTAGGCGCACTGGTTGGTCTCGGCTGCACCATCGTGCACCGTCGTGCCGACCACCTTTGCCGGCCAGGAGCCGTCCGGACGCTGGGTGCGACGGAGATATTCGTAAGCACGGACGGCTTCCCCGGCGAAACCGGTTGCCGACAGCGCCATCGCGCATTCGACGTGGTCCCACGGATCGGTGTGGCCGCCGGGAAACCACGGGATCGCCCCGGACGGTTCCTGGGCGCGCGCGATGCTGGCCGCGGTGGCAGCGATGTCGTCGGCGGTCAGGAGCCCGTCGATTGCCGGCAGATCAGGCTGCGGCACTTGCCGCCTCCGCTGCCGCGATCGGCTTGTCGGCGTAGACCACCAGGCTCTTCCCGAGTACCGGGTTGAGGGCCTGCTCGGCGACCCTCGTCAGCCAAGGGCGCTTCATGATGTCCCACACCAGCACCTGGTGGTAGAGACGCGACGGGACGCTCTCCTTGCCCAATGCGCAGTTGAGCCACCAGTAGGGAGCGTGCAGCGCGTGCGCGTGGTGCGAGCCGCGCGGCTGCAGGCCCGCGTCGCACAACCGCTGCTCGAGCTGGTCACCGCGGTAGATGCGGACGTGACCACCGGGGACGTCGTGGTACTCGCGCGACAGGGCCCAGCAGACCCGCTCCGGCCACCACCGCGGGACGGTGACGGCGACGCGGCCGCCGGGGCGGACGACGCGGGCGATCTCGGCCATCGCGAGGTCGTCGTCGGGGATGTGCTCGAGCACCTCAGAGGCCATCACGACGTCGAACGACCCGTCGGGGAAGGGCAGCGAGAGCAGATCGGCCCGCACGGATCGCGCGACGACGTCGGTGGGCGCCTCGCCCGAGGCCGCCATGGCGCGGAACATCGCGGTCACCGAGGTGACCTCTTCCTCGCTGCGGTCGACGGCCACGACGTGCGCGCCACGTCGATAGGCCTCGAAGGCGTGCCGCCCGAACCCGCAGCCGAGATCGAGCACCCGCTCCCCGGCCGCGATCGGGAACTGGTCGAAGTCGACGGTCAGCACGATGCCCTCCTCGCCGCCACGTCGGCGTAGACCTCCGCGGTTGCCGCCGCGGTCGCTCGCCAGGTGAACCGCTCCTCGACCCGGCGCCGGCCGGCGGTGCCGAGCGCGCGCCGGCGCGGCTCGTCGTCGAGCAACGCACCAAGTGCACCGGCGAGGTCGGACGGGTTGCCCGGCTCGACCAGCACGCCGCAGTCGCCGACCACCTCCGGCAGTGCGCCACCGCGGGAGGCCACGAGCGGCGTGCCGCACGCCATCGCCTCGACGGCCGGGATGGAGAAGCCTTCGTAGAGCGACGGGACGACAGCCGCCTCGGCCGAGCCGAACAGCTCGGCGAGGGCCGGGTCCGACAGACCGGTCACGAACCGTACGGCGTCCGAGATGCCGAGGTCCTCGACAGCGCGGGCGACCGGGCCGTCGGCCTTGGGGCGACCGACGACGACGAGCTCCACGTCACGCTCGGTGCGAAGCTTGGCGACCGCTTCGAGCAGGACCCGGACGCCCTTCATCGGACTGTCCGAGCTCGAGACCGCAACGATGCGGCCCCGCACCCTCGGCAGTGTCGGCGGCCGGAACACATCCGTCTCGACGCCGACCGGTATGACACGCACCGCGCTGCGGCGAACGCCGAACTCCGCGACGATGTCATCCGCCGAGCTCTCCGACACGGTCAGCAAGGTGGGCAACCGCCGGGCGACGCGCGCCTGCATGCGCGTGAAGCCGTACCACCGGTGCAGCGACAGCCGCCGGCCGAGACTGTCCGCCGCCTCCACCTCGTGCCGCCGGTCGACGGTGATCGGGTGATGCACCGTCGCGACCATCGGCAGTCCGGCGCGGGTCAGCCGCAGCAGGCCGTAGCCCAGCGACTGGTTGTCGTGCACGACGTCGAACTCGTCCCGTCGGGCAAGCAGCTCGCGAGCAGCACGCAGGGAGAACGTCAACGGCTCGGGGAAGCCGCCGGTCCACATCGTGGCGACCTCGAGCACGTCCGTCGGATCGCGGAACTCCCGGAGGGACGGCGTACGGAACGGGTCGTCGTCGCGGTAGAGATCCAGGCTCGGCAGCGGGCGGAGGGTCAGTGAGCCGGGGCCGTCAATCTCGTCCAGATCCGGGTAGGGCTGGCCGCTGAAGACCTCGACCTGATGGCCGAGCGCTGCAAGCTCGCGGGACAGGTGCCGGACATAGACACCCTGACCCCCGCAGTGCGGCTTGCTGCGATAGGACAGCAGGGCGACGCGCAACGGCCTCACCGGGCAACTCGCACGTGTCGTCCACCGTTCGCGTCAGGGTGCCGCCGGCGCTGTCGGAGTCGCGCTCGGTGCTCAATAGATGCTAACGATCGAGGTCAGGGCCGGGTTACCGGTGGTTCGGCCCCCGGGCGAGAGGACGTGTGGTGCAGGTTCCCCCCGACGGGCTGTTCACGGTCGAGGACGGCCCGGAGCCGCCGTCCGGCCTGGTGCTCGTCGAGATGCTGGACGGGTTCATCGACGCCGGCGCCGCCCGGCGGCTGGCCCGTGAGCACCTGCTGTCCGGACCCAGCCAGGTGGTCGCGCGCTTCGACACCGACCTGCTCCACGACTACCGCGCCCGGAGGCCACCGATGATGTTCGTCGAGAACCACTGGCAGTCCTACGAGGCGCCGGTGCTCGAGATCCGGCTCCTGCACGACGCGCTCGGGACGCCGTACCTCGTCCTCGCCGGACCGGAGCCCGACGTCATGTGGGAGCGCTTCGTCGCAGCCGTCCGGCTGCTGATCGACCGTTTCGGCGTGCGGCTGACGATCGGCACCAACGCGATCCCGATGGGAGTGCCGCACACCCGGCCCGTCGGCATCACCGCACACGCCTCTCGCACGGAGCTGCTCGAGGGCTACCCGCCGTGGGTCGCGTCGGTGCAGGTGCCCGGCAGCGCCGGACACCTGCTCGAGCACCGTCTCGCGGAGGCCGGGCAAGCATCGATGGGCTTTGCCGTGCACGTGCCGCACTACCTCGCCCAGGCCGCGTATCCACCTGCGGCAGAGGCGTTGCTCGCAGCGGTCGCCCGGGCGGGCGGTCTGACCATCTCGCTGGACGCGTTGGTCGCCGCCGGCCACGAGGCCCAGCAGTCGATCGCCGGACTCGTCGGTCAGTCCGAGGAGCTTGCCGAGCTGGTCCGCACGCTGGAGGGGCAGTACGACGCCGTCGTCGCGCAACGTCCCGGCGGTGCGCTCGGCGCCGCCGGTCCGTTGCCGAGTGCGGAAGAGCTCGGCGCGGAGCTGGAACGATTCCTCGCCGAGCGGTCGAAACGGCCGGACGACCCGAACGGCTGACCGTCTTCCGCGGATGAGGGGGCTACTACTACGACTGCTGCATGTCGACGAAGCGGGAGTAGTGCAGCTGCGAGGCGACGACGATCGTGCCGGTCGGACCGTTGCGGTGCTTCGCGACGATGAGGTCGGCCTCGCCCGCACGCGGTGACTCGCGTTCGTAGAAGTCCTCGCGGTGCAGAAGGATGACCATGTCGGCGTCCTGCTCGATCGCTCCGGACTCACGCAGGTCGGCGAGCTGCGGTCGTTTGTCCGTGCGCTGCTCCGGGCCACGGTTGAGCTGGCTCACGGCGATCACGGGGACCTCGAGCTCCTTCGCGAGCAGCTTGAGGGACCGGCTCATCTCGGCGACCTCTTGCTGGCGACTCTCGATCTTCTTGGGGCTGGTCATCAGCTGGAGGTAGTCGACGACGATCAGCTTCAGCTCGTTGCGCTGCTTGAGACGGCGGGCCTTCGCCCGGATCTCCATCATCGACAGGTTGGGCGAGTCGTCGATGAACAGCGGCGCGTTCGCGATCTCGCCCATCTTGCGGGCGAGCCGGTTCCAGTCGTCGTCCGTCATGCCGCCGGTGCGGAGGTTCTTCAGCAGGATGCGCGCCTCGGCGGACAGCAGACGCATCGTGATCTCACTGCGGCTCATCTCGAGCGAGAAGATGGCGCCGGTCATCCCGTGGGAGATCGATGCGGAGCGCAGCACGTCGATGGCCCATGTCGACTTGCCCATCGAAGGTCGACCGGCGACGACGATGAGCTGGCCCGGATGCAGACCGTTGGTCAGCTCGTCGAGATCGCGGAAGCCGGTCGGCACGCCGTAGAGCTCGGAGCCGCGGCTGCCCATCGCCTCGATCTCGTCGAAGGCGTCCTGCAGCACCTCCTCGAGCCGGACGTAGTCCTCGCTCGTGCGCCGGTCGGTGACGTCGTAGACCTCTTGCTGGGCACGGTCGACCACGTCGTCGACATCGCCGCCCATGCCCGCAGCCGCGCCGTAGCCGAGCTGCACGATGCGGGTGCCGGCCTCGACGAGCCGGCGAAGGATCGCGCGCTCGCGGACGATCTGCGCGTAGTAGCCGGCATTGGCCGCGGTGGGGACCGACGCGATCAACGTGTGCAGGTAGGGCGCGCCACCGACCTTCGCCAGTGACCCGTCGCGGGTCAGCTCGGCGGCGATGGTCACCGGGTCGGCCGGCTCGCCGCGACCGTAGAGGTCGAGGATCGAGTCGTAGATCGTCTGGTGAGCGGGCCGGTAGAAGTCGCCGGGCTTGAGAACCTCGACGACGTCGGCGATCGCGTCCTTGGACAGCAGCATGCCGCCGAGGACGCTCTGCTCCGCGACGACGTCCTGCGGAGGCGTGCGGTCGAACTCCCCGCGTGCCCCGTCTCCGCTGGGCATCGTCACGACGTCGGCGACGCTCACCTGTGCTCCTCCTCGCCCTGCCGAAGAACACTGGTGTAACTCAGTGGTCTGACGGTTTTCCGAAGGGCGACGCTACGAGGGGTCCGAGCAGGCCACCAGGCGTTCCCGGCACCGCTCCTTCCCTGCCTGTGGACGCGGCAGTGCACGAGGTGTGTACATGCCGTCGCGCCCCTGTGGGCCGATGTGGAGAAGGTGTGCACAGCGTGAGGGCGGGCCGAGGGCGACACACCCGGCGACCTGCGGCACCGCCAATCCACGGCCTGTGGATGGAAGAAAGTCGTGATGGGCATCATCGACGCGTGAGCGACCTGCCTGCGGTCAGCCGCACGGCCATCGGTGTCGCGCGCGCCCGTGCCGCGGAGGCCGGCCGGCCAGACCCGCTGTTCGACGACCCGTTCGCCGCCGCCTTCGTCACGGCGGCCGGCATGGACACCGGCACGGCCGATCTCGGCGAGCTCACCGAGGAGCAGCGCCGCTGGCGCGCGGCGATCGCCTTCCACATCAGCATCCGCACCCGGTTCTTCGACGACTACCTGCTGGCCGCCGTCCACAGCGGGATCAGACAGGTCGTGGTCCTCGGTGCGGGGCTGGACACCCGCGCCTTCCGCCTGGAGGTGCCCGACCCTGACGTGCACTGGTTCGAGCTCGACCTGCCGGACGTGCTGGCGTTCAAGCAGGCAGTGCTCGAGGCAGAGGGCGCCGTGCCGCGCGGGCACCGGACGCCGATCGCGGTCGACCTCGCTGCCGACTGGAGCGCCGCGCTACAGGTTGCGGGCTTCTGCCTGGCATCACCGACCGCGTGGCTCGCCGAGGGCTTGCTGGTCTACCTCGATCGGGCCACCGCCGAGCACGTGCTCACCGCCGCGACCGCGCTGTCCGCCCCGGGTAGCAGGCTTGCCGCCGAGCGCGGGGAGCTGGCCGCGCAGCTCGCCGCCACCTCGGGCAGCGAGCGGCTCGACGAGGCGTCGGCCCTGTGGCAGGGCGGCCTCGACGACGGCGTCATCGCGTGGCTGTCCGCCCACGGCTGGCACCCGACGGAGTACGACGTCGCGGACGTGGCGACGTCGTACGGACGTCAGGCACCGCAGTCGGCGCGCAGCGGCTTCGTCACCGCCGCGCGCTGACCGGCTCAGTCGCCGGCGACGACCTCGACGTCGACGCTGGCGACGACCTCGGGGTGCAGCCGCACGGTCACCGTGTGGGTGCCGACGGTCTTGATGTGGGTCGTCGGCAGCTCGACCCGCCGCTTGTCGAGGGACGGACCTCCGGCGGACTTCACCGCCTCGACGATGTCGACTGCCGTGACCGAGCCGAACAGACGGCCGCCCTGGCCGGCGCGGGCCGGCAGCTCGACCTTGAGCGCGGACAGCTGCGCCGCGACCTGCTGCGCCTGACCCCGGTCCGCGATCTCCCGAACCTCGCGACCGCGGCGGATCTGCGCAACCTGCTTCTCGCCGCCCTTGGTCCAGGTGATCGCCAGACCGCGGGGCACGAGGTAGTTACGGCCGTAGCCGTCCTTGACCTCGACCACGTCGCCCGGGCCACCGAGGCCGCTGACCTCCTGCGTGAGGATGAGCTTCATCGTCTCCGGCTCCCGTCAGCGCGCGGTGCTGGTGTAGGGCAGCAGCGCCATCTCGCGACTGTTCTTGATGGCAACCGCGATGTCGCGCTGGTGCTGCGAGCAGTTGCCGGTCACGCGACGGGCACGGATCTTGCCGCGGTCGGAGATGAACTTGCGCAGCAGGTTGGTGTCTTTGTAGTCGATGTAGGTGTCCTTCTCCTTGCAGAAGGCACACACCTTCTTCTTCGGCTTGCGAGCCGGGGGCTTGGCCATGGTCGTGATGCTCCAGAAGTCGTGAGCTGCGTCGAGGCAGAAGTGGATGGAGGAAGGGGAGTTAGAACGGCGGCTCGTCGCTCATGCCACCGGGAGCGGGCGTCGCCCAGGGGTCGTCGCCGCCACCGGAGGGGCTGCCTCCGAAACCGCCGCCACCCCCACCGCCGCCACCGCCGCCGCGCTGGCCGCGGTTGATCTTCGCCGTGGCGTTGCGCAAGGACGGGCCGACCTCGTCGACCTCGACCTCGAAGACGGTGCGCTTCTCGCCTTCCTTGGTCTCGTAGGACCGCTGCTTGAGCCGGCCCGACACGATGACGCGCATGCCGCGCTGCAGCGACTCGGCGACGTTCTCAGCCGCCTGCCGCCAGACGTTGCACGTGAGGAAGAGGCTCTCGCCGTCCTTCCACTCGTTGGTCTGCTTGTCGAGGAACCGCGGCGTGGATGCAACGCGGAACTTCGCGACGGCCGCACCGCTCGGCGTGAACCGCAGCTCGGGGTCGTCGACGAGGTTGCCGATCAGGGTGATGTTGGTGTCGCCGGCTGCCATGCCGCCTCCTACTTCGCGTCCGGGCGGACGAGCTTGGTGCGCAGCACGGCCTCGTTGAGGTTGAGCTGGCGGTCGAGCTCCTTGACCGTCGCGGGCTCCGCGGTCACGTCGAGAACGGCGTAGATGCCCTCGACCTTGTGGTTGATCTCGAAGGCGAGCCGGCGGCGTCCCCAGACGTCGACCTTCTCGACGGTGCCGCCACCCTGGCGTACGACGCCCAGGAACTGGTCGAGCGAGGGGGCGATGGTGCGCTCCTCGAGATCAGGATCGAGGATGACCATCAGTTCATAACGGCGCATGAGAAACGCAGTCCTCCTTCGGACTTTGTGACCCGACGGCGGGAAGCCAGCGGGCGGCCACGGTCGGTCCGTGGCAGGAGGGTGCCTCCGTGAGCATTCGCGAAGCGACGCGCTGGAAGCGATCGCCAGGCTAGCAGCCGGTGGCCCTACCCCGAACCCGCGCGAGGTTACGCGGTCCGGCCGACACTTCTGCCGCTGTCCACAGCCGGTTCGGCCATGACCACCCGGACAACAGCGGTGCCCACACCCAGCAGCACGAGCGCTGCCAGCGCGGCCGGCAACCCGAACGAGCGACCGGTCGGCGGCTCCAACGGCCCGGCGACGGCGACAGCGGCCGGGGTCGTGGTCTGCAACGGGCCCGGCGGAGAGCCCGCGACCGAGGGAACGACACCGGGAGTTGCGCTCACCCCGGGAGCAACGGGCGGCGGTGGGCCGGACGGCAGGCCGACCTGAGGGTGGTGGCGGGGCGAGCGCGGCGGCCGGGATGCGCCGGAGGAGCTGGCGGACGGTGCCGGCTGCGGTGACGGGGAGTGCGACGCCGCCGGTGAGGGCGACGGCGACGGCGACTTGGTAGGAGCGGCTCCGACCGTGATCCGCCCCTTCGCCGTCGACGCACCGTTGGTCGCGGTGAGGGAATGCGTGCCCGGCGTCCGGGCGGCGTAGTTGGTCTTGCCGGAGGTGCTCTCGCCGTAGTTCAACGTCGTCTGATAGCCGCCGGCCACCGTGACGGTGACGGGCGGTCCGAAAGCGTTGTCGGTGAACTGCACGCAGCCGCCGTACGGCACCGACGTGTTCTGCGGCGACAGCGCGATGCCCACCGGTACGGCGTTCTGCACGGTGACGACGCGACACGACGCGGCGGCGGCCGGGCCCGCGCCGACGACACCGGCCGCGGTCGCTGCAACGACCAGTGCCGGCACGGCCGCCAGCCGTGCAAAAGACGTCACGCGACCATGGTGCCCGACGGTCGTCACTCCCACGGGCGATGTGCCGTGAAGTTGATGACCTGCTGGAACGTCGGCCGGTTCTGCCAGTCGATCTGCCGGGTGCCGACGATGCCCGCCGTCACCGGCGCGATGTCGTCCAGCGACTTGTCGTAGGTCAGCTTGTCGACCGAGGCCACGCCCTGCGCTTCGAGAGCCCGGGCCACCGCCGTGCGCAACGACGCACGCAAGGCGGCGCGGCAGGTGGTGAGCGACCCGCAGTACGCCGTCGAGTAGGCGCCCTTCACCGGTCGGCCGAGCACCGCTCGCAGCGTCTTCGACACGTAGCCGTACCAGGCGACGCTGTCCCAGGACGAGCCCAGGCCCTGTCGCGGATGGTCGTCGATGCGGTCCGGCACCTGATTGACGAGGTCGCCCAGAACACTGCGCATGGTGTCCTTCGCCAGACCGCCGTCGCCCTTGCCGTTGTCGTCCCACCACGTGTCGAACAGCGCAATCGCAGCCTGGTCGTCGTAGTGGCCGGTCCGCTTCCGGTCGACGCGGTGCGCGCCGTCCTGCACCCAGCCGCGCAGCAGTGAGACCGCCGCCGCGTCCTTCGGGTCGTTGCCGATCACGTCCAACGCGAGCGGCAGCAGCTTCTCGGCGCGCAGGTCCACCGTCGCGGCATCGATCATCGCGCCGACCAGCCCGCTGCGCGTCACCTTGCCCTTGCGGAACAGCGCCTGGATCCGCTCGACGAGGAGGTTGACCCGGTGCACGCCGCTGTGGCCCCACTGGTCGTCAGCCATGCCCCAGTCGGGTGCCTGCTTGTTGTTCCAGGAACTGAGGAATCCGGCCGGGGGGTTGACCTGGTTCGGGTGGGCAGCCGGCGGCAGCCAGCTCTTCCAGTCGTACGTCGAGTCTCCCCATCGCGGGAAGTCCGGCTCGACTCCCGCCGAGCGGTTCGGGAGCAGCCCCGACATCTTGTAGGCGATGTCACGGTCGTCGGCGTAGAACCAGTTGAACGTGTAGTCGACGCCGTCGAACGCGCGGATGAAGTCGGCCGCACTGTGCGTGTAGTCAGGGTTGTTGATCCGCGCGAAGCCCATGACCGAGTCGGCCTCGTGCCCGTACGTCGACCGCTGCACGGTGACCGCGACGGGGACGAGCCGGTTGCCGTCCTTCGCGAGGGTGCGGAACTGCACGACGCCGTGCCGCGTGCGCATCACCGTGAACGACAGCTGTTCGGGCTGGCTGCCGCCACCGGCCGTCGGCATGGCGACGCCCTCGTCATGGGTGAACGTCTCGATCGGCACGCACTTCGGTGTCCCGCTCGAGTCGTCGATGTAGCTCGTCGAGTCGACGGTGGGCGCCGAGCCGTCCTGGTTGCACAGGCGTTCCATGACCGTGTCGACGTTGTCGCCACTGGCGCTGGTGGCCGACCAGGCGTAGTCGGTGCCGTGACCGAGCTCCACGACGAACTGCGTGCCGGCGAAGGACACGCCACGGGCGTTGATGCCCGGCCCTTGCAGCGCGACCTCCGTCAGCAGCTGCGGCGTGAAGTAGCCGGTCTGCGGCCCGAAGACGACGACCGGGTGCCCGTCCGCGGAGTGCTTCGCGTCGACGAGCAGGGCGTTGCTCTCCTTGGCCGGGTGTCGCGACAGGTCGATGTTGCCGACCGGCGTCGACAGCCGGCCGACCCGCGCCTGCCACCGCTGGTACGCCGCCGTGCCGGGGACCGGCGGAGCCTTGAAGGGAACCGGCTCGGCGGCCACTGCCGGAGCCGCGGTGCCCGGTGCGGTGGTCGCACCCGGCACCGGCAGCGCGACCCCCGGCCGGTCCGGCGCGACACCGCCGAGCAGGTAGGGGAACCGCGTCGACGCCGTCGTGAACGCCTCCGGGTCGTTCTTCTCACGGAGGTCGTTGTAGACCGCCTCTGCCTTGCGCGCACCGAACTGGGAGCGGAGCGCTTCGTAGAACAGCGCGTCCTGGTACTCGTTGCCGCCACCCTTGCCGAAGATGCCGCCGACGAGCGAGGCGATGTAGACGATGTCCGCACGCGTGTACGGCGCCGGCGCCTTCTGCAGCGCCGCGTACTCCACCGGGCACTTCGGTCCGAACGCCGCGCCGTTGTCACCGGGATCACTCGTCACCGTCGACCCGTCGAAGGCGCCGGGGCACAGCGCCTTCTGCGCATCGTTCATCCCGGCCAGGAACGCGTCGAGCCGCGAGAGCATCGCCTTTCCCTCGTCGCCGTACCTCGTCGCGACGCTGTCGATCTGCTTCTGCGCTTCCTCAGGCGTGTAGGGCGCGAGCAGCAGCTGCGACTGGTCCATCGCGATGTCGCTCTGGCTCGGTCCGAGGAACGACGCCATCTGCGCAGCGCCGGTGTGGCGAAGGATGTCGGTCAGGAACATCCGGTCCTCGATGCCGGCGTAGCCGGCGCCGTAGGCGACGTCCTCGGCCGTGCGACCGGTCACGTGCGGGACACCCGCATCGTCGCGCGCGATCACGACGCCGTCGCGAGGTGTCTCGACGGATGCCGGCGAAGCCGGTGGGTCGATCGACGCGTCCTTGAAGTACTTCGTGAGGTCGCCGTCCGTGAGGGAGTACGGCGCGATCGTGTTCAGGGCGTCGTACATCTCCAGCTGGTCGGCGAAGTGCGGTGGCGAGTCGGGCGTGGCCGTTGCCAGTGCGCCACGCGGATCGCTGGGGTCGCTGAACAGGTTCGGCACGTTGCCGACGCCGAGCGCTGCCAGGTCGGTGGTCGAGACGTTGCCGTTCGAGCCGGGCGGAAGGATGTTGAGCGTCGCCCCGCCCGCGTCGTAGGCCACGTGCGTGGCGGACGCGGTCGAGCCGGTGGTGGCGGCGATGGCCGGTGCCACGGCAAGGGACGAGACCGCGGCAACGGCGAGCAGGCGACGCATGGGGGTGGTCCTCCCGGAGGGGTCAGGTCGTCCGGGTGTTCTTCGCCACGACCCCGCCGCTGTCCTGCACTCCGGGGACTTTCAGCCCACCCAGTGCCCCTGCACGAACGCGATGACCGCGACCGCCATCAGCGGCGGCGCGCAGGCGAGGTAGGCGGAGTGCACCGATCTGCGCTCCGCGCCGAGCCGCGCGAGCAGCAGCCACAGCGGCCACCACAGCAGCGTCGCCCGCGCGACCGACAGGTAGAACGACGACGTCGCCAGGGCGGCCACCTGTGTGCCGACGTAGACGAGCTCCGACCAGCGCCGCAGAACGAGCAACGCGAGACTCAGGACGACTCCGACCAGAACCGCGGCGATCTCGGCGCGGAACGACCAGGAGTAGGCGTTACCCATGCCGCTGCCGGTCGCGGAGTCCCACGTCGTCTTCAGCGCGTGCCACGGCGTGGTGAACCGTCGATGCCAGCCGCTTGCCTGCGCATGCGACCAGGCCAGCCAGTCGCCGGTGAGACCGTGCAGATAGACGAAGTAGCCACCGACCGCGACGAAGGGCAACGACAGCGCGGCGAGGTCCTGCCAGCGCCGGCCGTGTCGTGCGATCAGCCATTCCACGATCAGCGCAGCGCCCAGGAAGAGCCCCGTCACGCGCACCAACGACGCCGCTCCGCCCAGCACACCGGCGGCGATCCAGCGTCGCTGCTTGCCGAACAGCCACGACCACAGAGCGAACGCGAGGAACAGCGCCTCGGAGTAGCCCGCGGCAAGGAAGACGGCGTACGGCGACAGCGCGAGGTAGACGACCGCACGGCGCCCGACCTCGTGGCCGCCCTCGGCGGTGCCGAGCCGGCCGAGGGCAACGACGGCGAAGGCGCCCGAGACCGCGGAGATCAGGAGACCGGACGCCACCCAGTTGCGCACGACGACGTGCACCGCACGAAGCATCAGGGGTTCGCCCGGGAAGAACGCGACGATGCCCTTGTCCGGATAGTGCTGCGGGTAGCCGCTGTAGCCGAACCGCGCGACCTTCACGAACAGCTGGGCGTCCCACCGGTCCCAGCCGGCCAGCCACGACGGCACCTGTCCGGCGGCGGCGTCCGCGATCATCCACGCCGACGCCAGCGCCAGCAGCGCCACGGCGACGCGAGTGCCCAGCCAGGAGACGAGGGCGGCGCGGTCGTCCGAGCGCCTGACGGTCATCGTCACGCGAGCGCTGCCGCTCCTGCCGGCGGTCGGGCGGCCGGGCGAGCCCAGCGATCCGGTGCGTCCTCGAGAACACCGCCGGCCGGGTCGTCTCTGCCCGTCGCACGTACGACGTCGGCCGCCGGTCTGAGCATGTCGTGCACGACGAGCCCCATCAACACAGCAAGCGCGAGGTCACGCAGCAACACCGCGGTGAAGTAGGCCTCGATCGGCGCACCTTGCCCTGGGTGGTCGTTGCCGACGAAGTAGTCGAAGCGCGAGACGAGGACGGCGACCTCGGTCACCTGCCAGGCAAGGAACGCCCTCCACCGCGGCCGGGCGAGGACGGCGAGTGGGATCAGCCACAGCACGTACTGCGGCGAGAAGACCTTGTTCACGAGCAGAAAGCCCGCCACGAGAAGGAACGCGACCTGCGCGACCCGCGGTCGGCGCGGAGCGGCAAGGACGAGAAGCGAGACGGCGCCCATCACCGTCACCGTCGCTATCGCGACCCAGAAGTTGAGCCACACCGGCGCGGCGCCGCACTGTGCCTGGTCGAGCGGGTGCCCTTGCAGGTGCTGAAGCTGGAACCACAGCGAGTCCCAGTCGGCCGGGCGCGTGGTGTTGACCGTCCAGAACCATCGCCAGCCGGCGAGGTAGTGCGTCGGGCAGCCGGACTGCGTGGGGAACTGGAACACCGTCGACCGCAACCGCGGCGACGTGTGCGCAGACAGAACAATGGCGGGGAGATAGCAGAGCACCGTCGTGACGACAGCGGTCGCGGCGCAGGACAGCCACTCCCTGAGCCGCCGCGAACGGAAACAGAGCAACAACAGCGCGAGAAGCAGCAGCAGCGGGTAGAGCTTCGTGGCGATGCCGAGGCCGAGCAGCGCGCCGGCAACCACCGGAGATCTTCGGCTCCACGCCCACAACCCGGCCATCGCGAACGCCACCGCGGCGAGGTCCCAGTTGGTGAACGCATGCAGGAACAACCCTGGTGCCAACGCGAACATCGCCGCGTCCCAGATGCGTTCGCGACCGGCTAGTCGCGCGACCGCCCAGGTCGCCAGCAGGGCGAACGCCGTGAGCAACAGCGCAGTGACGTCGAAGAAGACCAGACTGCGGTGGTCGACGGGAACGCCCTTCGCGGCGGTGCGCGGATCGTGGGGATGGACGACGTTCGCGACCTCCGCCGCGACCCACATGAGACCGCCGATGATCGGCGGGTACTCGACCGGGTGGTCGAGGTAGGGCACCGCGATGCGCGAGTGGCCGTCGCCGACGAGACCTTCGGAGTAGTACAGCGCGAAGACGTCGGTGTAACAGGTGCGCGTGTACTGGTACTCACCCGACCACGGGTTGGTCCGGCAGGGTGACTTCGCGAGAAAGCCGACGACCGACGTCAGCAGGGTGACGGCGAGCAGGATCCGCAGTGGCGTCCACCAGCGCGACGCGCGGCCGGTCGCATGGGTGCCGCGAGGGCCGCCGACGAGGGTGCTCGCGCCCCGGACCACCGGGTCATGGCGCGACGGGGCCTGGACGGTCACCGGGGCATCGTGCCGCAGTCGCGGTGCGTGGGGTCAACCGGGCGCTAACCGGGGCCGGGTGTCGCTGACCCGCCTGCTCCTCCCGTCCCTGCCGTGGGACTCGACGTGGGTGCCGGTGACGAGGACGTCTGCGTCGGCACGATGGGCGGCGGTGACGGCGACTGCGTCGGGACGGGAACCGTCGTCGCGGACGGGGTCGGAGTCGGGGACGAGGACTGCGTCGCCGATGGCGTCGCCGTCGGAGTCGCATTCATCTGTTTGGTGCCGACGTGCGCCGGCGGCGGGAACTGCTGGACCGGGGCACCGGCCAGCGCGGCGTTCATCATCTCCTGCCACGCCGCCGCCGGGAGGTCGCCGCCGTAGAGCGGAGCACCGTTGTGCGTGACCGGAGCCTGACGATCGTGGTTGCCGTACCAGACCGCCGTCGACAGCTGGGGCGTGAAGCCGATGAACCACGCGTCCTTGTTGCCGGTGCGTTCACCGTTGGTGCCGGTCTTGCCTGCCGCGGGCCGGCCGGTCAGTGCCTTGCCGCACGCCGTACCACCGGACGAGCAGTCGAGGACCTTCGTCATCGCATAGGTCGTGTCGGCCATGACGTCGGCAGGGAACACGCGCTCGGTCTTCTTGTGGGCTTTGTAGACCACGTCGTGCTGCTGGGTCTCGACGCGTTGCACGAGGTAGGGGTCGGCGTGAATCCCCTGCGCCGCGATCGTGGCGTAGGCGTCGGCCTGGTCGAGAGGCGACACGTCGTTGGGGCCGAGCGTGATGACGGGGACGGCGTCCAGCTGCACGGACTTCGGGATGCCGGCGTCATGCGCCGCTGCCACCACCTTGTCCGGGCCCACCTTGACCGCCAGCGGGACGAAGATCGTGTTGATCGACTTCGCCAGCGCCTGGGTCAGCGTGCAGGACCCACAGCTCTCGTTCTGCGAGTTGTAGATGGTCGTGCCGTTGATGTCGATCGACGGTGGCCCGCTGAACGTGCTGTCGAGACTGATGCCTTCTTTCAGCGCGGCGATGACGGTGTAGGGCTTGAACGACGACCCGGGAGGACGGCCGTAGCTGCTGGCGATGCCGGTCAGGTCGGTGCACGAGTCGGGATGCTTCTTCGCCGGGCAGTACTCACTGCCGCCGTACAGCGCGCGGATCGCGCCGTCTCCGGGGACGATGCTCACCATCGCGCCCTCGCGGCCCTTGTCGAGACCACCGGTCTGGTAGTTGCCCTGCTGGTCGGCCATCGCCTTGCGGGCGGCGTCCTCTTCCTTCTTCCCGATGGTCGTGACGACGCGGTAACCGCCGGCCTCGAGCCGAGCCTCGTCGAAGCCGTGCAACGCGAGACTGTGCTGCACGGCCTGACAGATGAACCCGATCGGCCCGACACAGGCGGCACCGTGGGCCGCCTTCGGGCCCTTGACGGAGGGGTACGACGGCATCTTCCCGCCGGTCAGCCAACCTTCCTTCGCCATGCCGTCGACGACGTACTGGAAGCGCGCCTTGGACGCCGCCTTGTTGCTGTCCGGGCTGTAGAGGGTCGGGTTGCTGATGAGCGATGCCAGCAGAGCGCCCTGCGAGGCGTTCAGGTTGGAGACGTCGGTGCGGAAGTAAGCCTGCGCGGCCGCCTGGATGCCGTAGGCGCCACGACCGAAGTAGATGGTGTTGAGGTAGTCGTCGAGGATCTCGTCCTTCGACCGGGTGTTGCCGAGCTTCACCGCGATGAAGATCTCCTTGAACTTCCGGGTGAAGGTGCGCTGCGACGTGAGGTAGGCGTTCTTCACGTACTGCTGCGTGATGGTCGAACCGCCCTGCTGGATGTCACCACCACGCAGGTCGACCCACATCGCGCGCAGGATGCCGGTCGGTGAGATCCCCGGCTCGCTGTAGAAGTTGCGGTCCTCCGCGGCGAGAACGGCATGCCGCACGGGCAGCGGGACCTTCGACAACGGGACGTCGATGCGCGACGTGTTGCCGAAGCGCGCCATGACGGTCTTGCCGTCCTTGTAGTAGATCGTCGTGGCCTGCGCGGTCGAGAAGCTGTTGGGGTTGGGGATCGACGTGGAGGCATAGGCGATGCCGATGAGAACCACCGCGAAGGCGAAGGCGGCGAGAACCCCCCACAACATCTGGCGGCCACTGGGCAGGAATCCACGCCAGCCGTCAGCGACGGCGGCGCGTGACGACGCGCTCACGCAGGGCATCTCCCCTTTTGGATCCGGCTATCAAACCCGGCGGACCTGACGGATGGCTTAACTGTCGGTCAGGAACGAGCCCGCCGAGGCGCGCGCTCCCCTGTGCCGAGCACGTACGAGGCTACGAGGTGGTTCCACCGGCACGTGCCGCAGACCTCGACGACGTAGACCGAGAACTCCGGAAGCTCGCGTGAAAGCGCCAACAGCTCGCGCGGTGTGCGCGCCCGACCGTTGACGTCGCCCCGGAAGCAGTCTCCGAAGGCATAGCTGACGCTGGCGAGCGTGTCGCGTTCGCACACCGGACACATCTCCCGGGCGCGCTCGCCGTGGTAGTGCGCGGCACGCACGAGGTAGGTCTGGGCATCGCACACCTCGGCGGGGGTACGCCGCCCCGCGGCCAGCTCGGTCAGGGTGGCGCGCCGGGCCAGGGAGTAGTCGACCATCGCGCGTGCGTCGAGGCTGGGGGAGACCCGCCACGGCGACATGGCGGAAAGCGTACGCCGCTACGCGTCGCCGGCTGCTCACCTTCGCGCAACATGCGCCGCGCCGGTTTGACAGGGGCACGATCGCATGATCCGATGTATCAACTCGATACATCGGAGCGATGCTCTCTGCCACCGGCGGAGCACTCTCCGTGGCGGAGGGGAACACCCGATGAGCAAGCGATCCGGCGTGCTGGAGCTCGCCGTTCTCGGCTTGCTGCACGAGTCTCCCCTGCACGGTTACGAGCTGCGCAAGCGGGTCAACGCCCTTCTCGGTCCGCTTCGCGCGATCTCCTACGGCTCGCTCTACCCCTGCCTCAAGGAGATGCTGGCCACCGGCCTGCTCGCCGCGGACGACACCGCGGCGGACGCGGGTGCGGGCCGGCGCAGCCGGATCGTCTACAAGCTCACCGCCGAGGGCAAGGAGCGGCTCCAGGAGCAGCTCGCCGAGGGCGGGCCCTCGGCCTGGGACGACGACAGCTTCGGTGTGCGGTTCGCGTTCTTCGCGCAGACCGACGCGGAGGTGCGGTTGAAGATCCTCGAAGGTCGGCGCAGCCGGCTCGAGGAGCGCCGCGAGAAGGTCACGGGAGCGGTAGGCCGCACCCGCGAGAAGCTCGACCGCTACACCCTGGAGCTCCAGAAGCACGGGCTCGAGTCGGTGGATCGGGAAGTGCGGTGGCTCAACGAGCTCATCGCGACCGAACGCAATGGTGTCGCTGCGCGACCGCGCCGGACACCGAAGACCAGCTGAGCAAGACCCCTTCATTTCCACCAGCGAGGAGAACACCGCAATGGGCTCGGTACGAGTAGCGATCGTCGGCGTCGGCAACTGTGCCGCGTCGCTCGTCCAGGGCGTCGAGTACTACAAGGACGCCGACCCGTCGGCTCGCGTCCCGGGCCTGATGCATGTCCAGCTGGGCGACTACCACGTCAGCGACATCGAGTTCGTCGCGGCGTTCGACGTCGACGGCAAGAAGGTCGGGCGTGACATCTCCGAGGCGATCCTCGCCAGCGAGAACAACACCATCAAGATCTGCGACGTCCCGCCCACCGGCGTGACCGTGCAGCGCGGGCACACCCTCGACGGCCTGGGCAAGTACTACCTGGCGACGATCGAGGAGTCCGACGAGCAGCCGGTCGACGTCGTACAGGCTCTGAAGGACGCGCGCGCCGATGTGCTCGTCTGCTACCTCCCCGTCGGTTCCGAGGACGCGGCGAAGTTCTACGCCCAGTGCGCGATCGACGCGGGCGTCGGCTTCGTCAACTGCCTGCCGGTCTTCATCGCCGGCACCAAGGAGTGGGCCGACAAGTTCACCGCGGCCGGCGTGCCGATCGTCGGCGACGACATCAAGAGCCAGGTCGGCGCGACCATCACGCACCGCGTGCTCGCGCGGCTGTTCGAGGACCGCGGCGTCATCCTCGACCGCACCTACCAGCTCAACGTCGGCGGCAACATGGACTTCATGAACATGCTCGAGCGCGAGCGGCTCGAGTCCAAGAAGGTGTCCAAGACGCAGGCCGTCACGTCCAACCTCAACAGCGGCCCGCTGGCCGGCAAGGTGCAGGACCGCAACGTGCACATCGGCCCGTCCGACTACGTCGCGTGGCTGGACGACCGCAAGTGGGCGTACGTCCGGCTCGAGGGCCGCGCGTTCGGTGACGTGCCGCTCAACATGGAGTACAAGCTCGAGGTCTGGGACTCGCCCAACTCCGCGGGTGTGGTCATCGACGCGCTGCGTTGCTGCAAGATCGCGCTCGACCGCGGTGTCGGCGGTCCGATCCTCCCGGCGTCCGCGTACTTCATGAAGTCCCCGCCCGTGCAGGTGGAGGACACGCAGGCCCGCCAGGACCTGGAGAAGTTCATCGCCGGCTGATCCGACGTCGTTCGAAACGGGCCGGTCCACCTCCGTGGGCCGGCCCGTTTCGCGCGCAACGTGAGGACGGCTTTGCCGGTGCTCGCGTCTAACGTCAGGGCATGACCGGCGGCGG
>DASSKP010000041.1:0-41332 GCA_035690365.1 Mycobacteriales bacterium
GAGGCCGGAACCGTCGGGGAGGCCGACGTCGAGGACGCAGAGGTCGCGGGTGCCGCCGGCGTGGGCGCGGGCACGCGCCTCGGACACGGTGGCAGCCTCGACGACGTCACGAGCGCCCATCGCCATCAGGCGGGCGACCATCGACTCGCGAACCAGCGGGTGGTCGTCGACCACCATCGCGGTGAAACCGGGACCGGGCCCCGGCGTGGGAACCGCGCGTTCCACCATCGCTGTCACCACGTGCCTCCATGTTTCGTGCTTCCGGATGTCGTCCATCCGGCGGCGTTTCGCCGATGACACCTTTGCGGCGTCCTGGATCTCTTCGGTCGGTCGGGTCACTGGCTGTAGTCCGAATCGCCGATGGACTAGGCCGTCCGCCGGTATGGGCGCTGATGTGTCGGGTTCGTCCGCTCACGCAGCGTTGCTCCATCCGGGGGAAACACGCGGAAGGACGCAAGTCACGCCCTCGCGTTGCCGACGAGAAGTCAGATCACGGCCATGCGTCTGCCGTGACGGGAGGAGTCGACGGTGCGAGTTCACCTCACTGCCCCCGCAGTGCGCGGAAGCGCCCGGCGGGCGGTTGCCGTCGCCGCAGTTCTGGGCGCAGCGGCCTTCGCGATGCCGATGCAGGCGAACGGCTCGTCCGGCGCGACGTCCTCATCCTCGATCGGCTCCGACCTGGTTCGTGCCGTCGTCACCGTCCGGCCAGGTGTCCACCTGCCGTTGCAGGTCCCCGGCGGCCGTGTCGTGCAGGCCTTTACTCATGTCGGCTCGGAGCTCGTGCGTGCGCCGATGTCGGCGCTGGCCGCTCTGGCCCGTGACGCGCGCGTCACCGGCATCTCGCCGGACCGCGCCGGTCGGGTCGCCACTGCTACCTACGGCAAAACCGGCGGCATCCTCGCTCCGGTTGCGGTCGGCGGCAACGCCGGCAAGAAGGGCGTCGGCTACCACGTCAACGTCGCGCTTCTCGACACCGGTCTCACCGACACCGCAGCACTCAACCGCGCGTCCGGCCGGATCACTGACGGGGTCGACGTGTCCCGGCTCGCCAAGGGTGGCGAAGCCCGCACCAGCGGCAAGTTCACCGACGGCTACGGCCACGGAACGTTCCTCGCCACGCTGATCGCCGGCGGCGCCGAGAAGCCCGGCGGCCCCGTTGTCGGCATCGCGCCGTCGGCACGCATCGTCGTCGTGAAGGTTGCCGACGACCGCGGCCGCACGACTCTCTCCCAGGTGTTGGCGGGCATGGACTGGGTCGCCGCACATGCGCGCGCCATCCAGGTCGTCAACGTCGCGCTCTCGGTCGACCGGCCGACGGCCCCGGCGTACGGCGCCGACCCGTTGACTGCAGCTGTCGAGCATGTTCGCGCGGACGGTGTCCTGCCCGTTGTTGCCGCCGGTAACAACGCCAAGGGTGTCGGGGACCCGGGCATGGACCCGCAGGCCCTGACCATCGGTGCGGCCGACGTCACCGGCGCCCGCCCGACCGTCGCGCCGTTCTCCGGTCGCGGCACGGTCGACGGCGTCATCAAGCCGGACGTCGTCGCGCCCGGCGTGCACATGCTCGGCGTCATGCCGAGCGGCACCTACATCTACAAGAACCACCCTGAGGGCCGCACGAGTGGTGGCCTGTTCAAGGGCTCCGGCACGAGCGAGGCCACCGCGGTCGCCTCGGGTGTCGCGGCTGCCTACTACAGCCACAACCTCGACACGTCGCCGATGCAGGCGAAGGCTGCCGTTCGCGACGCGGCCAAGCCCATGCACAGGTCCGGCTCCGGCCGCGGCCTGGTGCAGATGGTCGGCGCGGCCGGTGCGAACGCACCCGAGAGCGACGCCGGCGAGTCGAAGTTCAACGCCAAGGAGTGGAACGACAACGCGTGGCAGGGCGGCAACTGGGCTGACTGGCTGGCGTCGTCGTGGTCCGCTTCTTCCTGGAGCGCCTCGAGCTGGAGCGCATCCTCCTGGTCGGCTTCGTCGTGGAGCGCCTCGAGTTGGTCCGCATCCTCGTGGTCCGCCTCGTCCTGGTCCGCATCCTCGTGGTCCGCCTCGAGCTGGTCCGCATCCTCGTGGTCCGCGTCGTCCTGGTCGACTTACGGCTGGGGCAACCGATGACCCAGGCGAGTCGCGTCCGGCTCCTCTCCGCAGTCGCGCTCGTCGTCGGCGTTGCCGCTGCGGTGACCACCGGCTGGGGCGCGGTGACGTGGTGGGCACCGCTCGCCCTCGCGACCGCAGTGCTCGTCGCCGAGCTCGCGGTCGTCCACCTGACGTTCGGCCGCCAGCGGTGGACGTTCAGCCTGACCGAGGGTGCGATCGCCGCCGCGTTCGTCTACCGACCTGGTGCATGGTCGGTTGCCGCGGTCGTCTTCGGTGTCCTCGTCGCGCAGCTCGTACGTCGCCAGGAACGGTTGAAGGTCGAGTTCAACGTCGGCCAGTTCGCCGCAGGTGCCGCTCTCGGCACTGCGTTCGCGCACGTGCTCGGCGGCGAGGTGCTCGGCGCCGTCGGTGGCATGGGCGTGTTCTGGCTCGTCAACAACCTGCTCGTCGCCTGGGCGATGTCCATCATGGGCGGCCAGAAGCTCTGGTCGCTGCTGTGGGCCAGCGCCCCACTCGCCGCGGTGCACTCCGCCGGGACGTCGAGCATCGGCATCCTCGCCGCCTGGCTGGCTGAGGCCGCACCGGTCGGCTTGCTCGGTCTGGTCGTTCCGCTGCTGCTGCTGTGGCTCTCCTACGACGAGCAGACAGCGCGTGCCGCAGAGGCCCGCCTGTTCGCGGAGCTCGCCCGGCTGCAGGAACGCGCGAGTGGTCGATCTGTCGACGTCTCCGCGCAGGTCGTGCTGACCGCTGCCGCGCGCCTGTTCGGCGGCGCGGATGTCGAGATGGTCCTGATGACCGCTGACGGCGCGGCGCACTACGTCGGCGACGAGAACGGCGTCAACCGGCGCCGCATGGACCCGGCAGTGCTCGACTCCGGCTGGGTCATCCGCGCTCTCGGCAACGGCTCCGTCTGCACCGGTGTCGATGACGGCCGCCCGTTCTGCTCGGCAGTGCTCGGTGGCGGTGACGCGCCGCTCGCCGTGCTCGTCGCCCGCCGCCCCGCCGGTGCCGCAGGCTTCGGTCGGCGCGAGGCGATGCTCGCCGAGGTCTTGCGCCAGCAGGCCGAGTCCTGGCTGTCCATCGCCGAGCTCGCCAAGTCGCGGGACGAGGCACGGGCGCAGGCCGAGGCCGCAGAGGACGCGGCTCGTGCCCTCGGCGACATCGGAGCGCACACCGCTCCCGCACTCGTCGTGCTGCGTGAGTCGGCCAACCGGCTCGCACGCCTGGCGACGGCGACTGGTCCGGCTGCCGTCGGTGAGATCGTCGACGAGCTGTACGCCGTCGAGCGTGCGGTGGCGTCGCTACTCGGTGCCATCGCGCTCGCCGCGGAGCCGGACCTCAATGGCGCCGCCGGCGAAGCGCCTGCCTTCGAAGAGGCACCGCTTGCTCGTGCGGTCACTGACTGGACGACCACGGGCGTCCTGAGCTGACATGTCCCGATCTCGCGAGCGAGTGGCGCCGCTGACGTTCGTCGTCGGCGGCGCGACGCTTGCCTTGTGCCTCTGCACGTTGGCGGTTGCCGCCGTCGTACTGGACACCAACGGTCGGATGGGTGCGCCGTTCTGGCAGCTGCTCGTCGCCGGCACCCCGATGGCACTGCTGCTCGCGATCGCCGCAGCGGCTGTCGCTTCTCGCTATTCGCGAGTCCTGCGCCGGCTGCGCGCGGATGCCGTGCATCGCCTGCACGATCCGTCCGCACCTGTCGGCGCCGGCAGCTTCCGGGTGCCGGGATGGGCCGGCAGCGAGCTCGCCGAGCTGACACGGACCCTCGACGCACTGCAGCTTCGGGTGCGGATGTCGGATGAGGTCGCCGAGCGGCACCGCCGCAGCGCGGAGACCGCCAGCGCGGGCATGTTCGAGCTGCTGTCAGGGCTCGTCGCCGCCGAGGAAGGCGCCCGCGGACAGCTCGCCGCCGAGCTGCATGACACGGTCGCGCAGTCGCTGATGACGGCGCGCAGCATGCTTTCCGACGTGGACGGTGACGTCCCGCAGGCGGCTGAGCTCGTTGCCGAAGCCGAGGACCAGGTTCGTGCCGTCATGGCGCGCACGCGGCCACCGGCGCTGCGCGACGGCGACCTTGCGCGCGCGGTCGAGTCGCTGCGCGACGACCTTGCGAACCGCTACGGCCTGGTCGTCGATGTCGTCTGGCCGACAGAGGCCTATCCGTTGCCGCTCGTCACTGCCGTCACGGTTTACCGCTTCTTCCAGGAGGCGCTGCTCAACGTCGTCAAGCATGCCGACGTTGACGACGCGCGCGCCGAGCTGCGGGTCGATGAGGAGTGGGTCGTCGCGACGGTGGGTGACGACGGCCCCGGCTTCGACCCGGACGAGGTGCGCTCCGAGCGCGGCCGACACGTCGGACTCGGACTGCTTCGTGAGCGCGCCCGCCTCGTCGGCGGTTCGCTCGAGGTGACGTCGTGGCCGGCGAACGGCACGACGCTGACCCTTCGTCTGCCGCGCGGCGCGGCCGGCGCGGGCGGGCTGCTGCCGACGCAACGCGCGCCGCACGCGGTGGCGGCACCCACCGACTCGGTCGCCTGACCTTCTGCGCGACCTTGTCGGCTGCTCGGTCAGCGGCGAGTGGTCGTGGTGCTGCGCCGTCGACGCGTCGCGGGCATCGGGACCACACCCGGCGGCATCGGCGGCAGGCCGGCCGCTGCACACAGAAGCTCGGTGAACGCGACCAGATGAGGCGCGAGGTCGTCGCCGACGGGTGACCACGACGCGCGAATCTCCACCTCCGCGCCGGTCGGATGGGACGTGAGCGCACCGAAGCGCTCGGACGTCGTCCGGGTCACCGTGCCGCCGGCCGCGCAGTGTTGCGCGCCCGCGGACTCGAGGGAGTCGAGCAGCCAGCTCCATCCGACGCTCGGCAGCATCGGGTCGCTCGCGATCTCGACATCGACCTCGGCCTGCACGTAGGCGACACAACGTGTGGTGCCTTCCCACACGTCCTGCCCGTCCGGGTCGTGCAGGACGATGAGCCGACCGTCGGCGAGGTCGTCGTCGCCGTGGGGCACCGACGCGTTGAGGGCAATGGCGAACGGCGCCAGGCGCTGCGGCGGCGGCAGCTCCGAGATGACGACCTCAGGTCGCAGCTCCACGCCGGCGAGGCCGGCCACCGCGCGGCGGAAGACCGCGGGGAGGTCGGCCGGCGCGGACAGCTGCACCGACACACGGTCAGCCTAGGCGGCCGGGGGACCAGCCGCGCCGCGACACGCATGATGATCGAGATCGAGCCGGCTGATGAGAGCCTGCCGAGTCATGGCGACGTCCCTGGCGCTCCTCGCGAGCCTGCTCTGGGGGACCGCCGACTTCCTGGGCGGCACCGCCGCGCGCCGCCTCGCGGCCACGACGGTTGTCGCCATCTCGCAGGCGTTCGCCCTCGCCGGGCTCGTCGTCGTCGCGCTGGCGACGTCAGCCTTCGGGGCGGACACCGGCTACATCGGCTGGGCGCTGGCAGCGGCAGTCATCGGTGTCATCGCGTTGAGCTGCTTCTACGCCGCGCTCGCCTCCGGCACCATGGGCGTCGTCGCGCCGATCGCGGCCGTGGGCGTGATCGTGCCGGTTGCGGTCGGGGTCGGCGAGGGCGACCGGCCGGGCGCGCTGCAGGCGGTCGGGGTGCTGCTGGCCTTCGCCGGCGTGTTCCTCGCCGCCGGGCCGCAGCGCGACGAGGACGGCGCCCGCGCCTCGCGGCGACCGCTGGTGCTGGCGGCGGTGGCCGCCGCCGGGTTCGGTTCGGTGCTGGTCTGCGTGGCGCACGGCGCGCGGTCGAGCACGGTCATGACCCTGCTGACGATGCGCGCCACGAGCGTGGTGCTGCTCGGCGTGCTGGCGCTCGCCGGCAGAGCAGCCTTCACGGCTCGCCCCCGCGACCTGCCCCTGCTCGCGGCCATCGGCGCCGGTGATGTCGGCGCCAACGCGGCCATGGCCGTGGCGTCGACGCACGGCCTGTTGTCGGTCGTGGCGGTGCTCTCGTCGCTCTACCCGGCGGTCACCGTGGTGCTGGCTCGCATCGTGCATGCGGAGCGGCTGACGGCCGTCCAGGCCGCGGGAGTCCTCGCCGCACTCGCCGGCGTGTCGATGATCGCGTCAGGCGGCGGAGTGGGTTGAACGTCGCCGCGCCGCGTCGGGCTGGATCACGCCGATGAGAAGCGCGGCACCACAGTCGGTGCACAGCCACTCGGGGCAGTCGGCGTGCTCGTCTGCGCAGGGTGGCTGCTCGACGACCCGCTCGTCCTGACACACCGGGCACTGCATCGTCGTCATGGCTTCGACGGTCGCACGGACCACCGACAAATTCCCGCTCCCACGCCGTCTGCGACGATCGGAGGTATGGCCGGACCCGACGACAGCGCCTTCCTGCGCGCGTGCCGCCGTGAGCCGGTGCCGCACACCCCGGTCTGGTTCATGCGGCAGGCCGGCCGGTCGCTGCCGGAGTACCGCAAGGTGCGCGAAGGGCTCGGCATGCTCGAGTCCTGCCTTCGGCCGGACGTCGTCACCGAGGTGACCTTGCAGCCGGTCCGCCGTTACGGCGTGGATGCGGCGATCCTGTTCAGCGACATCGTGCTGCCGGTGAAGGCTGCCGGTGTCGACCTCGACATCAAGCCCGGCGTCGGTCCGGTCGTCGCGCAACCCGTGCGCGACGCCGCAGACGTTGCGCGCATCGCGCCGCTCGAGCCGGTCGCAGTGCAGCCGGTCGCGGATGCGGTGACGGCACTCGTCGGTGAGCTGGGTGACACACCCCTGATCGGCTTCGCCGGCGCGCCGTTCACCCTGGCGTCGTACCTCGTCGAGGGTGGTCCGAGTCGCGAGCACGTCCGCACCAAGGCGCTGATGTACGGCGACGAGAAGACCTGGCACGCACTCGCCGATCGGTTGGCGGACATCGCGTTGACGTTCTTGCAGGTGCAGGTCGCGGCAGGCGTCCGGGCGGTTCAGCTGTTCGACTCCTGGGCGGGCGCGCTGTCACCCGACGACTACGCGCGCTACGTCCTGCCGCACAGCCGCAAGGTCCTCGCCGGCATCTCCGGTATCCCGCGGATCCACTTCGGCGTCAACACCGGTGAGCTGTTGCCCGCCATGGCATCCGCCGGTGCCGACGTCGTCGGTGTCGACTGGCGGGTGCCGCTCGACGACGCGGTGAAGCGGCTTCCGGATGTGGCGGTGCAGGGCAACCTCGACCCGGCCGTCGTGTTCGCGCCATGGTCGGTGGTCGAGGAGCGGGTGCGCGACGTGCTGCGTCGCGGCCGGTCCGCGGAAGGGCACGTCTTCAACCTGGGCCATGGGGTTCTCCCCGACAGTGATCCCGATGTGCTCGCACGGATCGTGGAGCTGGTGCACACCGAGACCGGCGGCCGATGAGCAGCGGCCGGGTCGGCGTCCTGCTCATGGCCTACGGCACGCCACAGGACCGCGACGACATCGAGACCTACTACACCGACATCCGTCGTGGACGACCGCCGACGCCGGAGCTGCTGGCCGACCTGGTGCGTCGCTATGACGCACTAGGCGGGACTTTCCCGTTGCGGGCGATCACGGACGCGCAAGTCGAGGCGATCCGTGCTGCGCTCGCTGCGCGTCCCGGCACCGACTACGTCGTCACTCTCGGCACCAAGCACTCGACCCCGAAGGTGGAGGACGGTGTCCGAGCGCTTGCGGCCGAGGGCGTGGACCGGATCGTCGGTCTCGTGCTCGCCCCGCACTACTCCCGCTTCTCCGTCGGTGAGTACGCCGACCGCGCTGCGAAAGCGGCTGCGGAGCACGGGCTGACCGTCGACACGATCGAGTCCTGGCACCTGCTGCCGGCGTACGTCGACTTCGTCACCTCTGCCGTGCGGTCGGCGCTCGGCCGCGTCCCGGTCGGCAGTGAGGTCGTGTTCACGGCTCACTCGCTGCCGGAGCGGATCCTGAGCACCGGCGATCCCTACCCGCAACAGCTGCGCGAGACGGCCGAGGTCGTTGCCGAGCGCCTCAAGCTCGACTCGTGGTCGGTCGGCTGGCAGTCGGCCGGTCGCACACCCGAACCCTGGCTGGGGCCGGACATCCTGGAGATCGTGCGCGACCGCGCGTCAGCGGATGCGGCCGGACTCGTCGTGTGCGCGTGCGGGTTCGTCGCGGACCACCTGGAGGTCGCCTACGACCTCGACATCGAGGCTTCTGCTCTTGCAGCTGACGTCGGGTTGCCGTTCGCGCGGACCGCGTCGGTGAACGCGGACGAGGCTGTGATGTCCGCCCTCGCTGATCTCATCGCCGGTCGCTGATGCAGGTCGTCGTCGTCGGCGGCGGCATCGCCGGTCTCGCGGCGGCGTACGAGCTCGGGCAGCGCGGAGTCGCGGTCACGGTCGTCGAGTCCTCGCCGTCGGTCGGCGGCAAGCTGCGGGTGTCGGACGTCGACGGAGTCGCCGTCGACGAAGGCGCGGAGCAGATCGTGCTGCGTGCACCTGAGGGCGTCGCACTCGTCCGAGCCGTCGGGCTCGGTGACGACCTCGTCACACCGGCCAGGTCGGGCGCCGGGCTGATCGTGCGCGGTCGGCTCCGCCCGCTTCCTTCGCCGACGGTGCTGGGCGTGCCGGCGTCGTTGTCGTCGCTGCGAGACGTGCTCACCCCGGCAGAGATCGCACGCGCCGCGGCCGATCTCGTGCTGCCGCCTGCGACGCGCGACTCCGATGTGTCGGTGGCGCAGTTTGTCGGGCACCGGCTCGGACACGGCGTCGTCGACAGGCTGGTCGAGCCGCTTCTCGGGGGTGTCTACGCCGGCCACCCCGCACTCCTGTCGGCGGCGGCGACGCTGCCGCAGCTGTCGTCATCGCATGGTTCGTTGCTTCGCGCTGCTCGCCGGGTGACGACGACCGCGGCGGCCGAGAGCGGTCCGGTGTTCGCGACGATCCGGCGTGGGCTCGGCCGACTGCCCGCCGCTGTCGCGAGCGCGAGTGGTGCACAGCTCCTTCTCGGCCGGACCGTGCGCCGAATCGAGCGCACGCCCAGTGGTTGGCGCGTCGTGCACGGCCCGACCACCGACGAACAGGTCATTGCCGCCGATGCCGTCGTCATCGCGGTCCCCGTGGCGCCTGCATCACGGCTGCTTACCGATCTCGTGCCGCACGCGGCGGCGGATCTTGCGCACATCGAATACGCCAGCATGGCGATCGTCACGACGGTCTGGACCGAGGGTCAGCTGCCGCCAGGCACGGGATACCTCGTGCCTGCGATCGAAGGCCGCGCAGTGAAGGGTGTCACCTTCACGTCGGCGAAGTGGGACCTCGACACCGGTGGTCGGCACGTCATCCGGTGCTCGATCGGCCGCTACGGCGACGTCGTCGAGCTGCAGCGAGACGACGACGATCTCGTCCAGCTCGCCGTGGCTGAGCTGCGGTCGACGTTGGCATTCGCCGGCTCACCGATCGCGTCACGGGTGTCGCGGTGGGGAGGCGGTTTGCCGCAGTACGCCGTCGGCCACCTCGACCGCGTCCGGCGGGTGCGCGACACCTTGGCAGTGATCCCCGGCCTCGCGGTCTGCGGGGC
The DNA here is from genome assembly GCA_035690365.1 of Mycobacteriales bacterium. Taxonomy (GTDB): domain Bacteria; phylum Actinomycetota; class Actinomycetes; order JAFAQI01; family JAFAQI01; genus DASSKP01. Next base: position 9,619 of record DASSKP010000041.1, read on the forward strand.
GGCGTACGACGGGGTCGGCGTGCCGGCGTGCATCCGAAGCGGTCAGCTCGCGGCGGCGCAGGTGACCGCGTCGATCACGACCACCTGACCTGGGCCTTGTCCCGCCAGGTGTCGAGGATGCGGTGGTCACCGGTGACCTCGAGACCTTCGGTGCCGCGACGGTTCCACAACAGCTGGTAGAGGTCGCTCGCCGGACCCTCGACAAGGAGATCGCCGTGCGCATCTCCGCGGTCGACCTCTCGGCCCTGCGGCCCGATCCGCATCGTCCAGGCGTCGGTCGGCCCGGCGTCGCTCGCACGCAGCGCGACGGTGACCGCCGGGTCCGCCAGTAGCTTGCCGCCGCGCCGGGCGAAGAAGCCCAGCAACAGCTCGTCGATGCCGTCGACCGCGAACCCCGTCGCAAAGGCCACCGGCTCGGCCTTCGCGCTCGCCACGTCCGCGCTGTGGATCGCCGTCTCGTGCGCCTGGCGCCGCGCCCAGAACGCGCGAGGGTAAGGCGCAGGAAGAAAACTCCAGCACTCGAGCGTGTCAGCCGCTTTCGCGAGTACGCCGACCAGCCGCTCGTGCCCGTCGCGGAACCACTCGAGCAGGTCGTCGTCCCCCGGCGGCTGTTCGAGCTCGCCGTCCGGCGGCTGCGCACGACCGTCGGCGACGATCGACGCGGCCCATCGATGCACGCCGCCGAGATGGCCGACGACGTCGCGCACCGACCAGCCGGGGCACGTCGGGACCGGCGCGTCCAGGCCCGCGGTCGCCGCGTCCGCGCCCAGTCGCTGTGCGTGCTGCTCGATGGCGGCGATGTGCTCGTCCGGCGTCATGCGCGGATTCGATCAGACGCGATGTTCGAGCTGCGCTTCGACCCGCGGCCGGACAGCGGTGACATCCCCGAGGAGCCGTGCCGTTGCGATGCCGCCGCTGTGACGCGCAAGCCACGATCCGGTCGGGATGCTGCGGCTGATCGATCGTGAATCCACGAGCACGTTGATCTGGCTGAGGAAGGCAGCCAGAGCAGGGGCGGAGATCGAGCGCGTCCATCCCGAGCCGGATGCGACGACCGGATGGCCGATCCGTGCGCCCGCCGCACGAGCGCGGTCGGCAAAGCGGGCCGAGACGGTGTACGGGTCGCTGGTCCGCACGCGATGGACGTCGACGCCGAGGTTCGACAGCTGCCGCAGGAGCCGGGAGCGTACGTCACTGTCATCGCCGACGACGGTGACGGACGTGATGTGCATCCGCCGGATCGCGTGCGCGACCGAAGGCGGCACCGAGGCGTGCCGGGTGTAGAGCAGTGGCCATCGCTTGAAGGATGCGAACCCGGAAGCGGCGAGCGGCAGCCGCCACGCTCCCTTGTCACTTTCGACGGTGGGCACGACCACGGCCCGGTGGGCCGTGAGCCGCCGGGCCACAGTGGCGGCCGCGAGGTAGGTGGACGACGTGTGCGCGACTCGCGAGACCTGCAAGCCGGTTGCGCGGAGAGCGGCGACGACTGAGTCGGAGATCTCGCCGGCGACGACGACGTTCGTCGTGTGCAGACGCGTGAGTGCACGGCGCACCGAGCCCGCGAGACTTCCGGGCGACGTCAGCAGCACGGGTGCGTGCAGCTTCGCGGCGAGCGGCGATGCGGCGAGCGTCGAGGCGAAGTCGGAAGCGTCCCCCAGCACGACGGTGCTGGCGGAGCGCACGGTGTCGAGCACGCCGGCGACGGCGGTGGGGATCTCGCCGTCGCCGAACTGGCGGATGACGCTGCCCGGGTCGACCGCCTGGACAGTGCCTGGGAAGACGCTGTGGTCCGTGGTCAGGCGCTGCACCGGGTCACCGTTGACGGGAATGGCATAGAGGTCCGGCGCCCACGGGTTGCCGTCGCCGGGGCGGCCCGGCGACGCGACGGTGAAGATGCGGCTTCCGTCGGGGGCGAAGGTCAGTCCCCCCCAGTCCTGGAACGTGTTGGCCGCGAGCTGGTTTCGCTGGGTGCCGTCGAGACCGAGGATCAGCACGCCCTTGTACGCAGCGTTGGTCGCCACAGCGACCGTGTCTCCCGTCGGACTCCAGGTCGCCGCAAAGGCATAGAAGTCCGAGAGGTTGAGGATGCGGTGCTGGTCCGTGCCATCGGCGTTGACGATGAAGGGCTCCGGCGCCCCCGACTGCGGTGATGCGACGGCGAGAAAGAGCAGCTTGCTGCCGTCCGGCGAGAACGAGTAGTTGCCGTTGCCGTCGAAGGCGAGCCCGACGCCATGCGAGACGGCATGGGTCTCGCCGGTCACCACCGACAAGGTGTAGAGCCTTGCGTTGTCCGCCACAGCGTCGCCCATGGCGTAGGCGAGCCGGAGACCGTCCGCCGAGAACTCGGGTCCGCCGAGCGAAAGTCGGTCGGCGTCCGCGGCCGCGACGATCGGGAAGCTCCGCCGGTTGGTGACGACAACCGAAGCCGGCGTGACCACGACATCGGCGACCGCGATACTCTCGTCGCCCGTGTCCGCGACCGAGACCCAGGCGAGGTGCAGGCCGTCCGGCGACCAGGCCGGACGCCAGCCGTGGGGGTCGACGATCTGCGGCGTGCCGCCGTCGCGCGGAATCAGAGCGACCTGGTCGATCGACCCACTGCCGCTCGGGTCCGGACGGTCCTGCAGGTAGGCGAGCCAGCTGCCATCGGGCGACCACTGCGGCGAGTGGTCGAAGGAACCGTCGGACGGAGGATCGGTCAGCGTCCGCTGGTCGGTGCCGTCCAGTCCGATGGTGCCGAGCCCGTGGACGGTCATGCCCTGGCCCTGCGCATCGCTGGTGTAGACGGCCGTCGAGTAGGCGAGCCGGTCGGGCGCGCTCGGCGGCAGGTCGGTCGAGCTGACCGCGGCGAGGGCCATCGGCGTGGCCGCTCCGGGAACGACGAGGAAGGCCGCTCCGACGAGGCCGGCCAGCAACGAGCCGAGCAGCCCGCCCCCGTGTCGCATCTGTCGACAATATGTGACTGCGGCGTTGCTGTCAGTGATGGTTCGGTGGCGGTGGCGGTGGCGGTCATCGGTAGGCGGCGATGCCCGTGGTCGTGCCGACGGCGAGCCCCTGCCCGATCGGCGCCGGCGTTGCGAAGCGGGTCACGTCGCCGACGTGGACGCGTGCGCGCACGTGCCCGGCCCCAAGGTCGATCGCGTAGAGGTCGCCGCTGTCCGCCGACAACGCGTAGACGGTCCCGCCGACGATCAGCGGCGAACCGGCGACGCCGGGGACGTGCCATGTCCAGTGCATGCCGCCGTCGGTGACGTCGAGACGTCGAAGCCCGTCGTTGCACGGCAGGACCGCCGTCGTGCCGGTGGCCGCGCCGCCGCCGTAGGCGGCGCAGCCCTCGAGGGTGGCGAGCTCGTGACCGATGCCGCCGAGTCCGGGTGCCAGCAGGTACGCCGTGCCGCGCTTGCCGGCGATGACGACGTGATGCCCCACCAGGATGGGTGAGCTGGAACCGAGGTCGAGATCCGCCGCGTTGTCCGCCGCCCAGGTCGACGGTGCGAAGAAGCCGAGTCGCCGGAGTCCGGGGGACAGCCGGAGGACCGAGTCACTGCCGTCGTAGCGCCCCCCGGTCCCGCTGCCGTTGCCGACGGCGACCAGCAGGTCGCCGTTCGCGTCCTCGACCGGCCCGGGCGGCGCCCAGATTCCTGCCTCGCGGCCGGCCGGCACGGCGTAGTGGCCGATCGACCCGTTGCCATCGGTCGCCACGGCGGCGACGTAACCCACGTAGTTGCCGCAGTCGCCGTACAACCCGCCGAACGCCACGTAGACCTTGTCGTGTGTGACGAGCACGGCGCTGCGTTGCTGTTGCGCCAGCGGGTCGCGGTTGACCACGTCGAGGTTGCGCGTCCACTGCACCCGGCCGTCGCGGACATCGATCGCCTGCAGGTCGTGCCGCCCGCCCGATGTCTCGGTTACGACGAACAGGTCGTCGGTGTCCACGTCGTACGCCGGTGTGCCGGTGATGCCGAGCGGGTCGATGTTGCCGCACGGCAGTTGGCTGCGTGGGATGGGCGCGGCGAGGTGCCGTCGCCACACGACGGCTCCGGTGTCCGAGCGCAGCGCGTAGACGGAGTTGTTCTCGGTGGCCGCGATGACGAACGTGCCGACGGCGAGCGGCTGCGCGTAGACGGCGCCGTCGAGCTCACGGACCCACGCCCGATGCAGCGGCAGCGAGAGAGCCGGTGCGCGCAGGAAGCCGCTGCGCGCGTTGTCGCCGTGGTACGTCGGCCACGGCCCGGCCAGGTGCGGTGTGCCCGGCGGCGGGAAGGACGCGGTCGGAGCGGGCGCCGAGGCCGTGCCGGGAGTTGAGCGGGGCGCGACGGAGCCGCTGGAGGTGCATGCGGCCAGCGCGGCGGCGAGGCCGAGGAGGCCGATCCGGACGCACCGCACGGCGCCAGTCTCCATCAGTGGAGAATGGGGACGTGGCCGAGAAGAGCGCCGGAAAGCGTGCGCGGGAGCTCAACGACGAGATCCGCTATGTCATGTACGCCGTCTTCCGGGTGCGCGACGCTGTGGGCGACGCCCGCGAGGCGATGGCGGCTGAGGTCGACGCGCTGCTCGACCAGCTGGCGGAGAAGGGTGTGGTCACCCGCGGCCTGTACGACGTCGCGGGCTTCCGCGCCGACGCGGATCTCATGTTCTGGTGGGTCGCGCCGACGAGTGATGATCTGCAGGACGCCTACCAGCGCTTCCGGCAGACGGCGCTCGGTCACCGTTGTGAGCCGGTGTGGTCGCAGCTCGCGTTGCATCGACCGGCGGAGTTCAACAAGTCGCACATCCCGGCCTATCTCGCCGGTGAGGACCCGAAGAAGTTCGTCTGCGTCTACCCTTTCGTGCGCTCCTACGAGTGGTATCTCCTGCCCGACTCCGAGCGCCGCGAGATGCTCGCCGAGCACGGCAAGATGGCGCGCGACTATCCCGATGTCCGGGCCAACACGGTCGCGTCGTTCGCACTCGGTGACTACGAGTGGATGCTGGCGTTCGAGGCCGATGAGCTGCATCGCATCGTCGACCTGATGCGGCACCTTCGCGGCGCCAAGGCACGACTGCACACTCGCGAAGAGATCCCGTTCTACACCGGAGCCCGTAAGCCGGTCGCCGAGCTCGTCGCAACGCTGCCTTAGGAGAACCGATGCAGCAGCTCACCGGGCTCGACGCCGCGTTCCTGGCGATGGAGACCCCGTCCGTTTACGGCCACGTCGGCAGCGTCTGCGTGCTGGACCCCTCGTCAGCGCCCGAGCCGCTCACGCTCGAGCGGCTGACGCAGGTCATCGAATCGAGGCTGCACCTGATCCCGCCGTTCCGGCGGCGGTTGGTGACGGTTCCCTTCGGGCTCGACCAGCCCTACTGGATCGAGGACCCGGACTTCGACATCGAGTTCCACGTCCGCGAGCTCGCTCTGCCCGAGCCTGGCGACGACAAGCAGCTCGCGGAGCAGGCGGCTCGGCTGCACGCGCGGCAGCTCGACCGGCGGCGGCCGCTGTGGGAGCTCTACCTCATCCACGGCCTGCAGGGCGGGCGGGTCGCGATCTACACGAAGGTCCACCACTCGGCCATCGACGGCGTGTCCGGCAACGACATCCTGACGGCGCTGCTCGACCTGTCGCCGGAAGGTCGTCCGGACGACAACCCGCCGGCGTGGGAGTCCGACGAGGCGCCCGGCGCGGGGCAGATGCTGGTCCGTGGCGCGGTCGCTCTGACTCTGCAGCCGCTGCGCGCGGCGCGGTTCTCTTACGGTTTGCTCAGGTCGTTGCCCGCACTCGCGGCGAGCACTGCGCGCCCGCAGCTGCCGGTCATCGATCGACTGTTGGGCCGTGACCGCAACGTCCTGCTCTCCGCGACCGGTCTGCGTGCGCCGGCGACGCCGTTCAACCGTTCGATCGGGCCGCACCGTCGATGGGCGTTCCGCAGCCTGCCGTTCGAGTCCGTGCGCGAGGTCAAGAACGCTGCGGGAATCAGCGTCAACGACGTCGTCATGGCGATGTGCGCCGGTGCCATGCGTCGCTGGCTCTTGGAGCGCGACGCCCTTCCCGCGTCACCGCTCATTGCCGGCGTACCGGTGTCGGTGCGCACGGACGAGCAGAAGGGCACTCACGGCAACCGGGTGTCGAGCATGATCGCTCCGTTGCCGACTCACCTGGCCGACCCGAGGGACCGGCTGCGCGCGGCGCACGACGCCATGCGCGCGGCCAAGGACCAGCACGGTGCGCTGCCGGCCGATCTGCTCGCGGACGTGACGCAGTTCGCGATGCCGGCGCTGGCCAACCAGGCTGCGCGGCTGTCGGCGCGGCTCCGGTTGGTCGAGCGGATCAGCCCGTTCAACCTCATCGTGTCGAACGTGCCCGGTCCCAACGTGCCGCTCTACTACGCCGGTGCGCGTCTGATGTCCTACCTCCCGCTGTCGGCGATCGCCGACGGGCAGGGACTGAACATCACCGTGATCAGCTACGCCGGCGAGATGCACTTCGGCCTGATCGCCGACCGCGATCTGGTGCCGGACCTCGAAGACCTTGCGGACGCGCTCGCCGAGGAGCTGGCGGAGCTGACGGCCGCAGTCGCGCCGGCTGCCTGACCCTTCGTCAGACCTGCTCCTCGCCGGGCGACGGCGGCGTTGAGGTTGCGGTTCGAGGCGCGGACGGCAGCGGCCAGCTCGGCGCGGCCCATCCGGGTCAGGCCTCCTCGTTAGTCGGCTCGAACGACAACGCGATGGAGTTCATGCAGTAGCGGTCACCGGTCGGCGTCTGCGGCGCGTCGTCGAAGAGGTGCCCCAGGTGCGAGTCGCACGACGCGCAGCGCACCTCGGTGCGCAGCATGCCGTGGCTGCGGTCCTCGAGCAGCCGCACCGCCTCGCTGTCGCGCGCGTCGTAGAAGGACGGCCAGCCGCAGTGCGACTCGAACTTCGTGTCGGACCGGAAGAGCTCGTTGCCACAAGCGCGACAGCGGTAGACGCCCACGCGGTGCTCCTCGAGCAGCGGCCCGGTCCACGGTCGCTCGGTTGCCGCCTCACGAAGGACGGCGTACTCCTCGCGCGAGAGCTCCGCCCGCCACTCGGCGTCTGACTTCTTCACTCTGTTCACGCCCGCTCCACCCTGAGTGGTCATGCGTTGATCGTGCCACGGGTCCGGCAGGACTCTTGCCGCCGAAGTCGAACCGAGCGACATGCGCCTGACACTGCCTCCCCGCAGACGGGTCGCGGCGGCCATCGCCGTCACGACCGCCGCCGTCCTCACGCACTCCGCCGCCGGTGTCACGCCGGTGCCGACTCCGCCGGCGCTGACTGATGTCGCGTGTGACGCGGGCTCGATGCCGGAGGCGACCCAGGGCCGGGCGCCGGCCGCGGACTACGCCAGTGGCCGCGCAGCGCAGGGCTACACCTGCAACGCTCAGGCAGTTGGGCACTACGGCAAGACCGGTGGGTTCAAAGTGCTGCGGTACGTCGACACCGCCGGCCATGTCTGCGCCTACTACGACAGCACTCTGCTGTTCCCGAAGGACGCGGTGACCAATGCCGAGGGGCCGGGTGTCTTCGTCCTCGACATGACCGACCCGACGAAGCCCGTCCTCACCGACACGCTCAAGACGCCGGCGATGCTGTCGCCACATGAGTCGCTTCTCCTCAACCAGGAGCGCGGGCTGCTCGTCGCGGACATGGGCTACCCGTCGTTCAACCCCGGCTTCGTCGACGTCTACAGCCTTGCCGACGACTGCCGGCACCCTGCTCTCGACTCGAGCGCGCCGATGGGCATCCTCGGACACGAGAGCGCCTTCTCGCCGGACGGCCGGACGTTCTACGTCTCATCCACCGGCGGGCAGACGCTGACGGCGGTCGACCTGACCGACCCGACGCGGCCGACGATCCTGTTCACCGAGTTCGGCGTGGACTACCACGGCATGCGCGTGAGCGACGACGGCAACCGCCTTTATGTCGCGGACATCGGCGGTGACAACACCGGCTTCGGCGGCTCGGCCGGGCTGACGATCCTCGACGTCAGCCAGATCCAGCAGCGGGTTCCCAACCCGAAGGTCACGACGGTCAGTCACCTCACGTGGCCGACGGTCTCGATCCCGCAGGTGCCGATCCCCATGACGATCGCGGGGCACAAGTACCTCCTGGAGGTCGACGAGTACACCGCGCACACGGTCGGCCAGCAGGCGTTCCAGTACGACCCCAACGATCCGGTCGGCGCCGCGCGCATCATCAACATCGACGACGACACGCATCCGTATGTCGTCTCCGACCTGAGGCTGGCGGTCAACCAACCGGAGAACCGCGGTGACGGCCAGCAGAACGACCCGGGCGCGAGCTTTGCCGCGCAGGGCTACGCCGGGCACTACTGCTCCGTCCCGCGCGAGGTCGACCCGGGCATCGTCGCCTGCAGCTTCATCGTGTCGGGGGAGCGGTTCTTCAACGTCGAGGACCCGGCGCACCCCTATGAGGTCGGCTACTTCAACAAGCCGGCGACGACGGGCTACCCGACGGGCGGCTACGCGATGTCGCAGGCGGCGTGGGACCTGGCGGCCCACGACGTCTGGTACTCCGACGGCAGCACCGGCCTCTGGGTCGTCCATCTGTCGGACACCGTCTGGCCCACCGGCCTCTAACCCCCAGTTGGCCGTGACATGGTTGGGGCATGGCGTCGCCGTTCGTGGAGATCGACGCGGGTGGGCGGATCGTCAAGCTGACGAATCCGGACCGCGTCTACTTCCCGGCGCGTGGTGAGACCAAGCTCGACCTCGCCAACTACTACCTCTCAGTGGCGGACGGCATCGTCCGTGCGCTCAAGGACCGGCCGTGCATGCTGCACCGCTATCCGGAGGGAGTCGGCGGCGAGAAGATCTACCAGAAGCGGCTGCCCAAAGGCGCGCCGGATTGGGTCAACACCGTCGAGGTCAGCTTTCCTTCCGGCCGCACCGCCGACGAGCTGTGCGTCTCGGAGATCGGGTGCGTCGTCTGGGCCGTCCAGATGTCGACGGTCGAGTTCCATCCCTGGCACACGCGTCGGTTCGCGGTCGAGCAGCCGGACGAGCTGCGGATCGACCTCGACCCGCAACCCGGCACGGACTTCGACGACGCGAAGAAGGCGGCGGCGGTCGTACGGGAAGTGCTCGACGAGCTCGGGTGGGTCGGGTGGCCGAAGACGTCAGGAAACCGTGGGATCCACATCTACGTCCGGATCGAGCCGACGCATGGTTTCAAGGAGGTACGTCGCGCCGCCCTCGCTTTCGCTCGCGAGGTGGAGCGGCGCGTGCCTGACCAGGTGACGACGGCATGGTGGAAGGAGGAGCGCGGCGAGAAGGTCTTCCTGGACTTCAACCAGAACGCGAAGGACCGCACGATCGCCGCGGCGTACTCCGTTCGTGGCTTCCCGCACGGTCCCGTGTCCGCGCCGGTCACCTGGGACGAGCTGCCTGACGTCGAGACCGACGACTTCACCATCGCGACGATGCCGGCGAGGTTCGCCGAGCTCGGCGACCTGCATGCCGGGATCGACGACGTCAGCGTCGACATCACACCGCTGCTCGAGTGGGCGGACCGCGACGAGCGCGAGCATGGTCTCGGGGAAGCGCCGTGGCCGCCCAACTACCCGAAGATGCCGGGCGAGCCCTCTAGGGTCCAACCGTCCCGCGCTAAGCGTCGGACCAGCGAAAACACCCCGGAATAGTCGTGCCTGTCGCTGGGCATAGCGCTCTGCACGTGCCGCTGATGGTGGTGCTCAAGGCGTCCGCGTGACCCGATGCCGTCCCGATGCCGGCCTACGCGGCTGTGGCGGTGCAGCTCCCTCCGCCCGTGGCTGCGAGGGTGAATGACACCGTCTTCGTCAGCGCGCTCTCCCAGTTGGTGCCGACCTTCGCTGAGACGGCGTACTTGTAGGCAAAGCTTCCGGAACTGTGCGTGAAGGTATCTGTCCCCACGTGCGTCGTGTTGTCAGTGAAGGCCTGCACGGTCGCATAACTGACGGGTGTGCCCGTACCGCGTTCGTAGAGCTTTTGGCTCGCGGTAAACGTGCTCGTGGACACCGTCCAACCGAATTTGATGGTGACCGCGTTATTGGGAGCGCCCGACCAGGTGCACGAGGTGACGGACAGCGCTGTCGGCGCGGTGAGCGCCTTTGACTGCGCCTTGGAGTTCGTCGCTTGCCCGGCCTGAGTTGAGTCCCAGCTGGCGAAACCCGGCACTGCCGGCGTGAGGAGCAGAAGCACTCCGATTGCCGTCGTTGCGACCCGTCGCACGAGCGCTCCCGTTCGTAAGAACCTATAAGTACTTGGTATGGCGGGGGTGCCAGACATTGGCGTCGGCACCCCCGCCATATCCGATTAGCGACCGACGCTAATTGCACCCGTCGACGCTGCGGTCGAACCGCCGGCGTCGCTCGCTGCGGTCACTGCGATGGGAACCGTGTAGGTGACACCACCGCTGCAGGCGTTGGCGCTGCTGTTGTCCATGCTGACGGCGCCGACGAGCGTGACCGTGACAGTGCCGCCGTTCGCAGCAAGATCGAACGGAGCGACCTGGCCAGAGGCGGGTGAGGCCGGCAGCGTCGACTGCGCCGTCGCGAGGGTGTAGCTCAAGCCCGTAGCGGAACCGGTGCAGTTGGTCGCGTCGGACGTGATCCCCGTGACCCCAGCCGAGCCGGAGCTGAAACCGGTTACCTGAACCTTGAACGGGTTGTTGTTGGCGACCGTGAAGGTGAGGTCACCCGCAGCGCCGGGGTAAAGCTGCGCGGATGCGGGAGTCGACGCGTTGACGACTACTGCGCTCACACCCTTGCTCTTGGCGTTCGAGTTCGCCGCCGCGCCCGCGTTGCTGGCATCCCATGCCGCGGAGGCAACACCGAAGGCGGCGACGGTGGCGACTGCTGTGCCGATGACACTGGCGCGGACGATGGTTCTCTTCATTGGCTCCCTTTCCGGAGTTCGTACCTGGAAGGGAGTGCCGGTTTCGCCCTGCTCCCCGCCGAGCTAGGCGACCAGTTGACGCCCGGCGGATCTTCGCTCACCCCGTGTAGCCGGCCCCGTTGGTCGGCCGTGACAGGAACTACTCTGCAACCGTTGAGGACTTCACAACACCGGGAAACTGGTCATACGACGCGGCACGCTCGGATAGGACGTATCGGCCAACAGAGCAACGCGGGGGACTCGTAGGAACTAGTCATCTCACGCTGCGTTGTGCGTCCCGGGCGTGCAGTTCCCCTCGATGCTGGATTACCCGCCGCGCCCGCGGCCCGACGGCCTGAGTTGAGGGAGCATCGGCGGCAAGCTCGGCGGACCAGTACCTCCGTCGGCACCTCACCAATTCAGAAGACAGCGAGTGTGGACCGCGATTTGAACCCGGCGGCCACACTGCGGACATACCAACTCACGGAAACCGCGACGGCGCCGATCATCGCCGCGTGGAAGTCGACTGCGTCAACGAATCCGCCCATCGCCTGCTAAAGAAGCTGCCAGCTGGCCGCGTGGTCGCGGGTGCACCACGAGGGGCAGGCGGTCGTGGTCAGTTCGGTCATTGCGCGCCTCCAAGGCGTTGGAGGCACCGGTTGATCCGGTCCGAGCTAGCCGAGATATTCGGGCGGTTGCGCTCTCGCTGGTCCCCGCGTGTGAGCGACAGCGCATGACGCTTCGCGGCGCTCAACCCGAAGATGCCGGGGGAGCCTTCCCGCGTGCAACCGAGCCGGGCTCGGCGCCCCGCGGACACCTGAATGCAGCAGCGGAGGCGGCGGGTTGCCGGATTTGCCCTGCGCTGTCCAGCCATTCGGGTGACGGGGAAGGGGAGTGTGACCGTTTCGGTTGACGCTGCTGAGGGCCGTCCCTAGCGTCCACGGACGGGGCATACGGAGAGGGCGTGTGGCGTCGCTGACGGAGAGGGTCCGTCCCGATCGGGACGAGTACCCACACGAAGGTGACGCGTCGCGGGTAGCGACGCGTCTCTCTCGTCTGCGCTCCATCCCCGCGGGACTCGTACGACGCCGCGGCCTGCGAGAGCTCCTGCTGATCGCGATCGTCTACGCCATCTACGACACCAGCCGCTTCTTCGTCGAGGGGCGTCAGGCCACGGCGTTCGCGCATGCGGTGGGCGTGCTGCATCTGGAGGACGCGCTCGACGTCGCCTGGGAGCAGACGGTCAACAACGGACTCGCGGCGCATCGTTTCCTCGCGGTTCCTGCCGACTACATGTACGCGACGCTGCACTACATCGTCACGCCGCTCGTTCTCGTCTGGCTCTGGCGTCGTCACCGCAACGACTACTCGCGGGCACGCACGACGCTGATGGTCGCGACGATCTTCGGGCTGATCGGCTTCACATTGCTGCCGGTCGCGCCGCCACGCATGCTGCCGGGCTTCGTCGACACGATGGCGAAGTACTCCAACTTCGGTTGGTGGAGCCAGGACGCCAGCGCCCCGCGAGGCGTCGGCCAGTACACCAACCAGTTCGCCGCGATGCCCTCGTTGCACGTGGGTTGGGCGCTGTGGTGCGGCTGGCAGCTCGTCCGGCACGGTCAGCACCGCATCACCCAGGTCGCCGGAGTCCTCTATCCCGCGCTGATGGTCTTCATCGTGGTCGGCACCGGCAACCATTACCTGCTCGACGCGGTCGCCGGCATCGCGGTCGTCGCGCTCGCCGGCATGGCGGTGGGCGGCGTACACCGGCTCCGACCGGGAAAGGTCATCGACCTGAACGCCCATCGCGTGGTCGATCTCACCGAGGTCGCTCAGGTGCCGGCGCCGAGGACGTCCGCGACCGCGTAGGTCAACGGTCGCTCCAGCTGGTCGAACGTGCAGCTGAGCGGGTCGCGGTCCGTGCGCCACCGGCGGAACTGCGCGGTGTGCCGAAAGCGCGAACCCTCCATGTAGTCGTACGCAACCTCGACGACCAGCTCCGGCCGCAGCGGTTCGAACGACAGGTCCTTGCCGGCGTTCCAGCGGCTCTGCGCCCCACCCGGCCCGTGCGCGTGCTCACGCAGCCACGGGTGCTCGTCGGCGGCGATGTCGCGATAGGGCGCCAGTTCCTCGAGCAGGTCCTTGCGGCGCGCCATCGTGAACGACGCCGCGACGCCTACGTGCCGCAACGAGTCGCCGTCGGACAGGCCGAGCAGCAGCGAGCCGACGACCGGACCGCTCTTGTGCCAGCGGAAGCCGGCGACGACACAGTCGGCTGTGCGTTCGTGCTTGATCTTGAACATCACGCGCTCGTCCTGCCGGTAGGGCAGGTGGGTGGGCTTGGCGACGACGCCGTCGAGACCTGCGCCTTCAAACTGGGTGAACCACTCCTGCGCCGTCGCCAGGTCATCGGTTGCGGGGGTCAGATGCACCGACGCCGTCTCGGTGATGCTGGTCTCGAGCAGAGCTCGACGTTCGCCGAACGGTCTCTCCAGCAGCGACTCGTCGCCTAAGGCGAGCAGGTCGAACGCGACGAACTCTGCCGGGATCTCCGCCGCCAGCTTGCGCACCCGCGATTCGGCAGGATGCAGGCGCAGCTGCAGCGACTCGAAGTCGAGCCGGCCGCCCTGGGCGATGACGATCTCGCCGTCGACGACGCACCGTTGCGGCATCGCCTCGCGCACGGCCTTCACGACATCGGGGAAGTAGCGAGTGAGCGGGCGCTCGTTGCGGGAGCCCAGCTCGACCTCGTCACCGTCACGGAAGACGATGCACCGGAAGCCGTCCCACTTTGGCTCGTAGAGCAGCCCGTCCGGCACGTCGTCGGCGGTGGGCATCTGCTTCACCGACTTGGCGAGCATCGGCTTGACCGGGGGCATGACGGGCAGGTACATGCCCCGCAGTCTGCCAACCGCCGTCAGAAGGCGGTGACCCCCTTCGGCGTTCCCCAGCCGGTCGGGCCGTCCCAGCCGTAGTGGGTAGTGCACCAGCGCGTGGTCGGGCATGTCCCGTTGGACCCGTAGGTGATGTCGTTGACGCCGCCGCGGTGGTGCTGCCAGATGTAGGACCCGTCGTTCACCTCGGCGGTGTTGCCGGCGAGCGCGAAGACGCCGGCGATGATCGGCGATGCCGCACTCGTGCCGCCGAAGGTCAGCCACCCGCTGGTGTTCTCGTAGTCGTAGGAGTCGTAGACCGCGACGCCCGTCGCAGGATCGGCAACCGCCGCGATGTCGGCCATGGCCCGTCCGTTGCAGGCGGTCGTCGTCGTGGGCTGCCAGGTGGTGCTGTTGAGCGTCGAGCAGCCGCTGCCGGAACCGTCCCAGACGCCTTCGGTCCAGCCGCGGCGCGCGCGGGTGGAGCGACGAAGCGACGTGCCACCGACGGCGGTGACCCACTTGGAGCTGGCGGGGTAGGAGACGCCGTAGCCGCTGTCGCCGCTCGATGCAGTGATCGCGACGCCGGCGTGGTGGTAGTAGCGGCCGTAGCTGTTGTCCGAGGCGTCCGGGCCGCCGTAGCTGTTGCTCACGGCGTCAGCGCCGAGCCGCACGGCGGTGTTGACCGCGGCACCGAGGTTGGCCTGCGAGCTGCTGGTCGCCTCGACCAGCAGGATGTGGCAGGCCGGGCAGACAGCCGAGACCATGTCGAGGTCGAGCGACATCTCCTGCGACCACCCCGGGTCCGGCGTCGGGTAGCTGCGGGTGCCGGACTGGCCGACCTTGCGGAAGCAGCCGTTGCTGGTCGTGCAGGCAGGCAAGCCGAACTGAGCGCGGTAGGTCGCCAGGTCGTGCTCGGCCTGCGGGTCGTCGTACGCATCGACGATCGCGACCGTCATGCCGGCGCCTGCGGGAGCAGCGGGCAGCGCGTAGGCGGACTGCAGATCGGTTGGGGTCAGGCCGACCGGCGTCGTCGCGTGACGGACGCGGCCGGTGCTGGTGTAGCGGTCGACGCGAATCGCGAAGCAGCCGACCCGGCCGTGCGGTGCGCGCTTGCAGACCGCGACCTGGGTCGACGTGGTGGCGTGCGCTGATGGTGACGGCACGACGAGGAGCGCCGTGGGGACGAGCAGCAGGGGGATGAGTCGACGCAGCGACATCGAGGCCTCCGGGTGGTGGGGGAGAGGCCAGGATCAGCGTCCGGCGACGAACTGTGGCGGCTCGGCGAGTAGTTGTGGGTGACCGGTCAGCTGCTGCTGGCTGTGGAGTAGCGCAGGAACAGGTAGCCGTCGTCCTCCAGCACGTGCAGCAGGTGCAACCGGTCCGCCACTTGGGACTGCAGCCCCGCGACGATTCGGCCGGCCGACCCGCCGGCGATGACCGGGGCAAGCGTCAGGCACAGCTCGTCGAGCAGCCCGGCCGCGATCAACCAACCCAGCAGATGCGGCCCGCCCTCGCACTCGACATGGCGAAGCCCGCGGTCGGCGAGCGCGTCCAGCGCGACGCGCATGTCGACGTCCTCGCCGCCGGCCACGACCACGTCGGCAACTCCCTCGAGAGCCGTCCGGCGATCGGCGGGTGCGGCCGTGCACGTGAGGATGATCGGCGGCACCTTGGTGTCCGTGAACAGCCGCGCGCCGAGGTCGAAAGCGAGGGACCGGCTGACCACCGCGATCGGCGGGACGTGCCCGTCGACCTCTCTGGCGCCGCCGTAGTTCTCCACCCGCGCTGTCCCTGCTCCGACGAGTACGACGTCCGACATCGCACGAAGCAGCTGGAACAGCTCACGGTCGGCGGCGTTGCCGAGGGTGCCGGACTTGCCTTCCAGTGACACGGACCCGTCGGCGCTCGAGACGAAGTTGGCCCGGACGTGCCGCGGGGCGTCGACGGCGTACGCCGCTCGTAGGTCGACTTCGTCGCTCGGGTCGGGGAAGAGCCGGCGCATAGACATGGAGTCTGGCAGAAACGACGAGGGCGCCCGGCCGAAGCCGGACGCCCTCGTGGCGAACTGTCAGGTCAGAACGCGCCGAGACCGTTCGGCGTGCCGAGACCGGTGGGCCCGTCCCAACCCGTGCCAGCCGTGCACAGTGCCGGCGTGCGGTTGCAGTGGCCGTTCCGGCCAGTTGTCACGTCGTGCAGCGAGCTCTGGTGCGTGTACGGCATCGACGTGCCACCGCCGTTGTTGGCGAGCGCGTAGACCGCACCGATGATCGGCGCGGCGACCGAGGTCCCACCGAAGACCATCCAGCCGACCGATCCCTGGTAGGCGGTTGAGTCGTAGACCGCGACGCCGGTGTTCGGGTCAGCCACGGCGGAAACGTCGGCGAGCGCGCGGTTGGAGCAGTTCTTGACGACGCCGGTCTGCCAGGGCTGCTGCGCGGTGTAGCGCGAGCAACCGGAGCCGGCGCCGCTCCACGCGGTCTCGCTGTAGGTACCACCGGAACTCGTCAGCGACGTGCCGCCGACGGCGGTGACGTACGGGTAGGAGGCGGGCGACTGCACACCGTAGCCGCTGTCGCCGGTCGACACCGTGACGGCAATGCCCTTGGCCGTCTGGTTGTACGCGGAGTTGGCGGAGGTCTCGCTGCCGCCGTAGGAGTTGGAGATCGCGACAACTCCAGGCTGCGACGCGGCGTAGTTGACTGCCGTGGCGAGGTCGGAGAGCGACGCGGACGTGGCCTCAACCAGAAGAATGTTGCACGTGTTGCAGATCGCCGTCGCCATCTCAATGTCGAGAGCGATCTCCTGCCCCCAGCTGGCGTTCACGGCGGGCACTGGACCGCCGGTCTGTCCGACCTGTCGGAACGAGGTGCCGTTCACCAGCGGATTGCCGAGGCCGTACTGCGACCGATAGACGTTGACGTCGTTGAGCGCGGTCGGCAGGTCGTAGGCGTCGACGATGGCGATCGTCGGCGTGCCGGAAGTTGGCGTGGACGGCAAGTTGTAGGCCGCGTGTAGCGCGCTCGGGCCATAGCCGGACGGAGTGCCCGTAGCACCTGGCGAGACCGGCTTGCCGTCGCGAAGGGTGTCGTGGCGGATGGCATTGCACGCGGCGACACCAATGGTGGTCGGGGTCGCGCACACGCGGACGTTGCGGTGGGTGATGCCCGACTGCGACGGCGCGGCGAGAGCGGCCGTGCCGAGCCCGGTGCCGGCTGAGACAGCGGTAGCGGCTGCGAGGACAAGGAGACGCTTCACGGAACCTCCGGGGGAGAATGTTGCGCGAATCATGTCGCCCGCCGAACGCCCGGTCCATCACCCGAACGAGCAGAAGATGTCACCAATTGGGGGATGAACCAGACATTCGTGCCCACGCAAAAGCCGCGGAGTTCCCACGAGGGACGCTCCGCGGCTGCTGCGACTGACCGGACTTACGCCGGGATGTGCAGGTGCTGCCCGACCAGGATCAGGTCGGGGTTGCTGCCGATGAGGGTGCGGTTGGTGCGGTAGAGCGCCCGCCAGCCGCCGCGCACGTTGTACTTCTGCGCGATGCCCGACAGCGTGTCGCCGGCGCGGACGACGTGGATCGCCCGGGTCGCGCGCTGTGAGTAGGAGCGGTGCGTGCTGGTCCGGCTGGTCGTCGCGCTCGACGTCGAGCTGGTGGTCGACGTCTTCTTCGGCGCCCACGACTCGCTCTGCGTGGTCGCCGGGCCGGCGTAGCGGCTGCACACCGGCCAGGCGCCCCAGCCCTGCGACGCGAGGACCTTGTTGGCGATGGCGATCTGCTCGCCCTTGCTCGCCAGGTCGGCGCGGGAGGCGTAGTTGCCGCCGCCGTAGCCGAGCCAGGTCGACGACGAGAACTGCAGGCCGCCGTAGTAGCCGTTGCCGGTGTTGATGTGCCAGTTGCCCCCGGACTCGCACTGGGCGACGTGGTCCCACTGCTCCTCGGTGGCGGCGTTGGCAGCCGTCGTGAACCCGACGAGCGGGAGCGCGAACGCGGTGCCGGCGGCGGTGGAGCGGGCGACGATCTGGCCGGTCTGGGTGGGCGCGCGGTGACGCCCGCGATAGCGCTCAGAGCGCATGTTGGGTCCCTTCGCTGCGCCTACGAAGTCAGCTGACGGGTTCGGGCCGAAGGGAGTGGCCCGGCCGACGTAGGGGGCTCGTCGGCTTCACCCCAGGGAGCGATGGTGCGTGCTCCCGATGGGTCCCCCGCTCCTGTCGCGGTCTTTCCCTGATGCGCGCGGTGACAGGACTCGGCGCTCCGCGGCACCATCCGGCCCCTGTGGCCGGACTCGATGAGGGTACCGGGCGATCGGCCCCCGCTCAACGGGGGTGTGTGCCCGTTAGTCCACGAATGTCACGATTACGGCCGACTCCGATTCGAGCTCGACCTCGCCCGGCCGGAAGACGAAGCCGTGCGCCGAGGACAACAAAACCCCGATCGGGACACCCTCGACCGGCACGGTCAGGCGCTCGCCGGAGAGGTTGCAGACGACGGCGATCCCGTCCCGGTAGAGCACGATCCATCGGTCCTCGGCGTCCCAGCGGCATCGGACACGGTCCAGCCGCCCGTCGGTCAGCTCCGGGCGGGCCCGACGCAGGGCGATGAGCCGGCGGTGCCATTCGAGCAGCTCCGCGTGGTGCTCCGTCGACAGCTCCGCCCAGTCCAGCCGTGACCGTTCGAAGGTCGCCGGGTCCTGCGGGTCGGGGACGTCCTCGACTGCCCAGCCGTGCTCGGCGAACTCGGCCCGGCGACCGTTGCGCACGGCCTCGCCGAGGGCCTCGTCCGGGAACGACGTGAAGAACATCCACGGGGTCGAGGCGCCCCACTCCTCACCCATGAACAGCATCGGCGTGTAGGGCGACGCGAGAAGCAGTGCGGCGCCGACCTTCACCAGACCGGGCGACAACGTCGCCGACGGCCGGTCACCCACCGCGCGGTTGCCGACCTGGTCGTGGTTCGACAGGTAGGTCACGAAGCGCCAGCCCGGGGTCACGGTCGGATCGACCGGACGGCCGTGGAACCGCCCCCGGAACGTCGACGGTGTGCCCGCGTGCACGTAGCCGCGGGTCAACGCCTCCGCCAGCGTCTCCAGTGATCCGAAGTCGACGTAGTAGCCCTGTCGTTCGCCGGTTAGCGCCGCATGCAAGGCGTGATGGACGTCGTCGCCCCACTGTGCGTCGAGCGAGTAACCGCCTGCCTCCCGCGGGCGGATCAGCCGCGGGTCGTTCAGGTCGGACTCCGCGATGAGGAACAGCGGTCTGCGCAGATGCGCAGCGAGCACCTCGACCGACACGGCGAGCTCTTCGAGGATGTGCATCGCGCGCGTGTCGACGAGGGCGTGTACGGCGTCCAGCCGCAACCCGTCGATGTGGAAGTCGCGCAACCACATCGTGGCGTTGTCGAGGATCCAGCGCCGAACCTCGTCCGAGCCCGGTCCGTCGAGGTTGATCGCCGAACCCCATGGCGTGCTGTGCGAGTCGGTGAAGTAGGGCCCGAATTCGCCGAGGTAGTTGCCGCTCGGGCCGAGATGGTTGTAGACGACGTCGAGCACGACGCCCATCCCGCGCGCATGACACGCGTCGACGAACCGCTTCAAGCCGTCCGGCCCGCCGTAGGGCTCGTGGACGGCGTACAGGTCGACACCGTCGTAGCCCCAGCCGCGTGGTCCGTCGAAGGCCGCGACCGGCAGCACCTCGACGAGGTCGACACCGAGATCGACGAGATGGTCGAGCCGCTCGATCGCCGCGTCGAACGTGCCTTCCGCGGTGAACGTGCCGACGTGCAGCTCGTAGACGAGGCCGCCCGGCAGCCTGGCTCCCCGCCAGCTGTGGTCGGTCCACTCGAAGCGGCCGTGGTCGTAGAGACGCGAAGGGCCGTGCACGCCCGACGGTTGCCAGCGCGACCTCGGGTCGGGGCGCGACGGGCCGCCGTCGATCCGGTAGGAGTAGTCGGTCCCGTGCGCCAGCCCACTGACATCCGCCCGCCACCATCCGTCGGCGGTCTGCCGGACCAGATCGCGTACGCCGGCCGCGGTCTCGATCTGCACCCGGTCGGCGTCCGGCGCCCACAACCAGGGCGTCGGTGGATCGGCGCTGTAGGGGGCGGTCACGACGGGCTCCTACCCGCCGGCCCGGACGAGCAACGCGACGGGCAGGTCCGCCAGCAGCGATGCGACCTCGTGGGTCGCCGGCCGGCCGGTCAGGACGTCCCGCCAGCTGCCCTCGGGAAGCTGCAGCGTGGTGCCGCGCCAGCCGCCGCTGCGCCGCAGGCCGACCGGTAGCCGCGTCACGACCGCCACCACGTCGTCGCCGCGTCGGTAGGCGACCACGTGGCCGGCCGCGAGGCCGTCCGCCGTCAGTGGGGCGTAGCCACCGGCGAACGTCGCCGGCCGGTCCCGGCGCAGCTGGAGGGTGCGCGACGTCACGAGCAGCTTCACGTCGTCGCCGTCGAGCGCCGCGCCCGCCGGCTGGTCGTTCGCGATCTGCGTCAGCCGGCGCCGACGGTCGTCGTAGTCGACCGGCCGGCGGTTGTCCGGGTCGACGAGCGAGAAGTCCGTGAGCTCCTCGCCCTGGTAGACGTCCGGGATCCCCGGCATCGTCAGCTGCAGCAGTTTCTGCGACAGGCTGTTGCTCGCGCCGGGCTCGGCCAGGTGTTCTCGGATCCACCTGTCGACGTCGGCCAGCAACGCCTCGTCGGCCAGGACGCTGTCGACGTACGTCGCCACACGCTGGTCGTAGCTCTCGTCGGGGTCGGTCCACGACGTGTGCCGCTTCGCCTCTCGGGTCGCCTTCGCGAGATAGGCCTTGAGACGGTCAGCACTGATCGGATGCGCGCCGACGAGGCTCTGCCAGAAGACATAGCAGGTGTTGGCGTCCGGTCGCTCCGCCGGACCGGCAGCCTGCCAACGGCTGACTGCAGCCGTCCACTCGTCGGGGATCTCGGCGAGCACAAGCAGTCGCGCGCGCACGTCCTCCGACCGCTTCGTGTCATGGGTCGACAACGTGGTCATCGTCCTCGGCCAGTCGCGGGCGAGTCGCTCGCAGTTGGCGTGCCAGTCGTCGACGGTCATGCCGACGTGGCGGGGGTCGCCGCCGACCTCGCTCAGTGCGGTGAGGCGTAGGTAGCGGTAGAAGGCGGTGTCCTCGACGCCTTTCGCCATGACTGGTCCGGTGGTCTGCTCGAAGCGGACGGCGAACGAGTCGGCTTCGGGCAGCTGACGGCGCAGCAGGGGTTCGATGACGTCGAGGGCCGGTCCAAGCGGTGCTGCGTTGGTCCGAGCCAGCGTCACGGCGGCGTCGATCCGGTCTGCCGACGCTCCGTCGCCCGGGTAGGCGCGGTAGACGTCGAAGCAGACGAGCAGCTCCGCGATGGCGGCAAAGAGGTCCGGGTCGGGGACGGATTGCGGGACCAGGTCGCGAAGCTCGGGGTGCCGCAGCTCGCGGACCAGTCGGTGGATCTCGGCGGGAAAGAGCTGTGTGACGACCTGCCGCTTGGCGTCGCTCACCACTGTTGTGAAGTCCGGGTCCTCGCCGGTGAGGGCGACGTAGGTTTCCGTGAGCGGCTTCTCTCCGGCCGGGTCGGTCAGCACCGCGCTGACCGATGCCAGGGCGTCGTAGCCGGTCGTGCCGTCACACGCCCAGCCGGTCGGAAGCACCTCGCCGTGCTCGAGGATCTTCTCCACGACCGTCCACATCCTGCCGCTCGAGGCGGCCAGCCGGTCGAGGTAGCCCGCGGGGTCGGCGAGGCCGTCGGGGTGGTCGATGCGCAGGCCGTCGACGTCGCCGCAGCGCACGAGGTCGAGCAGCCGCGCGTGGGTCGCGTCGAAGACTTCGGGCAGCTCGACCCGCACCCCGATGAGCGACGTCACGTCGAAGAAGCGGCGGTAGTTCAGGTCCGTGTTCGCGACCCGCCAGTGCGCCAGTCGGTAGTGCTGCTGCGCGTGGAGGGCGACGATGTCGTCGGCCAGCTCCTCGGTGCCGAAAGCGAGCGGGAACTCGTGGTCGAAGTAGCGCAGCATCCGGGCCTCGACGTCGACCTCGATCTCGTTGCGCGCCACGCAGTCGTCGAACGGGTCGCCGAGGACCGGCATGAGCAGCTTGCCGTCCTGACTGTCCCAGTCGATGTCGAACCACGCCGCGTGCTCGGACTCGCGACCGTCGCGCAGGACTCCCCACAGCGCGGCGTTGAGTCGTTCCGGCGTCGGGACGGCCATGTGGTTGGGCACGACATCGATGACGATCCCGAGGCCGTGCGTCCTGCACGCCTCGGCGAGCTCCGCCCAGCCGTCGTCACCGCCGAGCTCGGGTGACAGGCGCGAGTGGTCGACGACGTCGTAGCCGTGCGCGGACCCTGGCGTTGCCTCGAGCACGGGGGAGCAGTAGACGTGCGACACCCCAAGCGCGGCAAGGTAGGGCACGACGGCGGCCGCGTCGCGGAAGCCGAACTCGCGGCGCAGCTGCAGGCGGTAGGTCGCGGTCGGCGACCCGGGTGGCGGCATCGGTCAGAAGACCTGCTGGAGAACGAGCACCGAACGCGCCGCCACCTCGATCGGCTCGCCCGGCTTGACCGACCGCGGGTCGACGTCGTCGAGCATCGGTGCATGCGTGTCGACGACGGCGTGCCATCGTTCGACGCCGACGTCCGGCAGACAGAACTCGATCGTCTCGTAGTGAGCATTGAAGAGCAGGAAGAACGACTCGTCGGTCAACCGCTGGCCGCGCGTGTCCGGCTCGCGGATGCCTGCGCCGTTGAGGAAGACGCCCACCGACTTGGCGAATCCGGACTCCCAGTCCTCGTCCGTCATCTGCTCACCCGCCGGCGTGAACCAGCCGATGTCCTCCAGCGGGGAGCCCTTGACCGGCCGGCCGTTGAAGAAGCGGCGACGGCGGAAGACAGGGTGCTCGGCCCGCAGCTTGGTCAGCCGGCCGGTGAACGACGTCAGGAAGTCGTAGTCGCGAGCCCGCTCCCAGTCGACCCACGCCAGCTCGTTGTCCTGGGCGTAGACGTTGTTGTTGCCCTGCTGCGTGCGACCGAGCTCGTCGCCGTGCAGCAGCATCGGCACACCCTGCGACAGGAAGAGCGTCGTCAGGAAGTTGCGCTTCTGCTGCTCGCGCAAGGTGATGACGTCGATGTCGTCCGTCGCGCCCTCGACCCCGCAGTTCCACGAACGGTTGTGGCTCTCGCCGTCGTTGTTGTCCTCGCCGTTGGCCTCGTTGTGCTTGTCGTTGAAGGAGACGAGGTCGTGCAGCGTGAACCCGTCGTGCGCCGTGACGAAGTTGATGGAGGCGAACGGGCGGCGGCCGTCGTCCTCGTAGAGGTCGGACGAGCCGGTCAGGCGCGAGGCGAACTCTGCGAGTGCGGCTGACTCGCCCCGCCAGTAGTCGCGGACGGTGTCGCGGTACTTCCCGTTCCACTCGGTCCACAGCGGTGGGAACCCGCCGACGTTGTAGCCACCCTCGCCGACGTCCCACGGCTCGGCGATGAGCTTCACCTGTGACACCACCGGGTCCTGCTGGACGAGGTCGAAGAATGCGGACAGCCGATCGACCTCGTGGAACTGCCGCGCGAGCGACGACGCAAGGTCGAACCGGAAGCCGTCGACGTGCATCTCGGTCACCCAGTAGCGCAGCGAGTCCATGATCAGCTGCAGCACGTGCGGGTGCCGCATGAGCAGCGTGTTCCCCGTGCCGGTCGTGTCGTAGTAGTGGGCGGGGTCGCCGTCGACGAGCCGGTAGTAGGACGAGTTGTCGATGCCGCGGAAGGACAGCGTCGGGCCCATGTGGTTGCCCTCGGCCGTGTGGTTGTAGACGACGTCGAGGATGACCTCGAGGCCCGCCTCGTGCAGCGCCTTCACCATCGCCTTGAACTCCTGCACCTGCTGGCCACGCTGCCCGGAGGCGGCGTAGTCGTTGTGCGGAGCGAAGAAGCCGATGGTGTTGTAGCCCCAGTAGTTGCGCAGGTGCTTGTCGCTGAGCGTGCTGTCGTGCACGAACTGGTGCACCGGCATGAGCTCGATCGCGGTCACGCCGACCCGGCGGTAGTGCTCGAGCATGACCGGATGCGCGAGCGCTGCGTAGGTGCCGCGGATGTTCTCCGGGATGTCAGGGTGGGTCTTGGTCAGCCCCTTGACGTGGGCTTCGTAGATGACGGTCTCGTTGTACGGCGTCCGCGGGTGGCGGTCGTTGTCCCAGCTGAAGAACGGGCTGATGACGATCGACTTCGGCATGTGCGCCGCCGAGTCGGCGCCGTTGAACTCCTCCGGCGCGGAGAACTTGTAGGAGAAGCACGCCTCGTCCCAGTCGACCTCGCCCTCGATCGCCTTCGCGTAGGGGTCGAGCAGCAGCTTGGCCGGGTTGCACCGCAGGCCCTGCTCAGGCTCGTAGGGACCGTAGACGCGGAAGCCGTAGCGCTGACCGGGACCGACATTGGGCAGGTAACCGTGCCAAACGAACGCATCCCGCTCGGGCAGCTGGACCCGCTTCTCGACGCCGTTCTCGTCGAACAGGCAGAGCTCGACCTGCTGCGCGACCTCGCTGAACAGCGCGAAATTGGTGCCGCTGCCGTCGTACGTCGCCCCGAGGGGATAGCTCGAGCCGGGCCAGATCTCCATGCCGCGACGCTAGAGGTCGTGCTGAAGTCGTGCGCCCATGGCCCTTGCCTGCCCACGTAGCGTGGTCCTCATGCGACCTGTGGTGAGCGCGACGGTCGCCGCCCTCGCCCTGGCGGTCAGCGGCTGCGCCGGCAGCAGCGCACCGCTGGCCCACCGGCCCGTGCTTCCGAAAGCGACCACGCATGTGCTCGCGACCTCCGCGACGCAGTCGGGCACCAGCGCTCCGTGCGGCCGCGGCGGCTCACCTACTCAGTACAAGAAGGTCATCTGGATCTGGATGGAGAACCGGTCCTACTCACAGGTGCTGGGTCCGACCGGTCAGGCGCCGCACCTCGCGTCGTACGGCCGTCGCTGCGGCATCGCGACGGCCTACTACGCGATCACGCATCCGTCGCTGCCCAACTACCTCGCAGCGGTCTCCGGCTCGACGGGCGGCGTCACGAGCGACTGCTCGCCGGGCACCTGCCCGCAGTGGCGGCCGACCATCTTCCGGCAGCTCAGCCAACGCGGGCGGCAGTGGCGCTCGCTGGCTGAAAGCATGTCGACGGCGTGCGACCGGGCGTCGTACGGGCGTTATGCCGCGCGGCACAACCCGGCCGTCTACTTCCCGGCCATCCGCGACCGCTGCCTGCACTGGGATCTCCCGATGGGCGGAGCGACCGGCCGGTTCGCGACGATGTTGAAGCAGCAGACGCTGCGCCCCTTCACGTTCATCACTCCCAACCTTTGCGACGACGGGCATGACTGCTCGACCGCGACGGCCGACTCCTGGCTGGGCACCTGGCTCGATCGCATCGTGGCCAGCCCGACCTACGCCGCCGGCCATACCGCCGTGTTCGTCACGTGGGACGAGGGCCTCGACGGGTCGACCAACCGGGTGGCCACCGTCGTGGTCGCCCCGAGCGTCACGCCCGGTACGCAGTCGTCGACCCGCTACACGCACTACTCGCTGCTGCGCACGACCGAGGAGCTCCTCGGTCTGCCGCTCCTCGGCGCGGCGGCCAACGCTCATAGCATGCGGTCGATGCTGTGAGCGGTCAGCGGGTGCCGGGTGGTGTCGTGCACAAGCTGCCGGCGGACCTGCGCGCTGCTCTGCTCGCGAGCAGCGCGGAGCTTGCCGCTTGGCACGACATCACGCCGTTGGCGCGCAACGAGTTCATCTGCTGGGTCGAGGACGCCAAGCAGCAGACGACTCGCGAGCGACGGATCCGCCGGACGATCGAGGAGCTCGCCGAGGGGATGCGCCGGCCGTGCTGCTGGCCAGGTTGCGGGCATCGCGAGCGGACCGGCCGTCCCGTCCGCTGATCAGCCGAAGGACGGCGTTCGGCGGCGTAGACCGAGAGCGGCCATCAGCAGCAGGAACCCGGTGACGGGCAGCGCAGCGCCGAGGCCGGTCGACGGGAGGCTGCGGCCGCCGCCGACAGCGTTGCCACCGCTGCCGCCGGAGTTGCCGGTCGCGCCGCTACGCGTCACTCGCTTTCCGATGACCGCGACGTAGGTGTACTGGTGCTGGTGGCCGTTGCCGCTGGTGAAGCTGCAGTTGCACTTCTCGCCCGGCGACTTCGGGAGAGCCTCGTTGTGGACGACGTAGGTCGTGCCGTTGCTCGCCGTCGCGACCTCGTTGTAGTCGCCGAGGAAGGCGCCGCCGCGGGAGAAGGCGGCGTAGCCGACATCCGTCGTGACTCTGTTGGCCTGCAGCGGCGACGTCCACGTGGCACCGTGGTCGTGCGACTCCTGGTAGTAGGTGTAGATGTGCGGGCTGAAGCCGTGCGCTGATCGCGTCGTCGGGTCGCCGGGGTGCTCGTCGCGCTGGCGGTAGGCGACGTGGACGACGCCGTCCTTGCCGACGTCGATCATCGCGTTCCAGTGGTCGATGTGGTCGTTGCCCTTGCCGCCGTTGACCTTCTTCGGCGAGCTCCAGGTGACGCCTTCGTCGGTCGACGTCGAGAAGACGATGTCGTTGAGGCCGTCGGTGCGGAACCGGCCGTCCTCCCACGCGGCGTAGAGGGCACCCGTCTTCGGATCGACGGCGGCAGCCGGCAAGGTGCCGGCACGCTGCTCGGCCACCGGGTTGGCGGTGTTGGCCGCGATGCCGAAGGCCGTGTTGGTGAAGGTCAGCGGCGCCGGCCAGGCGACCGCGCCCGCTGCCGGGGCGATGGCGAACATCAGCTGCGAGCCGGCGAGCGCGAACTCCGGCTGGTCAGTGGGCGTGGACGGGACTGACGGAGTGCCGCCGAAGTCACCCTCGAAGACCACGCCGAGGCTGCCGTCGGGCAGCACCAGCGGGATCGAGCCGATGCCCGGCATCGGGTCGAAGACGTAGAACGTGTCGCCGCCGGCCGGCGAGCTGGTCCAGCTCGCGAGCTTGTCGCAGTCCTTGTCGCAGTAGCTGTAGATCATCGGTGCGATGCGGTCCCAGACGACGTAGACACGGCCGGTGGTGTGACCGGTGCCGGTGCCGTTGTCGGCGACCAGCCAATTCTTGTCGTTGAGGCCGGCGAGGCCGTCCTGCTCGAGGATGACCGCCTTGCTCCAGGTGCGGCCGCCGTCCTTGCTGACGTTGACCGCCATGCCGCTCTGGTTGGTGTCGCCGGTGGGGCCAGTGCCGTCGTCGAACACCAGGCTGTTGGCGTAGACGAGGTAGTGGCCCGGCTTCGCCGGGTCGGCACCGAAGGTCACCACGGCATCGGACGCCCGGTCGAACGTTCCGCCCGTCGTTCGGGTGAGGCCCGGGAGGTAGCCGTGGATCCAGGTCTTCCCGCCGTCGAACGTCGTGGCCCAGCCGTTGCCGGCGTCGCCGCCGACGTCGACCCGGCCTTCCTGGTACACCGTCACGGCGTTGAGCGGGTCGGCCGGGTTGACCGCGATCGACGGCTCGGTCTGGGTGTCGGGCTGCGCGTGCGTGCCGTTGACGGGGAGGGTGACCTTGCCGGTCGGGCTGGACTGATGGCCGGTCCGGACGTCGCGCAGCACCACGCGGCCAGAGCCGCTCCCGGCCGACGCCGGCACGAACAACAGCCCGGCCGCCAGCAGCAGACCGCCGCACGCGGCGAGGACGCCGCGACGAACGGGGAGCGAAGCGCGGCGCATGGCGACCTCCGGTGTCGTCAGGTGACCGGACCGACCGGCTGCCCGTTCGTTTCGCCGTAGGCGTCGCGAATACCTCCCGCGGGGATGCTCACCGTGATCCCCACACCGGACGGCACCGTCGCGACCCAGCGCTGCGTGCTCGGGTCGTAGCTGGCGGCGACCTGCTTCACCTTGCCGTTGGCGCAGTGCACCTCGACGATGGCGCTGACCGGCGTCGACGTCGTGGCCCACGGTCGGAAGGTGCAGGTCGTGCAGATCAGGTGGAAGCTCGGGTCGTCCTTGTAGAAGGCGATGCCGTCGGTCGTCTTGGGTGTCCGCGGGTAGGCGATCGGGTCGATGACGAACGACGCCTGCGTGCCGTCGCGGCGAAGGTCGCGTGCGGTGATGCCCTGCCACGGAGTGACGGTGAACGTGTCCGAGGTGAGCGTGTACGGCGTCGTGGCGCCGCCCTGGTGGATCGCGCCGTCGACGACGAAGCGGTAGTTGCCGTCCGGCACCTGGCCGCCGGGGACGTCAACCCGCGGGTAGGAGTCGAAGACCTCGAACGACGCGCGCCAGTGCCACTCCTGCATCCCCGCGCGGTTGCCGAGCTGCTCGCTCGCCAGGCCGCTGAGCCCGAAGTCGCCACTCGACTGTGCAGGGTTGTCGAGGACGACCTGGATCTCGCCGCTCTGGTCGGCGTAGTCGTGCCAGCTGCCGTCAACTGGGTCCTGCTGCTGCATCTTCACGGTCGGGTTGTCGGTCCAGTTGTCCCCACCCACCCAGCGGAACTGCACGGCGTCGAACCGTTGCACGGTCGTGGGCGGCTGCTGCAGCGCGTGTGCCGGGCCCGCGTTGTCGGGGATCTGCGCGTTCCACGTGTCGTAGTAGTAGGACGACAGCTGCCCGAGTGCGGCGGCGGCCGCAGCCTGACGCTGTTCGTCCGCTGCCGCCAGCGGATCGGTCGGCTGCGCGATCAGCGGCGTGCCGCAGCGGAGGTTGGCCGCCATGCCGACGAGGTTGGTCACCATGTAGTCAGCGGTGTGGGCGCCGTACGACGTCAGAGCCTTGCGGTAGGCGTCGCGTGCCATGTACTCGCGGTAGGACACGGTGTAGCCGTCGTAGTCGCCGGTGTGGCCGAGGCCGACGCTGAGCGCATAGCCCTGGCAGTCCGGCGAGGAGTAGTCGTAGCCGTCGTTGCTCGCGCCGAGCTCGGTCTTGGTGAAGTTGCCCTTGATGTCGGCGTTGTTGGCCGGCTCGCTGTTGGCCTGTGCGACGTAGCTGGGATCGTTCCAGCCGTTGGCGTCGTTGTGGATCTCGGCTTCCATGTGATCGAACGCAGCCTGGCTCACGGTGATGCGGCCCTTGCCGAACAACCAGTTGGGGTACTCGCCCGTCGACCCGGTCGGGTTGGGGCAGTCGTAGCCCTTGCTCAGGTCCGTGTCGTCGACCGGGTGGCACGGCTGGACGTCCTGGCCGGGCCACGCGTCGGCGACGTCGGCCGCGTTGGCGTAGTCGAAGCCGTCGTAGATGTTGCCGGTGGCGGCGTCGGTCCGTGACTCGAGGTTCTTGATGAGGTCGCTCTGCGCCTCGCAGGAGCAGGACGCGAGCAGCGTGTCGCCGATCCGGACCGCCTGCAGCTTGATGCGCAGGTTCTCCTCGACACCCGTGAACGCGGAGGCGTCGTAGTTGTCCGGAAGCGGCAGGCCGGCGGCCTTGAGGTTCTGGTAGAGCGGGCTGGTCTGCTGGCCGAGGTCACCGCGCTGGCAGTCGGGAAGGCCGGCGGCCGGCACGCCGGGGTCGCCGTCGACGCTGTTCTGGGTACGGCAGTTGCCGACCGACGGGTAAGGGTGCGACAGCGGCCCGGCCACCCAGTGCGTGAGCATGTCGACGACCGGGTCGTTCTGGTAGGGCATCTGCACCGACGGGTCGTTGGCGCCGATCGCGTTCCACGCGTCGACGACCTTCTCGGCCAGCAGGTGCGTGCCGCGCTCGGCCTGGGCGAAGTTCTCGTGCGCCCAGATCTTGTAGACGGTGTCGCCGCCGTCCGTCGTCGTGGGCGTGTGGTTGCCGTAGCGGTCGTAGGGCCCCTCGGCCGAGCCGACCGAGCCCTGGCTGAACACGACCGGGACACCCGTCGCGCGGTCGACGTACCGCTGGAACGGCGCCCACCAGTCCTCGCTGATGAGGTCGGTCGTCTCGAGCGACTCGCCGTGCTCGGCGTAGTTGACGTACGTCGCCAGCGGCTTCGGCGTGCTCGGGTCGGACACGTCGTCGAAGCGCATGACGACGAGACCGTGGTCGTTGACGCCGAAGGGGTAGCCCGCGGGCGCGCCCTGGTTGTCGAGGTCCTGACCGGCGATGTTGCCCTGGAAGTCCGGGTACTGCACGGTCGTCGCACCGACCCGCGCCGGCACCATCGAGCGTTCGGCCTGCTCGATCGCGGCCGCGCCGGCGCGCGCTTGGTACTCGAACATGCGCAGGTCCATGACGTCCTGGAAGGCCCACACGCCCCACGAGGGTGTCGAGTAGTAGGGCGAGTTGTGGTCGTGTGTCGCCGACATGAGGATGTGGTCGTAGGTGACCTTGCTGCCGTCGGCGGCGAGGATCGCGGCGATCCGGCGCGTGAGGTAGTCCTGCGCGAGGTAGTTGTCGACCTTCAGCAGTGCGACCGGCGCATGCCCTTGCCCGTCCTGGAGAACGATCGCCCGCATGGACAGGCGGCTGGCGACGCCGTAGGACGACGCCTGCTTCACGTGCTCGACGTTGGGGTCCCACTCCATCGAGGCATCGGTCGGGATGTTGTCGGAGGCGTACTGCCCGGCGCCCGCGCCGACGTGCCAGGTGGCGTCGGCGACGCCGACGCCGGCACGCAGACCGGTCCAGTCAGAGGCTTGGCCGCCGGTGGCGTCCGCGGCCATCGCGTAAGCGCCCCCGGTCGCGACGAGCGCGCCGGCGAGAAGGTGGACGAGGGCGCGCTTCATCGGGCACTCCTGGAGGACGCGGCGCTGGGCTCCTTAGGGGTTCGCCGTCGCGCTCCGTGGTCCTGCCGTCACCGTGACAACACGGAGCGTGCTGCTTGGTGACGGGACACGAAGTGTCGCTCCGGTAAGGAGGAGAAACCCCCGGTCGGGCGAACGGTGTCTGTGACCGTTACCCAGGGGAGCTTCCGTGCGCCGTCGCGTCGCCGTCTTGTCCGCAGCAGCCGTCGCCGCCGCGGCCGCCCTGCCCGCCGCCTTCGCCCTTCCGGGTGACAGTGCGACGCCGGCGACGTACCTCGTCGGCGGTGACGTCGAGTCGATCAACCCGAGCCCGGAGATGCTCGCCAACAACGACTTCTTCCTCGGCGGCTACGGCTTCAGCTCTGGCCGTCCCGGCAACGCGGTCAACGTCCCGGGGGCGAGCGACGCGCTCGGCAATCGGTTCGCCACCGGCATCCTCGGCGACAACTCCTTCACGCGCTTCCCGAGCAGCGACGGCACCGCGGAGAGCGACGGGTCGCACGTCCGGGCCTTCTCGGTCAGCGGCGGCGGCCACACGATCGTCATGAGCCAGATCGAGACCCAGGGCTACTTCGACGCCTACAAGCAGGGGCCGTTCGGCATCAACGAGATCCGCAAGGACGCCTCCGCGCAGATCGCCACGCTTGCGGCCGACCAGGCGGCGAAGCTCAAGGCGGCCCACGCCAACCCCGGTCTGCACCTCGGTGAGCTGCCCGCGCCGGTGCCCGCGCCGACCGAGATCGTCGTCGACTCCGATCACTCGCACGGCGGCCCCGACACGGCCGGTGTCTGGGGCGGTGTTCCGACGTCGTACCTCAAGGAGGTCCACGACCAGACGGTCACCGCGATCGTCGAGGCCTGGAAGAAGATGCAGCCGGCGACGCTCAGCTATGCCGCTGTCCATGCCGGCGTCAACGGTGAGGCGCAGTACCCGCCGCAGGAGTGCCTCGACAACGGTGACTCCGGCTGCACCAACACGCCGACCGCCGACTGGCTGCTCAACAACCAGTTCAGCCATGACCCCAACAACCAGACGATGGACGACGAGGTTCGCGTCCTGCAGGCAAAGGACCCGTCCACCGGCACCGTTCTCGACACCTACGTCAGCTTCTCCGCGCACCCGACCGTCCTGGGCAGCGACAACACGAAGGTCACCGGTGACTACGTCGGCCGTCTCGACGTCGCGATCGAAAAGGCGTTCCCCGGCTTCGCGATGGACCAGGTTGCGACGCTCGGCCGCACGCAGCCGACCGACCGTGGCTGCAAGGACCCGTCGGTCGCGACC
>DASSKP010000042.1:0-54068 GCA_035690365.1 Mycobacteriales bacterium
ATGCACGAGCACGCTCCGCCCCGCCTGAAGCCGTCCATGCTCGAACAGCCCTTGCCACGCGGTCAGCCCGGAGATCGGTAGGCTCGCGCCCACCGTGAAGGCCACGTCGCCCGGCAGCGGCGCGAGGTTGCGCGCCTCGACGGCCACAGACTCAGCGAGAGTGCCGTCGCGGTGCCAGTCGGTCAGGCCGAACACCCGCTGTCCCACCGAGAGTCCCGTGGTCCCATAGCCGAGCGCGGTGACGACGCCGGCGAGCTCGTGGCCGGGGATCGACGGCGTTCGGTCGCGGCCGTTGCGATCGGCCCAGGTCGACGGCCAGGCCAGCTCGGTCGGGACGAAGCCCGACGCATGAACGTCAACGACGACGTCACCTATCGCCGCCCTCGGCTCGGGTCGTTCCGACAGCGTCATGCCGGCCATTCCGGCGGCTCGATCAGTCACCACGATTGCCTTCATCGCGGGCCCTCTCATGTCCAGCGGCGGGGAGCAGGCGGGTCGACGGCACACGGGGGACACCGCCGACCCGCGACCGCAAGCGTTCCACCGGGCCGAGGCGCTGTCTCTAGGCGATTTATCGCGACTCGCTGGACGAACTGTCACGGTCGCGCCTACCGTCCCGCCGGGAGGCGTCGTGCGCGAGCCAAGCAAGGAGCTTGTCCGGGCGGTCCGGCAGTCGACCTTGCCGACGCTTCTCTTCCGGGTGCCCGGAGAGGAGATCCTCGCCGCCAGCGACGAGGCGAGCCGTCTGTTCGGCGTACCGGTCGAGGACCTCGTCGGCCGCAACGTCGAGGACTTCGCCGACGGCCAGCCGACGGGCGCGCTACCGCTCGTCGCCACCGGGACGCTCAGCGGCTTCCAGGCGCGTCGGCGATGGCGGCGACCGGACGGTGAGTGGCAGCCGTTGCAGGCCTGGATCCGGGGGGCGGACACGCGCGTTCCCGTGGAGTTCGCCATCAGCATCCTGTGGCCGGCCGACCGCTCGGCCTGGAGCTACCTGCCGGGTCATCCGGGCGACGCCGAGGGCGTCGTCGTCGTCGGAACGGTGAACGGACGGATGGAAATCGAGCGGGTCAGCGACGATGTGCGATCGTTCGGCTCGGAACCGGATGACGTGATCGGCTCGTCCGTGTTCCGATTGTTCGACGTCACCAGCGCCGCCGATGTGCTGGCAGCACTTGCCCGGGCCACCGCTCGCGACCAAGGCGTGTGCATCGCGGTGAACGTCCACGTCAACGGCAAGCCCGCGCTCGCCGACCTGCTGCTGCGGCCGACCCACCCGTCGCCGAGCTTCTCGTTCTCCATGATGTACGCCAACCGATCCAGCGACACCGGTGGAACGGCCGACGAGCGCAGCCTGCAGCAGCTCGGCAGAGGACTGCAGGCGCTCGCGCTTGCCGACGCGTTCACGCTGCTGCAGCAGGCCAACGTCCCGGGCGTCGACAAGCTGACGACCCGTGAGCTCGACATCACAGCGCGGCTGCTCAGCGGCGACCGGGTGCCGGCGATCGCGAGCTCGATCTACCTGAGCCAGAGCACCGTCCGCAACCACTTGTCGCGGGTGTTCCACAAGCTCGGGGTCAGTTCGCAGCAGGAGATGATCGAGAGGTTCCGAGAAACAGCGGAGCGTCTACGAGTCGACGACACTTCGTCTAGCTAAGGCCGCACCAACTCGGTCGACACTCGAGACGTCATGACCGAGACCTCCGTCGCCCTCCTCACCGCCGTCGTCACCGCGACGCCGGAGATCGCGGCGCTGGTCGACCCGGACGGCGACGTGACCTGGGTCAACCCGGCCTTTGTCACTCGATGGCCGTGCGCGCAGACGCCGACCGTGACGGGACTGCTGGACGTCGTCGACCCCGACGACCGCGAAGCGGTCGAGGCGGCCTGGGAGGAGGTCACGGCAGGAGGTCGGCGATCAGCCGTCCGCCGAGCCAAGCTCGGCTGCAGCCATTCCCGAAGCGATGGCCGGGTGCGGTTGACCCGTGTCGACAGTGGTGACGCCGCCGGCAGCGTGGTCATCCACGTCGAGGATCTGGGCTTGCCGCACGCCGGTATCGATCCCCTCACCGGACTGCTCGACCGGGCCGGAGTGCTCGCCGAGCTCGACATCTGCCTGCATGCGCAGGCGCCGGCGAGCCTTGTCGTCTTCGACCTCGACCACTTTCGGCTCGTCAACGAATCGCTGGGGCACGCTGCCGGTGACGACGTCCTGATCACGATCGCCCGCCGCGTTCTCGCCGCCGTGCACGACAGTGACGTCGTCGCGCGCGTGAGTGGTGACAAGTTCGCGGTGCTGTGCGCGCACGCGGAGGAGCTGGACGAGCTCGTGGCCTCGATCAGACAGCAGATCCACGAGCCGATCGAGCTCGGCACGGGGGAGCATGTCCTCGACTCGAGCGCCGGCATCGTGTCGCTCGACGTCGTCGGCGGAACGATCGAGGCCCTCGCTGCCGCGGACTCGGCCATCTACCTCGCGAAAACGCGCGGCCGCGGCCGGGTCGACATCTTCGACACCGGACTGCGTGACACCGCCATCAAGACACTGCGCCGGACGTCGGAGCTGCGGCATGGTGCCGACAACAACGAGTTCGTCCTGCGCTACCAGCCGATCGTCGAGCTGACCACTGGCCAGACCGTCGGGTGCGAGGCACTGCTTCGCTGGATGCATCCCGAACTCGGAGAGCTCAACGCCGGCGAGTTCATCGAGATCGCCGAGTCGAGCGGGCTCGTCCACGACCTGACGCCCACGCTGTTGACCGACGCATGCCTTGCCGCGGAGCGCTTGTCCCGCGACGGCCGGACGTCGTACATCTCGGTGAATCTCTCGCCCCGGCAGCTCACCGATCCCCGGCTGCTCGGCTGGACCGACCAGGCGCTCCAGCGCTCGGGCATCGATCCGAAGCAACTGATGGTCGAGATCACCGAGCGCACGATGCTCGTCGACGTCGAGGCGGCCGTCGTCGTGCTGACCGCTCTGCGCCAACGCGGCGTGCGGGTTGCGCTCGACGACTTCGGCACCGGCTTCTCGTCGCTGCTGCGGCTGCGCGAGCTGCCCGTCGATTGTCTGAAGGTCGATCGCGCCTTCGTCTCCGGGCTCGCCCGTAGCCGCGACGACCTGGCGATCGTCGCGAGCGTCGTCAACATGGCGACCACGCTCGGTCTCGACTGCGTGGCGGAAGGGGTCGAGTCGGATGAGCAGGCGGTCGAGCTGCGCCGGCTCGGCTGCGCATCGGCCCAGGGCTACCTGTGGAGTCCCGCAGTCGCGCTCGCCGATGTGCCGACGGAGCCGGGCCTGCACAAACCGGTACGTCGCCAGTCGCGGCCGGCGCAGCCGGTCGATCCGGCGACCGAGGCGTGGATCCTCCGCCTGCACGGCTCCGGCGCGTTGTTGCATTCGATCGCGGCTGTGCTCAACTCATCCGGCGCGCGGACCG
This sequence comes from Mycobacteriales bacterium, assembly GCA_035690365.1. Lineage (GTDB taxonomy): Bacteria > Actinomycetota > Actinomycetes > JAFAQI01 > JAFAQI01 > DASSKP01. Next base: position 3,438 of record DASSKP010000042.1, read on the forward strand.
GCCGCGGGACGCGCTCGCACGCGCGCACCGTCGCTCGAGTGATCTCGCGGGCGGCGTATCCGCAGCTCGGCGTCTGAACCCGACGCGAACCGCTAGGAGTACGTCGCGATCCGCTCGCGCAGCTTCTCGACGGCCGCCAGCGGCTGCGAGTCCTCGACCAGGTCGAGGATGCTCACGAGAAGGTCCCTCGCCAGTGCGTGGTCGCCGCGCCGGTCCGCGACATCGGCAAGAAGCTGCGTGGCGACGCTGACCACGAATGTCTCGCCGGTGCTGCGCGCAGCCGTCGCCGACTGCTCGGCGTACCTCCACGCGCCGTCCAGGTCTTCCTCGGCCATGGAGATCCTGGCGCGGTTGAGCGCCATCCGGCTGACCCGGAGGCTCAGGCCGCTCGCGAGGGCGTTCGACAGACCCTCGTCGGCGGCTGCACGGGCGTCGGCAAGCTTGCCGGCGTCGAGGTTGACCCAGATCAACGGCTGGAGACACCACGTGACGACTCCCACGCCGTACTTGCGGACGTCGTCGATGACGGCGCGGATCGGCTCGATGCACGCGGCGGCCGCCTCCGCGTCGCCGGGCGGGTAGGACCAGGCGATCGTGTACGCGAGAGCCTCCTGGTGCAGCCAGGGCCGACGCGACTGTTCGAGCAAAGGTGCGGTCTCGCGGACCGCTTCGATCGTGGCCGGCGCGAACGGTCCGATGTTGCTCTCGAAGCACATGACCAGGAAGTTGGTGAGCGCGAGGTCGACACCGGCCACGCCGGACGCGAGGATGCGCCGGCTCATCTCGAGCCCCTCTCCGGCGCGGCCGCGACCGGTGATCCAGCCGAAGACACCGAAGAGAATCCACGCAGCGGCGCCGGGGTTGTCGCTTTCCAGCGCCCAGTCGAGCGCCGAGCGGATGTTGCCGTCCGCGTCGTCCAGCTGTTCGAGCCACTTCGCCTCGTCGCCGCCGTCCCAGAGGATGGGCTCTGCTTCGGCGGCGAGCTGCACGATCGCGGCGAGATGGGCGTCTCGAGCGTCGACCGCCTCGCCGGCCTCGACAAGCCGGTCGACGCCGTACTGCCGCACGGTTTCCAGCAGCCGGTAGCGCATGCCCCACGACCGCTCCTCGGCGATGACGAGGGACTTCTGGACCAGTCGGTCGATCACGTCGAACACATCGACCTGGTCGTCTCCACCGCAAACGATTTCCGCCGCGTCCAGACCGAAGCCGCCGTAGAAAACGCTCACCCGACGCAGCACCGTGCGCTCCTCCGCGGTGAGCAGGTCGTAGCTCCAGTCCACGGTCGCCTGCAGGGTGCGATGACGCTCGAGGGTGCGGCGGCCGCCGCCGGAAAGCAGTCGGAAGCGTTGATCGAGCCGGCTCGCCAGCTGCTGCACGGTCAGGCTTCCGAGCCGGGCGGCCGCGAGCTCCAGCGCCAGCGGGATGGCGTCGAGCCGCTCGCACACCTCGCGGACGGACGCCCGGTTGTCGTCGCTGATCGCGAAGGAGGAAGCGACCGCCTTCGCGCGTACCTCGAGCAGCTCGATCGCGTCGTCGATCTCCAGCGGTGGCACCCGCCACACCGCTTCGCCGTCGATGCCGAGAGGTTCACGGCTCGTGGCGAGGATGGAGATGTCGCGGCACTGCAGCAGCACGGCGTCTACCAGCCGGGCCACGGCGTCGACGACATGCTCGCAGTTGTCGAGCAGGAGCAGCATCCTGCGGTCGCGCAGCTGCTTCACGAGCTCGTCGCTGGACACCTGGCCCAGTGACAGAGTCGTCGCCACCTGTGCCTCGACCGACGCTGCTTCGCCGGCCGTCGCCAGCTCGACCAGCCACACGCCGTCGCTGTAGCGGTCGACCTGGCCGGACGCGACGCGCAACGCGATCCGCGACTTGCCCACGCCACCGGCGCCGGTGATCGTCACGAGGCGCGACGAGCCCAGCAGCGACTCGACGGCGGCGATCTCAGGCAGCCGGCCGACGAACGCGGTCGGCTGCGCCGGCAGGTTGTCGCGGCCCCCGCCGCTCGAGCGCGGCGGCGGAAAGTCGCGGTGCAGGTCGGGATGGCTCAGCTGCCGCAAGGACATCGGGTCGCCGACGTCCTTCAGCCGATGCCGGCCGAGGTCGACCCAGTCGGCTCCGGCCGGCATCGGCTCTGCCATCCGTGCCATCGCCTCGGACGCGAGCACCTGGCCGCCATGAGCAGCGCTGGAGATGCGGGCAGCCTCGTGCACGGCGAGGCCGACCACGGTGTCGGCGATGACGTCGACCGCCCCGACGTGCAGTCCCATCCGCACCTTGACACCGGCACCGTCAGCTCCGCGGACGTCGGCCAGCCCCCGCTGCCCCGCCAGAGCCGCTGCCGTCGCGGCGGCCGCCGTCGGGAAGGTGACGAAGAAGGAGTCGCCTTCTGTCCCGCGCTCTTCACCGTCGTGATCGGCGAACGCCTGCCGCAGGACGCGCCGGTGCTCGAAGAGCAGGTCGGCGTACGCCGGACCAAGCTGCTGGAGCAGACGCGTCGAGCCTTCGATGTCGCTGAAGAGCAGCGCCACCGTCGCCCGCGCCACGCACCCCCCTTTGGACTGAGCTGATCCTTGCGCACGGTGGACGGAAGTGCCAGGTCCTGGCGCGCCCGGGGTGTCGGTGCTTCGGTGCCGGTGTCCTCGGCGTCGACGTCGACGGCCACAGCATGGAGATCATGACGGCATCGCCGGACCACGTGCGCTAGTCCGTACGACGCCGCCGCGTCAGCTTCTTCGCAGGAGCTGCTGCACGAGCGCCGCGTGGAGCCACTTCTCGTAGCGCTCCCTCGTCCAGCCGTAGTCGAGAACGAGAGTGCGATAGGAGGACGTGGCGCCGTACATCAGCAACAGGTCGGTGGCGGTGTCCCGGTCGACGCCCGATGCAAGGCCGAACCGGTCGGCGAGGTGGTCGACGAGGTTGCGGTAACCGATGCGGCGCAGCTCCTCGCTGTGGCCACGAACCCGCACCGCATCGGGTTCGTGCAGCGCAGACCGGACGATGTCGTCCAGCGCACCGACCCGCGCGACGATCTCGGTGTTGCCGGCCACGAAATGACGGAGCGCTGCGCTCCCTGATCGCGCGGCCAGCATGGCGCGGTACCAAGGCTGTTGCGGCGGCGGCAGCGGATCGTCTTCGCCGAGCACGGCACGGTCGTAGCAGGCCTGGAGCAGCTCGGCCTTGGTGTGGAAGGTGAAGTACACCGTCTGCACCGCGACTCCGGCCGCCGCCGCGATGTCGGCCATCGTCGCGCCGGTGTAACCGCGAGCGACGAACTGCTCGTGCGCAGCCCGGATCATCCGCAGCCGCGTCTGCTGTGCGCGGTCGCGCCGGGAAAGCGACGGGGGATTCCTCTTGACAGCAGCCATGACGAGGCTCATATTACTGCAGTCAGTCACTAGTGACAGCCACTAGTGAAATCACCAGCCAGGGGGTCACCATGGCAGTCGCCCAGGTCTCATCAGCGCCGAGCCGCGAGCTGTATGACGCAGTGACCAAGCAGCTCGACCTCGACGGGCAGCGTCCCGAAGGGATGCTCATCCACGCCGCATCCGAGCTGCCGTCCGGAGAGGTCCAGATCATCGATGTCTACGAGTCGCGCGAGGCGCTCGAGGCATTCGCGAAGTCGCGGCTGTTCCCCGCCTTCGCCGCGGCGGGCGTCGAGGACGTCGCGATGCGTGGCGGGCGACCGGTCGCCTACGAGGCCTTCGACCTCATCGTGTGAACGCTGCGCCGATGGTCGGGTGCGTCAACGGCGACTCGCCCGCACCGCCGGGATCGCGATGAGCAGGGCGCTGCCGATGAGCAGGACCATGCCGGCGATGGCGAGCCCGCCGGCGATCCAGCCCAGGTCCGGCACTCGCGCACCGACATCGGCGTCGACCGCCACGCCGGGGTGGCCGTCGCTGTTCATCACCACGACGACCCACTCGCCGCCGTTCGGCTTCCAGGTCAGCGTCTGCGTGCCGGTCCCGGTTGTCTGTGCGGCCCAGATATCGGCGCCGGCCGGTGCCTTCGGCTGCGCGTTACCCGCGACGGTCGCGAGGTGCGTGTGGCCCTCGGGCCAGTTCGTGACGACGCTGTGCCGGACGCCCGCGAGGTAGGACTCGGCGGACGCCCGGTCGGCGACGCCGACGAACAGCGCGGTCCGCGGATCGCTCGCGGTCGCTCGGATTCGCACGGTGCCGAGCACGTCGCCGGCAGTGATCCAGTCGGTCGAGTCGCCGAGGTCGATGCCGTCGCTCGTGAGTGCGTACGACGCCGTGTGGAGCGTGTGCGTGTGGGTGGTGATGTAGCCGGCGGAATCCCGCTGGGTGTTGGTCGCCCAGCTGAGGACGCCCGCGCCGGCGAACAAGCCGAGTGATGTCAGTCCGAGCACCGCGCCGATGATGAGCGAGACGATCTGGAAACCCGTCCAGCCGCGCCTCGGTGGCGGCGCCTGGAACGGCGCCGGTGCGGTCGGCGGTGGTGTCGTCGGCTCACCCGCGACGGGCTCCGCGACGGCCGGTCGCGGCGCAACCGCTACGGCGGCGACTGTCGTCGTACCGCCGGGTTCGTGGCCGCCCATGTCGAGGCGGAACGGCGGGTAGTCGTCCGTCATCAGCGCCGAGTAGGCGGCGACGCGCAGGCACCAGCGGTTCATCCCGAGGACGAAGTCGAAGATCTGCCGCGGGTAGCGCCCGGTGAACAGCAGCACCACGGCGGCGATGAACACCATGAGCCCGATCAAGCCGGGTCCGCCGCTGCCGTCGTGGGTCGTCCGTGACAGCGCCCAGAAACCGCCGCCGGCGAAGATGCCGACAACGGCGTAGTGCGGGATCGCCAGCAGCCACCACTTGACGAGGACGAGCCCGCGCGACAGGTGCTGAGGCGGATCGACGTCGAAGTGCGCCGGGTAGTCGGGCACGTCGTCGAGCGTGAACGGTGGGTATCGATCGGTGCCGAGGCCGGCGTAGGTGTAATAGGACACCCGCCAGCTCCAGCGCAGGACGCCGACGTTGTACTCGAACAGGCTCGTCGGGTAGCGCCCGGTGAACAGAATCGCGAAGAACGCGACGAGGCTCGCGGCGACGAAGCCGATCCACAGGAACACCAGCACGACGTAGTGCGGGATCGCGAGGAACCACTTCACCAGCCAGAGCCAGCGGCTGAGCCCCGGCTCCAGGTCGGCGTCAAGGTGGACGGGATAGGTCATGGCAGACATAGCGGTGCACCTCCGTCAGTCCATGCTTCGCCGGAAGACCCGCGGCGCCCAGAGGCGAACGACCCGAACGTGCGCTCAGCACGACCCAGTGCGGTGTAGGGGAAGCCGACGGGCTGGTGGTGGTCGGCACCATGAGGAGCGCCGAAGCGCGGTTCTACCTACAACCACGCGCCCGGGCAGGGTGGTGGACGCCGGCTCACGCTCAACCGGCTGCGCCGTCGGGGGTGGATCGGCGCGTTTGTTGGTAGAACGGCGCCGCGCTCGAGCCACGCTGTGCGCGTGACACCTCTCTTACTTCCGACATGTCTTGTCCGGATTTGCCCGGCTACGCATCGGTAGGTCTGTGGCGCACGGTGATCGCCCTCACATGTCTGGGCATCACGGTCCCACGACGACGTGAGGAGGTACGCACGGATGACCGCCCAGCCTTCCGCTGTCGAGCCTCTACTCACGCCGGCCGAGGCGGCCGCGATGCTCGGCGTGGTCAGCTCGACGCTGACCCGATGGGAGCGCGCCGGCCGCCTCGTGGCCGTGCGGACGCTCGGTGGCCACCGCCGCTACCTGGAGCGCGAGGTGCGCTCCCTGTCGTCCGCTCTCAGCGGTCCGTTCCCGATGCAGCGCTGACGGACGCGCGACCGCCCGGCCGGTGCGCAATTTCGCAGAACCGGTTGCGCCGCCGCCTACGCGGTGATTCCATCGCCCCACGATGTAAGGAAACGGGGGGCGACGATGACAGACACGACGACAAACACGACGACGAGCGGAATCCCGGCGCAGGGGACGCCACCGCTGGCCGACACGAGCGACATGGCTCAGGTGCACCGGGTCTTTCGCGAAGCCATCGCAAACGCGCCGGCACTGATCGGCTCGGCGACGTCGCACGGCAGTGAACGTGTCGAGCTCGTCGCTTCCTACTACCGCAACGTGCTGGCCCTGCTGCATGCACATCACGACGGTGAGGACGAGCTGATCTGGCCGATCCTCATCCAGCGTGCGCCGGACCAAGCCGCGGAGGTGCAGCGGATCGCGGGGCAGCACGGCGACGTCGGCACCTCGCTCGAGGCAGCCGTCGATGCTGTCCTCGAGTGGCGCAACGCGTCGGACGCTGTGAGCGGAAGCACTGCGGCTGCTGCTATCGCCAGCCTGGGTGCGGCACTGCTCGCGCACCTGGACGAGGAAGAGGCATTCATCGTCCCGCTGGCGGCGAAGCACATCTATGCACCGGAGTGGGGCGAGCTGCCTGGTCATGCGCTGCGCAACTTCAGCGGCGACAAGATGTGGCTCGTGCTCGGCCTCGTGCGTGAGCAGATGCGTCCGGAGCAGCTCGCGATGATGGACGAGCACATGCCGCCGCCGGTCGTGGCGATGTGGCAGCAGCACGAGACGCAGTACAACAAGTTCGTCGCAGAGCTGCGCGCGACGCCGTAGCTCCGCGGTGCTAGTGCGGACCCGCCTTGTCGTCGACCAGGTTGCCGGCGTGCCCGGCATGGTCTCCGTTGGGGTACGGCTTGAAGCAGATCAATCCGTTGTGGTTCGTATCGATGACGTCGAAGATGGCGACGGCCGCAGGATCGAACGACAGGCCGGCCTTGTCATACAAGGTGTAACTCTTGGTGCAGCTGCCCACTTGCGGGTTCGCCACCGCCGTACCGACGGCGCCGGGCAGCGCGACAGACATCGCAACAACGCTGCACGCGACAGCAGCTGTACGTCGACCGGTCATCTGGACCTCCCCGTCGTCGGTTACGTTGCGCGCGCGAGTGCGCAAAAGCCATAGCCCCAGAGAACCAGCCCGCAGCGTGACCGCCGCTGATTAGGGTGATCCAGGTGATCGAACGCGCGGCGTACGGCCGCACCGGACACGACAGCTCGCGGATCATCTTCGGCGCGGCCGGTGTCGCGCGCGCCGACCAGGAGACAGCCGACCGGCTGCTGCCGCTGCTGCGCGAGCACGGGGTCAACCACATCGACACCGCTGCGGACTACGGCGACGCCGAGCTGCGGATCGCGCCATGGCTGGCGCAGCATCCCGGTGAGTTCTTCCTGGCGACGAAGACGCACTCGCGCGACGGCGACGGCGCGCGGGCAAGCCTCGAGCGGTCGCTCGACCGGCTCGGCGTGGACAGCGTCGACCTCATCCAGATGCACAACCTGGTCGAGGACGACGACTGGGAGACCGCACACGCCCCGGGTGGTGCGCTCGAAGCGTTGCAGCGCGCCCGTGACGAAGGGTTGGTCCGCTTCATCGGGGTCACCGGGCACGGGCTGCGCATCGCGAGGATGCATCTCCGCAGCCTTGAGCGGTTCGACTACGACTCCGTGTTGCTTCCGTACAACTACACGCTGCTGCAGGACGCGGGTTACCGGGCTGATGTCGAGCAGCTGCTCGCGTTGTGCGAGCAGCGCAATGTCGCCGTACAGACCATCAAGTGGATCGCCCGTCGTCGCTGGCTGTCGAAGCGGGAGCCGGGAGAGAAGCGGCAGAGCTGGTACGAGCCGTTGACCGACCCCGAGGCGATCGCGCGAGCGGTCGGCTTCGTGCTTCGCGAGCCTCGGCTGTTCGTCGACTCGTCGTCGGCCATCGACCAGCTGCCGCATGTGCTGGCGGCGGCGGAGTCCGGTGGCGCGCACGCGAGTGACGACCAGCTGGCGGCAGACGTCGGGACCTTCGACATGACGCCGCTGTTTGACGGCGCGGAGCTCGAGCGGATCTAGGAAGCCTCGGGTTCTTCGTGTCCGGCGCAGTTGACACCGACTCGAACATATGTTCTAATAGGTGTCAGACGCGCAGCAACCTCGACTTCTGCTTCTGACTCGCCTCTGGACACGTGCGTCGCTCCTCATTCCCTTGTCCGGAAGGCGAAGGTCGTTGGCCCGCGCGATCGACGAGATCCTCGACGAGCTGAAAGCTGCGCTCGCCGTGGACGCGTTGGTGCTGTCGCAGGAGCAGGCGCTCACTGAGGTGCAGGTCTGCCTGGAGCTCGAGACCGTCGCCCATGCGCTGACCACACAGGCGTTGACGCGCGTGGACGATCTCGACGCGACGGTCGAGCTGTGTGGGCGGACGACGAAGTCGTGGTTGCTCGAAGATGTGCGGATGTCCAAGCCCGAGGCCGGGCGGCGGATGAAGTTTCTCCGCTTCCTCGACAACTTCGCGACGGTGAAGGCTGCGTATCACTCGGGGGAGCTGTCGACCGAGCACGTGTCAGCGCTGCTGTCGGCGTTGATGTCGCTGCCGGCGGCGACGTGGGAGGCGGTCGAGGGTCCGCTGGTGGAGATGGCGCGGTTCGGGTCACCGGCCGATGTCAGCGACATGGTCGACGACATCCTCACCGGTCTCGGCGTGACGAAGAAGTCCGACATCCAGCGCGAGCGGCGCAACGGAGCGGTCGGGTTGCGGTTGACCAAGACGATGGATGGCTTCTACTCCGCGTCCGGTCTGATCGACCCGGCGACCGGCGAGATCCTCCGCGCGGCGTTGGACCGGCACAACGGCAAGTCTGGTCCGGACGATCTGCGCTCACCGATGCGTCGCGACCACGATGCCTTGGGCACCATCGCGCGGCGTGAGCTGGAGTCCGGCGATCAGCCGGGCTTCGGCGGGTCGCCGGTCGGGGTGCTGGTGACGATCCCCTACGACGTCCTCGAGAAGCGAGTGCGGGAGGCATGGCTGACCCTTCCGTCCGGCATGCGGATCGCTCCGGAGACCGCGCGCCGGCTGGCCTGCGACGCCGAGATCGTCCCGACCGTGCTCGGGACGAAGAGCGAAGTGCTCGACATCGGCCGGTCGTCGCGGCAGTTCACCGCGGCGCAGCGCCGCGCGGCGTATGTCGAACAAGGCGGTCGCTGTGCCTTCCCGAAGTGTCAGCGACGCTGCGTCGAGCTACACCACATCACGTGGTGGTCCCTCGACGGCAGGACGTCGCTCGACAACGGAGCCTGGCTCTGCGCCTTCCACCACTGGCTCGTGCACGAGGGTGGCTGGAGCTTGAGACGCGGCCCCGACCGAAGCTTCATCTGGACCAACCGCATCGGCCACGAACAGATACGACATATATCGGCGGCATGACCCGTCATCGCCGCCGAGGTCGTACATTTACATCGACATCCGATGGAACGGGGGGCGTCCATGGCGGACACGTCTTTCACCGGCCTGCACCACGTCGCGATCAACGTGCGCGACCTCGAGAAGTCCGTGCAGTGGTACGGCGAGGTCCTCGGGTTCGCGCCGCTGTTCCCGTATGACACCGACGCGTTCCAGCGACGGATCATGCGGCATCCGAGCGGCGTGGTCATCGGCCTGACCCGGCACAACTCCGACGACGGCGACGCCGAGTTCAACGAGCGCCGCACCGGCCTCGACCACATCGCGTTCGGAGTCGGCAGCCGCGAGGAGCTCGAGGCGTGGCTGTCGCGCCTCGACGCCGCCGGAGTCACCCACTCGGGCATCAGCGAGACGCCGACGACCGGCTCGGTGCTCATCGCCTTCCGTGACCCGGACAACATCCAGCTCGAGCTCTACGTCGCGCAGGGCGCCACTGCGTCGTCATGACGCGCGTGCTGTGGTGCCCGTGCTACGAGCCGGGCTCCTACTTCCCCGCGGTCCCGATCGCTCTCGAGCTTCGACGCCGCGGGCATGACGTCGTCGTGTTGTGTGAGCCCGCGTCGGAGCAGGCGTTCCGCGACCTCGGGTTCGACTTTCGCACGACGAGCCGCACCGTCGAGTACGCCGCCACCGCGGCTCGGCCCACCGACCGCACGACCAAACGCCAATGGATGGCCGGAAGCATCCGCGCCTACTACTCCGACGTGCTCGCGGAGCTCGCGTCGTCGTCGTACGACCTCGTCCTGACCGATCCGCTGGAGACCGGCGCGGACTTCGCCGCCGAGGCGGCCGGTGTGCCGTGGGCGTCGTACGCGCACTTCGCGATGAATGAGAACGGCGCCGACGTGCCGTTCATGTTCCACCTGTGGGATCGCGAGGCGCCGGCGGAGGAGGCGTTCATCGACTGGTGGACCGAGCTGCGCGAGGGAGTCGGGCTGCCACCGGACCCACGTCCCGACGGCGAGCACCGATGGCTCCGGCACTCGCGGATGCTTACGCTCATGCTCGGGCTGCCGGAGCTGGTGTTCCCGCAAGGTGACCTGCCCGACTACGCCGTGCGGGTCGGGCCGACCGACTGGGAGACGCCGGACCTAGCGACGCCGGACTGGGTCGCGGCTGTCGGCACCGAACGCCCGGCCGTGCTCGCATCGGTCTCCACGTCGCGGCAGAACGACGTCGATCTCGTCGTCGCCGTCGCCGAGGCGCTCGCCGACGATCCCGTCGACGTCATCGCGACGATCCCCGTCGCGCACGACCTGCCGACGCTGCCGGCCAACGTCCAGGTCGGCGGGTTCGTCTCGCATCGGCAGCTGCTCGTCCGGGTCAGCGTGGTCGCGTGCCACGCCGGCAAGGGGACGGTGACGCGGGCGGCGTGCGCGGGCGTGCCGATGCTGCTGTTCCCGCACGGCCGCGACCAGTTCGAGGTCGCGCGCGGAGCAGTGGCTGCGGGCGTGGCGGTCGCGTTCGAGGGCGTGCCGCCGGTCGCGGAGGCCCGTGACGTGTTGCATCACCTGCTCGACGACGCGGAGCTTCGGCGGCGGTCGAGCGAGCTCGCGATGGTCGCGGCGCGCTACGACGCGGCAAAGGCATCGGCCGATCTCGTCGAGCAGCTCGCTGCCGGCGGTGTGAGTGGCTGATCCGGACGCGCCTGCGGATTTGCCGGTTTCCGCACCAGAGTCCGATTCCACGCGTAGCGTCCTCGTCGTGCCCAGCTTGCGAACCATTGCCCTGACCGCAGCCGTCGCTGCCCTCCTGGTGCCCGCCTCCGCCGAGGCCGGCAAGCCCAGGCAGACGGCGACCGCGGCGACGTACGACGTCTCCTATCCGCAGTGCGGCGGCGCGTTGCCGAGCAAGATCGACGGCGGCATCGTCGGCGTCAACGGCGGCATCGTCTACTCCGCCAACCCGTGCCTGGCGACCGAGTGGGCCTGGGCCGCGAAGGCCACGACCTACACGCCCGCGCTCTACGCCAACACCGCCAACCCGGGTCCGGCCTACTCCAGCCACTGGCCGACCGGCAAGACCACGCCGCAGCCGTGCGACGGCAGCAACAGCGCGTCCTGCTCCTACGACTACGGCTGGTACGCCGCGAAGGACTCCTTCGCCGACGCCGCCGCCGTCACGTCGAGCGCTGCCGGGGTCGCGTGGTGGCTCGACGTCGAGACCGGCAACTCCTGGGAGACCCTCGAGTCCGCCTACGGCCAGACGGCCGACGCGCAGGCCAACGACCGTGCCGCTCTTGCGGGGGCGGTCGACGCGCTGCACAACTCCGGTGTCCAGTCGGTCGGCATCTACTCGACGTCGTACCAGTGGCAGCAGATCACCGGCGGGACCGGCACACAGTTCGCTGGGCAGCCGATCTGGGTCGCGGGCACCGGCAGCCTCAAGACGGCGAACTCCAACTGCACGTCGACACCGTTCACCGGCGGGCCGATCCAGCTCGCGCAGTACGCGCAGAGCGGGTACGACGCCAACACCCACTGCTGAGCCGCGTCGACGCGGGCGTCGACGTCGCGTTGGCGTCGTCAGCCGGCGAGGTGCTGCCAGTCGTGCGCGAGCCGGGTCCACGGGCCGAACGCGGCGACGCGACCGTCGACGAGTACGACGACGCGGTCGGCCTGGCGTAGCGCAGCCTGCTTGGACGTCGACGCGATCACGGTCGTGCCGCGGGCCCGCAGCGCGTCCCACAGCTCGACCTCGGTGCGCGCGTCGAGAGCGGATGACACGTCGTCGGCGAGGACGAGCTCGGCCTCGGTCGCCAACGCCCGCGCGAACGCGAGTCGCTGCACCTGACCACCGGACAGCCGCACTCCGCGATGTCCGACGAGGGCGTTGAGCCCGCCGGCGTCGGTGATGTCGGTCGAGAGTCGCGCATCCGCGATCGCGCGGTCGAGCGAGCGGTCGTGGTCGAGCCGCACGTTGTCGGCGAAGGTGCCGGAGAGCACGCGCGGGACCTGCGCGACGTAGGCGACCTGACCGGGCCGCAGGAAGACCTGCGGGTCCTCGACGTCGACACCGTTCCAGCGGACGTGGCCGGTGTGGTGCACGAGACCGGCGAGTGCGGCGAGCAGCGACGACTTGCCGGAACCGACCGGACCGAGCAGCAGCACGAGCTCGCCGGCATCGGCGGAGAAGGACACGTCGGAGACGCCGATCGTGCCGTCCGGGTGCACGGCGGTCAGGTCGACCACGGAGAGCGACTGCAACATGGTCCGCGGCGGCAGCGGTGGTGTCGGCGCGTCCCCGCGCACGAGGTCGACGCCGGGCGGCAGTGCCATCAGGTCGGCGCCGCCGGCAAGCCGCGACGTCGCGTCCTTCCATGCGCGTACGCCGGGCGCTTCGGTGATGACAGAGCCTGCCACGCGACCGAACCAGTCGAACCCGTTGACCGCCGTCGTCACCAGCAGTGCGGTCGCAAGGCCCCAGCCACCGGCGAGGTAGACCAGCCAACCCGCGACGACGCCGCACTGCACCATCACGATCGGCACGCCGTCGAGCACGGCCTGCACCCTGTGCTCGCGAACGGCGGCGTTGACGCGACCGGCATCGACGCTCTGCAGATGGCGATGCACGGCAGGTGTCGCCGCGGCGAGCTTGACCGTGCGTGCCGCGTCGAGCGCTGACACCAGCGACCGGCCAAAGCGCGCGCGTGCCGTCGACGACGCCGCCGCGGAACGCCCGGCGATCGGCGTGCCGACCGTCGACGCCATCGCCGACACGACCATGACCGCGACCAGCACGAGACCGGCGAGCACGCTCCATCCGACGACCATCGTCACCGCGACGATGACGATGCCGTTGGTGAAGTCGACCCATCTGTCGGCGTACCGCGCGAACCGGTCGGCGTCCATCGCGCGTGCGACGACCTCGCCGGGTGGTGTGCGCGGCAGCCGATGCTGTTGCGTCTGACCGCGCAGCACCGCCTGGCGCACCCGAAGCAGCACGGCCGACCACCACTGCGGATAGATGGCGAAGGCCGCCGACAGGGCGATCGGCGCGACGAGCAGCACGACGACCAGTGCGACCGTCAGGGTCGTGACGCTGCGGCCCGCGCGCAGGTCGGCGACGAGATGGCCCCAGACCCAGCCGGTGACCGCACCCCACGCACCGGTGGTCGCGGAGACGAGGAACAGCCCGGCGCCGCCGAGCCCCCACCGCGGGTGAGCGCGCAGCATCGAGACCGTGCTGCGCGCGAGGCTCGGGCCCGGGCCCGGGATCTCCTCGGGAGGTACGTCGCCAGTGCGTCGAGCCGTGGCGGTGACGGAGTGCTCGAGGTCGAGCGGGTCGGCGTCGACCTCGACACCCGCGGCGTCGAGCAGGTCGCGGAACGGCCCGGGTGTCTCGGCCAGCGCAGCGCGGTCGCCCTGCTGGACGATGCGGCCGCTCGAGAGCACGGCGACGGTGTCGGCACGCGCGGTCGTGGACAGACGATGTGCGATGAGTACGCCGGTGCGGCCGCTCAGCAGGCGTTCGGCTGCGCCGACGACGCGCGCCTCGGTCACGGGGTCCATCCGAGCGGTTGCCTCGTCGAGGACGACGACCTGCACGTCGCGGACGAGCAGCCGTGCGAACGCGACGAGCTGTTCTTCGCCGGCGGACAGCGACGTGCCGCCGGGACCCAGCACGGTGTCGAGACCGTCGGGCAGGCCGGCGACCCACGACGTGAGGCCGAGCTCGTCGATCGCGCGCTCGACCACAGCTCGCGGGATGTCGGCGAACAGCGTGACGTTGTCGGCGAAGCTGCCGGCGAGCAGCTCGGTGCGCTGGGTCACGACGCCGATGGCGCCGCGCAGCTGTTGCAGGTCGATCGTGGTGACGTCGACGTCACCGACGAAGACCGTGCCGGGCGGTGGCTCGACGGCGCGAGAGAGAAGTGCGGCGAGCGTCGACTTGCCGGAGCCGGTCCGGCCGACGAGGGCTACTGTCGAGCCGGCGGGGACCTCGAGGTCGATGTCGCGCAGCTCGAAGGTGCCGTGCGGGTAGGCGAAGCGAAGCCCGCGCACGCTGAGCGCGACGGTGCCGGACGGCACCGCGCGGCCGCCGCTCGGCTCGGCCGGCACGGCCATCATCGACCGGAGCCGCGTGAGTGCGCCGAGACCTTCCTGCAGGTCGGGCATGTGCCGGGCGACCATGTCGATCTGCCCGACGAACGACGTCGTGACGAGGAACAGCGTCACCAGCTCGGCGACCGACAGATGGTCGTGAGTCGCGAGGGCGATGCCGGCGACAGCAGTCGCGGCGAGCAGGCCGTGCAGGACGAGACCCGCGCGGCGGCCGACGACTGCGGCGGCTCGACAGGTCGCGGCGACCTTCGCATGCACGGCAGCGGACAGCTCGGCGCAGCGGCGGATGAGGTAGGCCTGGCCGAGGCTCGAGCGCAGGTCGTCACGCGCGGCGATGCCTTCTTCCATGACCGCCGCGTGGTCGGTCCAGGCCATCTCCTCGATGACCTTGAGTCGGGAGACCTCGGCAGCGGGCCGGCGCATGACGAGCCACGTCAGAGCGGCGGCGATCGGGAAGAGAATCCACGCCGGCCACCAGGTCAGTCCGGCGACGATCCACATCGGGACAGCGCGCAGGCCGGTCTTGACGAGGTCCCATGCCATCCGCCGTAGCAGCATGCCCAGCTCGTGGGTGTCGTCGTCGATCCGGTCGAGGATCTCGCCGACGGCCGTCTCGGACAGCGCCGACAGCGGCTGGCTCATCGCGGCCGAGAGCAGGTCGCCCCGCAGGCGGCCCTCTGCGCGGTCGACGACACCGGCCCAGCCGGCCCGGCCGGCGGTGTCGAGGATCGCGCCGCCGACGACCAGCAGCGCGAGCAGCGTGACCAGGAGACCGGTGGGGCGGACGGCGAGCCGGCCGGCGACGACGGTGCCGAGCGCGAAGCCGACGGCCGCAACGCCGGCTGCGGCGATGCACGACCAGGTGACCGGCCCTCGCAGGCGGCCGAGCGTGATCCGGCGACTGGGGGAGTCGGTCGCGGAGAGCTCGACCCGCAGGTCCTCGAGGGAGGTTTCTGGGCGCAGCTCGTCGATGCTCATGACTGCCTCGACGTTACGCGGGACCTCCGACAGTCGTCGCCGCGTTTTCCTCAGGGCGAATCCTGGTCACGGGTCGCGGAGGGAGCTCAGGAGACGGTGACCGTCGCTGTGTGCAGGCTGCCCATGAGCCGGCCGTAGCCGTGATACCGGACCTGGAAGTCGGTCGACCGCCACACATGGCGCCAGAAGTGCCAGCTGCCGTTCTTCGCGGTCGTCGTAGTGGCGTCACACGTCCACGTCACGGCACCGTGCCGTCGGTGGCACAGCGTGAGCGTGCGACCGCCGAGAGCGGCGCCGCTTGTCCACCGTCGCAGGACTCCGGACAGGGTGAAACCTGCCCCGGGGTGCGCAGTCTTCGGCGCCGACATCGAGATCTTCGTCGCGATGGTAGCCACGCCGCGGCCGGTGTTGGTGTTGCCGACCGCGTCCCGTGCGAACACGGTGTAGAGGTGGTCCGCGTGCATCGGCTGGCCGCTGAGGGTGACCGACGTCGAGGTGCCGGACCAGATGGCACCGCCGTTGTCGGGTGACGTCGGGACAGAGCCGCCGTCGGTCCGGACCACGACGTACTGCACGACATCCTTCGACGCGGACCCCTGCCAGGTGAGGCGGACCGCACCGGGGCCGCGCGCGTGCGCGGCGAGGAAGGTGACGTTGGCCGGGGCCGTCGTGTCGTTGGCCATGGTCGTCGCAGCCGTGCCCACGGTGTTCCAGCCGAGGGCGTTGCTCGCGTGCACGACGACCGAGAGAAGGACGCCTGCGGGCAGCCCGCCGACCGTCGTCGAAAGCACATCGGGACCGACGTCTTTCGTGGCCACGGTCTTCGTTCCCTGGCTGACGACGACGCGGTACGCCGTCAAAGCAGAGCCACCTGTCGAGGTCGGAGCTGTCCACGCGACGCGGATCTCGTTGTCGTGAGCGGTCGGCGCCGCGTTCGTGATCGACACGGCCGACGGCAGCTCGCTGGCGTTCGGCTGGGCCAGCGCGTCCGAGCTCACGGACGGGCCGACGTTGCCCGTCGTGTCGAAGGGCCAGAGCGTCAGCCGGTAGGTGTGGAAGTTCTGCGGCACCGCCGCCGTCGTGCACCAGACGTTGTTGACGTACGGGAAGGTCGAGACGTAGCCGTCGGTGTAGCTCACCGGGTCGTGCCCGTCCGTGACGTCGACGTAGACGCCGGCGAAGTCGGACGGCAGCGGCGACGGCATGGAGTAGCAGAACCTGACCGTCTGCGACGCCCATGATGTGACCTGCGTGAACGTCGGCATCGGCGGCGGCGTGGTGTCCGGCAACGTGACGACAGTCGTCGTGACCGGCGTGGAGATGTTGCCGTGACTGTCGCGCGCCCAGAGCGAGACGGCGTACTCCGTGCTCCCGGGCAGCTTGCTGTTGCCGGCGATCGCGGTCGTGCTGTTGGTGAAGAACGCCACGCCCGTGCCATCGGTCGGAGTCGCGGGGGCGACGTCGCCGGCCTGGTAGCGGATGACCGTCGTCGCGTAGTCGGAGTCCGCCGGCGGCGTGAACGTCACGGTGAACGAATGGTTGCCACCGGTCGCCTGCACGCCGGTGACCGGGCCGGGCGCCGTTGCGTCGAGGAGCGTATGAACATGCGCCACCGCAGCGGCGCTCATGTTGCCGTGGATGTCACAGGTCCAGACGCCGATCGTGTAGTCGGTGTCCATCGAGAGGCCGCCGAAGGCGGCCGACGACGTCGAGTCGGGATACGGGTTGGAGCAGGTCGTCGCAGGCGGCGCGGGGGTGTCCGCACCGGGCCCGATGGCCCAGATCGCGTGCGCGAAGTCGGCGTCCGTCGGGTTGGTCCACGTCGCCGACGCCGACATGTAGTCGGGCGTGCCGACGAGATCGGTGACGACGCCGGGCGGCGTGCGGTCGAGCCGTGCCGTCGTCGTCACCGGCGCGCCGGAGTTGCCACGCATGTCGACCGTGAAGATCGAGAAGCTGTAGTCGGTGTCGGGCGCGAGATCGGCAGCGGCGGGTGCAGCGGTGCTGCCGGTGACGGGGACGGCGACACCGTCGGTGCGGCTCGCGGGAGGCGTGGTGCCGGTGGCCATCCGGACGACGATGGGAGTCGTCGGGTCGAGGTCGTCGTCGGTCGGCATCGTCCACGACAGGTGGATCGTGTCGGCGGCCGCATCGACGGTGAGCGCCGTCACCGGACCGGGAGGCGTCGTGTCCGGCAGCGCAGCGGCAGTCGCGCGCGCGGCGACGGAGTAGGCGTAGCCGACCGTGCTCGGGCCGATGGAAACGAGGGTCCGGCGGAAGGCGGAGTAGGTGTAGTCGACGCCGATCGGCAGCAGGCCGTCACGGTCGCGGAACACCGTCACCGGTGGCGGTGCGAAGTTGGAGACGCCATAGCCGTCGTAGACGTTGTCCGATGTCGCCTCGCCCGGCTGCATCGTGATGACGACGCCGTCGGTGGGGGCGCTCCAGTCGAGCGTGACGCGGCCCTCGCCCGGCGTCGCGGTGAACGACGTCGGTGCGGTCGACACCGCTCCCGTCGTCGGGGTCGCGAGCCGCATGACCGTGTCGCCCTGGTCGAACAGCAGCGATCCGTCGCCGGCGGTGGTCAGCTGGGTCATCGTGGCGGCGTAGACCCCCACAAGGGGGTGCACCGAACCGTCGGCCGCGATGTCGTCGGCCGCGAAGTTGAATGCGGCGTACCAGCCGCCGGCTCCGTCGCTGGTGAGCGTCGTGTAGGACTCCCAGCCGGGTTCGCTCTTGATCCCGGTGGCAGTGATCTCGACCGGGTTGGCGTCGGTCGTGACGCCGACGACACCATCGGCGTCGACCGCGACGTCCCTGATCGTCGTGGCGCCGCTGAGGACTGTGGTGATCGCCCCGCTGGTCGGGTCGACGGCGCGCACCGCGCCGGCTCCGCTGTCGGCGATGTAGAGCGTTCCGTCGGGGGCGGTCGCGACCGCACGCGGAGCGTCGAGGCCGACGGCGGTCGCTGACGGACCGTCGCCGCCGTAGGTGGTCGTGCCGTTGCCGGCGACCACGACGCGGGTGCCGTCCGTCGCGATCCGCCAGACCTTGTTGCCGACCGGGTCGGCGGCGTAGACGGCGTTCGCGCCGGCCGGTGCGAGGTGTGCCGGAGCTGTCGGCCCGTTGGCGGGAGTGCTGGCCGTGCGCAGCTGCCCGGCGCTGTCGACGTACCGCACCAGGCCGCCGCCGGAGAACCACACGCGTCCCGTCGTGTCCTCGGCGATGCCCTTGACCGGGTCGATGCGCGCCTCGGTCGCGGCGATCCCGTCTGGCGACGCGGTGACACCGTTCGCCGCACCCGCCCACACGGCACCGGCGCCGGTGGTAGCGCTCAGGTGCAGCACCTGGCTCGACGACGAGCTGTTCGAGAGGCACCACACAGCGCCCGCTCCCGTCGATGCCATCGCGACCGCTCCGACGCAGGTGTAGCTCGTGCCCGCGCCGTTGATGACAGTCGTGATCGTGCCGCCGACGGTGAAGCGGCGCAGCCGGCCGTTGTCGACGTCGGTGACATAGACGCTGCCGTTCGGCGCGACCGCGAGTCCGCGCGGCGCGGACAACGGCGCGGACGTCGCCGTGACGCCGTCGCCGGTGCTGCCGCCGGTCGTGCCGTTTCCGGCGACCACTGTCGGCGTGCCACCGGGCACGACGCGGTAGACATAGTGGCGGTTGGAGTCGCCGACGAAGACCGCACTGCCGTCCGGCGCGACGGCGAGCGAGGCGACCGCGCCGAAGGTCGCACCGCCGGCCGCGAGCGAGGTCAGCTTTCCGTCGAGACCAAGGATGCGCACGTTGCCGCCCTCGGCGAAGACGACCCGACCGTCAGCGAACGCAGCGATCGAGGTCGGTGCGACACCCGTCGCGGTGGCTGCCACACCGGTCGACCCGTCCGGAGCACTTCCGTCACCGGCGATCGTGGTGATCGTCCCGCCGGTGATGCGACGGATGTGGTGCGACTCGGCGACGAACACGTCACCGGCTGCGTCGACGGCGATGCCCTGCGGGTGCTCCAGCTGGGCTGCCGTGGCGGGACCGCCGTCACCGGCGTAGCCACTGGTCGACATACCGGCGAAGACGGTCGCGTTCCCGCCGCCGGCGGCGACCCGGAGGACCCGGGAGATGCCGTCCTCGATGAGCAATGAACCGTCGGTCGGGTTGACGGCGACCCGGCCCGGGACGCTGTAGGTGCTGCCGAGAAAGATCGCGGTGGCCGGCCCGTTGTAGCCGTAGCCACCGCCCAGGACCGTGGTCGCACCGTCGACCTGCGCGTTCGCCGCCGGCGCGATCGCGGTCAGCAGCCCGGCGGCGAGCGCCAACACCGCCGCGGCAACCGAGAGCGGTGCACGGCGCCGGGACATGGGACGACTCCTGAGAACTCCGGCGGAAAGCCGCGACGGGGACAAGGCCGACAGTACGTGTATTGGATGTCGGCGTTTGCTTTGTTGCGATTAACCGCCCGGGTGGCCCAGGACAAATCCTGGCAAGTCGGACGGCAGTGTCGCCGGAACCTCGTTGCGATCACCGGATATCTCGGACAGGCTCCCGGCGTGGACGGGTTCGACGAGGATCAGCTGCAGTACCACGCCCGCGCGCTGCGGGCGCTGGTCGATCGTGTGCTGGGCGAGTTCCATCCGCGCGAAACCGGTGAGCCGACGCTGGTCGAGCGAGTGGAGCAGCACCTCGGCGAGAACCCGCTGAGTCTGCCGGTCGTCACCGAGCGCTGGGCGCCGCACGAGCAGGCCGACGCCCAGGTCGCCCTCGAGCACTGGCTCGCCAGCTCAGCCAGAGACGCCGAGATCGTCGGCACGCCGCATCACGCCCGGCGGCACCAGACGTTCGCGGAGATGTTGCAGTTCTCCCGGCGCGACCCCGGGTTCGTCGTGGGTCCGCCTGACTGGGTGCACGTGCCGGTGTCACCGGACGACACCCATCCTTGCGTCTCGTTCGGCATCTACCTCGTCGCCGGCACGCCGCCACTCGCCGTACTCCTTCGCGGTCCGGACCCACAGACGGGCAACCCGTTCGTCCAGCTCGAGGTCGTCACTGCTGACGCCGAGGTTGCGCGCGAGCTGGTCGCAGAGCTACGCCGGCTGGCGATCGAGCTCTCGCCGGTGCGCGGGCAGATCGTCACGCTCGCGCCTCCGGACCGGCCGGGTGGAAGTCCCATCGCGTTTCTTCGCCGGCCGCAGCTGACCCGCGAGCAGCTGGTGCTGCCGGAGGAGACGCTGGTCGCGGTCGAGCGACAGGTCGTCGACGTCGCCGCGCTGCGCGACCGGTTGCGGGGCGCGGGTCAGCACTTGAAGCGTGGCCTTCTTCTCTACGGTCCGCCCGGCACCGGCAAGACCCACACGGTGCGATACCTGCTCGGACAGCTCGAGGGCGCGACGGCCGTCGTACTGTCCGGCGTCGCGCTGCATCAGGTTGCCGCTGCATGCGAGCTGGCGAAACGGCATCAGCCGTCAGTTGTCATCCTCGAGGATGTCGACCTCGTCGCCGGCGACCGCAGCTTCGGTCCACCGGGCAGCAATCCTCTGCTGTTCGAGGTGCTCAACCAGCTCGACGGACTCGGCGACGACGTCGATGTGGTGTTCATCCTCACGACCAACCGGGTCGAGGTGCTCGAGCGCGCTCTCGCCGAGCGACCGGGCCGCGTCGACGAGGCGGTCGAGGTCGGAGCGCCCGACGCAGGTGGACGTGAGCGGTTGCTGCGCCTGTACGGCGCCACCGCCGGCATTGCCGACCTGGACCTGGCGACCACGGTCGAGGCGACCGAGGGGTTGACCGCAACGTTTCTGCGGGAGCTCACCAGGCGTGCGGTCATTGCTGCGACGACAGCGCGGCCGGACGAGGACCCGGTGCGTGTCCAGCAGGCAGATCTCGATGCTGCGGTGGAGCAGCTGCAGGCGAGCCGGGCGCAGCTGACCCGCGCGCTGCTCGGCGAGTCACGCGGCATCACACATCCGCCCGGAGCGTTCGCCGAGCACGGCTTCGAGAGCTACGTCGGCCTCGGGCAGCGTCCGGGGCTCATCGCGAGACGCGGCGCGAGCTTCACATCGTTCGGTGCCGCGTTCATCGACGACGGCGACGACGCCGCACCGCCGTCACCGCCACCCGGCTGGGCGGACGACGACTGAGCCGCTCGCTCGGTGATGTCAAGGCGGGCGTTGTGAGCGCCGATGTTCCCAGAGGGCGCCGTCCGGCGCGGATCGGGGCATCGTGGCGACGTACGAACCCTTCTGGGTGAGATGGGCCACTCGGCGCGTGATCGGCTGGGTGGCGGGTGCGGCCGCTCTGGCTGCTGTCACGGCGGCGCTGGCATCGGTTGCGCAGCACGCAGCGGTCGTCGCCGCGCGCCCGGAGACCGCTGACCTCTACACCTACTCGCTCGTCGGGCACGTTGCAGCGATCACGCTGCTGGGTTGCGCTGCGGTGTTCGTCGCGTCCGTGCTGCGCAGCCAGGGCCACCTGGTGCTCTCTGCCGTCGTTGTCGTGGCGACGGGATTCGGGACGATGACCGTCGTCGCCGTGCCGCTGCGGTGGAGCCTCGTCGCGTCGTCGTCGGGCGACACCGTGTGGTGGTGGCACTTGGTCGTGGGAACAGTCGTCGTCGCCGTGCTCGGTGTGTGGTGCCACGTAGTGGCGCCGGCGCCGACTCCGGACGCGCCGCGTCGCCGGCCGTCGCCGGACATGCTGTTCGTGCTCGTGGCCACCGTCGCGTTCGTCGGCTGCTGGAACTTCTCGTGGCAGCTGCAGGAGTCGCCGGGCGTCCTTCCCGCCCTGGGTTGGGCGGCGCTCGCCGCCGGCGGTGCGGTCGCGGCATCGACAGCGTCGTGGCGCGTCCCGCTCGTCGCGCTCGTGCTTACGGGTGTTGCGCTCGCCGTCATGGCCTGGGCCTACCTCCGTCAGGGCGGCTGGCCGACCGTCGCCGGGTGGGAGTTCAACGGCATGGAGTCGCCCGTCGTGCTCTCGGCGCGGGTCTGTGCCGTCGCGCTCGCCGGACCTGTTGCCGGCGCGCTGCTTCGCATGACGTCGCACGCCATCGGTCACCGCCGTCACGCGGTGCTCGACGCTGTTGGCGTGTAGCGCTACACGAGCAGTCGCTCGACGGCGGTGTGCAGGACGTCGGCGCGTGAACGGTCGCCGTGCTGTGCGGCGATCAGGTGGTTGCCGATGAAGAGGGCGAACGCCGTCATCGATCGCGCCTCGACATCGTCGGGATCGTCGGTCAGCTGACCGAACAGCGAGCGCATGTAGTCCATCCGCCGGTTGTCGAGTCGGCGCAAGCGCTTGGCGACGGCCTCGTCGCGTCTGGCCCACTCGCGGATGGCGATCTCCACCCTGACCATGTCGTCTACCGACCTGGCGACGCCGAACAGGTGCCGCAGCTTGTCGCGGGCGTCGCCGCCGGCACCTTCGACGACGACGATGACGTCGTCGCTCACGACGCGCTCCCAGGTGTCGAGCATCTCCTCGAGAAGGGCGCGGCGGTCGTCGAAGTGCCAGTAGAAGCCACCCTTGCTGACCCCGAGGGCCTGGGCGAGGACCTCGATCCGCACGGCGTCAGGACCACCGACCCCGAGCACTCGCAGTCCCTGCTCGATCCAGCTCGCCCGGGGCGTGCGGGTCTGTGCGGGCACGACGCCTCCTGTGACGCGAGTCTCACCGCCACCGGGTTGACGGGCGCAGTCTCGACGATCTATACCGTACCGTATAGATACGCCACCGTATGGAACCGCGCACGAGCGCTCCGTCAGCGATGAGCCGCTGCTCCGCGGGGCGACGTACGACTATGCGGACTCGTTCGAGCTGCTCCTCGACTCACCGGATGACCGACGGGCGTCGGACTGGGTCAGCACCGTGCTCTCCTCCGCGTCGCCCGCCGTGATGGCGCTCGTCGCGTTCGTGCACACCAGGGTCGCCGGCTTCCGGGACAGCGGTGCCGACGGCATCGGCATGCCGGGCTGGCAGATCGTGGCGATGGAGGACGACGTCGTCATGCTCGAGGCATCCGGATCGCTGCTGCGCGCGGTCATCGTTGCCCGGCGAAACAGCCCGACGCGGTCGACGTTCACGACGTTCTTGTTCTACCGGCGCAAGGGCGCCGCGTGGATGTGGTGGTTCGTGCGGCCACTGCACCAGAGAGTCGCGCGCTACCTGCTGGAGAACGGCGCCGCGGTCGATGGTGAAGCAGTCAGTCGCAGCCTGAGGCCGGCGACGTGCTCGACGTGCTCGACGTAGTCGATGTCGCGATGAGTTCGGCCTGATGGAAGCGTCAACAGAACCATGAGCGCGGATCAAGCATCACTCCACGGCTTCCAGGTTCTCATCGGCACGTGGGAGACAGTGGCGACCCATCCGATGATCGAGGGAGCAATCCCCGGCACCGTGACGTTCGAGTGGGGCCCGGGCGGGCAGTTCGTCGTGCAGCGGACGCAGAACGACCATGAGCAGGTGCCCGACGCGACCGCGGTGATCGGCCCGCCGGAGGACGGTGACGGGATGGTCATGGAGTACTTCGACTCACGCGGTGTTCGCCGCACCTACGGCGTGTCGCTCGACGCCGGTGTCATGCGGTGGTGGCGGCACGAGCCCGGCTTCGAGCAGCGCTACTCCGCGGTGCTGGCGCCGGGCGCCTTCGAGGCGTCCGGACAGCTCGCCCGCAATCCCGGGGAGTGGGAGGACGACCTGCACGTCACCTACCGGCGAGTCGAGGACTAGCTGACCTGGCGATAAGGCCAGGGTGATGCCGGGCAGGCTCTTTCAGATATGGGGGCTACCGAAGGGAAGAGCGACATGGCGAACCCGGTTCCTTCCGGAAGCGACGTCTCCGCCGGCACCTACTCGTGCACGGAGTGCGGCGAGTCCATCGATGTCGGCTCGACGAAGCACCTGCCGCCGTGCCCGAAGTGCGGCAACGGTCAGTGGAACACCGTGACGGGTGGCGACAGCGCGAGCGACCCGTATCCCGACCAGCAGAAGAGCAACACCTCGACCAACGCCTGACGGCCGAACGCCTGACGGATCAGCGCGGGTTCGATGACCCGCGCCTGGCGGCGTACAGCGCCGCCTGCGTGCGATCGGCGAGCTGCAGCTTGTCGAGGATTCGCGACACATAGTTCTGCACGGTCTTGACGGACAAGCCGAGGGCGCGGGCGATCTGAGCGTTGCTCGCGCCCTCGGCGATGTGCGCGAGCACCTCCCGCTCCCGCTCGGTGAGGCCGGTGTCATCGGAGTCCTGCGATGTCGCTGACGCAGGGCTCGCCGTCAGGGTGAGCACCTGCGCAGCCACACCGGCACCGAAGACCGCGCCGCCCGCCGCCACGGTGCGGACCGCAGCCGCGATCTCCTCGCCTGGCGCACCCTTGAGCACGTAGCCCCGGGCACCCGCGCGTAGCGCAGCCATCACCGTGTCGTCGTCATCGACCATCGTCACGACGAGGACGGCAGGTGCACTGTCGAGCCCGGTGATCGCCGCCGTCGCGTCGACACCCGACATCGTCGGCATGTTGAGGTCCATGAGTACGACGTCGACCGTCGCTTCGCGCACTGCGGTCAACGCCTCCGGTCCGTCCGAGGCGGTTGCGGCGACGACCATGTCCGGCTGCGCCGAGACGAGCGCCGCCAGGCCGTCGCGGAACACAGGGTGGTCGTCGACGACCAGCACGCGCGTCGTCATGACACCACGGCGGCGGTCGCTGACTCAGCGTCCATGCGGGGGGCCGGCGGCAGCGGCAGCTCGGCCGTCACGAGCGTGCCGCCCTCTGTCCTCGCAGCGACCTCGAGGCGCCCCCGCAGCTCGTGGGCGCGTTCGCGCATGGTCTGCAACCCGTGTCCGGGTGGTCGGTGCCCTCCGGGTTGGAGCCCCGCGCCGTCGTCGCTGACGCTCACGAGCAGCCGTCCGTCCGCCGCAAGCAGCCGCACGTCGCATCGCGTCGCGCCGGCATGTCGCACCACGTTGGTGACCGCTTCACTCACGATCCGGAACGCCGCGACCTCGACGGCGGCCGGCAGCTTCGGTAGCTCCTCGGCCGACACCGACACGTCGGTCGTGGAGCCGGCCGTCAGTCGCTGTGCCATCTGCTCGATCGACCCGCGAAGCCCGAGCTCGTCCAGCGATGGCGGACGCAGTCCTTCGACCACCCGACGCACGTCCGCCATCGTCGACCGCAACTCGTCGGTCAACGTGGCGACCGCAGCTGCCGCGGCGGGATCACCGCTGACGTGGCCCGCGAGCAGGTCCAGGCGGAGCAGATGACCCGCGAGCGAGGGACCCAACCCGTCGTGCAGATCGCGGCGCAAGCGCCGCCGTTCCTCTTCGCGGGCAAGGACCAGATGCTCGCGCGCTCGCTGCAGGTCGAGCGTGAGCGCGTGTGCGTGCAGAACGCCGGCCAGGTGACCGGCGAGGTCGTCGAGCAGCTGCCGGTCCCGGCTTCGCAGATTCGACGACGGCAAGGCATAGCGCAGCTCGCCGACCGAACGGCCGTAGGCGACCAGAGGGACGGCTGTGTCACCACCGCCGGTGCCGACCAGCCGATGACCGTGCTCGTCGAGGATGGAGATTCGGTCGAGACCGAGCCCGCGCAGCTGGTCGACGACCTGCTCCAGGAGGCCTGTCACGTCCGCCGTTGCTTCCAGCTGTTTGCCGAGGGCTGCCAGGACGTCGTACGGCTCGTCCCATCGACCGAACGTGAGGCGGTTGACGGTGCGCTGCAGCCCGTCGCGCAGCGGTGCGAACGACACGGCCACGACGGCGGCGGCCACCCACGGGAGCCAGCTCGCGCCGCGCACATCGAGCCTGTTGCCGACGCCCGCGATGACGAGCGCGTACACGCCGGCGACCACGGCCGACAGGGTGAGCCACACCAGCGTGCGGTTGGCCGCCGTGCGTAGGTCATAGAGGCCGCGGGCGAGCACGGCGAAGCCGATCGCGAACGGAAGGGGGAGCACCGTCGCGCTGAACAGCCACGGGCCGGTGTTGTAGCCGACGGTGAAGACGATCGGTACGGCGACGATCGGGACTGCGGCGGCGCCGACGAAAAGTCGTAGCTGTTGCCGCAACAGCGGCGTGCCGCGCCGGTAGCGGCGGACGAGCTGGACGACGACGGCGATCGTCGCGACGGCGGCCAGCGGCACATGTGAGAGGAAGGCCGCTGCGCTGATGAGGTCCCACGGACGGTGCAGCCCGATCGGGTTGTGCCAGTGCCCGAGGTTGGTCAGGTCGGCCTGGAGATCCGTCAGCGGGTCGATGATCGACCCGATGATGATGACGACGAACGCGCGCGGAAGCCAGTTGCGTCGCGACGGCTGCAGCCGGCCGTCCGGGTAGAGCAGCGGGATGCCGAGTGTCAGCACGGTCCAGCCCACGGAACGAGCCGCCGAGCCTCCGATGGCGAACACCGCCACTGCGGGGACGCTGCCCGGTGCAGCGACGATCCCGTGATAGGCCAGGTCGGCGCCCGCGCCTCCGGCTGCGGACAGGGCCGCGCCGGCGAGCATCGCCCAGCCGACGCGGTTCTCCGGTCGCGCGGCAGCGACGACCGCTCCGACCGCGGCGAACGCGACGACGAACGTCGCCGAGAAGACGGCGGCGTTCGTCGATCGACCGTCGGCGACCGTCGCCCAGAGGGAGACGGCGACGCTGCCGAGCGCGAGGCTGACGGCCGCGGCGATCGCTGCGACCGTCAGCCGGCTCGACCCGGTCCACTTCATCTGCTTCATGGTGGCCGTAGATGTCGGATTCGGCAGCGAAATCACGCGCTTACCGGCACCGCTCCGGTCGCGGGAACGCTTGCTCGGCGGGGCGCCCGGACGGCGAGGACGCCGAGGGCGACCAACCAGGCGAAGAAGAGCAGGGTCTGCGGTGCACCTGCCTTGGCGGCCGGCACCGCGGCGATCATGACGACGCCGACGACGTAGCCGGCGTAGCAGAACCATCGCGGCAGCAGGCCCGTCGCCCGGCCGGCAGCCGCGATGGCCAGGACCAGGAGCCCCGCAATGCCGCCGGAGATGGTGAAGCCGATGTTGCGGATGTCGTTGACGGTGGTGATGACGGCAAGCGGGGCCCCGTGATGCCCGTTGTAGACAGCGGCCGCACCGGCCGCGGCGCCGGTCGCAGCGCCGACCGCGGTGTACACGATCGCTGCGCCACTGATGCATGACGAGAGCCAGCCGGTCAGCTCGCCGCTGCCCCGCAGCAGACGGGCGACGAGCAGCGCCGCGGCGAGGAAGACGAGCCCCGCGATGAACTCGATGTAGCCGCCGGTGAACGCCTTGGTCATGGAGGAGGTCACCAGGCCTTCGGTGATGTGGCGAGGTGTGTCCCCGAGCGTCACGTTGCTCTCGAAGACCGCTCCGGCGAAGGTGAGGACGACGTAGCCGAGCATTGCCCAGCCGGCGGTGAGCCACAGGCGGCGCGCGACGGTCGTCATGGGAGGCACACCCAGATCGGGCCGCTGCTCTGCGCGAGTGTGCTCTCGAAGTCACCGACAGCGCCGGGACCGTCCGTCGTCGCGTGTCCCGACATCGTCGGTCCGACCGTGCCGTGGGTGATCGTCGGGTAGCTGTCGTTCTCGCCGCCGTAGTGGGCCTGGAAGTTCATTGCTGCGCCGACACACGACGCGTCGCCGCTTGGGAACCCGGGTGCCTGCCACGCCTGCCCGGCGAACGCCGGCAGAGCGGCTGACACCGTTGCGGCGGTGACGGCCGCGAGGACGGTGACTCTGGCGATGGTGCGCATGGCTGCCTCTCTTCTCGATGTCGTGCTGACGCCGAGAAGGATGTGGCGCAGACACTCCCGTCAACCAGAGCACCGACTCCCACGGAGGCCAGGAAGTTCTCCCAACATGGGTGTTGGGTCAGCGGGTGAGGAGCTCGTCGATCTGACCGATCGCTGCGACTGTGCCTTCGGCCATGCCCATCGTGAGCATGTGTTCCATCTGCTCGACGCTCGCGAACCGTGTCGTCGCGGTCATCCGCGTGCGGCCGTCGACGACGGCGATCTCCACCCGGCCGTGGGTCGGTGGCATGTCGTGGTTGGGCGTGCCCGACTCGTCCGAGAAGCCGTGCTCGAACTCCAGCAGCGTCGGCTCCTCGACCGTGACGAACCGCCACCAGGCGCGCGGTTTCTCGCCATCCGGACCGGAGAGGTAGTAGCGCGACTCACCGCCGACGGTGACGTCGTGCTTCTCGAACGTCGCCGGCCAGTACGGCGGCCCCCACCACTGCTCGATCTGCCGCGCGTCGACCCACAGCTGCCACACACGCTCCGGCGGGGCGGCGTACTCGGCGACGACGGTGAGGCTCAGGGCCTCGGCGTTCTTGTCCGTGCTGACGATCGGCATCAGCGGTCTCCTCTTGTCGGCTCGTCGAGGAGGGCGTCCATCCGGGCGATGCGCCCGCGCCAGATCTCCTCGTACTGATCGAGCAGTCGGTTGACCGCTCGGGTGGTCTCCAGCTGGCCGCGCACGAGTCGTTCGCGGCCGCGGGACTCCTTGGTCACCAGACCGGCTCGCTCGAGAACGGCGACATGCCGCTGCACTGCCGCGAACGACATCGGGTAGCGCTCGGCGAGCGCCGAGACCGACTCCTCGCGTTGCAGCACCCGGGCGAGGATGTCGCGCCTCGTCGGGTCAGCGAGGGCGCCGAGGATGCGGTCCAGCCGCTCTGGTCGCTCCTGAAGATGTACAACCACATTGTTGTACGTTAGAGGACGCGAGGGCGCAGCGCAACACCTTCTTCGAGAGAAACTCGCCGAGCGAACTCAGACTCGTTCGAGGTTGGCCTTGAGGTTGTTGAGGCCCTTCCGTACATCCGGCTTGATGACCGTCGCCATCAGCAGCGGAAAGATGAGCGAGATCGGGAACGGCGGGTTCGGCGCGTCCATCGATCGCGTCACCAGCGTGCCTTCGCCCTGCGGCTGCAGCTCGAACGTGTTGATGAAGTGCTCGCCTTTTTCCATCGCGTCGAGCACCAGGCGCGTCGGCGCCGAACACTCGGTGACCGTGACCTCGTTGCGGTGGTTCTTGTCGCCCGGGATGCTCCCGACGGACGCGAACATGTCGCCGACCTTGACCGGGCCCGACGTCCCCTCGGTGCGATAGGGCTTCGGCGACCACTCGGCGTGCTTGCTGACGTCCGAGAGGTAGGCGAAGACCTCCGCGGGGCTGCGGTTGATGCTCACGGACTGGCTGGTCGTCGATCGTCCCGCCATGGTCCCTCCCCGGGTCCGGGTGACGATGCGCCGATACTTACAGACCCGTCCTGCGCCGTCGAGCGCATCTGCCAGGGGACGCTCGTCACCATCACGCCCGGTTCAAAGAGCAGGCGCGCCTTGAGCCGCAGCGCGCTCTGGTTGTGCAAGAGGTGCTCCCACCAGTGGCCGACGACGTACTCCGGGATGAACACCGTCACCACATCGCGAGGCGATGAACGCAGCCCCCGGACGTAGTCGAGGACCGGCCGGATGATCTCGCGGTACGGCGACTCGAGAACGACCAACGGGATCGGCATCTCCTGGCGCTCCCAGTCGGCCATCAGCTGCCGGGTGTCGTCCTCGTCCAGATCGACCGTGACGCCGGCCAGCGAGCTCGGCCGGGTTGCGCGCGCGTAGGCGACGGCTCGAACCGTCGGCAGATGCAGCTGCGACACCAGGATCAGCGCGTGGTTGCGAGCGGGCAGCGTCGTGGGCTCGGTCGACGTCAGGTCCAGCTCGTGCCGGACGTCGTCGTAGTGGCGCCGGATGCCCCGCATCATCGCGAACAGGATCAGCATGGCGAGGATCGCGATCCACGCTCCGTGCTGCACCTTGCTCACGATGACGACGACGAGTACGACGCCCGTGAACACTGCTCCGACAGTGTTGATGACCCGTGCCCGGTGGATGGTGTTGCGCTCGGCGCGGTCTGTCAGCTGGAGCCGGCGGTTCCAGTGGCGGACCATGCCGGCCTGGCTGAGGGTGAACGACGTGAAGACGCCGATGATGTAGAGCTGCAGCAGGTGGTCGAGGTTGGCATGGAAGCCGATGATGAGCGCCCCCGCGGCAGTGGCCAGCAGCACGATGCCGTTGCTGAAGACGAGCTTGTCGCCGCGGTTGTGCAGCTGCCGGGGCAGGTAGCGCTCCTGCGCCAGGATCGAGGAGAGCACGGGGAAGCCGTTGAAGGCCGTGTTCGCCGCCAGGATGAGGATCGCTGCGGTAGCGGTCTGGAAGGCGTAGTAGAGCAACGCGCGGTGACCGAAGCTGACTGCGGCGACCTGGGAGATCACGGAAGGTGTCCCGCTTGCCTGGGCGCGCGCGTGCACGTGCAGTGCGAGCACCGTGACACCGGCGAACATGCTCACCGCGAGCCCGCCCATGACGGCCAGCGTCATGGCCGCGTTGTGCGCCTTCGGTCGACGGAACGACGGCACGCCGTTGCTGATCGCCTCCACACCCGTGAGCGCCGTACAGCCGGATGCGAAGGCGCGGAGCACCAGCAGCATCGTGGCCATCCCGCCGACCTGCACCGTCCGGTGGACGGACTGCGTCGCGGTCACGGCGTCCGGCAGCCCGGTCGTGGCCGCGCGCACCGCGGCGAACAGGAACATCAGCATCGTCAGGCCGATGAAGGCGTAGGTCGGCACTGCGAACGCGCGGCCGGATTCGCGCACGCCCCGGAGGTTCGCGAGCACGAGCACGGCGACGCACGCGATGGACAGCAGCTCCGTGTGCCGGACGAGACCGGGAAACGCGCTGGTCACCGCGAGAACTCCGGAGACGACCGAGACAGCAACGGTCATCACGTAGTCGACGAGCAGGGCGCTGGCCGCGACCAGGGCCGGCGTCGGGCCGAAGTTCGCGAGGCTGACGGCGAAGGCGCCGCCACCGTTCGGATAGGCGTGGCAGGTCTGCCGGTACGACGCCACGACGACGAGGAGCAGGATCGTGACCGCAGCCGCCACCCACCACGCGTAGTGGAGATAGACGGCTCCGCCGGCGGCCAGGACCAGGACGATCTGCTCAGTGGCGTAAGCGACGGACGAAATCGGGTCCGAGCAGAAGACCGGCAGCGCGAGCCATTTCGGCAGCAGTGTCTCGTGCAGCTGAGCGCTGCGCAGTGGACGACCGACGACGAGCCTCTTCACGGCGCCGACGGCGGTCACGGTCATGCTTCGACGCTAGGTTCGCGGGTCGAACCTGAGCGTCAGGGCCGCGTCAGGAAACGACTGGGACCGTAAGGAATTCGTCAGGATCCGGCGGCAGCGACGGGACGGGCGGACACTGGAGTCGTGCAGGCCTCCCAGTGGGTCGCCGACGGGGTGGGACGTCGTCGGCGCGTGGCGGGTTTCGCGCTCGCGGTTGCGCTTCTCCCGCTGATGACGGTCGTCCTTGCGCATGTGCGTGGTCAGCTCGCCTTCGCGGACGACCTCCTGATCTACCTGCTGGCGGTGCTGGCCGTGACGTGTGTCGGCGGGCTGTGGCCGGCCGTCGCCACCGCCGTCGCCGCGGGCTTGTGCCTCAACTACTACTTCACGCCGCCGATCCACCGCTGGACCATCGACTCGCCGCAGAACCTCGCGGCGTTGCTGCTGTTCGTCGCCGCTGCGGTCGCCTTCAGCGCCGTCGTGCACGTCGCCGCCCGCGAGTCGGCAGCGAGTCGCCGCGCTGTCGCAGAGTCGCAGGACCTGGTCGACCTTGCGCAGACCGTCCTGCGCGAAGACGACGCCGACGCGGTGCTGCGGCATCTGGCGCGGACCCGCGGAGTTCACGCGACGCTCGAGGAGCTCGTCGACGGATCGTGGGTGCGGGTCGCCGGAGAGGCGCTCGCAGCTCCAACCGGGGCTGACGTGGTCGACGTTCGTTCCGATCTGCGACTGCGCGCTGCCGCCGGAGGCACGGGGCGGCTGTTGATCGAGGGCGCTGCGGCGCAGGCAGCGGCCGCGCTTGACCGGAGCCGGCTGCGCATGCGCGCGGCAGAGGTGGAGGCACTTGCGCAGTCGGACCGCATGCGGGCCGCGATTCTTGCCGCCGTCAGCCATGACCTGCGCACGCCCCTGGCCGCCGTGAAAGCAGGGGTGAGCAGCCTGCGCCAGACCGACGTGACGTGGTCACCGGCCGACCGCGACGAGCTCGTGCTGACGATCGAGGAGGGCGCAGACCGGCTGGAGCACATCGTCAACAACCTTCTCGACATGAGCCGGGTCGAGACAGGCACGGTCGCGCCGCTGCTCAGGCCGATGGCGGTCGACGAGGTGCTGCCGCTGGCCCTCACGGGGCTCGACCCGTCGAGGCTTCGCGTGGAGGTGCCTGACGACCTGCCGCTGGTGCTCGCTGACCCGGGTCTGCTCGAACGCGTCGTGGCCAATCTCGTCGACAACGCCTTGAAGTACTCGCCGGCCGACGGTGTCGTCACGATCACGGCTGATCGGGGCGAGGGGAGGGTCGCCCTCGCCGTCGTCGACCACGGCCCCGGCGTCCCACTCGACGCGCAGGACGAGATGTTCGTGCCGTTCCGGCAGATGGGCGATCGGCGCCAGTCAGGTGGTGTCGGTCTCGGCCTCGCCGTCGTGCGTGGCTTTGCCGAGGCGATGGGCAGTGAGGTCGCTGCGACGTCGACACCGGGCGGTGGTCTGACCATGACCGTGCGGCTGCCGGTCGCGAGCAACGTGCCGGTGCGCACATGACGAAGGTCCTCGTGGTCGACGACGAGCCCGCACTGGTGCGCGCATTGCGGGTGAACCTCGCCGCGCACGACTACGACGTCACGATCGCGTACGACGGCCGCAGCGCACTGAAGCGCACGGCGCAGGATCATCCCGACGTCGTGATCCTCGACCTCGGGTTACCGGACATCGACGGTTCCGAGGTCATCGACGGCATCCGAGGGTGGTCAGCCGTCCCCATCATCGTGCTGTCGGCGCGCGACCAGGAACGGGAGAAGGTCACGGCGCTCGACGCCGGTGCCGACGACTTCGTGACCAAGCCGTTCGGCATGGATGAGCTGCTCGCCAGAGTGCGGGCCGCTGCCCGCCGGGCTCAGCCCAACGACGACGAGCCGGCCATCGTCACCGACGACTTCGTGGTGGACCTGGCGGCGACCGTCGTACGACGGAGCGACGGGACGGAGGTGCGCCTGACGCCGACGGAGTGGCAGCTGCTCGAAGCGCTGGTGCGTGACCGGGGCCGGCTCGTCACGAGCCAACAGCTGCTCCGTCAGGTCTGGGGACCTCAGTACGAGCACGAGCGGCACTACCTGCGGGTGTTCATCGCGCAGCTTCGACGCAAGCTGGAGCCCGACCCGTCGCAGCCGAGATACATCCGCACCGAGGCCGGAATGGGCTACCGGTTCATCGGCTGAGTCGCGAGGCGCCGGTGCGCCGGAGTGCGCTCAGTGCAGCAGGTCCTCCCAGTCCGGCGGGACCTTGTCGGCGGGGGCCGGCACCGGCTGGTCGATCGGCCGGCTCGCGGGTGGCGCGAGCTCGGGACCGCTGACGTAGTCCTCGGTCTGGTAGTTCCAGAACCAGCTCTCACCCGGCTCGAAGCTGCGGGCGATCGGATGCCCGGTCTTGCGGGCATGCGCGGTCGCGTGCTGGCCCATCGAGGTGTCGCAGCAGCCGATGTTGCCGCACTGCGCGCAACGGCGAAGATGCACCCACCAGCCGTCGCCTTCGCCGGCCAGGCACTGCGCGCAGCCGGTGCCGCTCGGCGGCACGGACGGGTCGATCCCCGGCGATAGTTCGTCGGTTGTCATGCCTCGCACTGTTGCATGACCGACGGAGACGTGCCCTGGCCCACAACGACGACGTGGCAGCCGCCGTCACGCTTCGCCTGGTACATCGCCATGTCGGCCTCGTGCAGCAGCTCGTCGGCGCTGACGTCACCGTCGGCGAGCAGCGCACCGCCGACGCTGACAGCGGGCGACAGCAGCTGGCCGTTCAACGTGATCGGCCGCGCGATGTGGCCGCGGATCCGCTGTGCGGCCTGCTCGGTCTCCGCGGTCGTCGCGCACTCCATGACGACGGCGAACTCGTCACCTCCGAGCCGCACGACCAGGTCGGTGGTGCGCACCGCATCCTTGATTCGCTGAGCGATGACGGTGAGTGTCTGGTCACCGGCGTTGTGGCCGAACTCGTCGTTGATGCCCTTGAAGCCGTCGACGTCGCAGTAGAGCACTGCGAAGCGCTGACGGTGTCGCTGCCAGCGCGCCAGCGCCTCCTGCAACCGGATCTCGAACAGGGCGCGCTGACCGACACCGGTGAGCGGGTCATACAAACGCTGCTCCGCGAGCCGGGCGAGCACGCGCTGGCGGTTGTGGTGGAAGACGAGCAGAAGGACCATCACGAGGCTCAGCAGCATGGCGAGGGCCAGAATCGCGAGCCGGTGGCTGCGGTCGAGGTCACCCGAGAAGGCGGACGCGGGCTGGATGGTGACCGCGGTCCATCCGTGGCCGGCCGGACCGTAGGACGCCACTACGTCGCGCGAGCCGCTGCGGTAGCTGACGAGACCGGTCTGCCCCGAGTGCACGACCGCCGGCAGCGGCGTCAGCTTGCTGCCGACCTGCACCGTTCCGCCGGCCGCTGCCACCGTGCCTGTGCGGTCGACGACGAGCGACTGTGCGTCCTTGCCGATGTGCAGCTTGGCGTCGTACCCCTGCAGCGGCCACTCGCGCACGTCGGCGAAGGTCACGAGGAGCCCGAGGGCGTGGTCGCCTCGCACGACCGGCACCGCGAAGGCGACGAGCGGCGTCTGACCGACATGCATGACGTCGGACAGGCCCGGACGGCCGGCCAGCAGGTCACGACGAAGCGACGCGAGGCCAGGGTCGGTCACGGGCGGCAGGGCGGCGCTCGACGGGTACGACGTCAACGGCATGCCGGCCAGGGTGACGAGCGCGGCGCCGTACGACGTCAATGGCGACGAGTGCACGAGCGCGTGCAGCGCTGCCTTGTCGCTCGCGTTGTCCGGTGTGAGCCGCCACGGTGATGCGGCCGCGGCGTTCTGCGTGGAGAGGAAGGTGAACGACAGGTACTGGTCGGTCAGTCCCGCGAGCGTCCGCTGCTGCTCGGTCCGGTCGGCGCGGTGGATCCGGTTGATCGTGCCGCCCGAGTCGAGCTGCGTGAGGACGGCGACGGCGCCGAGCACCACGACGGCGATCACGCTTATTGCCAACAAGGCGTATCGCCGCATGGCCCGCACCCCCCGGTGTCGCGTCACCCACATGGCGGGTGTCGCCTAGAAGATCGGGTCCGGTTTTCCCCCGTTTGACGAATTGGACCGCAATTAGTCACAAGGGACCATGCGCGGGTCGCTGTCCTACGGCCGAATGGGTGGAAGATCCGGCGATCGTTGCTAGGGCTGGCGCGCGGGACGCTTGGGCAGAGCCGTGTGTGCTGCGCGCAGCTCCTCCTGGCTCGGCGGGGAGCCGGGCAGCTGCGTGCCGCCCGGGCGAAGCCCATCGAGGAGAAGCGTGAGGTAGCGACCGACGAGCGCTGACGGGTCCGGCGCCGGGATGTCGCTCACCGCCGCGAGCATCTGCACGATGACGCCGACGTCGGCCTGCTGCAGGTCGCAACGGACGGCGCCGGCCTTCTGGCCGCGCGTGATCAGCGCGCTCAGCACCGGACGCACCCGATCCTCGAGCCGAATGAACCACTCCGAGCCCAGGCCCGGCGTGAGGATCTCGTGCAGGCCGCGGTTGGCGATCATCAGGTCGAGTGTCCGGCGGAAGAACTCCGTCAGTCCCTGCCACGGATCCGCGAGATCGGCGGACTCGTCCGCGATCGTGATCGCCGTGTCGATCTGCTGCTCGATGTACGCCGCCGCGAGCTCGTGCTTGTTGGCGAAATGGCGATAGGCAGTGGCGACGTTGACGCCGGCCGCCTCCGCGATGTCATCGAGCGTCACCGTCAGTCCGCGGGCGGCGAACAGGCGCTGGGCTGCGTCGATCAGGGCCTGCCGGTTGCGCGCGGCGTCCGCACGTAACCGGCGAGGCTCCTCAGCGACTGCCATGCTCGGCCTCATCCGGCATGCACAGCATGGTCAGGCATGCACGGCGAAGGTGTCGATGCCCTCGTTGGCGGAGAGGTCCGGCACGCCGGGCCGCAGCAGCGCACCGACGACGACCGCTGCCGTGGCGAAGATGCCGGCGCAGATCCAGAACGCCACGACATAGCTGTGCACGGCCGCGTGCGCGAGCAGCGCAGGCGTCGGCGCGCCGGTCGCGTGCGTGGCGACGTAGGTGGCTGCGGCGCTCGTGGCGATGGTGTTGAGCAGCGCCGTGCCGATCGACCCGCCGATCTGCTGCGAGACGTTGATCGTTGCCGACGCGACGCCTGCGTCGTGCGGACGGATGCCGAGGGTGCCGAGGCTGAAGCTCGGCGCGAACACAAAACCGAGGCCGAGCGCGACGATCGCCATCGGCGGCAGGATCGTCGTGGAGTAGCTGGAGTGCACGCCGATGTGCGTGAGCAGCGCCATGCCGACGGCCGCGACGATGAGGCCGCCGGACATGAGCACCCGGGAGCTCACGCGGGTGATGAGCACCGTGGTCGCGATGGCAGCGCTGACGATGACGATGCCGGTCATGGGCAGGAACGCGAGACCGGCCTTGATCGGGCTGTAGCCGAGCGTGGTCTCGAGGTAGTAGATGAGGAAGAGGAAGACGCCGAACATGCCGACCGAAGCCAGGAACGTGGCGACGTAGGCGCCGGCACGGTTGCGATCGGTGAGCACCCGCATCGGCAGCAGCGGGTTGTCGACGCGTCGCTCGACGACGACGAACGCCGCCACGAGCAGCAGGCCGACGACCAGGAAGACGATCGTCTGGGGGTCGGTCCAGCCGGCACTGCCGGACTTCGACGTGGCGTGCGCGAAGCCGTAGACGATCGCGAACATGCCGCCGCACGCGAGGGCTGCGCCGACCTTGTCGATCCGCTCGCGGATCTCGCCTGCGGCGTGCGGCGCGAGCAGCATGACGCCGCCGACGGCTGCGACGACCGCGAAGACGATGTTGACGTACATCGTCCAGCGCCAGTCGAGGTACTGCGTCAGGACGCCGCCGAGCAGCAGGCCGATCGACGCACCGGCGCCGGCAACGCCGCCGTAGATGCCGAAGGCCTTGCCGCGCTCCTTCGGGTGCGTGAAGGTCGTGGTCAGCAACGACAGCGCGGCCGGCGCGAGCAGCGCACCGAACGCGCCCTGGATCGCGCGCGCCGCGACGAGCATGCCGAACGAGACCGAGGCACCACCGAGCGCCGACGCCGCGGCGAAGCCGATGACGCCCGTGAGGAAGACGCGCTTGCGCCCGAAGTCGTCGGCGAGCTTGCCGCCGAGTAGCAGCAGGCTGCCGAAGGCGAGCGAGTAGGCGGTGATGATCCACTGCCGCTGGCCGTCGGTGAAGTGCAGCGACGTCTGCGCGTGGGGGAGCGCGATGTTCACGATCGTCGTGTCGAGCACGACCATCAGCTGCGCGATGCCGAGGACCGCGAGGATCCACCAGCGGCGCGAGTGTCGCGCGTCGTGCGGCGCGAGCGCGGTGTCCGGCGGCGAGTCGAGGTCGGCACCGCGGGTCACGGCGGCGCTGTCGAGCGTTGTCATGCAGTGTCCTGACGGTGGAGGCGGAAAAGCGAAGGTCTGGCCTGCGGTTAGGTTAACAGAAACGCAGACCAGATCTGCACTTAGTGACCTGCGTCACACCGGGTCCGCGCGGGAACTGCGCTCGAGAGGGCCAAACCGTCACCCGTTCGGCCCTTTCTCGTTGGACCTACCGAACGCTGCTCTGTGCCCGCTCCGGAAGGACGCTCGACCGTGTTCCGTTCACGTCCCGTTGTCGCCACCGCTGCTGTCGCCGTGCTCGGCCTCGCCGGTGCGGCCACCGCCGCTGTCGCCGTACATCCGGAGTTCCTTCCGGGGGTCGCCGCCTACGAGGCGACGCACGCGGCCGGCTCGTTCGCCGCCGCGGCGACGGCTGACTCGACGACACCGCCGGCGACGCCGCGGGCGCACTGCGGCCCGGGATCGCTGCCGGAGACCGGTCGGCAGGGTCGGGTGCCGCTCGCCGACTACAACAACGGTCGCGCCGCGAAGGGCTACCTCTGCAACACCAAGCAGATGGGACACATCGGCAGCACCGGTGGCTTCAAGACCTTCCGCTACGTCGACCGCACCGGTCGCGTCTGCGCGTTCTACGACGGCACGCTGCTGTTCCCGACCGCTGTCTTCCACAATCAGGAGACCGGCGGCGTCCACGTCCTCGACATGTCCGACCCGTCGCGCCCGGTCGAGACCGACCGGCTGCAGACCGCGGCGATGGACAGCCCGCACGAGTCACTCGTCCTCAACCAGAAGACCGGACTGCTCGCGGCGGGCATGGGCTCACCCGCGACGGCGCCCGGCATCGTCGACATCTACGACGCCTCCAACGACTGCCGGCACCCGGTGCTGCAGTCGGAGACGCCGCTCGGCATCCTCGGCCACGAGGGCGCGTTCTCGCCGGACGGCCGCACGCTCTGGATCTCCACGACGGCCGGACCCGGCGTGACGGCGATCGACGTGAGCAACCCGCGGATGCCGTCGATCATCTGGCGGAGCACCAGCTACACGTTCCACGGCATGCACCTCAACGACAGCGGCACCCGGCTCTACGGCGCCGACCTCGGCATGCACGGTCTCACCATCCTCGACGTCAGCCAGATCCAGCGTCGCGTCGCGAACCCGGCCGTGAAGGTCGTGTCGTTCACGACGTGGCCCAACGTCTCGATCCCGCAGAACTCGATCCCGGTGACCATCAAGGGCCACAAGTACCTCGTGGAGTTCGACGAGTACGCCCGCAACGCGACGTCGTACACCCCGAGCGACCCGGTCGGCGCCGCCCGGATGATCAACATCGACGACGAGCGACACCCCAAGGTCGTGGGCAACATGCGGCTCGAGGTCAACCAGCCGGCAGCGCGCGCGAGCGACCAGCAGAACGACCCGGGCGCGCAATACGGCGTCCAGGGCTACGCCGCGCACTACTGCGGCGTGCCGCGCGAGGTCGACCCGAAGATCGTCGCCTGCAGCTTCATCCTCAGCGGACTTCGCATCTTCAACATCGAGGACCCGGCTCACCCGCGCGAAGTTGCGTACTTCAACAAGCCGGCGCCCAACACACTGCCGCTCACCAGCGGGTCGTATGCGATGAGCCAGCCGACGTTCGACCTCGCGCACCACGAGGTGTGGTTCGCCGACGGCGACAGCGGCTTCTACAGCGTCAAGCTCACCAACGGCGCCTGGCCGCACGGCCTCTAGGCCCTGGTTCACGACGCGCGGCGGATGACCCAGAAGTAGCAGGCGACGAGAGCGGCGGCCGTGAGTGCCACGAAGATGCCGGCCTCCATCCACTGGAACGCCCAGTAGCGGCTGTCGGGCTGGTAGCTGACGAGGACGTGGAAGTGCTTCGCCACCTGCGCGAGGCATGCCCGGTCGCTGTCCTGGCCGATGACCCTGGCGACGCCCCCGCCCGG
Organism: Mycobacteriales bacterium; assembly: GCA_035690365.1. Taxonomy (GTDB): domain Bacteria; phylum Actinomycetota; class Actinomycetes; order JAFAQI01; family JAFAQI01; genus DASSKP01. The sequence continues at coordinate 43,273 of DASSKP010000042.1, forward strand.
CGGTGGAGCCGGCGGCGGGCCGACGTTCGGGCAGTACTGATGCACGAACGCCGTCAGCTGCCCGGAAGTCGGCCGGTGCCCGGAGCTCGTCACCGGGTAGCTGGACAGCGTCCAGGAACGTGGCGGCCCTCCGCCGTTGATGAACAGCTGCAGGGGCCCGCCATTGCTGAAGCCGACGCCGAGCTGCACCCTCCGGTCGGGTCCCGCACCTAGTAGCGAGAGCGTCTGGTGGACCGGAGGCATCAGGTGCGGCCGCACCCACGTCGAGATGGCCACCCGGGTGACGACGAAGACGCCGAGAGTCGCCGCCATCGCGGGCACGGTACGACGGAGAACGGCACCGAGAAGGGTGCCGATGGCGAACGCGAACGCGGCGTAGGCGACCGGAACGATGTCCCGCCGGTCGAACAATGCGAACGGCACGCTGCCACCGGTCTGGTCACGCGAGGTGTACCACCAGGTGATCGTCAGGGTCAGCAGGCCGGCGAGCGCCACGGTGGCGAGGCCCGCGACCGCGAGCCTGGTGAGGAGCCACCGTCGGCGGCTCACGCTCTGCGTCCAGGCGAGCCGGTAGCTGCCGGTCTCCAGCTCCCGCGCGACGAGCGGTGCCCCCCAGAACATGCCGAGCAGCGCAGGTGCGGCGCGCGCCAGGATGTCGAAGGTGTTGTCGAGGAAGCTGTCGTGCCTGAGGAACCGGTCGATCGCGAATCCGCAGCCGGTCGTGCAATGCGCGACCGAGCTGTGGAACAGGTGGGACATCTGCACGCCGGTGACAGCTGCGGCAACGGCGAGGGCGGCCAGCAGACCGGTCACGACCAGCGTCTGCGTGCGCGACTGCAACCAGGCGAACCGCGTCATCGCGCCACCGCCAACGTCGTGGCCGCTGCGTCGCCGTCCCGGGCCTGCCGCATGTAGGCGAGCACCAGGTCGTCGAGCGTCACCGGCGTCGTCGTCCACGAGGGGTCGAGCACCGGCCCGTCGCAGTGCACCAGCATCGTCGACTGCTTCTCGGTGTGGCTCGCCTCGATGACCGTCTGCCCCGACGGGAGGCTGGCCGGTTCGCGCCGCGGTCCGCTCAGCAGCCGGTGCGACGACAGCAGGTCGTCGACGTCGCCGGTCAACGCGACGTGGCCTTCGACCAGCAGGATGAGGTGGTCACAGACGCGCTCGAGGTCGGCGATCAGGTGCGACGAGAGCAGCACAGTGACGCCGTAGGTCGCCACGACCTCCATCAGCGTCTGGAGAAACTCGCGTCGGGCGAGAGGGTCGAGGCTGGCGACCGGCTCGTCGAGCACGAGGAGCTCCGGACGTTTCGCGACCGCGAGGGTCAGGGCGAGCTGCGCGCGTTGACCGCCGGACAACGTCCCCGCGCGTTGCTTCGGGTCGAGGCCGAGCTCGCCGACTCGCGCAGCGGCGAAGCCGGCGTCCCAGGCCGGGTTGAGCCACGCGCCCATCTGGAGGTGCTGGGCCACTGTCAGCCGTGCATAGGCGGGGCTGTCCTGGGCCAGGAACCCGAACCGCGCGAGCCAGGCGGGGTCGCCGTCGGGTGTCGCGCCGAGGACCGAGATCTGTCCTTCGCTCGGGCGCAGCAGCCCGACCGACAGGTGCATCAGCGTCGTCTTGCCGGCGCCGTTCGGACCGACCAGGCCGACGACCCGACCGGCGGGCACGTCGAGGGTGCAGCTCCGCAGTGCCCAGCGCCGGCCGTAGCGCTTGCCGAGGCCGCTCGCCTCGATGGCGGCGGTCATGCGACACCTTCGTCGAAGCAGTCGCGCAGGGCGGTCCGGTAGATCGCCTCGATCTCGTCGGTCGAGAGCCCGGCGTCGCGCGCGGACCGGAGCCAGGTCGCCATCGAGCGGCGGAACTTCGCCTGTGCAGCCGGGTCGGTGCGCGGCAGTTGCCCGACGACGAACGTGCCGAGGCCCGGGCGCGCTCGGACGAGACCTTCGCGCTCGAGGTCGCGGTAGGCCTTCAGCACGGTGTTGGGGTTGATCGCGAGCGAGGCGACGACCTGCTGCGCTGTCGGCAACCGGTCGCCGGGCTCGAGCAGTCCGAGCTGCAGCGCCTGCTGGACCTGCCGGACGAGCTGCAGGTACGTCGCCACACCAGAGGACGGGTCGAGATGGAACTCGATCATCTTCCCTACTTCCACTAAGTAGTTAGCGGAAGCATGGTGCGCGTCGCGCCGACTGTCAACCGGCACGACACGTCCGCGCCGCTTGCGGTACCTGCCTGGCCGCCGGCGACCGCATAAGGGACGATTGCGGACAAGACGGCCTGCTTCCCGGCAGCAGGCCTTTGTCCGCCACGCGTCTCGGAGGCCCTGTCCATGACCTCTATGCCGGAGCTCAGTCGCCGACGGTTCCTGACCTACGTCATCGCCGGCCCCACCGTCATCGCGGCCGCACGCTGGGCCGATGCGAGTCCGGGTCTGCCCGGCGGCACCGCCATGCAGCCGATCCCGTCGGCTCCTGGCGCCGCCGATGAGTACGACCTCAACGACCTGCTCACCGACTCCACCCGGTCGACCGCCAACATGATCACGGTCACCGTCAACAAGGACGGCACGGCGTCGTTCGCGCTGCCGCGCGTGGAGACCGGCCAGGGCATCACGACCTCGTCGGCGATGCTCATCGCCGAAGAGCTCGGCATCCCCGTGAGCAAGGTGCATGTCACGCTCGCCGACGCGCGGCCTGAGCTGATGATGAACCAGTTCACCGCCGGCTCCAACACGACGATCTCCACCTACCAGCCGATCCGGATGGCGGCTGCTGCGGCGAAGCAGCAGATGCTGCTCGCCGCGGCGCAGGAGCTCGGTGTCGATGCCGCCGACCTCGCCAGCGAGAACGGCGTCGTACGCGCCCCTGACGGTCGGACCATGACGTACGGCGACCTTGCCGAGAAGGCGGCGGCGACGGAGACCCGGCAGATCGAGGTCGAGCTCGCGCCGACGTCGACGTTCAAGGTCATCGGCAAGCCGCACAACCGAGTCGATGCGCGCGACGCGGTCACGGGCCGCAAGAAGTTCACGATGGACCACGACATCCCGGGCGCATTGCCGACGATGGTGTGCCGGCCGCCGACGATCAAGGGCACGGTCAAGCGGGTCAACAACATCTCGCATGTCCGCGCGATGCCGGGCGTGACGCACGTCGGCGTCATCTCGACTGGCGTCGCCGTCCGCGCGAAGACGTTCGGCCAGTGCATCGACGCCATCCGCGCGCTGAAGGTGACGTGGAACCCGGGTACCGCAGATCACGAGTCCGACAAGACGCTGATCCCGCAGCTCAAGGCGGCGGAGCGCCCGTTCGGCGACGTGGCAGACGTCAACGGCAACATCATCGACGAGTCGTTCACCTTCTGGTGGAAGAGCAACTCCGCGCTCGAGCCCAACACCGCGATTGCCGACGTCCGCAAGGACAAGGCGACGATCTGGTCGAGTCTTCAGTCGCCCATCTATGCGCAGAAGCAGGTCGCCGACCTGCTGGGTTTCCAGACCAGCCAGGTGACCGTGCACGTCCTGCCCGGCGGTGGCGCCTTCGGCCGTCGGATGTTCAACGACGTCGTGCTCGAGGCGACGGAGGCGTCGAAGCAGTTCGGCGTACCGGTGAAGCTGATGTGGCACCGCACCGACGAGTTCCGCGCCGGCCGTGTGCACCCGCCGGCGATCTCTCACGTGCGTGCCGCCTACAGCGGCGGCTCGGTGGTGAGCTTCGAGCAGCGGCACACCGGCGTCGCGACCGACTGGACGATGGGCTTCGGCGAGCCGATCACGTCGATGATGGCGACGACGCCCCCCAACGGCCAGGGCGACGCCGGCTACTCACAGACCGTGTGGAACCTCACGATCAACGTCCCCTATGACTTCGGCGAAGTCGACCATGCGATCAACGAGATCAAGACCTACGACGTCTTCCACACCGGCAGCGTGCGCAACCTCTACAGCGCGGACGCCGCGGTCGCTCGAGAGCTCGTCGTCGACAAGCTGGCGAAGGCGATGGGGCACGACCCCTACGCGTTCCGCTCGACGTTCCTCAAGGACGACCAGTCGCGTGGCGTGCTCCACGCTGCGGCGAAAGCCGCCCGTTGGGGCCGGCACATGCCCGCGGGGACGGCGCAGGGGATCGCGTTCCACAAGGAGTACCACGGCGTCATCGCCGCGGTCGCCGAGATCGACTGCCGGCCGCACACCGTGCATCGCCACATCCGGCAGGCCGTCACCGGCCCCCGTGTCACCAAGCTCGTGATCGCGGTCGACGTAGGGCTGCCGATCAACCCGCGCGGTCTCGAGGCGCAGATGATGGGCGGCGCGATGGACGCGATCGGGCAGATCCTCACCGAGAGCCTGCACCTGCACAACGGCAACTTCCTCGAGGGCAGCTGGGACGACTACTACTACACGCGCGAGTGGAACGTCCCGAAGGAGATCAAGGTCATCGTCATGCCGCCGTCGTCCGACACGCCGGGCGGCGCCGGTGAGTTCGGTGTCGCGGTGACGAAGAGCGCGGTCGCCTGCGCGCTTGCCCGGGCGACCGCGAAGACGCCGCGCGAGTTCCCGATCAACCACGACGACCCGTTGCCCTTCGACCCGTTCCCGACCGTGCCGCCGATCCCGCAGTCGCCGCGTGACGGCCTCCAGCACACCTACTAGAGGGGTAGCCGTGGCCAAGCACACCTTCAAGCTCAACGGAAAGCGCGTGCACGTCGAGGCGCCTGACAACGTGCGCCTGCTCTGGGTCCTCCGCGACCTCCTCGGCGTGACCGGCCCGAAGTACGGCTGCGGCCTCGACGTGTGCAAGGCGTGCACGTCGCACATCAACGGCAAGGCCTTCAACCCCTGCTCCGTGCCGGTCGGTCAGCTCGACCCCGAGGACGAGGTCACGACGATCGAGGGCCTGCCGGAGACGGTCGGCAAGGACCTGCACCCGATGCAGGAGGCCTGGCTCGAGCACGACGTGCCGCAGTGCGGCTACTGCCAGCCGGGACAGATCATGGCTGCGGTCGCGAAGGTGCGGGAGGCGCACGACGCCGGCCGCGAGATCACCGACGCCGACCTCGACGAGATCCGCAACATCTGCCGCTGCGGCACCTACTTCCGCCTGCGCGAGGCGATCAAGACCGGCGCCCAGCACATGTAGCCACGGTTGAGTGCGACGAAATACGCCCTATGTGAGGCCCTGACAGGGCTCTCTTCGTCGCACTCAACCAACGAGTCGCCGTGCTCTCGTGGGCTCGTACGTCGCCGCTCGCTCCACTCCGGCTCTACCGTCCATGACGTGACCGAGACGAGGACGCCGCCGGTGGACGGCGTACGGCGTCCTGCCGAACCTGTGTCGGTCGTCGAGGTCCGCTCCGAGCGTGAGGCACGGGCTGCAGTCGAGGTGCTCGCCGATGTCTGGCGGCGTGACGACGGCCAGCCACCGCTGCCGCCCGAGCTCGCGTGGGCGTTCGCCCACTCCGGCAACTACGTCGCGCTGGCCACCGCCGGCGACCAGCCGGTCGCCGCGGCGATCGGCTTCCGCGGTGAGGACGCCGACGGGCTGCTCCTGCACAGCCACATCGCGGGCGTCCTGCCGGCGTGGCAGGGCAGTGGCGTGGGCTACCAGATCAAGCAGCACCAGCGGTCGTGGGCGATGGCCAACGGGCTCGACCGGATCACCTGGACGTTCGACCCACTGGTCTCGCGCAACGCCTACTTCAACGTCGTCAAGCTCGGCGCGCAGCTCACCCGCTACTACGTCGACTTCTACGGCCGCATGATCGACGGCATCAACGACGGGGACGAGACCGACCGCTGCCTGGTGACCTGGCGGCTCACGTCCCCCGGTGCGGTGGCTGCGGCAACCGGCAGGCACCTGCCGACCGACGTCGCGGAGATCCGCGCCGCCGGCGCGGCCGACCTGCTCGTCGCCGACACCGACGGCTCACCGTTGCTCACGCTCACGGATGTCGACGTACGGCTCGTGCAGGTCCCGGACGACGCGGTCGGCATGCGCCGCCGGCAGCCGGCAGCAGCTCAGGCGTGGCGTCGGGCGCTGCGTCGTGCTCTCGTGCCGGCTTTCGAGGAGGGCCTCGAGGTTGTTGGCGTCAGCCGCGACAGCTGGTACGTCCTCGCCCGCCCCTAACGCACGCGGTTCAGGTGCGGCGGCGGGCGGCCCAGCCGGCGACGAAAAGGCCGACGGCGCAGTAGCCGCCGACCACGGCGAACGCGAGCCCCGGGCTGACGTCGTAGCGCCCGGTCAGCCCGCCGCGGATGAGGTCGGCCATGTAGGTCACCGGCAGCGCCCGGTGCACGTTCTGCAGCCAGTCCGGCAGCCGGTCGAGCGGGAAGTTGATCGGTGAGAACAGCAGCAACGCGATCGACATGAACGACGACACCTGCTGCGTCGCGCCGGGCGGGAACAGGACCGCGACGCCGTAGCCGACCGCGGCAGCCGACAGCGACACGAGCACCACCGCCGGCACGACGAGCGCGTCGAAGCGCAGATGCAGGTGGAAGTGCACGACCGCGAGCAGGAGCGTCGCCACCCACCCCGGCAGCTGCACCAGCAGCCAGAACGTCACGTCGGCGCACATCGGCGCGAGCCGCGGCACCGGCAACGCCGCGACATAGCTGAACCGTCCGTTGACACGGGCCAGCGCCGTCTCCTGCGGCACGACGGTGAGCCCGACGATGAGCATTCCCAACGTCGGCGCGCCCGTCGCGAAGAACACGGCGATCTCGGGCGTGATGTGCGGCACGAGAAATCCGAAGCCGTAGATCATGCCGACGCCGAGCGCGACCTGGATCAGCACAAGCGTGACCAGCAGCCTGCGGTTGCGCAGCAGCTGCCAGCGCAGCAGCAACAACCAGGTGCGTACGCCGTCCATCGTCATGCCGCTCCCTCGGTGGTCACCCAGCTCGCGTAGACGTCCTCGAGCGACGCCGGCATCAGCGCGAACTCCGCGACCACTCCGGCGTCCTGTGCCTGCCGCGCCCACGCGACCGCCGCGTCGACCCCCGACGACTGCACGTGCGCGACGAGCCGGCGGCCGGCGAGCCCGGCCGCCTCGACACCGTCCGGCAGCCGCGGCGACGGCACGTCGGGCTCCAGCGTCACCTCGAGCCGCAGCGGCGCACCGAGCTGCGCCTTCAACGGCGCCGGCGCACCGTGCGCGAGGACCCGTCCACCGGCGACGATCGCGAGCCGGTCGACGCAGCGCTCGGCCTCGATGACGTTGTGCGTCACCAGCAGGACCGCGGCCCCGTCGTCGGCAAGCGTGCGGATCAACGCCCACAACGCACGGCGCCGCAACGGGTCGACGTCGTTGGTCGGTTCGTCGAGGACGACGACGCGGCCCGGCACGACCGCCGCCATGCAGAAGCCGGTCAGCCGCGTCATGCCCCCGGACATCGGCACCGGCCGGTCCGCGACGTCGCCCAGATCTAGCGCCTCGAGCAGCTCGCCCGCGCGGCGTCGTACCAGCGCCGAGTCGCCGCCACGGATCCGCCCGACCAGCTCGACGGCCTCGCGCGCGCTCAGCCCGTCGACCGGTGCCGCCGCCTGTGGCTGGTAGCTGCACCAGCGGCGCGCGACCTCCGGATGCGCGACCACGTCGACACCGTCGATGGTGATCGAGCCACTGTCGGGTTTCGCGAGGCCGAGGATCTGGCTGACCAGCGTCGTCTTGCCGGCGCCGTTGGGCCCGAGCAGGCCGAACACCTCGCCCGCCGGCACGTCGATGCTCACGCCGTCGTTGGCGCGCACGCCACTTCGGTAGGTCTTGGTGACGTCGGTCGCGACCAGCATCCCCATCGTCAGTGCTCCAGGTTCTCGCCGCCGCGGATGATCCGGTCCTCGATGCGCTTGAGGACCGCATCAGGACCGCGTACGGCGCCGAAGATGCGGATGCGTTCGATCGTGGCCTCGGCGAGCTCGGGGGTGACGCTGCCCTGGATGCGCAGCACGCCGACGACGAACATCGACAACCGCTTGTGCGTCGCCTGCGCCGTCTCGAGCTCGCTGCGCATCAGCAGCTGGTAGCCGATCCGCGCGTCGGGGAAGCCGGTCCGCCGGCGCACTGTGTCGTCGTGGCTGTCGAGGACCGTGCGGATGCCGCTGCGGATGACGTCGGTGCGGCTGGCGAACAACCCCTCCGCGACCAGGACGTCGATCTTGCCCAGTTCGGCGGCCGGGAGGTTGACGCAGACCTTCTCGGTCTCCACGGTGCTCCTTCCGAGTACCGACCATGCTCCTCACAGATTCCAAAAAGTACCCTGACGGATACCAGGAAGAACGTCAAGGGAGGAGGTGTCCGGACGCATCAGCCGATCCCGGTGAATTCGGTCAGCCGGACGAGGAACGAGCGCCTGCGACCGCGAACACTGCTGACATGCGACCACTCCGAGTCCTGCGCCCCGTGGCGGTGGCCGGCATCGCGGCCACCCTGGCCGCCTGCGGATCGACCGTGCAGATGGGCGCGACGGCGGTCGGTGGCGCGGCCGGCCAGCAGGGGCTCTCGGCTCCGACCGGCGGCTCGGTCCCCGGCTCCTCGACGCTTCCTGGGGGCGCCAGTACCGGTGGCACTGCACCCGGCGGCGCCGTCGCGCCCGGTTCGACGACAGGGCAAAGCTCGTCCGGCACCAGCTACAACGGCATCAGCAGCCACCCGGCCTCGACCGGTGCGAAGCGCACGACCTCGAGCAGCGGCGTCGTCGCCAGCGCGCCCGGCATCACCTCCGACACCGTCTACATCGGTGTGAAGTACAGCTCACAGTCCGCGTCTGCCGACCAGGCGATCGGTGCGTCCGGCGCAGCCCCCAGCTACGACTTCCGCAACGTGATGAACGCCGTCATCGACTACGCGAACGGGCATGGCGGCTTCGCCGGCCGCAAGCTCAAGCCGCTCTACTACGACTACAACTTGAGCGATCCGCAGGACACCCAGGACCAGTCGGCGTGCGCCTACTGGACCCAGGACAACAAGACCTTCGCGATGCCGGCCGAGGCGAGCGACATCATGCGCGCCTGCGCGGAGAAGGCGGGCGGGGTCTCCTTCGGCGCCGGTGGCGAGGTCGCGTCGACCTATCAGAAGTCGCCGCACTACGTCGACGTGAACTCGGTGCGCCTCGACCGGCTCGGTCCGATGACGGTCAACGGGCTCTTCCACGCGGGCTACTTCACGGGGAAGCTCGGCTTCGTCACGTGGGACGACCCCAGCTACCGCTTCGCCTACTCGAACGGCTACGTGCCGACGCTGGCATCACACGGCATCAAGATCACCGACTCGGCGTTCGTCAAGGTCCCGCAGACGCTGGACGCCGTCGGTGAGATGAGCGCGACGATGAGCAGCATCGTGACGAAGTTCCGCACCGACGGCATCGACCACGTGATCATCCAGGACGGTCACGCCGGTGTCTGGGCAGGCACGGGTCTGACGCTGGAGTTCATGGACCAGGCCGAGTCGCAGAAGTACTACCCGCGCTACGGGCAGAACTCCGACAACTCGCCCGGCTGGTCGGGACTGCCGTCTGACCAGCAGGACAAGGCGATCGCGATCCTCGACACCGACTACGAACCCAAGGACGACGCCGGCTGGCGTCCCAACCAGGCGCGTGACCTCTGCTGGAAGATCGAGCGCGACGCCGGCTACCCGATCAGCTCGAGCAACGTCAACGACGAGGGGCTCGCAGCTCAAGCATGCGACCAGGTCTTCTTCCTGCAACTCGTGCTGAACAAGCTCAAGGTCATCACGGCCGACACGTTCATGCAGGAGGTTGACCGCCTCGGACGGGCGTTCCCGAGCGCCTTGGTCTACGGCACGCAGTTCGGGCCGGGACTCCACGACGGGTCCGCTGCCATCCGGCAGGCGTCGTACTCCGCCGGCTGCAAGTGCCTGACCTACAGCGGGGCGCCGTACTACCCCTGACGCATTGACGTGCCTGGCACTGACGCATTGACGTGCCTGGCACGATGACGCCGTGACGGAGGCCGGTACGTCGACCGCGGTCGAGGCGGCGCAGCACACGCTGCGCACGCTGATCGAACGCCTGCACCCGGCGCTGTTCGAGCTCGTCACCGCACCACGCGGTCTCGACATCGCGGTCACCGACCCCGTCATCCTCGACCCGGCCGAGCCGCCGTCGGCGGGCGCAGGAGCGATCGTCCTGGCGGTCGGAACCGACTCCGACCGTGCGCTCGGCACACTGCTTCGCGGGCTCGGCGGCACCGACGTCGCTGCGGCCGTCGTCAAGCGCGCGGACGCTCCGGACGAGTCCGTCGTCGGCGCGGCGGGCGAGGCCGGCGTCGCACTTCTCCTCGCTCCGCCGGGCCTGTCCTGGGGCCAGCTCTACACACTGCTGCTCACCGCGACCAGCATCGCGCCGGCCGACGCCGGGGGAGTCCCGGAGGCGCCGCTCGGCGACCTGTTCGCCCTCGCGAACGCCATCGCCGGTGTCGTCGGCGGCGCGACGACGATCGAGGACGCCAACAACCGCGTGCTCGCCTACTCCAACCTCGACCACCCGATCGACCCGGCGCGGCAGGAGACGATCCTCGGCCGCCAGGTGCCCGACTCGTGGATCCAGCGGCTGCACGACGCGGGAGTGTTCCGCCGGCTCTGGCACACCGACGAGGTCGTGCGGATCGCCGACTTCACGGATGCCGACGAGGCCTACCTCTCGCGGATCGCGATCGCCGTCCGCGCCGGCGGCGAGCTGCTGGGCAGCATCTGGGTGATCGAGGGGGCGCATCCTCTCGGTGAGGAGGCGGAGCGCACGCTGCGCGACTCGGCCGACATCGCGGCCCTGCACCTGT
>DASSKP010000043.1:0-2719 GCA_035690365.1 Mycobacteriales bacterium
GCGATCTTCTCGTCGTAGAAGACGTCGCCGACGGTGACGAGGCTCCCGGCCGGGACGGAGATCTCCCGGACGTCCGACTGCTGCACGTCGATCGTGACGTTGTTCAGCCGCGCGTTCGTTCTCGTCGCGGCGACGGCCATCGGGTCGACGTCGTACGCCGTCACGCTCGCGGCTCCGGCGATCGCGGCGGCGATGGCGACGAGACCGGATCCGGTCGCGATGTCGACGACATGGCGGCCCTTGACGAGGTCCCGGTCGAGGATGTGGCGCGCGAGGGCTTGCCCGCCGGCCCACACGAATGCCCAGAAGGGCGGCGGGAGGTCTCCTCGCTCGACCGCGACCTGTGTCGCCTCCCAGAGCTCGAGCGAGTCGTCGGCGAGATGCAGGGGGATCTCGGGAACGAACGGCGGGCGGCGGACGCGCGTGTGCGCGAGCACGAACTCGGCAGGAGACGTGCGACGCATGGCGGCCATGATGGCGTCATGGCTTCCGTGACGAGCGCGGGGATCCTGCTCTTCCGGTGGGCCGGCGACGAGCCGGAGGTGTTGCTCGGTCACATGGGTGGGCCGTTCTGGTCCGGCAAGGACGACGCCGCGTGGTCGATCCCCAAAGGCATCTACGCCGACGACGAGGAACCTCTTGCCGCCGCACTGCGCGAGTTCACCGAGGAGCTCGGCCTCGCGCCGCCGTTCGAGGTCGAGGCGCTGCATCCGCTCGGCGAGCTGCGTCAGCCGAGCGGCAAGCGGCTCACGGTGTGGGCGGCGGAAGGCGACCTCGACCCGGCGGAGATCGTCCCCGGCACGTTCACCATGGAGTGGCCGCCGCGCAGCGGGAAGACCGCGGAGTTTCCGGAGATCGACCGCGCCATGTGGTGGCCGGTCGACGAGGCGCGGGTCAAGCTCGTGAAGGGCCAGCGCCCGTTCTCGACCGGCTGCTACAGCTCGTCAGTCTTCTTCGAGGAGACGCTTGACCCGCTGAAGCTGAACGACCACCGACCAGGTCACCTCGTCGATCGGCCGGTCGCCGTTGACGGTCACCAGGCGTTCCCGCTCGCGGTAGTAGTCGAGCAGTGGACGCGTGCGCTCCTCGTAGACCGCGATTCGATGCTCGATCACCTCTAGCGTGTCGTCGCTGCGCCCGCTCTCGCGACCGCGAGCGACCAGCCGCTCGATGAGCAGCTCCGGGTCGACCTCGAGATGGACCGCGACCTGGACGGCGACACCGAGGCCCTTCGCGACGGCGTACGCCGCCTCCGCTTGTTCGACGGTGCGCGGAAAACCGTCGAGCACGTAACCACCCGCGGCGCTCGCTTCGACGACCGGCTTGCGCAGCATGTCCAGCACGACGGCGTCGGGCACGAGGTCCCCGCGCTCCATGTACTCCTGCGCGGTGCGGCCGATCGCCGTGCCTGTCGCGACGTGCTCTCGGAACAGATCACCGCTGGAGATGTGCGCGACCCCGAAGTGCTCGGCGATTCGCGTCGCCTGGGTGCCTTTTCCTGCGCCGGGGGCGCCGATCAGCAGGAGTCGCACCCGCTGATCCTAGGGAACTGCCTCAGACCGGCTCGATGCCGAGGGTCCGCGCGGTGGGTGAAGTCTCGACCGCGTCGCGCGCGGGGAACGTGCGCAGCAGGTGGTCGCCGAGGTGGATCGTCACGCCGAACCAGTACTTCTCGTTCTTGAAGTGATGCAGCCGGTGCGCCCGGTGGATGTAGCGGTAGTACCAGGACCTCGGCTGGTAGCTGGAGTGGATGAGGAAGTGGGTCCACTCGTAGGTCAGCAGCATCGCGTAACCCGTGACGAGCGCTGTCAGCCCTGTGCGGATGGTCGGGGTCACCAGCCAGTAGAGCGGCACGCTGAAGACGAGCACTCGGATGACGACCGGCCGCGGGATCAGGACGTGCCGGATGACGCGGGGGTCCTGGTGGTGGCGGCGGTGACGCTTCGCGATGTAGAGGTCGATCGTGCGACCGCGCACCGTGACCGGACGCAGGTGAAGGATCGTGACGTGGATGACCCACTCGGTCAGCGGCTCGAGGCCGAGGATCACCGCGGCGACGATGGCATCCGTCGCCGTCCACCCGCCGAGAATCAGGCGCACCACGACAGCGGCAGCCAGCCCGGTCGCGATCAGGCGCGCGTTGAGACAGCGGACGAACAGGCCGGCTGCGCCCCGCAGGGTGAGACCAGGCGTCGTGTAGGCGGCGGGCTGGTCCGGCACCGGAGCGCCGCGGCGCCCTTCAGCGGCGATGGAGGTCACCGAAGGGTTGTAACCGCTGCATCCGTCCCGATCAAGGACCGTCTCGCTCCGCAAACCGTCGCTCGTAGTGGACGCGCTCGCTGCGGTCGGTGTGTTTGACCTGGTCAGGCACCGTGCGTTCGCTCAGCCAGTCGTGCGCCCGCTGCGGCAGCAGCGCGAGGGCTTTCGTGAGCAATGTCACATGGCGCGGGACGTACGTGACGAACCGCGGACGGCGTACGACGGCCATGACCGCCTTCGCCACGTGCTCGGGCTGCAGGCTCGGACCGGCTCCGCTGCTGGTGCCGGCCGCCAGCTCCGTGCGCACCACGACGGGGCAGATCAGCGACACGTGGACGCCGCTGCCCTTCAGCTCCCGTCGAACGGCGGTGCAGTAGCCGAGGACGCCGTGCTTCGACGCGGCGTACGTCGCCTCACCCGGCGGCGCGAGCCGGCTCGCGGCCGACGCGATCGTGAGGAT
>DASSKP010000044.1:0-12713 GCA_035690365.1 Mycobacteriales bacterium
TCCGTTTTTGGTCCCGACTGAGGTGAGATCAGGGCTGCTCGGGCTCCGTCGGCTGCCCCTTGGCGCGCTGCCGACGGGCCTCGTCGCCGAGCGCGATCGGTGCCGCGAGCACCTCGTCGGGGATGCCGAACGCGTCGACCACTACGTCGAGCTACCAGCTCACCTACGGCTTCGACGCCTACACGGGGCTGACGAAGGTCGCCCGGTGGGCGCCGTGCCTGGTCCTCAACGGTGTGAAGCGCACCCATGTCATCAACTACAAAGTGCACACGGCCGGCGCATCCAGCCGCGTCACGCTGGTGAAGAAGGCGATGGCGCGCGTCGCCAACGTGACCGGCCTGCACTTCCACTACGCCGGCACGACGGCTTACATCCCGCAGGGAAAGTTCACCGGCACATCGATGCTTCTCGATGCCGCTCGGCAGCGGAAGACGACCAAGGCGCAGCTCGTGATCGCATGGGCCTACGCGGGCACGGGGACCGGCCGCTCCAACCTGCTCACCAGCACCGAGGCCGGAGTCGGCTCGATCAGCTGGGCGTCGAGCACGACGTCGCAGATGCGCATCGGTGACGCCGCCGTCGTCATGCGCCGGGGTGTGCACCTGCTGCCCGGCTTCACCTACGGCGGCTCGGTGGGCACCCTGCTGCTGCACGAGCTGGGTCACACGATGGGCCTGCAGCATGTGAGCTACCAGCGCGAGGTCATGTATCCGATCGTCTCGTCGCTGAGTCCGGGCGGGTACACCACCGGCGACAAGCGGGGTCTCTACAAGCTGGGCGCGGCCATGGGCTGCTTCCACACGCCCAACCTGCCGCCCGTCAGCCCCTGACGGGCGACGTCAGAACCGCCAGATGACGGCGGCGCTGCTGTCCGGCACGAACAGCAGCCGACCGTGCGGTGTCCGCACGTCGAAGCTCAGCGGTGCGCGGATGACGTCTCCCGGCGCGATCTCGGTGGTGTCCAGCTGGGCGTGCGCACCTGAGTAAGGACCGTTGCCGTCGTACGACGTCACCCGGCCCTGACCCGGCACGGTCAGCACGAAGTTGGCGGGACCGATCTGCACGGACTTGCTGCCGGTGTTGGTGATGGTGAGCGCGAAGGTCACGTAGTAGCCGTGGCTCGGCGGATAGCCGTAGTTCGACGACAGGCTCGTGCGCGAGACTTGCGCAGCCGAGGCCTTGAGACGCAATCTCACGCCGCGCTGCGCGACGAACGGCACCGCACGGCCGGCGTCGACGACGCGGCTGTTCTTCACGATCGTTCGCGTGGGAACGGGCTTGGCCGACGTCGGCTGCGTCTGCCCGAGGGGCGACGACGACGGGGCGGCGGCGCATCCGGCACTCATCCCGACTGCCGCGGCGAGCAGGGTCGTCGCCGTCAGCCGTCCGAGGTGCACCCGTCGATGATGCCCGACCCGATGCGCGCGACGGTGTCACGACGCGGCGGTGTCACCCGGAGGTGAGAAACGGCATCGCGCTGTAGACGAGCGCGTCGCGGTAGTGGGTGGCGCGCTCCGGCTCGTCGCCTTCGACGAGGCCGGCGATCTCGAGACTCACCATGCCGTGCGACACGGCCCACAGGAACATGGCGATCCGCTCAGCCGGCGCGCCGTGCATGACACCGGCATCGAGACACCGCTGCACGCCTTCGACGAGCGGCACGTAGGCCGCCTCGGCCATCGCCTCGCCTTCCGCGTCGGGCCGGAAGCCGGGAGCCGCGGTGCCGAACATCAGGCCGTAGAGATGCGGGTTGGCCAGCGCCGACTCGCGGTAGGCGACGCCCTGCGCTGCCAGCGCCGCCAGCGGGTCGTCGCTCGACGCCTGCGCGCGCCGCGCGGCGGCCGTCAGCCGGGCGAACCCCTCGCGGTGCATCGCGGCCAGCAGGCCCTGCTTGTCGCCGAACAGCGTGTAGACGGCCATCGTCGACGTGCCGGTGACCGTCGCGAGCCGGCGCAACGTGAGCGCTCCCGCGCCGTCGCTGGCGAGGAGGCGGCCCGCCTCGTCGACCAGCCGGGTCGCGAGCTCGGCGTTATGGGTCTTGACGGCGGGCACAGGCACCACTATAACGCTGTTATCAGTCATAACGTCGTTATTTGGAGCGTGCCGTGCATCGCTGGACCCTTCTGATCGCGCTGCACGCGCTCGGCGCGACGTTCTCCCTCGCGGTCGGCGCGCTGATCCTGCTCCGGCGACGCAAGGGCGACCTCGCCCATCGCCGGGTCGGTCGGATCTGGATGGGCTCGATGTACTGGACCGCCGGCAGCTCCTTCGGCATCCGTGCGCTGCACCCCGGTCACCTGAGCTGGATCCACGGGTTGTCCGCCTGGACCATCGCGTCGCTTTCCGTCGCGCTGTGGGCGGCCCGGACGCATCGGGCGCAGCTGCACCGCAACTTCGTGGTGGGTTCCTACCTCGGCCTGTGCGGAGCGGGCATCGCCGCGATGGCGTTCCCCGTGCGGCTCGTGCCGCAGCTGCTGGTGCACCGGCCGCTGACGTTCTTCGGTGCCGCTGTCGCAGTGTCGGTTGTCGCGCTCGTCGTCGCACGCGCGTGCGGCCTATCGTCGCGACGTGCATCCGGCGGGGACGACGTACGTCGGGATCGACCTCGCGTGGGGCACCCGGGCGAGGACGGGGCTGGCGGTCTCGACGCCGGACGGGCGCCTGCTGGCGTCCTGCTCGGTGCGCAGCGATGACGAGATCATCGAGTTCGTCCGCGAGCATGCGGCCGGCGACGTCGTCGCAGCGATCGACGCGCCCCTGATCGTCCGCAATGCGGCCGGCCGGCGCGACTGCGAGTCGCAGGTGCAGCGGGCCTTCGGACGTTACGGCGCCGGGCCCTACCCCGCCAATCGCGGCATGCCTGCGTTCGCAACCGGACCGCGAGGTGCGCGGCTGTGTGCTGCGCTGGACCTCGACCTGTGCGTCGACTCCTCAGCCGGGCGCCGGGCGATCGAGGTCTATCCCCACCCGGCGATGGTGGTGCTGCTCGAGCTCGACCGGGTCATCCCCTACAAGAACAAGGCGGGTCGCACGGTCGAGTCGTTGCGTGCGGCCTTCGGACGGCTTCTCGCGTTGATGGAGGCGCAGTTGGTCGAGCTGGGGCTCTCGTCGTCGGCGCGCTGGGCCGAGCTGCGCGAGGTCGCGAACGGCGCGACGCGGAAGGTCGACCTCGACCGGATCGAAGACGAGGTCGATGCGATCTTCTGCGCGCATCTCGCCCATCGCTGGCACCGCGACGGCCGAGCCGGCAACGACGTGTTCGGTGATGACGTCGGCGGCGCCATTGTCGTACCCCGGTCGTAGCCTGACCGGCATGACGACACTCGACAACCGACCCAACTCTGCACTCCTCGTCATCGACGTGCAGAACGGCGTCGTCGAGGCGGCTGTCGAGCGCGACCGCGTGGTAGCCAACATCAACTCGCTGGTGGACAAGGCCAGGCAGGCAGGCGTGCCCGTCGTCTGGGTCCAGCACAACGACGACGGACTCCCCCGCGAGACCGACGCCTGGCAGATCGTGCCGGAGCTCAAGCGCGACGACAGCGAGCCGCTCGTCGAGAAGAGCTACGGCGACTCTTTCGAGGACACCGATCTCGAGGAGGTGCTCGCCGAGCGCGGCGTCGGAAGGCTTGTGGTGGTCGGTGCGCAGACCGACATGTGCATTCGCTCCACGCTGCACGGCGCGTTGGTCCGCGGCTACGACGCGCTGCTGGTCGGCGATGCGCACACCACCGAAGACCTGTCCCAGTGGGGTGCGCCGACGCCCGACAAGGTCGTTGCGCACACCAACCTCTACTGGTCGGACATGAAGGCCCCGGGACGCACCGGCGGCACGGTCGCGACCGACGAGGTCGACTTCTCCTAGACGCCGGTCGCGGCTCCGGCGCCGCTTCACCTCCGGGCAGCCCTCACCCGCGCTCGACCGGCAGTCCGGCGGCTTCCCAGGCGTCCATGCCGCCGGCGATATTGACCGCGTCGTAGCCGGCGCCGACAAGGGCTTCGGCGACGATCGCGGACCGAGCACCGATGTGGCAGATGCACGCGATCGTGCCGTCGCCCGGAAGCCGGCCGGTGGACGTCGACAGCTGACGCATCGGGATGTGCAGCGCCTGCTGGGCGCGCACTGCGACCCACTCCTGCGGCTCGCGTACGTCGAGCAGAACCGCGTCGCCCTGGTCGACGAGCCGAGCGGCCTCGAGCACGGAGATCGTCTTCGCCACCTGTCCAGTGTCTCTCAGCCGAACGGCCGATATTGATCGACACGTGTGCTGTTCTCGCACTGATCGGACCGCATCGCGCGTTTCTCGACCTACGGTCGATCCGCGCCCGAGCGAGGCGCACATGTCGATGACGACGGGCGGACGCATGACGATCGCAGGACGATGCATTTCCCGCGCAGCAGCGGTGGTCGCCACCACTGTGATGGTGGCGGGGATGACCGCGACCGCGGGCTTGGCGGCGGCGAAGCCGCGCGTGACGCAGCCCGTTCTGACGGAGAACGTCGCCAAGTTGACCAACTCGGCAGGTGTCGAGTTCACCTTCACGTCACCGAATGCGACGAAGTACGTCTGCACGCTGGACGCAAAGCACGGTCCGTGCACCAGCCCGAAGCAGTACGCCGGGCTGACGGAGGGTACGCACAACTTCTCGGTCTATGGCACTCGCAACGGTGCGCGGCGCAGCGCACCGGCCAGCTTCCGTTGGACGATCGACCTCACGCCACCGCCGGCCGTCACGTTCGTCGGTGTTCCGACCACGCCGGTGGCCACCTCGCCTGACATCACGTTCTCGTCGACCGAGGCCACCGACACGTTCAGCTGCAGGATCGACCTCGGCGCTGCTTTCGCGTGCGACGCCGGTACTCCGGGTTCGACCAAGACGACCGCGGTGCTCGGCAACGGCGCTCACCTTCTCACCGTGACGCCGACTGATGCCGCGGGCAACGTGGGCCCCTCGGCGACTGCCGGCTGGCAGATCGACACCGTCGGCCCGAAGGTCGTCATCAGCGACCCGCCGGGAGACCCCAACCCGGCCAGCTCGGTGACGGTGCACCTCACGGTCGTCGGCGCGAAGTCGCCGAACGGCGTCACCTGCACGCTCGGTGACGGCAGCCCGCATCCGGTGTCGATCGACTGCTCATCGATCAGCAACGGGGCGAACCAGCCCCTCACGCTCACCGGTCTCGCGGATGGCACGACGTACACGCTTCAGGTGACCGCCACCGACGACGCCGGCAACACCGGCTCCGACACTGCGACGTGGACCCGCAACTCGGCTGCAGCGGCACCGCCGGTGCTGAGCGGCCCCGACGCCTACACGCGCAGCACGAACCCGCAGATCACCTGGGACGCAAGCAGCGGTGACACCTTCTCGTGCACCGTCGACGGCAGCAGCCCGGCCACCTGTCCGGAGCCGTTCTCGCCGGCCACCGTCAAGGCCACCATCGGCACCGACGGTGTGCACACGGTCACCGTCGCCGACGCCAACACGGGCAGCAGCGCCTCGACATGGACGTGGACGCTGGACACCGTCGACCCCGGGCTCACCGTCACGGGTGGACCGGGTCCTCGCACCAACGCGGCCGTCGCGACGTTCGCGATCAGCGCCGACGCGGGCTCGGGTGCAGTCGCACCGATCAGCTCCGTCGTCTGCACGCTGACCGTCAACGGCGTGGCCCAGGCTCCGGAGGCCTGCCCGGCGACCGGTGAGTTCGCGATGGCCGGCGACGGCAGCTACGCGCTCGCCATCGTGGCGACCGACGCAGCGGGCAACGCGACCACCGTCAACCGCAGCTGGGTTCTCGACCGAGTTGCGCCGACTGCGTCCGTCACCCACCTGACGTCCCTCACCGGACCGATCAACGTCGTGTACGACGAGGTCGTCACGAGCCTCGTACCGGCGTCAGCAGCGCTGTCGCTCACCGACACGGCGGGCGAGGTCCCGACGACGATCGCGTGCCGCACGTCGACCGGCTCCGCAGTGGCGTGCGCCAGCGGCAACTTCCGCACAGTCGCGCTGACGCCGAAGCACGCGCTGGTCCCGGGCGAGCACTACACGGTGACCGTCGTCAAGGGATCGGTGCACGACCTCGCCGGCAACAACGCCGGGCGGTTGACCCGCGACTTCCGGGCTCATCGCACGCTCGAGGAGAACTCGATCGCGTTCGTCCCGGCGTGGCAGAGAGCGACCTCGAAGAGTGCCTTCGGCGGGTCGTTCGTCCGCGAACACGCGGCCGGGGCGCAGGCGGCGTACAGGTTCCGCGGCAGGTCCATCACGTGGATGACCGTCACCGGTCCGACCCAGGGCAAGGCGCTGGTGCGCGTTGACGGGCACAAGAAGCCGATCGTCAACAACTACGCCGCCTCGACGCACTACCGAGTGGCGCGGACGTTCGGAAAGCTCGGCGCCGGCGTTCACCGACTGACGATCACTGTGCTCGGCAAGAAGGGTGCGAGGGCCGGCCGCGGCACGTTCGTCTCGGTGGATGCGTTCAAGGTCGGCACGACGGTGCGGAAGACGCCGGCGATCACGATGACGTGGAAGCGGATCGCCAACTCGCAGTTCCTCGGCGGTCATGCGGCCGTGGGCGAGCTCGCCGGCGAGGCCTACACGCTGTCGTTCCGCGGCACGAGCGTCACGTGGCGGACGCTGACCAGCCGGACCCAGGGCATCGCGAAGGTCTACCTCGACGGCGTGCTGAAGGCGACGGTCGACAACTACTCGTCGTCGGCCGCCTATCGGGTGGCGCGCACATGGTCGAAGTTGGCCGACCGGGTGCACACGCTGCGGATCGTGGTGACCGGCAAGCATCACGCAGGTGCACGCGGCAGCCGGGTCACGGTCGACCGGGTCACCATCGGCTAGTCGTTAGTCACCTGACGGAAGCGCTCGCGGGTTCGTGGGCGCTTCCGCCATGTCCGGGGTTCGTAGGCTGCGGCCATGCCGCTGAACCCGGACGAGTTCTACGACCACGCCCTCGCCGCTGCCGATGAGGAGCAGCGTCTGCCCTTGTCGCGGATGACGGGTGGGACATCAGTCCCTTCGAACAAGAGGGGCTGCGCGTCGCGCAGCTGCGGCCACCTGTCGTTCCCGAGCCGCCGCGGCAGGGTGAGGAAGGACCGGCGAGCTGCTCCTCGTGTGCCCGCCGGGATGAGGGCCTGTGGCGCAACGATCGCTGGCGCCTGACCCGCATCGGCGGCGTGGGCGTGCCACTGGCGATGATGCTGCATCCGCGCGACCACTACGACCTCGCAGACCTGCCGGACGACATGGCAGCGGAGATGGGTGTGCTCACCACGCGCATTGCGCGGCACATCGAGGCTCTCCCCCACATCGCCCGCTCGCACGTCTACCGCATCGGCGACGGCGGCGCGCATCTGCACGTCTGGTTCTTCGCGCGGCCTGAAGGGCAGGTGCAGATGCTCGGCTCTTGGCTGGTCGTCTGGGACGACCTGCTGCCGGAGTATCCCGACGAGGTCGCGGACGCAGACGCGAAGACCGTCGCGGACGCGCTGGCTAGAGATCCAGCCACTCCTGGCCCGGCAGCTGCATAGCTCTCGCATAGGCGTGGCGCTTC
Organism: Mycobacteriales bacterium; assembly: GCA_035690365.1. Lineage (GTDB taxonomy): Bacteria > Actinomycetota > Actinomycetes > JAFAQI01 > JAFAQI01 > DASSKP01. The sequence continues at coordinate 7,577 of DASSKP010000044.1, forward strand.
TCCTGCGCCCCCAACGGAGGCACTCGCTGGGCATCCCTTGGCACGGTCGCCCTGACCCTCGAGCTCTTCGCCTCGGGGCTCTCCTGGTGATCGTTCTCGGTCCCGCCATGTGGGCCCGTGCGAATGCTCGACGGAGGCTTGAAGAGGACGCTGACTAGCGGCAGCTCTGAGGAGACATGACCTTGCGGCCGACCGCTGGCTGACGCCCCCGACGTTCAGGGAATGGCCGGCGGTGACAGTGTCGGCAATGGGAGCGGCGGAAGGGTGACAGACGGCAACACCGACGTAGGTGACGGGCTGGGCGACGCCGACGCCGGCGCCGGGTCAGACGGCCCCGCTCCCGACTGAGTCGTCGCCGTCGGCGAGGCTGCAGGCGCGAGGAGGAAGGCACCGCCCGGCTGCGTCGACGATCCAGCCGCCGACGCGCCGCTGCTCAGGGACACCAGTGGCGCGCGCGCGTCACCGCGACTTGCGCGCGTCGACGTCCTGGTGCCGTGGTCGCCGGGCAGGAGGGACGGGGCGGAGCTCAAGGCGTCCGGCTGCCGCAAGGCGTCGTGAAGGTGCCCGGCGGGCTCGCCGAGCAGGTCGCGGGTCGCGAACGGCGCCAGTGCCGTCGCCAGCACGACCGGTGCCGCAAGCACCGGCCACCGGCGACGCCGATGGCTCTGGCCAGGGCTCGGCGACGCCAAGAGCGGCGCCGCAGCGCGTGCGTCGCTGCGCGGCCGGGCGGCGTGCTTGCCGCCACGCTGGCTGGCCCGGCCCACGGGGCGGGCGCGCACTGGCCGGTCGGCGCGATGGCGCCCGACCCGGCTGGAAGGCAGGGTTGATGAGGACAACGGAGCTCCGGCTGGGTCGGCCCCCGGCAAGGACGCTTTAGCCTAATCGTCAGAGATCGGACATTTACACGCACCCCGTCGGAGCCGGTCAGACATGCAACGTCGCGGGGCTCTAGCCCGTTCAACGCGCGATGATCTTCGAAGGGTGCCGAGGAGCGGCGGACGAGTCGGCCTGTAAGCCGGGTTCTGTGCCCCGCGACCGAAGCCGCGAGCGGCGACCATCCCTCTCGTGTTGCCGTTGCCGACAACCTCTAGCGGTCTACCCGGAAGCTCGGGCGGGCCGCCCTCGGACGCTTCCTGTCTGACCTTGCTCCGGGTGGGGTTTGCCTAGCCGGTTGAGTCACCTCAACCGCTGGTGGGCTCTTACTCCACCGTTTCACCCTTGCCGTCGACCGGAGTCGGCGGCGGTCTGTTCTCTGTGGCACTTTCCCGCGGGTCACCCCGGGTCGGTGTTGCCGACCACCCTGCCCTGTGGAGCCCGGACTTTCCTCGGCGACGCCCGCCGAAGCGAGCGTCGACGCGGCCGCCCGGCCGGCTCGTCCGCCGTACCACCAATGTACGGCGCCGGGCGATCACCCGTCACGAGGACGGCGGGTTGATCCACTGCGCAACACCACCGTGGTGAGAGCAGGTGCCGGAGCGATGCGCCGAGTAGGAAAGCGTCCCGTCGACACATCGCGCCGTCGCTCCCGACGACGACGAAGTCGATGTCGACGTGCTCGACGACGAGCCGCTCGTGCCGCTGTATGCGCCGACATAGACGTCTGGCACGGCCCGCCCGCCGTAGCGCTGGTAGGCGTGCCACCAGTTCGTCGCGATGTCCCGCTGCGCCACGCGCAGTCGCAGCCGCCCGGAGCAGACCAGATCGTGCAGCTCGTTCTCGACGAGGTCCTTGACCTTCGCGCCGGTCGATGTCGCATACGGCTCGGGCCAGAGGTTGCGCGGATCGCTCGGCGCACCACCGAGCTCCAGAGCGATCGGGTGATCCTCTTCATAGTCGTGCGTCGACTGGTCGCCACGGAACGCATATCCGGAGTCGAGCTGCTGCACCTTCAGCGACGTCGTGTAGCTCGAGGACGGCCGGACCGTCGACGTGTAACCCGTGCGGCAGATCGTCGAGCGGATCGTCTGCGGCGTCACCGCCGAGTTGACGGCACCGGGCGTGCGCCGCTCGTTCGGCAGAAGGACGCGCATCGTCGGATGCCGATGCCGATGCCGTGTCACGGGCCGCACGTGCCGCGACGGGTTCGCGACATGCCGGGCGGCCGGCGAGGCGACCACGCCCGCGGGCGCCGAACTCGTCGCGGGCCGGTCAGCGGCCGGTTGGCAGCCGGCGATCGAGAGCACCGCCACACAGGACCCAGCCGCGGCCAGACCGAGCAAGCGCATGAGCATCCGATCCAAAGGCTTCGTCGACACCCTCACGGTCACACGGATCGCGACGCGAGGTAATCCACTGACCGGTCGATTCGCCCGGTTCGTCATGACTAGTCCGTGAGCGAGCCCCGCAAGGAGACGCTCTACGGTCAAGGACATGGCCGCCGCGGGAGGGAGGTTGTCGCCACTCGACCGGCGGATCATCGCACTGGCGATCCCCGCGCTCGGCGCTCTCATCGTCGAGCCGCTCTACACCCTGACCGACACCGCGATCGTCGGCCATCTCGGACGCGCGCAGCTCGGTGGTCTCGCTCTCGCTACCACGGTCCTCAACCTCGTCGGCTGGACCGCTGCCTTCCTCGAGATGGCAACGACGTCCCAGGTCGCGTTCCGACGCGCCAGGGGCGATGCGACCGGCGCCGACACGGCGGCCACCGCGGCCTACCTCACCGCAGCGGCTCTCGGCATCCTCGTCGCGATCGTGGTCGCGTTCGCCGGACCACCCATCGCCGCACTTCTGGGCGGCACCGGCGGCATCCAGCGCAACGCGACGACCTACCTGCACATCTCGGCCGTCGGCATGCCGTTCCTCCTCATGACCTTCGCCGGCACCGGCCACCTGCAAGGACACGAGGACACCAGGACTCCACTGCGCATCGTCCTCATCGCCAACGTCGTCAACGTGGTCCTCGAGGTCGCCCTCGTGTACGGCGCCAATGCCGGGGTCGCCGGATCGGCATGGGGCACTGTCGTGGCGCAGATGGTTGCGGCCGCGCTGTTCCTCGTCGCGGGCCGACGCCGCATGCCCACAAGTCCGCACCGGCCACCCCCGCACGAGTTCGCGCTGCTGCTGCGTGACGGACTGGCTCTGGTCATCCGCACGGTCGCTCTCGGTGCGGCGCTCGTCATGGCCACGGCCGTTGCCACTCAGGTCGGATCGGCAACGCTCGCGGGACATCAGATCGCGCTACAGGTCTGGCTGCTGCTCGCGCTCACCCTCGACGCGCTCGCCGTGCCCGCGCAGGTCTACGTCGGCGGCGCTCTCGGCCGCGGTGACGTCGACGAAGCCGCACATGTCGGCGCGCGCTGCCTGCGGCTCGGGCTGATCGCCAGCGTCGCCGTCGGCCTCGCGACGATCGCCTTGTCGCCCGCTCTCCCCTACATCTTCACCGCCGATGGCGCCGTACGGCATGTCGCGCTGCTCGGCCTCATCGTGTGCGGCGCACTCCAACCGTTCGCGGCTCTGGCGTTCGTCTACGACGGGCTGCTGCTCGGTGCCGGCGACTACGCCACGCTGCGCCGCGCAATGCTGCTGGCGCTGATCGCGTTCGCGCCCCTCGCGATCGCGACGCTCGTCGACCACCGGCTCGGCATCGTCGGCATCTGGCTCGCCCTGACCTGCTGGCTCGCGGCACGCACCGTACTGCTCGGCCGCAAGTGGGCGAGCCGCTCGTGGGCTGCAGCCGCCGGACCTGCCTGAGCGGCCGAGCGGTTACGGCCGCACCGCTCCGATGAAACCGGGGATGAACACCTTGTCGTAGCGAACATTCGCACCGGTGTGCGGCGCGTCGATCATCTCGTCGCCACCGACGTAGATGCCGACGTGATGGATCGTCAACGGGTCCGACGTGTCGGTCGCGAAGAAGACGAGGTCGCCCGGACGCATCTGACCGACGTCGATGTGATGACCCTCCACCCACTGGTAGCCGGTGTAGTGGTCGATCGAGAACCCGGCGTGCGCCCAGGCGAACAGCGTCAGCCCCGAGCAGTCGAAGCCCACGGTGGTCAGACCGGCGTCGTTGCCGTCCTCGTTCACGGCACCGAGCGTCGGCCCGGAGGCATCGCCGCCGCCCCACGAGTAGGGCACGCCGAGCTCCTTCTTCGCCCACGCCAAGGCGGTCCGCCCCTGACGTGGCGTGGCCCAGGCCATCGCGTCCCCGGCGGCCTGCATCTCGGTCCACGCCGCCGCCAGCGCTGCGCGCTCGGACGCCGCCTTCGCGCGGGCATCGGCTGCCGCCTGCGCCACCGTGAGCGTCGCGACCTTGTTCTCCTGCGCAGCGAGCTGCCGCGCGACGCTGATCTGCTGCACGGTCAGCTGGCTGATCAACGCGTGCTGACTCGCCATCGCGTCCAGTGCCGCGCGCCGGTCGGCGGCCGCACCGTCGGCGATGCGCTGCACCTTCTGCTGCGCCGCGTCCGCAGCCGCCGACAGCTCCGACTGCCGCTGTTGCGCGTCGGCGAACTCGCGCAGCATCTCCGCCTGCTTCTGCGAGATCGCGCCGAGCAGCGACGCCTGGTCGAGGATCGCCGACGGCCCACCGGACATCAGCACGACGGCGACCGCACCGAGCGGCCCACCCGACATGTACGACGCCCGCGCGAACTCGTTGACCTGCGCCTGCATCTGCTGGACCTCGGCAACGGCAGCCGCCAGAGCGACGCGCGCCGCATCGGCCGCTTCCTGCGCCGCGCGCAGCTGGTGCATCGCGGTGTTGTAGCGCTCGATCGCCGCGCGTGCCGTCGCGGCCATCGCCGTGAGCTGCGCCTGCGCGCTTTCGACCGCCGCCTGCGCGTTGGCCAGCTGCTGCTTGTCGGCCGCCGCCTGGTCGCGCGCGGCGTTCAGTGCCTTGTGCTTGGCCGCGGCTGCACTGGCCGCAGCACTCGGGTCGTTGGCTCCCCCGGTGGCCCGTGCGACGCCCGGCGACAGCAGGACGAGCACGCCGGCGACGGCGGCGCCGAGGGCGCGGCGACGCCACAGTGTCGATGACACAGGCGCCTCCGGGGAAGAAACGAGCGACTCGTCTGCTGACCGGTGAACCTCCGGCCAACAGGATCCACCCTGCCCAGCACCGCGCGGCGATCGCATCGATACGAGGCGAAACGGCACGAACTGACTACGTGACCGAGGCCCGGGATGGTCACGC
>DASSKP010000045.1:0-21108 GCA_035690365.1 Mycobacteriales bacterium
TGGCAGTCGTAACGCTTGTGACCGTCGCGGCAGGCCCCGTGGTCGCCGCGGGCTCGCCTGCGTACGCGGCCGTTCCCGTCCACGGCAGCGGTGTCCACGTCCAACCGGGCACCGCTGAGCGGTCGCCGAGGTGGCGGACGCTGCATGTCGACCCGGTGTCGGAGTTTCCGCGCAGTGCACGTCGGCGGGCACACACGCTGGTGGCTCAACCTCGGACCGCGGCGGACATGACCCCAGGACCTAATGGCGATCAGGTCCGGCCTGCGCGCGATCCGCTGTGCACCGGGACCGGGCGCGACGGTGACCGGGTGGAGGTCGTCTATGTCCATGACGAGGGCTTCGACCGGTGGCGACAGGCGGTTCCGGAGATTCGGAACATTGTCGGCGCTGTCGACCGCCTCTATGACCTATCCGCGCAGTTCCGCGGCGTCGGTCGCCGAGTCCGCTGGTTGACCGAGGCCAAGGCCGCGGGGGGATGCCAAGTGGTCGTCAAGGACGTCACCGGACCGCCGGCAACGGCAAGCGGCGACGGTGACGCGGCGACGGCGCTTCTCGCAGCGGGACTTAATCCCAAGAACCGCAATCGCGACTATCTAGTCTTCGAGGACGGCGCGTCCTCCGGGCTGTGCGGAGAGGCATCGACCTGGGACGACGACCGGCCCGGTCTCGACAATCGCAACGCCACCGGCGGCAACTCCGCGTGGGTGTGGCGGAATTGCTGGACCTGGTCAGTGGCTGCGCACGAGTTGGGTCATGTCCTCGGCGCCGTACAACCGTCCGCGCCACATGCAACCCCTGGCGGCCACTGTCTGGACGGCGTTGACCCGATGTGTTACCAGGACGGCACCACGACCAAGCCGATGACGTACCCCTGCGCGGGCACGCAGCGATGGACGACGAGCTACCTCGACTGCAACCACGACACCTACTACGACCCGTCACCCCCTGCTGGCAGCTACCTCGCCACACACTGGGACATCGCGCGGTCACCCTTCCTGGACGCGTCGAACGGCATCAGTCAAGGCGCGCCAACCGTCACCCTCACGGCCGGCACGGGTCTCAACGTCTACCCCAACGTCCCGTTCACCGTGTCGACAACCGCGACCACGCCAGCAGGCCGATTCACTGACTCACACCTGCAGGAGTGGTGGGCTCTCGGCGACACCTCGTGCGCGATGTATCCACCCACCGGCGACACCGTGAAAGTCGCCTGCGGCGAACCACCGTCCACCGCGCCGAACGTCGACCTCTGGCACGACGTCGTCGACGTCGACGATAGAACCGCCGAAGTCCATGCGCAGGACACGATCATCACGCCGAGCCAAGCGCTTCCAGCGACAGCCACGCTGACCGTGGACCAAGCCACAGTCTCGCCCGGCACGATCGTAACGGCCTCTGTCGCTGTTCTCGGCCAACTGCCCGGACAGGCTGCGCCGACCACGCCGCTGGCAAACGTCAGCGTCGATCTGGCGCTCGAAGCGCAGATGGCCGACGGCACCTGGACGATCACAGACAGGGCGACACCCGCCGTCACGGGCCTCGACGGCACCGCGACCGTGCAAGTTCCGATCGATCGAACGACGCGCCTACTCGCCCAATTTGGGGCAGGAGCGTGGCAGCTCGCCGATTCCTACGCCGACGTGTCAGTCCCGAGCAGCACCACCGTCCCAGACGCACCCGCCATTTACGCCGCCTACCAGCAGGCCGGCGTCGGCGACGCCACGATCCGATGGGTCGCCCCGACTCCCGACGGCCGCCCACCGATCACCTCCTACACGGTCACCGCCGAGCCCGGCGGCGCCTCTACGACGGTCGCTGGCGACGTGACGACCGCAACTGTTACCGGCCTCACCGGTGGTGCCACGTATGACCTTTCCGTCGTCGCAACGAATGCGAACGGCGAGAGCCCGCCGGCGCACGCCTTGCATACCGTCCGCGCCTGGGAACTTGCACCGCCGGCACCGCTCGATGTGACCACCAGCGCCGCGGGGGCCAACGCCCTCCACGTCGACTGGCACACGACGCCGACCTTCCCGTACCTGCGCAGCATCGAGGTCGAGACGAACACCGGTGCAATCGTCGAGGCCGACACCCAATTCGACGACACCGAGATAGCCGGGCTCCCCAACAGAAGCTTCTACCGCGCTCGCGCCCGACAGTGCAGCTACGTCTGCGGTCCGTGGTCGCCCTGGTCGGGCGTGGCTCGCGGCGCAGACGGCTGGGGCGGCGCGGAGAGCTTCGCCGTTGCACGCTCAAGCAGCGGACACGTCCTCGCGCACCCGCAATGGCTCGCTGGATGGCGGGACCTCGGCGGAACCGCCGCATCCACACCCGTCGTGGTCACGAACGGCACGAACCATTGGTACATCCTCGAAAACCCGCATCACACGCTCTGGGTGCGGCGCGACCACACGAGCTGGCAGCGTCTCGCACCGAGCACCACCCACTGCCGGCAGCCGGCGGCGATCACCACCGGCGGGTCCCTCTACCTGGTGTGTCGCACTGGCACCGGCAGGGTCCGGGCCGGGTCGACGCCTCTCACGACGAAAACCATGCCCTTCCTAGGCCGCATGCACGCGCTGAACGGCGTCAGTGCGTATGGGCCATCCGTTACTGACGTCGCGGGACGTGTCACCTACCTCCGCGTCGGAGCGAACCACTACCTGTACTCCCGCACCCAGACATCTGGTTGGGTGCGTCGGTCGCTGAGGTGCGCCGCCGCCCCTGGAGCGGGGTTCCTGCGCTGGCACCGGACGTGGATCGGCTGTGTTGGGCTCGACGGGACCGTCAACCTGCTGTCGGCGGGAAGTCACGGGTGGTCCACCCGAACCACGCCACTTGCCCAACAGGCGCGTGGCCGCATCGGCGTGGTCGTCGAACAAGGCGGCGACGTCCGCATCTACCTGCAGACGCCCAACGGACAAGTCTGGACCCGCAACCTGTACTCCGCCTTTGCCACCTACGGCGCAGTCGCCGGAGGCGGCGTCTCCTCTTGCGAGGCCTAAAGGCGACCCGACGCTCGACAGGCGCTGCGGCCGAGAGGGGCACTTCTCGACCGCTTCACGAACCTCCCTGGTGTCGGCCGTCGTGACAGGCGACGCTGTTCGTGTGGGGCTCCTGCGTCGCCTCGATGATCAAGTCATCGGCAAGGCAGAACGTGATCCAGCAGCGCGGCGACGGGCGGATGTCTGGGCGAACGGGCTGCTACTCCTGATCGGCGCCGGCCTCGCGATCGCCCTCTACCTTTCGGACAACAGAAGCGCCGAACGTTCGCCGGTTGTCTACGTGCTGATCGGGATCGTCGCGGGTGGCGCGCTCCTGCGCATCGCTCGCACACGCCGAGTCGTTGCGATGACCGCCTGAGGCGAAGCGCCGAAGAACGGCACCTATAGTCTGCGCGCTTGCGCGCGGTCTGCGGTGCCGCGCAGAAGAACGGCACCTATAGGTCGTCGTCCCCGTCGAGATAGACGACCGCTCCGCCTATCGGACTCCCCGTGTGCGGAGGCCGGGCTCGAACCGCCTCCGCGTATTTCGCAACCAGCCCAGCGTGATCATGGAACCCAGCCGCCGTCACGCCATAAACAGCCAGTTCCTCGAGTGCGGCAGGTACGTCGCGGAAGATCAGGCGGTCGTTCGGCGCGCCACGCTCGCCGTCAGGGTCGGAGGACCTGAAGCTCACAGGATCTTCGACACCGGTGCCTTCATCCCAGACCTCCCACAGACCGGCGATCACCGAGTCGCCTTCACGGTGCAGGCTGATGAACAGCAATGTGAAATCGCCATACTCCGGGTTGTCGTGCAGCCAGTGCCAGACATGCGTGCCCTGCTCAATGCGCTGCTCCAGACCTGCCACGGCGTCCACAGCCCTGCACGGTAACGCCGGTTACATCGCGGCGAATCGGACGCGATCTAGCAGGCCAGATTGGGGCCGTTCCCGATCTGCAGCCTTCCCGGAGGCCGGCGGCGTGGGTCAATGCCCGCCGTAGGCGGCCGCGAAGCGGCGCGCAGCGGCATTGACGCAGGCCGGCGGACTCGGACAATCAGCTGCTGGGAACGGGCCTCGCGAACTCAGGGCTACGTCTACCGAGATCTCTGCGCCAGAAAACGTGACTACGCGCAACCCGTAACCGGTTGCATTCGCTAAGGCTGCTCTACGCCAGTCTTTGCATCACTCTCCAGATCTCTCATGTCCTTTGCTTTGTTGTTGGTTCCACGACCTCTGCTGGGCCCCCGCTGACCTCCCACTCCTCTTTTTGGTTCTGACGAGGGAGTGGGACCAGGTCGGGGGCGCGAAGCGTTCCCGACCTGGTCCCACGACCGAGCCCCCCGCCTGGCAAACGCGCAGGTCAGCGGGGGCCCAGCAGCGACTGTGCCGAAAGCCGACCCTGCTCCGAGGGGTGCTCCGACCCCTGGCGAGCCCTCGGAGCACCCCTCGGAGCACCCCGTTCTCACTTACGAGGCGCCCTTACGGAGCCTTACGACTGCAGCCTTGCGGTCGCCGCGGAACGCTGCTTCGTCAGCCGGCGCACACCGGATGGACGCATCGACACGGCTTCAAGATCACGGTCAAGCCACGGTCAAGACCGCTGTTGATCTTGCACAGGAGCGACGCGGCGACTTGACCGCAACCCGCTGACCTGCGGAAATACACCTCATGAGTGTGTGGTCCCAGCAGGGCTCGAACCTGCGACCTCGTCGTTGTAAGCGACGCGCTCTAGCCAACTGAGCTATAGGACCCGGCGGCAGCCCGACGAGGCCGCTGCGGGCTCAGGATAGGCCCCGATCAACCACCGAAGCGTCGGCGAAGCGCGTCCGCCACCTCGTGCGACAGGGTGTCGTCGGCGCCACGACCAGCCGCAGGAGTCGCCTCTTTCGTCCACGAGCACTGCCGGCAACGGGTCTCACCCAGCGCACGGACGAGCATCGTCGAGCCGCAGGACGCGCATCGGTCGAGATCGGCAACCCAGTCATGGCTGCCCTGACACGTCGGGCAGACGAGCACCTGCTCGTCGTCGATGACGCCGCGCTTCCACGGACTCGGCCCCTTACCTGGGTCGGTCTGCCTGGCGCCGCACTTGTAACAGGGCATCGGCTGCGGCCTACAGGTCGGCCAAGGCCTTCGAGTAGTCGCCGATGTTGCGCGCATCCGGCAGCTGGTTGCGCACGGTCCAGCGCACGACACCCGACCGGTCGATGACGAAAGATCCACGATCCGCCGCACCGAGTGCTGAGTTGAAGACGCCGTACGACGTCGACACAGAACCATGCGGCCAGAAATCGGACAGCAACGGATGCGTCAAACCTTGGCTGTCGGCGAACGCGCGCAACGACGCGACGGTGTCGCAGGAGATCGCATAGACGACCGTTCCGGACGACTGCAGCTCGTCGAGCTCGTCGCGCAGCTGTGTCATCTCGCCGGTGCACACGCCGGTGAAAGCGAAGGGATAGAAGACCAGGAGCACGTTGTCCTTGCCGCGGTGGTCCGACAGGCGGTGCAGCTGTGCGTGCTGGTCACGCAGCTCGAAGTCGGGCGCCGCATCGCCGACATCGACCACCGGTCAGCGACCCTTGCCGCGCGCAGCCTTCGGGGCAACCAGACGGGCACCGTTCCAGTCGCGACCCGCGCTGATGCTGCTGGTCTGCTGCAGGCCCGCGGTGGGGGCAGCCTCGCTCACGTCACTCGGCTCGACATGACCCGGCCGCGCGGCCTTGGGCGTGAGCAACCAGATGACGCCGTGGTCGGTCAGTGGACCCAGGGCGTCGACGAGCGCGTCGACGAGGTCGCCGTCGTCGTCACGCCACCACAACAGCACCACGTCGACGACGTCGTCGTAGTCCTCGTCGACCAGGTCCTGGCCGCACCGCTCGACGATCGTCTTGCGCAGATCTTCGTCGCAGTCGTCGTCGTATCCGATCTCCTGGACGACGGCACCGGGAGCGATCCCGAGCTTGTCCGCCAGTCCGTGCTGACCTGCCGCGCTGCCGGCGGTGGCGCTCACTGGTCGATCCTCCCGTGGGGCTCTTCGGTCCCGACGGCCGGGTCCGTGGTCAGTAGTCCACCGGTCCGAGCGCCGGAAGGCAAGTGTTCTGTCACCGCGGGTCGAACACGCGTGCGACCCGAGCTCGGTCCCGGGGCACACTGTCGCCATGGCGGAGGCGCACGCGGAGGGGCACGCGCACGACCACGACGCCCCTTCTCAGGGGCATGCGCACGACCATCGCCACGGGGTCCTCGCCAAGCTCCGGCACGCCGTCACCCCGCACAGCCACGACACAGCAGCCGCCGTCGACAGCGCGCTCGAGGCCAGCGACCGTGGGATGCGCACGCTGTTCATCTCGCTGGCGATCCTCGGCGCCACGGCAGCGCTCCAGGCCGTCGTCGCGGTGACGTCACACTCGGTCGCCCTGCTCGGCGACACGCTGCACAACGTCGCCGACGCGCTGACCGCGCTGCCGCTGGGGCTCGCCTTCTGGCTGGGCCGGCGGCCGGCGAACCGTCGCTACACCTACGGCTACGGCCGTGCCGAGGACCTCGCCGGCATCGTCATCGTGGTGCTCATCGCCGCGTCGAGCGCGCTGGCGGCGTACGAAGCCGTGCAGCGCCTGCTGCATCACCAGACCGTGCACCATCTCTGGGCAGTGGCGCTCGCGGCGCTTGTCGGCTTTCTCGGCAACGAGGTCGTCGCGCGCTACCGCATCCAGGTCGGCCGTGACATCGGCTCCGCGGCGTTGGTCGCCGACGGGCTCCATGCCCGCACCGACGGCTTCACGTCGCTGTCGGTGCTCGCCGGTGCCGGCGGCGTGGCGATCGGCTGGGACTGGGCCGACCCGGCGGTCGGTCTGTTCATCACCATGGCGATCCTGCTCGTCCTGCGTGATGCGGCCCGCGAGGTCTACCGGCGGCTGATGGACGCTGTCGACCCCGACCTCGTCGACCGGGTCGACGAGGTCCTGCGCGGTACGGACGGCGTACAGGATGTGGGCGTCACTCGCCTGCGGTGGATCGGGCACCAGCTGCGCGCCGAGTGCGTGATCGTCGTCGACGAATCGCTCACCGTCGTCGAGGCGCACAACGTCGCCGAGGACTGCCAGCACCGCCTGCTGCACGAGGTGCCGCGGCTCACGGCGGCTCTGGTGCACGCCGACCCGGCCGGCGACCGCCACCACGAGCTGACCGCCCACCACGTCGCCGAGGAAACCGCAAACCGGAACTAACCGCGGCGAACGGCTGCCGTGTCTACGCTCCCTTTGGGAGGCGTGATGACCACAGGCTCTGAGCTGTTCGGTTGGGGCGAACCCGCTGCGCGCGGTGGCGGTCAGGGCGCCGCCGGCGGACCTGACTTCGTCAGGAATGACCGAGGCGACGCCGACGACCACTGGTCGCACGCGGTCGGTGAGCAGTGCAGCCGATGCGGCGCCGAGCTGGGGGCCGGCGACTACGTGCGCCGCCGCGAAGACGGTGGCTGGGTGCACGAGAGCTGCCCGCCGACTGCGCCAGGCGGGGACGCCGACGAAGCCTCAGCCGCGGAGTAGAGACAGCCGCACGGCCCGCACGGCGTTGTCGACGTTGAGGTCGACGAGGCAGATCGACTGCCAGGTGCCGAGCTGAAGCCTGCCGTCGACGACCGGCACCGTGCAGTACGGCGGCACGAGCGCCGGCATCACGTGGGACCGCCCATGTCCGCGAGAGCCGTGCGCGTGCCGCCACCTGTCGTCCGACGGCAGCAGGTCGCGCAACGCCGCGAGCAGGTCGTCGTCGGAGCCGGCACCGGTCTCCAGGATCGCGACGCCGGCGGTGGCATGCGGAACGAAGACGTGCAGAAGCCCGTCACCGCCCGCCTCGGCGGCGAATTGACTGCACTCGCCGGTGATGTCGCGGACGACCTCCCGCGACCCGGTCTCCACCTCGAACGTCTGGGTCTCCACGCCCGACATCCTTCCCGACCACCCGTCTCACAGCCGTGCCTGGAGCAGCGCGCAACTACCTACAAATGCGAACGCGAACCGCTGATCCACGCCTCCCGCCCGCGTGGCTCCGGGACCGAACTGCATTCGTCGCGTCGGTTGTAGGTAGAAGCGCGCTCTGGCCGGCCGAGAAGATCTGCGTCAAAGGCCGTTCCGGGCGCGGCGGGCGTAGGTTCAGGGGTATGGCACAGGGACGCAACCGCTACTCAGTGATCAGCGACGGCCTGCCCAGCCAGATTCCGGACGTCGACCCGCAGGAGACGTCGGAGTGGCTCGAGTCGTTCGACGCGGTCGTCGACGCTTCCGGCGCCCGGCGCGCACGCTTCCTGATGTTGAAGCTGCTGGAGCGGGCCCGCGAGCGGCAGGTCGGTGTGCCGGCTCTCCGCAGCACCGACTACGTCAACACGATCCCCGCCGAGGCCGAGCCGTGGTTCCCCGGCGACGAGTACATCGAGCGACGGATCCGCGCCTACATCCGCTGGAACGCCGCGATCATGGTCACCCGCGCCAACACCACGACCAACGTCGGCGGCCACATCGCGACCTACGCGTCGAGCGCGAGCCTCTACGAGGTCGGCTTCAACCACTTCTTCCGCGGCAAGGAGGGTGGCGAGTCGGGCGACCAGGTCTTCATCCAGGGACACGGCTCCCCCGGCACCTACGCCCGCGCCTACCTGGAGGGCCGTCTCGACCAGGCCCACCTCGACGGCTTCCGGCAGGAGATCTCGAAGGCACCCAACGGTCTGCCGTCCTACCCGCACCCGCGGCTCATGCCGGACTTCTGGGAGTTCCCCACCGTCTCGATGGGCCTCTCGCCGCTGCAGGCGATCTACCAGGCGCGGTTCAACCGCTACCTGCACGACCGCCAGATCAAGGACACCAGCAGGTCCCACGTCTGGGCGTTCCTCGGCGACGGCGAGATGGACGAGGTCGAGTCGCTCGGCGCACTCGGGGTCGCAGCGAGAGAAGAGCTCGACAACCTGACCTTCATCGTCAACTGCAACTTGCAGCGACTCGACGGTCCGGTGCGCGGCAACGGCAAGATCATCCAGGAGCTGGAGTCCTACTTCCGCGGCGCCGGCTGGCACGTCATCAAGGTCATCTGGGGCCGCGAGTGGGACGAGCTGCTCGCCCGCGACACCGACGGCGTGCTCGTCAACGTCATGAACACCACGCCGGACGGACAGTTCCAGAAGTACTCCGTCAGCGACGGTGAGTTCATCCGCAACGACTTCTTCGGCCGCGACCCCCGGCTGCGCAAGATGGTCGAGCACCTGTCGGACGACCAGCTCATGCGGTTGTCGCGCGGGGGTCACGACTACCGCAAGGTCTACGCCGCGTTCAAGGCCGCGCGCGACCACGTCGGCCAGCCGACGGTGATCCTTGCCCACACCATCAAGGGCTGGACGCTCGGTCCGGACTTCGAGGCGCGCAACGCGACGCACCAGATGAAGAAGCTCACGAAGGCCGAGCTCAAGCTCTTCCGCGATCGGCTCTACCTCGAGATCCCCGACAAGGACCTCGAGGGCGACCTGCCGCCCTACTACCACCCGGGCAAGGACAGCGACGAGGTGCAATACCTCCTCGAGCGACGCCGCGCTCTCGGCGGCTTCCTGCCCTGCCGGGTCAACCGCTCGAAGCCGCTGCAGCTTCCCGACAAGCCGTACGACGCCATGCGCAAGGGATCGGGCAAGCAAGAGGTCGCCACCACGATGGCCTTCGTCCGGTTGCTCAAGGACCTGATGAAGGACAAGAACATCGGGCAGCGCTTCGTGCCGATCGTCCCGGACGAGGCACGCACGTTCGGCATGGACTCGCTGTTCCCGACGGCCAAGATCTACTCGCCACACGGTCAGCGCTATGACCCGGTCGACGCCGAGCTGCTGCTGTCCTACAAGGAGGACACCCGCGGGCAAATCCTGCACGAGGGCATCAGCGAAGCCGGCTCCATGGCGAGTGTGATCGCGGCGGGGACGTCGTACGCGACCCACGGCGAGCCGATGATCCCGGTCTACGTCTTCTACTCGATGTTCGGCTTCCAGCGCACCGGCGACCTCATGTGGGCAGCCGGCGACCAGCTGACCCGCGGTTTCCTGCTCGGTGCGACGGCCGGCCGCACGACCCTCAACGGCGAAGGCCTGCAGCACGAGGACGGCCACTCAATGCTGCTCGCCGCCACCAACCCGGCCTGTGTCGCCTACGACCCGGCCTTCGCCTACGAGATCTCGGCGATCGTGAAGGCCGCGCTCGAGCGGATGTACGGCGCCACCGGCGACGACGTCGACCCCAACGTCTTCTACTACCTGACGGTCTACAACGAGCCGAAGGTCCAGCCGGCGGCTCCGGACGACGTACCGGATCTCGACGACAAGATCGTCCGCGGTCTCTACCGTTACGCCGCCGCGCCGGAGGTGCCGGGCAACGGCGAGGCTCCGCGTGCGCAGCTGATCGCCAGCGGCACCGCGATGCACTGGGCGATCGAGGCGCAGCGGCTGCTCGCCGAGGACTGGGGCGTCGCGGCTGATCTCTGGAGCGCGACGTCGTGGACCGAGCTGCGACGCGAGGCGTTGCTGTGCGACAGCGAGAACCGGCACAGGGGTGTCTCTGTCGATGACGAGCGGCGGGTCCCGTTCGTGACGCAGCAGCTCGACGGTGCGCCCGGGCCGGTGATCGCGGTCAGCGACTGGATGCGTGCCGTACCGGACCAGATCGCACAGTGGGTGCCGGGCGACTGGTCGTCACTGGGGACAGATGGTTATGGCCGTTCGGACACCCGGCCGGCCCTGCGGCGGCACTTCCAGGTCGACGGCCCGTCCATCGTGCTGGCGACGCTGATCGAGCTCGCGCGACGCAACGAGGTCAAGCGTGACGCTCCGCAGCAGGCGATCGAGAAGTACGGCCTCTAGTCCTCGGCGAAGCGGCGGCGACGCGCCCAGACGATCACGCCGGCGCCGAGGCCGACGAGCAGCGCCTCGCTCGCGGCCATCGTCGCGACACTGCCCTTGGAGACAGAGAAGTCGAACTTCAGGTTGGTCGTGGACGCTCCGGCCGCGGGCCGCGCGTGCTGCTGAGCGGTGCTCTGCGCGGGAAGCTTCGCGCTGTCGGCGAGCGGCGCGGTGGTGGTCCCCGCGAACGGTGCGCTGATCAGCACCGCAGCAGACAAGGCCGCCGGCAGCATTGCCGCGGCGGTGGCTCCGACGAGTTGCGGCCGTGCCATCGGGTCCTCCTGAGCAGTGGTCTCTGAACCCGAAATGCCCGGTCGCATCCGGTTGTATGCCTTTGCCGGCCGAGAGACAGGGGTAGGTGGTCGCGGAGACAGCCAAGGAGGGAGCCACGGTGGAGCGCGGGAGCGACAAGCACAGCCCCCTGGTCGACGACCAGCTCAAGCACGAGACCGAAGGCCTGGTTCGTTCCGGGCATGGCACGCACGCGGAAGAGTGGAAGGACGCGGAGCCCTCCGGCGAGGACCAACCGGACGCCGACCTCGCCCCGACGGGCACCTTGCACGGCGGCACTCCCGAAGGCATGGCGCCGGACGACGTCGAAGGTCGCGCCGAGCTCGCCGGCTTCATCGGCAAGGAGGCCTATCCGATGGTCCGCGAGCAGGTACTCGACCTGGTGATCGACGGCCACGCGCCGACGGGGGTCGTCGACCTCGTACGGCGCCTGCCGTCGGGTCGCGAGTTCCACAACGTCAACGAGATCTGGGAAGCCGTCGGAGGCAGCACCGAGCAACAGCGGTTCTGACATTCGCCCGCCGGACTAGTGTTTGGCGGCGATGAAGGCACTCGTCAAGGCGGCACCTGAGAAGGGTCTGGTCTGGTCGGACGTTCCCGAACCGGAGATCGGTCGCGACGACGTCCTGATCAAAGTGCTGCGCACCGGCATCTGCGGCACCGACCTGCACATCTACGAGTGGGACCCGTGGGCGCAAGGGCATGTCGCTCCCCCACTGGTCGTCGGGCACGAGTTCGTCGGCGAGATCGCGGCGGTCGGCGACGACGTCCACGAGCTCGTGGTCGGCGACCTGGTCAGCGGCGAAGGCCATCTCACCTGTGGTCGTTGTCGCAACTGCATGGCCGGTCGCCGGGCCGAGTGCGCGCGAACGAAGGGTGTCGGCGTCAACCGGCCCGGCTGCTTCGCCGAGTTCATCGCCCTTCCCGCGACGAACGTCTGGCGGCACCACGACGACATCGACCTCGACGTCGCCGCCATCTTCGACCCGTTCGGCAACGCCGTGCACACGGCACTGACCTTCCCCATCATCGGCGAGGACGTCCTGATCACCGGCGCCGGTCCGATCGGGTTGATGGCGGCGATCGTCGCGCGGCACGCAGGCGCCCGGCACATCGTCGCCACCGATGTGGCGGACTACCGCCTGGAGCTCGCGCGCAGGCTCGGCGTGGTGAGTCGCGCTGTCGACGTACGGTCGGAGACGCTGCCGGACGCGATGGCGGCGCTCGGCATGACCGAGGGTTTCGACGTCGGCTTCGAGATGTCCGGCCACGCCGAAGCGCTCCGCTCGATGCTCGCGACCATGCGGCACGGCGGGTCCGTCGCGATGCTCGGGCTGCCGACGCAGGACTTCGCGATCGACTGGGGTCACCTGGTCCTCAACATGATCACGATCCGCGGCATCTACGGCCGGCAGATGTTCGAGACCTGGTACGAGATGAGCGTGCTGATCCAGTCGGGCGTCGACATCACGCCCGTGATCACCCATCGCTACGACGCGGCGGAGTGGGAATCGGCGTTCGACGTCGTCCGGCACGGGGAGTGCGGCAAGGTCATCCTCACCTGGGCCGATCGCTGACAGGAGGCACCACGTGTTCACCACCGTGCGCGACGAGCTGCGGTCGACTCTCGAGGAGATCCGCGACGCGGGCTTGTTCAAGGGCGAGCGCGTCATCACCACCCCGCAGAGCGCCAACATCGAGGTCGGCGGTGACGAGGTCCTCAACCTCTGCGCCAACAACTATCTCGGCCTCGCCGACCATCCGGCCATCGTCGCCGCGGCGCACCAGGCGCTCGACACGTGGGGCTACGGCATGGCCAGCGTGCGCTTCATCTGCGGGACGCAGGAGGTGCACAAGCAGCTGGAGCGCCGGCTGTCGGAGTTCCTCGGCACCGACGACACGATCCTCTACTCGTCGTGCTTCGACGCCAACGGTGGTTTGTTCGAGACCCTGCTCGACGACAACGACGCGGTCATCAGCGACGAGCTCAACCACGCGTCGATCATCGACGGGATCCGATTGTCGAAGGCGCAGCGGTCCCGGTACCGCAACCGCGACATGGCCGACCTCGAGGCGCAGCTGCAGGCCGCGTCCGGCGCGCGCCGGCGGTTGATCGCGACCGACGGCGTCTTCTCCATGGACGGCTACGTCGCGCCGCTGGACCAGATCTGCGACCTCGCGGACCGCTACGACGCGATGGTGATGGTCGACGACTCGCATGCGGTCGGCTTCGTCGGCGAGCGCGGCCGCGGCACACCGGAGCTGCACGGAGTCATCGACCGGATCGACATCATCACCGGCACGCTCGGGAAGGCGCTCGGCGGCGCGAGCGGCGGCTACGTCGCCGCCCGGCAGGAGATCGTCGACCTGCTGCGCCAGCGGTCCCGCCCCTACCTCTTCTCCAACTCCGTGGCTCCGGCCATCGTCGGCGCATCACTCGCCGTGCTGGAGCTGCTGGAGAAGAGCGACGACCTGCGGGCGACGCTCCGCCAGAACACCGCGTGGTTCCGCGAGCAGATGACGGAGGCCGGCTTCGACGTGCTGCCCGGTGACCACCCGATCGTGCCCGTGATGATCGGCGACGCCGCCAAGGCGGGGCAGATGGCCGACGCGCTGCTCGACAAGGGCGTCTACGTGATCGGCTTCAGCTACCCCGTGGTGCCCATGGGCAAGGCGCGCATCCGCACCCAGGTCTCGGCCGCGCACACCCGTGACGACCTGCAGCGAGCGGTCGACGCATTCACCGAGGTCCGCGACCAGCTCGCCTAGAGCGAGGCGTGCATCTCCCAGACGAGGATCTCCGCCCCGTCCTGGCCGGCTGTCACGCGCTGACCCTCCGCAGCAGTGATCCGGGCGGCGTCGCCGGTCGCCAGATCACCCGCTCCCTCCAACGTGACGTCGCCCTTGGCGACGTACAAGTGGACGTACGGCGCCGACGCGAGAGTGACGCTCTCGCCCGCGGCCAGGCGTCCGGCGAACAGAGCCGCGTCCTTCTGCTGGATCGAGATCGCCGCGTCGTGACCACGACCTGACGCCACTGGCACCAGTCCGCCCCGGGCGAGCTCGGCGCCGATGTCGAGCTGCTCGTAACGCGGCGAGAGCCGCTGGCGGTCCGGCACGACCCACATCTGCACGAAGTGCACCGGCTCGTCGGTCGCGGCGTCGGGAACCAGCCGCCAGGGGTCGTTCTTCTCCGAGTGCAGGATCCCGCTGCCGGCGGTCATCCGCTGGGCGAGGCCGGGATAGATGACGCCGCTGTGGCCCTCGGAGTCCTGGTGGACCAGCTGGCCGTCGAGGACCCAGGTGACGATCTCCATGTCGCGGTGCGGGTGGGTCTCGAAGCCGGTGCCGGGGGCGACCACGTCGTCGTTGGAGACGAGAAGCAGGCCGAAGTGAGTGTTGGCCTGGTCGTAGTGGTGCCCGAAGGAGAAGGAGTGGCGCGAGTCCAGCCAGCCGGCCTGGGTCCAGAACCGCTCTCCGGCGCGTCGAAGGTCGATGGTCATGGCGGGTGCAACGTTATGGGCGGCCGGAGTAGTCCGTACGGACGATCCCTGTCCGCCGTTCATACCTAATCACCGCGAATCCCTCACGCTTTCCGCCAACACGACCGAGGATGTGTCAACGCGTAGGGGAGGGGCCATGGCCCGCAGGCGCACGGCGGAGATCGTTTCTCTGGATGAGCACCCCAACCTGCCCGAGATCCTCGGCGTACTGGCTCAGCTCGCTCATGTCTCTGACGGCGACCTCCCCCGCCTCGCGAAGGCCTGGCACAACACGGTCTTCCTCGCCGAGGCCCGCGCCCGCGCGCTGAGCCCGGACTCGCCGCTGGTTCTCGAGGTGCTGGCCGCGTTCGAAGCAGTCCAGGCGCTGTTCGCCGACGACCTGTCCGGCGAAGAGGACTACCTCTCCGTCGAGCCGGAGATCGCCTCCGTCGCCCTTAAGGCGATCCGCGACGCAATCGCCGCCGCCTACGCCCGCCCCGTCCTGTCGCGCACCGAGCACAGCGCGCTGATGGCGGCGTGGCGAGCGGTCTACCCGATCGACCTGGTCGAGGAGCCGGACCTCGGCGAGCGCGCCAACGAGATCAAGAACCTGCTCTCCGCGATGCCCCAGCTGGCCGCCCGTTGCCACGACGAGCAGGCCGCGCGTCTCTTCGAGTCGATCGTCGACATCAGCTGGGTGCTCGACGAGGACGTCCGCGGGGTCGCGCGCCAGGAGGCGTGGAACGCCGCGGTCCTCACCAACCGCCGCCGGGTCTGGGAGCTGGTCCGTCGCAGCGGCGCCGAGGGCATCGGCCGCTACTGCCCGACCTGCCGCACCCGCAACGACGACGACCAGACGACACGTGTCCTCGCCCTGTGCCTCGACGCCGCGTGCGCGATGCTCGTGGCCGACGCGATCGACGACAACCTGCTCGACGTCCTGACCTTGCCGGTGCAGTCGCTGATCCCGCGGCAGCGCACGAGCCGCGAGGACTGACACCGCCTTCCGGGGCCTCTGCGCCTTAGCCTCGACCCGTGCAGGGTCGCAACCACGGCGCGCTGACCGCCGCCCAGCGGCGCGCGGCAGCACGACCGCCCGCCCTCCGCTGGCTGTGGCTGCTGGTGCCGATCGGCAGCCTCGGCATGGCGTCGTTCATCCCGCCGATGTACTTCGCAATCCGCCAGCAGCGGCGGAGCGGGTTCGTCTGGTCCGCGGTGCTGCTCGCGGCGATCACTGCCTTCTTCATCGTCGACCCGCACAACCACAACGACCGCGGCCTGCGTCACGGCGTCGCGGTCGCCTTGATCATGCTGTGCCTGGTCGGCGGCGCCGCCGTGACCGTCGGCTTTCTGGTCGCCGGCCCCAGGGCGGTCGACACTGTGACGGTCGCGCGGCGGCAGCGCAGGCTGCGAGCGCGCGCCCGCAAGCTCGTCGAGACCGATCCGAGACTCGCGCTCGAGGCGCACATCGGACGGCCGGACATCGCCGGTGACCACGGCGACGGGGGCCTGGTCGACGTCAACCGCGTCCCGGCGTCGACGCTGGCCGGACTGCCGGGCATCGACGCCGCGCTTGCCGACCGGATCGTCAACACCCGCCGCGATGTCGGCGGTTACGCCTCGCTCGCGGACCTCGTCACGACTCTCGGGCTCGACCCGGTTCACCTCGACGAGGTGGCGGACCAGCTCGTGTTCATCCCTCTGGAGCTGGATCGGTCTTAGCGGTCGGTGAGCTGCCGCGGGTCCGCAACCCGCAGCTTGTCGATCACGGCGTCCCGTACGGCGTCCACGACGGCTTGCCTGTGGTCGCCGTTCCTGATGCCCGCGGCAAGCTCGGCATCGCTCGCGTAGCCGATCGCGTCCAGCCTCGCGCGATGCCGCTCGGCGAGCACGGGGCCGAGCCCGATCTCCCGGTCGACGGTCGCGAGCGCGCGGTCGACGACGCGGGCGAGAAAGGCGTCACGGCCGGTCAGCTCGACGCCGGCGAGCCACTCGCGAGTGGCGGTCAGCAGCTCGCTCGCTGTCGGCCGGTCGTGCGGCCCTCCCTCGTCTTCTGTTCCGCGACGCAGCGGGAGATCGACGACCGGCTGCGGGCCGACGAGCAGGTCGAGCAGGTCGAGCTCGACCTCGCAGATACGTCGACCGATGACAGCCAGCTCGACCGACCGCACCGCGCCGGACAGATGCGTCGCCGCCTGCTGCGCGCAGATGACCGCCCAGCGCAACGTGCCGTAGGCCTCCCACCAGTCGAGGGTCTTCTCGTCGACATCGGGCCCTCCGGCGGCGACGTACGCCGTCAGCAGCTCCGCCCTGTCGCCGACACCGGCGACGGGCAGCGGGCTGCCGAAGCGCCAGGACCGCACGCACAGCCAGCCGAGATCCTCAGCGGCGTCACCGACGTGCGCGAGCTCCCAGTCGAGGACGCCGACCAAGCCCGTGTCGTCGACCATGAGGTTGCCGAGCCGGAAGTCGCCGTGGACCACGACGCGTGCGGTCGGTGCGGGCCGCGACTCGTCGAGCCGTCGCAGCCCGAGCTCCAACGCAGGATGCGCCTCGCCGAAGCCGGCCAGCATCTCGCGCAGGTCGGCCAGGACATCAGCCGGCTCCGGCAGACCGTCGACATCGCCCGGGGCAACGCCGCGATGCAACCGGGCGAGCGCTTCCGCGAGCTGACCGACGAGGCGCGACCGGGCGACGGCGTAGGCGTCGTCGCGCAGGATCCGGCGCGCGATCGTCTCGCCGTCGAGCCACGACATGACCATCGAGGTGTCGTCGGCATGGACGACGTCCGCGACCGGGACTCCGGCGGCACCCGCAGATCGGAGCAACGCCGCCTCGCGACGCATCGCTCCCCCGCGTGGCGCACCGGCCGGGTCGCGACGCAGCACCAACGGTCGACCGTCGAGCTCGAACGCCCAGGTCTCGCGCGACGCGCCCCCGAGCAGTCGCCTCAGGCCGTTGACCTCACCCCCGAGCCACCGCTCGAGCTCTAGCTCCAGGGCCACTGCGACGGATCGCTCGACGCCAGCTGCCGAGCGACGACCATCCGGTGCACCTCGTCCGGACCGTCGTACAGGCGCGCGTAGCGAGCCTCTCGATACATCTTCTCCAGTGGTGTGTCAGCGGTGACGCCGAGCGCTCCGTGCACCTGGATCGCGCGGTCGATGACGTTGTGCAGCATGGTCGCGCCCCAGAACTTGATGAGGCTGATCTCGACGCGCGCCTCGTCGCCGGTGTCCATCCGCCGTGCGGCGTCGAGGGTCATGAGCCGCGCGGCCTGGATCTCCGCCGCCGACTCGGCGATGTAGCGCTGGATCTCACCCTTCTCGCGAAGCAGCGACCCGTGCGCGAAACGCGTGTTGGCCCGCGCGACCATCAGCTCGAACGCCCGCTGCGCCTGTCCGAGCCAACGCATGCAGTGGAAGATGCGCCCGGGACCGAGCCGCTTCTGCGCGATGAGGAAACCGCGACCGCGCTCGCCGAGGAGGTTGTCGTGCGGCACCCGCACGTCGCGGTAGTAGACCTCGCAGTGATCGCCGTGCGTCGTGCCCATCGTCGGCACGGCCCGCACGATGTCGTAGCCCGGCGCGTCGGTCGGCACGATGATCGCCGAGAACTGCGCGTGCCTGCTCGGTGCGTCCGGGTCGGTCTTGGCGAAGACCGTCGTGAACGACGCGCGTTGCGCACCGGTGGTGAACCACTTGTGGCCGTTGATGACCCACGTGTCGCCGTCGAGGACCGCGGTTGTCTGCATCTGTGTCGGGTCGGAGCCGGCAACCTCCGGCTCGGTGAGCCCGACCGACGGGTAGATCTCGCCGGCGACGAGCGGCTTGAGCCACCGCTCGCGCTGCTCGTCCGACGCGTAGAGGTGCAGCATGATCGAGTCCTGCATCGAGACCGTGCCGACGGCCATCTGCCCGTACTCCGACCGGCCGATGATCTCGTTGAGATAGACGAAGTCCATGAACGGCAGGCCGCCGCCGCCGATCTCGGCCGGATGCCCGAGCGCCCAGAGGTCGCGCTTCTTCGCCTCGGCTTTCAGCTCCTCGAGCTTGTCCGCGGCAACGAGCGGGTCATGACCGGTGAGCACCGGCTCCGCCGGGATGACCTCACCGTCGATGAAGTCCTTCATCCGCTTGCGCAGGTCGGCGAGCTCGGGGCGCAGCTGTTCAGGCATCTGAGAACTCCTCCAGCACACGGCGCGGATGACGGCCGTCGACATAGCCCACGAAGGGCGGGTGGATGCCGTAGCCCAGCAGCTCCTGCAGTCGTGGGTCCAGCGTCCGCACGACATCGCGGGGCACGGCGAGAGCATGGTTCTCCTGCTGGCGCAGCCAGCCGGCGGCGTACTCCAGCAGCACGCCGAGCCGAGGCCGCTCGGTCGTGTTGGCTCCCCCGCCGTGCCACAACGTGCCGAGGATGAACAGCACCGAGCCGGCGGGCATCGCGATCGTGACGGTCTCGTCCTCGGCCGGCATCCGGTCGGCCCAGAGATGGCTCCCGGGCACGACCCTCGTCGCGCCGTTGGCCTCGGTGAAGTCGTCCAGCGCCCACATCGTGTTGAGCACGACCTGGGGATGCGGGCGCGGCAGCGGGTAGATGCCGTCGTCGGTGTGCAGGAACTGCGCCTTCTCCCCCGGACCGATCTCGATGCCGGTCGGCGCGCTCAGCTGGTACGACGCCCCGAGGACCGCATCGAGGACCGCGAGAAGCAGCGGATGAACCGCCATGGCATCGAAGGCGCGGGTCTTGGCGAACAGCGCGTAGATGCGCCGGGTGCTGAAGCCCTCGAAGTCGTTGCGCCCGGTCGGGGTGTGGTCGAGCACCTCCCGCAGACCGTCCCGGACGGCCACAGCCTCGTCCGCGGGCAACAGCTGCTCGACGACGGCGTACCCGTCCCTGTCGAGGTCGGCGAGCACCTGCGTGAGCAGCGTCTCGTCGAGCGTGGCGGTCACGAACGCGACCGTACGCCGTCCGAGCGGGCCGCACGAGACCTCTACCGAATCTCATTCGGAATTTCGCGAGAATGGGCCGACAATGGAGTCCATGGCCGTCCCCGATCTGCTGCCCCGCGCTGCAGAGGAGGGAGTCGCCGGGCGCGCGGTCGCACGACTGCAGCGAAACCGGGCGTTCGCCTTGCTGTGGGCGGGCGCGACGGCCGGCCGGCTGGCCACGGAGATGTACGGCGTCGCCGTCGTACTGTTCGTCCTCGCAGAGACCGGCAGCGCGCACCTCGCCGGACTGACCGTCGCCGCCGCGACGTTTCCGACGGTGATCACCGGTCCGCTCGTCGGCGCCTGGCTCGACCGCACGCCGCGTCGACGCGTGGCCTTCCTGTTGAGCCCGATGATCCTGGTCGCGGCCATGGGCGGGTTCCTCGTCGCCGGCGGGCGGTCGCCGGGCTGGGTGCTGGTCCTGCTCGGTTTCGTCGCCGGCCTCCCGTCGCCCGTGCGCACCGGCGGCTTCAGCGGCCTCATCCCGACGGTCGTGCCCGAGGCCGTGCTGCCGCGTGCCTATGGCTTCGAAGCGGCGAGCTACAACATCGCCGGCATCGCGGGGCCGGCGGCGGCGGGTGCCGTCGCCGGGGCCGCCGGCGCGAGCTGGGCCATCGTCGCGACGATGGCGGTGGCGCTGCTCGCCCTCGCGGTCATCGCGCAGGTGCCGATCACACCGGGCGACCCGTCCTCGGCACGGACCGTGCGCAGCATGCTGAACGACGGGCTTGGTCTGCTCTGGCGCGTGCGCCCACTGCGGGCAGTGAGCGTCGCGACCACGATCAGCCAGGGCGCGTTCGGCCTCGTCGTCGTCGCGTATCCGCTGCTCGCGCAGACGCTGCACCACAAGCGCGCCGTCGGCGGTCTGCTGTTCTCCGTGTTCGCCGTCGGCGCGCTGGCCGGCTCCGTCGTCTACGCACGCGTCGCGACAAAGGTGAGCGACGAGCTCGTCGTCTACACCGGCCTGGCGGCGTTCGGCCTGCTGCTTGCCGGCGTCGGCCTCGCACCCACGCTTCCGCTGGCGCTGCTCATCTCGCTCGTCGCGGGCTTCTCGGACGGGCCGCTACTCGCGGCGACGCTCAACCTGCGGCAGCGAGTCTCACCCGAGCATCTGCGGACGCAGGTCTTCACGACCGCGGCGAGCCTGAAGATCGGTGCTTTTGCGGTCGGCTCCGCTCTCGCCGGCTTCGCCGCCTCCTCGTGGGGCTCGCGCGGCATGCTCATCGCCGCCGGCGTCACCCAGCTGGTGGCCGCGGCAGCGGGCCTCGCCACCCGCAAGCTCTGACGGCACCCACCAATCGCCTGCTGGTCGCGATAGAGCCCGATGAGCAGGCGATTACCGAGGAGGGGCGGCGCGGGATCGGCCCGAGCGATTTTGCGTCGCGCGCAGCGCGATCGCAATCAAGCGAGCGGCCGACCCGCGCCGACCCA
>DASSKP010000046.1:0-28572 GCA_035690365.1 Mycobacteriales bacterium
GCAGGGGCTCGTCCGCCTCGACCCGGTCGCCCTCCTGCTTCAGCCACCGGGTGACGGTGCCCTCGGAAACGCTCTCACCGAGGCGCGGCATCGTGACGGAGATGGCCATGGGGTCCTTCCTGGCAGGACGGTCGGGTCAGCCGTGGACGTGCAGGGGTTTGCCGGCGAGCGCGAGGTGAGCCTCGCCCACCGCCTCCGACAGCGTCGGGTGCGGGTGGATGAGCTGCGCCACCTCGAGCGGAAGCGCCTCCCAGTTGGTGATGAGCTGTGCCTCCGCGATGAGGTCCCCTACCCGCGAACCCACCATGTGCACGCCCAGGACCCGGCCGTCCTTCTCGGCGACGACCTTGCAGGCTCCGCTCGTCTGCAGGATCTGCGCGCGGCCGTTGCCCGCCAGGTCGTAGGTGAACTCGACGACCTCGTGCCCGCGCTCCTTCGCCTGGGCCGCCGTGATGCCGACGCTGGCGACCTCGGGCTCGGAGTAGGTGATGCGCGGCACGCCGTCGTAGTCGACCGTCGGCGGATGGAGGCCGGCGACGTGCTCGGCGACCATGATCCCCTCGGCGAACCCGACGTGCGCGAGCTGCAAGCCGGGGCGCAGGTCGCCGATCGCGTAGACGTTGTCGATGTTGGTGCGGCAGTGCGCGTCGACCTTGACGAAGCCGCGCTCCATGTCGAGACCGACCTCGTCGTAGCCGAGCCCGTCCGAGACAGGGCCGCGGCCCACCGCGACGAGCAGTAGCTCGGCGTCGTACGTCGTCCCGTCCTCGAGCGTCACCGTCACGCCGGAGTCGGTCGTCTTCGCCTCGGCGAACTTCTTGCCGAGCGAGAACGCGATGCCGCGCTTGCGGAACGCCCGCTCGAGCAGCTTGGAGCTCGACTCCTCCTCGAGAGGCAGGAGGTGCGGGAGCGCCTCGACGATCGTCACCTCGGCGCCGAACGACTTCCACACGCTGGCGAACTCCACGCCGATGACGCCGCCACCGAGTACGACGACAGAGGACGGCACGCGGTCGAGGCGGAGCGCGTGCTCGCTGGTGATGATCCGCTCACCGTCGATGTCGAGACCGGGAAGCGACCGGGAGTAGGAGCCGGTCGCCAGCACCACGGCCTTGGAGGCTTCGTAGCGCGTGCCGTCGACCTCGACCGCGTTGGGAGCGACGAGCTTGCCCGCGCCCTCGACGACCTCGATCTTGCGCATCTTGATGAGGCCGGACAGGCCCTTGTGCAGCCGGGTGACGACGCCGTCCTTGTAGGAGTTGACGGTGTCCATGTCGATGCCGTCGAGCGACGACCGCACACCGACCTTCTCGCCCTCGCGTGCCGCATCGGCGACCTCGGCGGCATGCAGGAGTGCCTTGGTCGGGATGCAGCCGCGATGCAGGCAGGTGCCACCGACCTTGTCGCGCTCGACGAGGATCACCGACAGGCCGAGCTCGGCGGCGCGCAAGGCGCAGGCGTAACCGCCGCTGCCGGCGCCGAGGATCACGAGATCGGCGGTACGGGAGCCGGACGAATCGGCCACGGAAGAGCACCTCGCAGGGAGTGACGACGTTGTCGCCGCCATTCTCACACTGCGCTGTGCCGGTGCCGAGAGGCCGTCTCGGCTAGGCCCGCGGTCAGTGCTTGCCGTGACCCGCGCCGTGCTGCGCAGCGGCGGGTGCGTGTGACCCGCCCGTGCTGCCGTGCGTGCCGCTCTGGCTGCCGGCGTCGCCGGACTCCGGGTCGGTGGAGTCGGTGCCCGACTGCGTGTCGGTCGAGTCGCCGGCGCCGCTGGAGTCCTTGGCGGGCTTGCCGCAGTCGCTCTGGGCGGCAGCGGACACGGTCGCGCCGTGGTCGGCGCCCTTTCCGTGGGCCGTGGACTTGGCGACGGACGAGACGTAGGCGCCGTGGTTCTTCACACCGGCCGGGCAGTCGGGGGGCGTCACCGAGGTGGGTGTGCCCGCGTCGGCGGTCTCCGGGTCGGCGGTGGGGGGCGTGGATGCGTCAGTGGTCTCCGGGTCCGCGCTGGAGTCGGCGGTCGTCTGGACGGTCTGGTGCGACGCAGGTGTGACGTGCGTGAGCGCGACCGTGCCGCCGACGCCGCCGGCCGCGAGTGCGGCACCGAGCAGCCCGGCGACCTTCGCCTTGGCCACGAGCGGGCTGATCCACTCGGGGAGCATCGAGACCTCCTGAAACAACGGGTCCACCCCGTCCTATCAGTTTTCGGACTTCGCCGAAGGCGGTCTCGATGCTCCCTTCGGGTGGTTCGCGCTGAGCCGTCCGCTACGTCCCGAGCTCCTCGAGGAGCTGCACGAGTGTGCGGACCGGCACGCCGGTGCCGCCCTTGGGGGTGTAACCGTGCGGCTCGCCCTGGTTGTAGCTCGGCCCGGCGATGTCGAGATGGGCCCACTTCACGCCCTCAGGCACGAAGTCCTGGAGGAACAGGCCGGCCGTGAGCATGCCGCCGTTGCGCTCGCCGATGTTGGCGATGTCCGCGACCTCGGAGTCCAGCGACTTCCGCAGCTCCTTGGGCAGCGGCATCGGCCAGGCCTGCTCGCCGGCTGTCGAGGCGGCCGTGACGATCTGCGACCGCAGGTCGTCGTCGTTGCCCATGACGGCGTACACGTGCGCGCCCAGCGCGATGAGCTGCGCGCCGGTCAGCGTGGCGACGTCGATGATGTAGTCGGGTCCTTCTTCGCTCGCGCGGACCATCGCGTCGGCGAGGATCAGCCGGCCCTCTGCGTCGGTGTTGAGCACCTCGACGGTCTTGCCGCCACGCATCGTGAGCACGTCGGACGGGCGGATCGCCTGGCCGCTCGGCATGTTCTCGGCAGTCGGCACCCAGCCGACGACGTTGACGTCGGGCTTCAGCCGAGCGATCGCGCACATCGTCGCGATGACCGAGGCGGCGCCGCCCATGTCGGACTTCATCCATTCCATGCCGGCGGCGGGCTTGAGCGACAGGCCGCCGGAGTCGAAGGTGATGCCCTTGCCGACGAGGTGCACCTTCGGGGCGTTCTTGCCGGCGGAGTAGCCGATGCGCACCAGCTGCGGCGGGTGCGACGAACCGGCGCCGACGCCGAGGATGCCGCCGTAGCCGCCCTTCTTCAGTGCCTTCTCGTCGAGCACCTCGACGTCGAGCCCGAGCGGGCGACAGGCGTCCACGGCGGCCTGCGCGAAGTCGGCCGGTCGCAGGTCGCCAGGCGCCGTGTTGACCAAGTCGCGGCACAGCTGCACGGAGTCGGCGATCACGGCGGCGCGGTCGATCGCGGCCTTCGCGACCTTGTCGCGCGGGTTCGGTACGACGAGCACGGTGCTCTGCACCGGCCGGTGCGCGTTCTCGGCACTCGCGGCGGTGCGGTAGCGGGTGAAGGAGTAGGCGCCGAGGTGCGCGCCCTCGGCGACCGCGCGCAGCTCAGGCTCGCCGGGCTCGCCGTTGACGTTGGCCAGCGCTGTCGCGACCTTGGTGGTGCCGGCGAGCGACCGCATGGCCGCGCCGAGCGCCCGGCGCAGTGTCTCGGGGTCGAAGCGCTCGCCCTTCGCGGGTGCCGGGCCGAGGCCGACCGCGACGACCGCCGGGGCGGTGACGGCGCCGAGCGAGGCGAGCTTGGTCACCTCACCGACGTTGCCTTTGGCGCCGAGTGCGGTGAGTGCCGGCAGGAGTCGACGTTTGAACGCCTTGCCGACATCGGATGCACCCGGCGCCAGCTCCACCCCCGTGGCACCCTTCACGACGCCGATGACGATCGCGTCCGCCTTCACGTCGGACAGCGGTGTCTTGGTCAGCGAGAGGGTGGTCATGGCCCTCGATGCTATTCGGTAGCGTCGGCGGTCATGGCTGCTGCGCTGCTCCGCTCGCCGATGCATGATCGTCATCTCGCGCTCGGCGCGCGGATGGCGGAGTTCGGCGGCTGGGAGATGCCGATCCAGTACTCCGGCGTTGTCGAGGAACACTTGGCGGTGCGGGAAGCCGTTGGTGTCTTCGACGTCAGCCACCTGGGCAATGCGAAGGTGAGTGGGCCCGGCGCCGTTGCGTTTCTCAACGGCTGCCTGACCAACGACCTCGACCGCATCGGTGATTGGCAGGCGCAGTACACCCTGTGCTGCGACGACGCGACCGGCGGTGTGGTCGACGACCTGATCGTCTACCGCGGTGTTGCCGACGATCTGCATCTCGTGCCGAACGCGGCCAACACCACAGAGGTGCTGCGCCGGCTGCAGGCCGCGGCGCCGCCCGACATCGAGATCGTCAACCAGCACACCGACTTCGCGATCCTTGCCGTGCAGGGCCCGCGCTCGGCAGAGGTGCTCACGGACATCGGGCTGAAGAGCGACCTCGACTACATGTCGTTCACGCGCGACGGCGGCGTCATCGTCTGCCGCACCGGCTACACGGGGGAGCACGGCTACGAGCTCGTCGTCGCCGCCTCGGAGGCTGTCGCTCTGTGGGACCGGATCGCCGAGGTGCTGCCGTCGTACGGCGGTCGGCCGTGCGGTCTCGGTGCACGCGACACCCTGCGCACGGAGATGGGCTATCCGCTGCACGGCCAGGACCTGTCGCTCGACATCACGCCGGTGCAGGCGCGATGCGGTTGGGCGGTCGGATGGAAGAAGGACGCGTTCTGGGGACGTGACGTCCTGACGGCCGAGCGCGAGGCCGGCGCCCGTCGTCTCCTTTGGGGCTTGCGTGCACCGGACCGGGCGATCCCTCGCCCGCACATGCAGGTGCGTGTCGCCGACGAGGTCGTCGGCGAGGTCACGAGCGGCACCTTCTCGCCGTCGTTGAAGGTCGGCATCGGTCTCGCGCTGCTCGACCGTGCGATCGGTGAAGGCGACACCGTCAACGTCGACATCCGCGGCCGGGTGGCGGCGATGGAGGTCGTCAAGCCGCCGTTCGTCGAGTCGCACGTCCGTTGAGCGATCCCGACCGCGTCCTGCTCGTCGGGTTGATGGGCTCGGGCAAGACGACCGTCGGTCGCGCGCTGGGGACCCGGCTCGGCTGGCCGTATCTCGACAACGACGAGCTGATCGAACGCGCGGTCGGCAAGGAGACGCGGCGCGTGCAGGAGGAGGACGGCGAGCTCGCGCTGCGCCGCGCCGAGTCGGCGGCGCTGACTCTCGCGTTGACCACGGCAGGACCAGTTGTCGCATCGGTCGCCGGTGGGGTGGTGACGAGGCCGCTCGACTGCGACCGCCTGCGAAGCGGCGGGTTCGTCGTGTGGCTCCGCGGGTCGATCCCGACTCTGGCTGAGCGGGTCGAGGGCACCGACCGGCCCTGGGTCGGTGACGACCCGGTGCGCGCGCTGAGGGAGCTGTACGCCGGTCGCGCGAACCTCTATGAATCCGTCGCGTCGTTGATCGTCGACGTCGACGAGCTCCCCGCCGAAAGCCTCGTCGACCAGATTGCCGCCGCCCTCACTTAGCTGCGAGCTGCTTTTCGATCCGGCCGAGAGCGACGGCGAGGGCGGCGACGTCGGCTTTGGTTGCGGGGCGGGCCTCGGCTTTGAGGTCGACGACGACGGTGCCCCCGAGGTCGAGCGTCGCCTTCTCCAGCTCGGTCTCGTCGTTGGCGCCTTGACGGCGGATGGCGGCGTCGACGTCCGACCGTCGCAGTCCTTCGCGTCGCAGGGCGCTGTCGACGTACGTGCCGTCGTCGACGAGCACCGTGGGTGTCCCTTCGAAGACGCGCTGGAGGGTTCCGTTGGCGGCAGTCGCGCGGACGACGATCGCGTTGACCGCGACGAGCACGGCCGCCGCATAGATGCCGCCGATGAGCGACGTGTCGTTGCCGATGACGGCGTTCTGCACGACGTTGCTGAGCAGCAACATGACGACGAGGTCGAAGGTGTTGAGCTGCGCGAGGTCGCGCTTGCCCGCGACGCGGAGCAGCACCGCGATCGCGGCGTAGACGGCGACCGTCCGGATCGTCTTCTCGAGCCACGAGAGGTCGAGGTGCATCAGCGCATGTGTCATGGCGCAAGCATGGCGCGGCGGGTCGTTCAGCGAGCGCTAGTCGAACCGGACCGGCGCGTCGAAGGCGACCCGGCGGGCAACCCGCCTGAGGGCGGTGATCACCGGCGCGGCGAACAGCAGTGCGAGCACCACGTTGCCGACCGCTGCCGGAATGTCGAAACCGAGCGACGTCGTGATGTCGAACCGCCACCAGTGCAGAAGGTTGGTCGCGACCGATGCGTGCGGGAGAAAGGCGATCTGCTGCGGGTAGTAGCGGGCGAACGGCCAGAACGACAGGTTGAGCGACGCGCCGTAGAGCAGCGCGGCGACGCCGGCGTAGGCAGCGATCATCAGCACCTCGCGCCGGCCCCGGAGTCGCGGAAGGCAGCCGGCACCGAGGCCGACCCAGCCGGCCGCGATCATCTGGAACGGCAGCCATGGACCGACGCCGGCCGTGAGCAGGGCGGACGCGAACAGTGCCAGCGATCCGAGGCAGAAGCCGAAGCCCCGCCCGAAGACGCGCCCTCCACAGACGATCAGCAGGTAGACGAAGGTGAAGCCGGTGCCGCCTCCGGACAGGGGCCGGAGCGCTGCGTCGACGCCGGCGAGAATGCCGAGGACGGCGACCGCCTTCGCGTCGAGCACGCCGTCGGAGAGCTCGGCGTAGAGCACGGCCAGCGCGAGCGGCAACAGGCTGACGAACACCCAGGGCGCGTCGCTGCTGTGTGTCGCGAGGAGCGACGGGTCCAGGATCGGCCAGAAGAACGCCGCGAGGCCGAGCGCCGTGACGGCGGCGAGGGCCGCGGACGAGCGCACGTGCAGGCGCACCGCGCTCGGCACGCGTCCGGAGATCGCCTCGGCGGTCATCCGGCGAGGGCCTCCGCGACGTCGCGAACCGTCAGCCACGGTTGCGGAGCGAGGATCTTCGCAACCTGCGGTGCGAAGAGAGGTGAGGAGATCGCGACGTCCCGCGCGGGACCGTCGGCGATGACCTCGCCGTCGGCCAGGACGACGATGCGGTCCGCGAGCTCGGCCGCGAGCTCGACGTCATGTGTCGCCAGGACTACGGCATGGTCGCGTCGCGCGAGGTCGCGAAGGATCTCGGCCAGCTGATGCTTGGCGGGGTAGTCGAGGCCACGCGTCGGTTCGTCCAGCGCGACGACCGACGGTGACGAGGCCAGGACGACCGCGAGGGCGAGAGCGAGTCGCTGTCCTTCGGACAGGTCTCGTGGATGCGCGTTGTCGTCCACTCCTGGTGCGAGCCGCTCGAGCAACTGCCGGGTCGTGCCCGCCGGCGCGGACGCGTCGCGGTCCGCGTCCGAGCACTCGTCGTCGACGCGTTGCGCCCAGAGCACGTCGACCGGCTCGCTCGGCACCAGACCGACGCGGCGTACGACGTCACGGGGTGGCCGGCCGTGCGTCACGTCGCCTGCGACGTCGACTCTTCCGGACTCCGGCGGCCGAAGACCGGCGAGGACACCGAGCAACGTCGACTTGCCGGCACCATTGCGACCCATCACCGCGACGATCTCGCCGCAAGTGACCGAGAGGTCGACGCCGCGAAGCGCGGGCACGCCTTCGTAGGACGCCGTCACACCGCTGAGTCGCACCACGTCTGCGCCAGCCGACGACTCAGGGGTGGCCGGCCGTCGCGACTCCAGCTGCGCGCGCAGCGATGTCGCGGCCCGACGCGCGTCGCGCACCGAGAGCGGCAACGGTGACCACCCGGCGAGCCGGCCGAGCTCGACGACGGGCGGCGCGACCGGAGTGCTGCGCAGGACCTCCTCCGGGGCACCGCTCACCACGACGGCGCCGGGGCCGGGGACATGCACGACGCGGTCGGCGTACTGCACGACGCGCTCGAGCCGATGCTCGGCGAGGACGACGGTGACGCTGAGATCGTGGACGAGGCGGGTCAGGGCGGCGAGCACGTCCTCGGCCGCGCCGGGGTCGAGCGCCGATGTCGGCTCGTCGAGGACGAGCACTCGCGGGGACGACGTCAGCACCGACCCGATCGCCACGCGCTGCTGCTGACCGGCCGACAGCGACAGCAGGGGTCGGTCACGGAGCTCGGCGAGACCCAGCAGGTCGAGAGCCTCCTCGACGCGGCGTCGCATCGTCGGCGGCGCCACACCGAGCGACTCCATGCCATATGCCAGCTCGTCCTCGACCGTGTCGGTGACGAATCCGGCCAGCGGATCCTGCCCGACGAACCCGACGAGGTCGGCGAGGTCGCGGGGTCGGTGCTCTCGGGTGTCCCGGCCGTCGACGACGACCCGGCCGGACAACGTGCCGCCGCTGAAGTGGGGAACGAGCCCGTTGATGCAGCGCAGCAGCGTCGACTTGCCGGAGCCGGTTCGGCCGACGACGAGACACATCTCGCCGTCCGGGATGGTGAGGTCGACGTCGCGCAGCACCGGTGCCGTCGCGTCCGGATACGTCAGGGTGACCTCGTCGAAGCGGATCACCGGGTCGCCAGCGCCGGGTCGGGTCGCAGCGACGCCGTCGACGTACGGCGTCCGGATGCAGAGGGGAGAGGCGGCGCAGCGAACGCCGGCAGGACGGCGCACGCCACTGCGAGCAGCGCTGCGACGGGCATCGCCGGTACGCGCGGCGGGCTGGTCGACGGGAACAGCTCGCCGGTGCTCGCCAACGCGAGCACGACGACGGTCGCGACGCCGGAGCCGACGACGAGCCACTCAGGCCATCGCCACGGATCCGGCCGGTATCTCGTGCGACCACCGCGGCGCGCACCGGCGACGAAGCCCGCAGCGACGAGCGCCGTGCCGGTCACGAGCACCGGCAACCCGAGGACCGACGGCGCGGAGGTGTCGACGAGCGCGTAGCTGCTCGCCGCAACAGCGGTTGCGCCGCCGATGACGCACGACGCGATGAGCACGCGCGTGCCGCGCGACGTCGCTGCCCTCCGGCCGAAGCCACGTGCGTCCATCGCCGCGGCCAGGTCCACCGAGCGTTCCAACGCACCCTCGAGCACGGGCACGGCGAGACCGCGCAGGCTGCGCACCCCGCGGTCCGGCCGGCCGCGCAACCGCCGCGCAGTGCGTAACCGGGTCACCGAGGCAACCGCCTGCGGCGCGAACGACAGCGCGACGGTGACCGCGACGCCGGCCTCCTGCACCGCGCTCGGCAGCGACTTCAACAGCCGTCGTGGGCTCGTCAACGTGTTGGCCGCGCCCACGCACAGCAGGATGACCGCCAGTCGCATGCCGTCGTACGTGGCTGCGAGTACGCCGTCCAGCGACACCGGGCCGCCGAGTCGCACGCCGGCCATCCAGCCGGGCAGCGGAATGCTCGGCAACGTCACGAGCACGTGTGTGCCGCTGCCGGTGCCGAGAACGGCGAAGAGCACGACTCGGATCGCGATCGCGACCAGGCCGACGCGCAGGAAGACGACGTAGGCGCGGCTCCAGGGCGACGGCGGTCGGCGCGACGCCACGACGAACGCTGTTGCGCTGACGAGCAGCACCAGGACGATCGGGTTGGTCGTCCGGCTGGCCGCGATGGCCACTGCGGTCGCCCATCCCCACCAGGCAGCGGGATGAAGGAGCCGCGGTCGCCGCGCGGTCGACGTCATGACATCGCCGGTTTGCGGAAGCGCCACCACGCGCCGCCGCCGAGAAGCGCGGCGATGCCGACGCCGGCGAGGACCGGCGCAGTCTGTCTGCTGTCACCCGAGGCTGTCGTCGATCGCGGTGAGCCTGCCGTCGACGCGCGTGCGGTTGGCGACGCGCTCTGGCTCGAGGGCGGGGTCGGGGTCGGCGTGCCCGGCGCGTTCGCCGATGCGCGGGCCCGAGCCCTGGCCGCCGCATGCCGTCGGGCCGCGGCCGTCGTGACCTCTGATCGGCTCGGCCGGCTTGCGGATCCCGCTCCCGCGGTTGCGGCCGCGGACGTCGTACCGGCTGCCGTCGAGCTTGATGTGGTGCGAGGGGCCGGCGACGGCGACGGCGAGGAGGGCGGGCTGTGACAACCCGTGGGATAGGGAACGTTCGCGGGCGGGCTCGTCGATCCGTTCTCCCAGACCCAACCCTCGGTCGATCCCTCGACCGGGTGGTAGCCGCCCGCGCCGTAGTTGCTGAACGTCCAGGTGCTCGAGCCCGGCTTGCGGTGCCAGTAGCCCCAGTAGTGGTCTTTGTCCTTGATCTGGCAGCCGTTGGCCGGCTGGCCGTCGATCGTGCCGATGATGCCGTTGCCGCAGATTCCGTATCTGTGGCCACCGGCGCGCAGGACGTCGTACCCGTTCGCACCGGACGGCACCTTCGTGCAGCCGCTGTCGACGTTGCCACCCAACGGCGAGAAGTCGACGACGAGCGCGACGCAGATGGTGTCGGCCGCCGCGACGTGAGGCGTCGGCAGGCCGACGGCCACGGTGACGTAGAGCACGAGCAGCCAGCCGGCTCGGTGCAGGAGACCGAGCCGGCTGGGCTGCGTCGTGAGAGTCATGAACCGATCAGCACGCGAGTCGCGGTTCGACCGTCGACGCGCCGTCCTTGACGATGTCCCCGAGCCACTTCTTGGCGAGAGCCTGGCCGGCTTGGGCGGTTGCGTAGACCGCGCTGCTTCGGTCGTAGCCGCTGTTGTCGTACTTCACCGCTCCTCGACGCGACGCCAGACCCGAACAGCCGATCTGGTGCTTGCGCAACCAGGTGAGGCCGTAGCCGGCGGAGTAGCCGGCCTGCCGCAGTGCCTGCACCGTCACGGCTGTCGAGTTGGCGTTGCTGCTCGGTGTGCTGCTGCCGAACGCGAGGCCGTAGCCACCGTCGGGGTTCCGGTGCGTGCTCAGCCAGTGGACGGCCGACGCGGCGACCGACGAGTGCACGGTGAGTAGTGCCTGAGCAGCAAAGGCGGTCGAGTCCACGTCGTTGCAGTTCTGCGGGGGGCTCGTCTGCGAGGCGTAGTAGAAACCACCGTCGCCGCACTGCTGCAGGACGAGCCAGCGGATGGCTGCCGCGTCCGGCCAGTCCGACAGGGAGCCGGTGTGTGACAGCGCGATGAGCGCCAGGGACTGCGAGACCGGGCTGTCGCCCTGCGACTGGTTGCCGGTGTCGGTGAAAGCGCCGTCGGACCGCTCGGCGATCTTGAGCAGGCGCACGAGGTTGAGGCCGCCGAAGTCGTGGACGTTGGCGTGCTGCGCCTCGGCGACGAGCAGCAGCTTGGCGAGGCGACCGGGGTCGCGTCCTGCGCCCGGCTCTGCGGTGAAGCTCTTCGCCTGCGAGCGCAACCACTTCGTCACGCGCCGCGCGGAGCTCTGAGCGACGCCTGCGGCATCGAAGCTCAGGACGACGTCGGCGGCCAGTCCCGGATCGGGCTTCGGAGTGAACGCCGTGACGATGTGGTCGCGGTTGGCGCCGGTCAGCTGGCGTGCGAGCCAGCCGGCCGCCGCCTTCGCCGGGCTCTTCGTGGTCGGCGTGGTGCTCGCATCCGCGACGGCGGGGCCGAGCGCGACCAGCGCTGCCGCTGCACCTGCGACCGCGACGACCGCGCGGCTTCGGGTGCGCAGGGTTGCGCGAGGACGTCGTACTGCCATGAACGTGGTTCCTTCCGGTGTGGCGAGCAGCCGACCGGTCCGGAGACATGTCCGAGAACGTCGACGCCCCCGCAGCGTGGTGCGCTGCAGGGGCGGTCACGGGCCATGTGCCCGGGCTCCGCCCCGCATACCTCGACGGTTGTCGTGGAGCCCTCGCCGCTCCCAGGCGTTCCGGCTCGCCCCGACGGATCGGGGCCTACGGTTGCGGGTCAGCGCCGGACTTGGACCGGCTTCCCCCGGGCGAAGCGATTGCGCAGCGATAGCACCACGGGCGCACCCACGGCGTCAAACCGGTTCGCCCGATACGTTCCCTGCATGGCGTGGACTTGGCGGTACGAAAGTGCCGACGGCAGCGAGGTCGCCGGTGAGGCGCCACGCGCCGAGGCGTTCCCGACGCAGAGCGACGCGGAGACGTGGCTCGGCGAGAACTGGCGCGAGCTGCTGTCGGCGGGCGTCGAGCAGGTGACGCTGCTCGACGGCGGCCGTGAGGTCTACGGCCCGATGAGCCTCCGCGCCGACTGACGCGACGCCGCAGCCGTCCCGACGCCGCTGCAATCATCACTTCGTTCGATGATTGCCAGGCGGCTTTCGGCACGGCCGCGGCGTCGCGACTGCGTCAGCGGGGGGACTTGGGGCTCTGCGTCTTCGCGGGGTCGCGTTCGACCGTGTCGCCGAGCGTCTCGTCGATCTGCTTGAGGACGTCCGGCTCGAGCACGACACCGGACGCCTTGACATTGTCCTCGACCTGCTCGGGCCGGGACGCACCGACGATCGCGGTGGCGACGTTGTCGTTCTGCAGCACCCAGGCGACGGCGAGCTGGGCCATGGACAGCCCGAGACCATCGGCGATCGGCAGCAGCTGCTGCACGCGCTTCAGGATCTCGTCGTCGAGGAAGTGGCTGATCATGTCCTTGCCGCGGTCGTCCGTCGCGCGGCTGCCCTGCGGCGGTTGCTCACCCGGCTTGTACTTGCCGGTGAGCGCACCCTGGGCGATCGGCGACCACACGATCTGGCTGAGTCCGAGCTCCTCGCACGTCGGCACGATTTCGGGCTCGATGACCCGCCAGAGCATGTTGTACTGCGGCTGGTTGGACACCAGCGGCACGTGCAGCTCGTCGGCCAATGGCTTCGCGGCGCGAATCTCGTCGGCTCGCCACTCGCTCACGCCGATGTAGAGCGCCTTCCCGGCCCGTACGACGTCCGCAAACGCCAACATCGTCTCCTCGAGCGGCGTCGTCTTGTCGAACCGATGCGCCTGGTAGAGGTCGACGTAGTCGGTCTGCAACCGCTGAAGTGATCCGTCGATCGACTCGAGGATGTGCTTGCGCGACAGCCCTCGGTCGTTGGGACCTGGCCCGGTCGGCCAGAACACCTTGGTGAAGATCTCGAGCCCTTGGCGCCGCTCGCCCTTCAACGCCCGGCCGAGCACGGACTCCGCCTTCGTGCCGGCGTAGACGTCGGCGGTGTCGAAGGTCGTGATGCCGTTGTCGAGCGCAGCGCGCACGCAGGCGAGCGCCTGCTCCTCCTCGACCTGGCTCCCGTGCGTCAGCCAGTTGCCGTAGGAGATCTCGCTGACGAGCAGACCACTGCGACCAAGGTGTCGATGCTTCATGCCCTCGACGCTACGTGGACGAGGAGCGGGTCACTCGCGCGGGTGGGCGGCGCAGCCGTCGAGGTTGCAGCGCGCGGATCGTGGCGTAGCTCGTGATGCCCGTCGCGTCCTTGGCGCCGTACTTCTCCTCGACCTTGCGCTTGGCAAGACGACCAACGCGTACGGCGTCCAGGACGACGGCGATGAGCAGGACGAGCATCACGGCGTTGGTGGCGATCTGCACAGCGCTGTTCTTGACGAAGGAGAGAAACAACACAGCGAGCACGAGACCGAAGAAGACCTGGCCGACCGTGAAACGCCCGTCGACGACGTCGCGGGCCATCCGGCGGGCAGGGCCGGCATCGCGAGGCGGGAGATGCCGCTCGTCGCCGGTGATGAGCGCCTGGCGCTGAGCCGTCCGCTCCTCACGCAGCCGCTGGCGCCGCAGCGCCGCTGCTTCCTTGCGGTTTGTCGGGGTTGCGGCCCGGCGCCTCTTGCGAGCCTCGTCCCGTTTCGGCGTGGGCCGCCCCTTGCCGGCAGGCTTGCCCTCGTCGGCCACGGGCGTCTCGCTCACGCCGGCCAGCATACGAACAGCGACACCTCAGCAGATGTTCAGAGCGCTGACTACGCTGGACGTCGGCGGCGCACCCTGCGCTCGCCGGAGGAGGTCCGCACCGGATGGGCATGGGCCGACGACTGGCCTTGATCTTCAAGTCAAAGGCCAACAAAGCGCTCGACCGCGCCGAAGACCCGCGCGAGACGCTGGACTACAGCTACCAGAAGCAGCTCGAGCTGCTGACCAAGGTTCGCCGCGGGGTCGCGGACGTCGCGACCAGCCGCAAGCGCCTCGAGATCCAGATGCAGCAGCTGCAGGCGTC
This sequence comes from Mycobacteriales bacterium, assembly GCA_035690365.1. Lineage (GTDB taxonomy): Bacteria > Actinomycetota > Actinomycetes > JAFAQI01 > JAFAQI01 > DASSKP01. The sequence continues at coordinate 13,949 of DASSKP010000046.1, forward strand.
CGGCGACAAGCTGCAGGCGCAGGCGCAGCAGGCGGTCGGTGCCGGCCGCGACGACCTCGCCCGCGAGGCGCTCACCCGTCGCGCCGGGGTCAACCAGCAGCTCGCCGACCTGCAGACGCAGCACGCGCAGCTGCAGGCGGAGGAGGAGAAGCTCACCAACGCCTCGCAGCGGCTGCAGGCGAAGGTCGACGCCTTCCGCACGCGCAAGGAGACCATCAAGGCCACCTACACGGCCGCTGAGGCGCAGACGAAGATCGGCGAGGCGATGTCCGGCATCTCCGAGGAGATGGGCGACGTCGGCATGGCGATGCAGCGCGCCGAGGACAAGACGCAGCAGATGCAGGCCCGCGCCGGCGCCATCGACGAGCTGATCTCGAGCGGTGCGCTCGACGACGCGAGCCAGCCGCTTGGTGGCCGCGACGACATCCAGGCCGAGCTCGACCGGGCCGGTGCCTCGTCCGACGTGGAGCTCGAGCTGGCCAAGCTCAAGGGCGAGCTGCCTGCAGGTCAGCAGCAGCAGGCACTCGGCGCCGCCCAGACCCAGGCGACCGAGCCCCAGGCCCAGGCAGAGGAGCAGAAATGATCGTGCGGATCCTCGGTGAGGGTCAGCTCGACGTTCCTGATGGCGAGCTCGAGTCGCTCAACGCGCTCGACGACGAGCTCCAGTCGGCCGTCGAGTCCTCGGACGACGCGAAGTTCGCGGCGTCGCTGTCGGCGCTGCTCAACCGGGTGCGCGAAATCGGCCGCCCGCTGCCCGATGACGAGATCGTCCCGTCCGAGCTGGTGCTGCCGGCCGGCGACGCCTCACTCGCCGAGGTGCGCGAGCTCCTCAGCGACGACGGTCTGATCCCAGGCTGACGACCATGTCTCCCAGATCCCGTTTCGCCAGCGACCGCGGTCTCGTCGCGCGGATGACGTTCACGATGTTCCTCATCGGCCTGCTGTACGTCGCCGTCGTCGCCGCTCTCATCGCCTACCACGTGTCGATCGGCGCGATCCTCGTCATCGCGGCCGTCATGCTCTTCGTGCAGTACTACTTCTCCGACAAGATGGCTCTCTACGGCATGGGCGGGCGGATCGTCACGCCCGAGGAGGCGCCGGAGCTGCACGGCATCGTCGACCGGCTCTGCGCCCTCGCGGACATGCCGAAGCCGAAGGTCGCGATCGCCGACACCGACATCCCCAACGCGTTCGCCACCGGTCGCAACCCGTCCAACGCGGTCGTCTGCGCGACGACCGGCATCATGCGGCGGCTCAACGCCGAGGAACTCGAGGGCGTCCTGTCGCACGAGCTGTCGCACGTCGCGCATCGCGATGTCGCGGTCATGACGTTCGCGTCGTTCCTCGGCATGGTCGCCGGTCTGATCACCCGCTTCGCGTTCTACAGCGGGATGTTCGGTGGCGGCTACGGCCGGCGCGACGACCGCGACAACAACGGTGCGGCGATGGTCGCCGTCATCATGCTGGTGTCGGTCCTCGTCTATGTCATCTCGTTCCTGCTGACCCGAGCGCTGTCTCGCTACCGCGAGCTGTCCGCCGACCGATCGGGAGCCTTGCTCACCGGACGGCCGTCGGCGCTCGCGTCGGCGTTGCAGAAGGTGACGGGTGACATGGCCCGCATCCCGACCCGTGACCTGCGCGCCGCGGAGCCGTTCAACGCGTTCTTCTTCACTCCCGCGCTGGCCAACGGCTTCAGCATCTCCTCGCTGTTCTCGACCCATCCGTCGCTGGAGAAGCGGCTCGAGCAGCTGGCCAAGCTGTCCAACCAGCTCGGCCAGCCGGTCGCGTAACCGACACGCATGGGGCTGCTCGACACCATCCTCGGCCGCACCAAGCCGGCAAAGGCCGATCTCGACGACCTGTTTGCATTGCCTGGCGCCGCGGTGACGCTCGAGGCCGGCCAAGGGCTGAAGCCGACGGGCACGGGTTCCGTGTGCGTGAAGCCGGCGGAGGGCCAGGGCTTCGCCGGCCTGCGCGAGCAGATCGACCAGCTGCTCGCCGCCGACAACGACAAGTACACCGAGACCAAGGACGCCTTCGGCTTCTCCTGGATCACTCGTCATGGGGACCCGTCCGACATCCAGGACCTCGTCGGTGACCTGCACACCGTCAACGCATCGCTCGAGGACGCCGGGTTCGGGCCGGCGCTCCTCTGCACGCTCGTGACCTTCAGCGACGGCGGCCCGCCGGTGGGCCTCGTCTACCTCTACAAGCGCGGCACCTGGTACCCGTTCGTGCCGACCGGCAAGGACCAGCGCGACAACTCCCGCGAGCTGCAGCTGAAGGCGACGATCGGCTCCGACCTCAAGATCGAGCCCGACCTGTCGCGCTGGTTCCCCGTCTGGGGCGCACCCGGCCTGTGACTCGCGCACGCGGAGCCGGCTGATGCTGCCCGAGTGGCTCGCCGCTGCCGGGACGAAGCCGCTTCCGGGGGTCTTTCACCACTTCGAAGGCCTCCTCCGGGACTGGGGCTACGCGGCGGTCGGCGGCGTGCTGTTCGGCGAGAACATCGGCCTGCCGCTTCCCGGCGAGACGATCCTCGTCGCCGCTGCGCTGTATGCCGGCACCGGAAGGCTGAACATCTGGCTGGTCGCGATTATCGCCTTCATCACCTCGGTCGGCGGTGCCTGTGTCGGCTACGTCGTCGGCGACAAGGGCGGCCGCCCCCTGCTCGAGCGCTACGGCAAGTTCGTCTTCGTCACACCGGATCGGCTCGACCGGCTCGAGCGCTTCTTCCAGCGCCGCGGTGCGCTCATCGTGGTCGTCGGCCGTTTCATCGAAGGCGCCCGACAGCTCATGGGCATCGTCGCCGGCGTCTCGGAGATGACCTTCAAGCGCTTCCTCGTCTTCACGACGCTCGGCGCGGCGCTCTGGACGGCGTTCTGGGCCGGGCTCGGCTACTTCGCCGGCGACCACGTCGAGGCCATCTCGCACTACGCGACGTACGTCGCCATCGCCGTCGGCGTCCTGTTCGTCGGCTGGCTCGGCTGGCGGATCTGGCACCGCCGCCACATCAAGCGCACCGCCTGACCGACTACAGCCAGGGGCCGGACGGCAGGTACGACGCCGGCGGCGAACCGCCACGCCAGAACACCGGTCCGCTCGGCCGGAGCGACAGCCCGGCTTCGAGGATGACGCGCACGGCCCACTGCTGGCGCGCGTTCGCGTGCTCGACCGACGCCTCGACGTCCTTGTCGACCGCGTGCGCGAGACATCGCCACAGCAACGCGGTCGCGGTCTCGTCATCGGTGGCAGCCACTGCTTCGACTTCTCCGTTGTCGCGCACGTAGGCGTAGCCGCGACCGCGGTCGTCGTCGACGACATACATCGACCACATCTCGGCCAGCACACGCTGGTCGCCGTACCTCGCCGCGCCGCGGACGACTCGGTCGACATCGTCGGCAAGAGTCAGGTCGCCGGCGTCGCCCGCATCGCCGGCACGCACCCGCGGGTCCGCCGGGGGAGTGCGCCGGACCTTGCCCCGAGCCGCAACCTGCGGATGCAGCTCGAACCCGGCGCCGGCATAGCAAGCCATGGCCTTCGGGTCACTCGTCGACAGGATCACCGACCGATCGGCGCTTGCGGCGTAGGTCAGGCTCGCGTCGAGCAGCCGTCGGCCGATGCCCCTTGCCTGCAGGTCCGGCTGCACAGCAAGCAGCGACAGCCCCCAAAGATCGTCGCGCAACAGCGCGAGCGCGACACCGACCACTCCGTCCGGGCCGTCGGCGACCCAGCAGCCTGCCGCGTCCTCGGCCAGCAGGTGCCGGTATCTCCTGTGCTGGCGAGCCGTGACCTCCGGCGGGAACGTCGACGGGTCGGTCGGGTCGTCAGGCCCGGCGAACGCCGCTGCCTGGACCACACGCGCGGCCTCGATGTCGTCGGCCGTCATCGGCCGGATCGTCACACTCACGCCGTCGTTCTACCGGCACGAAAGGATGCCGTCATGCGAGTTGTCGTGGCGGTGGACTCCTTCGGCGGGTCCATGACGGCGCCGGAGGCTGCGCGGGCCGTCGCCGACGGGTGGCGGCAGGTCGCCCCGAACGACGATCTCGACCTCGCGCCGGTGTCCGACGGAGGACCCGGCTTCGTCGACGTCCTTGCGTCGACGTCAGGCGGTCGCGTCATCGAGCAGACCGTGCGCGGGCCGCACGGGCGCGACGTGTCCGCGACGGCGCTGCTGCGCGACACGACGGCCTATGTCGAGACCGCGCAGGCGATCGGCCTGCACCTGCTCGCGGACAGCGAGCGCGACCCACGGCGTACGACGTCATTCGGGGCCGGTCAGCTGATCGACGCGGTCGTCGCGGGGGGCGCGAACCGCGTCATCGTCGGACTTGGTGGGTCGGGGACCAACGACGGCGGCGCCGGCCTCTGGGCGGCGCTCGGAGCGACCGCCGACGTCCCGCTCGACGCCGGAGGTGGTGCCCTCCTCGCCATCGGTGAGGTTCGGCCGCCGCAGCTGACGGTGGAGCTCGTCGCCGCGACGGATGTCGACAACCCGCTGCTCGGCCCCAACGGAGCCAGCGCGGTGTTCGGGCCGCAGAAGGGCGCCGACAGGGCCGCGGTGCTCGACCTCGACGACTCTTTGCGCCGCTGGGCCGACGTGGTCGAGCAGGCGACCGGTAGGAACGGGGTTCGAGACGCCCCTGGCGCCGGCGCGGCAGGCGGCCTCGGCTTCGCTCTGCTCGCACTGGGTGCCACCCGGTCACCAGGATTCGGGCTGGTGGCCGACGCCATCGGGCTGGCCGCCCGAATCGCCGAGGCCGACCTGGTGATCGCGGGGGAGGGCGCTTTCGACGCCACCTCGCTGCGCGGCAAGGCGGTCGCGGGCGTCGCCGCGCTCGCGCAGGAGGCCGGTGTGCCGTGCGTGGTCGTCGCGGGCCGCGCCGAGGTGGGCCGGCGCGACGCCGCGGCGGCCGGCGTCGAGGAGATCTACCCGATCACCGACGTGCTGGGGTCCCCGGCCGCGGCGCTGGCAGCGGGAGCGTCCGGCCTCGCGGAGACCGCGGCCCGGGTCGCGCGGGCTTGGTCACGGACCCGCTCCTGAGGGCGCCACTGTGCGACCATGGGAACAGACCAGTCGGTCTGTCCGTTGTGTTCTACGGACCCGCTGATCGTCAGTTTGCCTCGAACCCGGGAGTCGCACCGCATGACCGTCCAGGACACCACGCCTGACACCAGCCAGAACGTCGTCCTGACCGACGCCGCATCGGCCAAGGTCAAGCACCTGCTCGACCAGGAAGGCCGCGACGACCTCGCGCTGCGTGTCGCGGTGCAGCCCGGCGGCTGCTCCGGCCTGCGCTACCAGCTGTTCTTCGATGAGCGCACCCTCGAGGGTGACCAGCTCATCGACTTCAACGGCGTCAAGGTCGTCGTCGACCGGATGAGTGGCCCCTACCTCGGCGGCGCCGTCATCGACTTCGTCGACACGATCGAGAAGCAGGGCTTCACCATCGACAACCCCAACGCGACGGGAAGCTGCGCCTGCGGCGACAGCTTCCACTAGACGCGAAGCCGCAACGAGGGCCCGCTCCGGTCACCGGAGCGGGCCCTCGTCGTTCCCGGAGTCAGTTCGGGTAGCCGACGGGACGTCCGCCGGTCTGGACGGCGTAGCCGGTGTAGGTGCCCGAGCTGCCGAGATCCGGGCTGTCGTGCGAGTAGGCGATGTGCGCCCATCCGCTCGGGTCGGTGTCGACGCCGAAGTCGTCGAACAGCTGCCGGCCGCCGTTGCAGGAGATGCCGCTCTCGCAGACCGGGCCCCTGTGCACGGTGACGACCTGCTTGGTGGACCAGCCGGTCACGCTCTCGGTCAGGTTCTGAGCGAAGTAGGCGGACCAGGTCTGGTCGGAACCGGTGCCGGTGGCGCCGTAGTAGACGAGGTCCTCGCCCGCGCTCGTGGCGACGATCCACGGGAAGATCGCGCGGCTGGTCGAGCTGACCGGCGCCGAGCAGGTCCAGGTGGCCCCATGGTCCTTCGACATCGCGACGTAGACGGCCTTGTCGTTGCTCACCGAGTAGAACAGCGTGCCGTCCGGAGCGACGGAGACGTTCGGGAAGTTGTGGTCGAGTCCGGTCTTGCGGCCGATCGGGGCCGTGCACGGGATCGGACGGTCGGTCCACGACGCGCCACCGTCGTTGGAGACGGCGAGGTAGGCCTCGCCCTTCATCGTCGACTGTGACGTCGCACCGGCCACGTAGCTCTGGTAGGCCCAGAAGCCACCGGCTGTCGGCGACGGGTTGCGGTGGTCGATCACCAGGTTGCCGATCTGGCTGTTGCCGGCCTGGTTGGGGTCGTTGATGGCCTGGGACTGCTCGATGAAGGACTGGCCGCCGTCGTCGCTGCGCAGCACGTCGATGTTGCCGGTGAGCACGTCGGTGTAGCTGAGCAAGGCGGTCGACGGGCCATAGGCCGCGATCCACTCGCGGTCATCGACGGGCACGCCTTCGACCACAGGCACCTGGCTCCAGCTCCTGCCGTCGTCGGTCGACGTCGCGACGTTGACCGACGCGAGGTTGAGGCTCGCTGTGTAGATCCGGTAGTGATGCGTGCTCGGATCGGCGACCGGCGCGATCGCCACGTCGACGTCACCGCCGGACGCGCCCAGGTGTCCGAAGGCGTTCGGCTGCCCGCGGTAGGTCAGTCCGCAGGCGGTGGCGCCCCGGCCGCCCAGCTGCGGCGCGCTCCAGAACTCACTGCCGTTGCCGAGCCCGTTCTCCGAGGCGACGGCCACCAGCCCCGCACGGCTGACGTGCACCGAAGGCTCGCCCGCCTGGTTGGCCCCGCAGCCCGGCGCTCCGGGCGAGTCCGCCCGCAGCTGTCCGGTCGCAAAGGTGGTCTGCGGTGGCGACGAGGGCTTCGGGTGGTGGCCGAGATGGCGGCCCGCGGCGCCGGCAGGCAGCGCAGCGGCCACGGCGAGAGCGAGGGCGCCCGTCGCGACGGCGGGAACGGTGGGCAGACGCATGGGCTGGCCTCCAGCGGAGCTACGCGCGCCGCTGACGCGCAGCGGCGGTCCACTGAAGGGACTTCCCAGGTCGACGAAACCGTCAAACCGGGCAAAGGCAACGGGGTTTGAACGCCCCGATCAGGAGCCGTAGTCGGTGTAGCCGTCGACGAGGGAGACGGTCGACTCCGGGATGACGATCTCGTCCACCGGCATCCGCGCCCTCGGCAGCTCCATCACGCGCGGGCGCGGCAGGACGATCTGCTGGGCGTCAGCGATGAGCTCGGCGAGGAGGTCGGTCGGCATGCCGCGACGCTATTGGGCTACTCGTGGGTAGCAAAGCCTTACCCGACGGTAACTTCGCGGGGAGTTCGCTAGCGTGCGCCGCGTGCGTATCGCCGTCACCGGATCCATCGCCACCGACCACCTGATGGCCTTCCCCGGCCGTTTCGCCGAGCAGCTCCTGCCGGACCAGCTGGCCCACCTGTCGGTCTCGTTCCTCGTGACCGACCTCGAGGTACGGCGGGGCGGCGTGGCCGCCAACATCGGCTACGGGATGGGCCTGCTGGGGCACCGGCCGCTGCTCGTCGGCGCCGTCGGGGCCGACTTCGCCGACTACCGCGCCTGGCTCGAGCGCCACGGCGTCGACACGAGCGGCGTGCGCCTCTCCGAGCTCAAGCACACCGCGCGGTTCGTCTGCACGACCGACAGCGACCTCAACCAGATCGCGTCGTTCTACCCGGGCGCGATGAGCGAGGCGCGCGAGATCGAGCTCGGCTCGCTCGGGCCGCTCGACCTGGTCGTCATCAGCCCCAACGACCCGGAAGCCATGGTCCGGCACACCCTCGAGTGCCGTGAGCGCGCGATCCCGTTCGTCGCGGACCCGTCGCAGCAGCTGTCCTCGCTCGAGCCCGAGCAGATCCGCACGCTTGTCGACGGTGCCGACCTGCTCCTCACCAATGCCTACGAAGCCGCGCTGACCGAGCACAAGACCGGCTGGACGGCCGACGAGCTGCTCGCCCGGGTCGGCGCCCGGGTCACGACACACGGCAAGGACGGCACCACGATCGACCGCGCGGGTGAGCGGCCGATCGAGGTGCCCGTCGTGCCCGCCGACGAGACGGCCGACCCGACCGGCGTCGGCGACGCCTTCCGCGCCGGCTTCCTCTCCGCCCGGGCGTGGGGGCTGTCCTGGCTGCGCTCCGCGCAGGTCGGCAGCCTGCTCGCGACGCTGTGCCTGGAGACCGTCGGGACCCAGGAGTACGCCGTCGATCCGGCCAGAGATCTCGAGCGGATCCGGACGGCGTACGGGGACGAAGCGGTCACGGAGATCGCGCCGTACCTGACGGTCTCGCGCTGACCGGACACGCCGGTCCGCGGACGGGGACCTCGCTCCGGGTCGGACATGCACGCTGCGTTAGGGTTGCCGCCGTGCCCGCCGGACCTCGACGACGCGCAGTGACCCGCGTTCTTGCGCTTGCCAGCATTGCGATCCTTGCCACCGGTTGTGACGGCAAGTGGGCTCGCGGAGGCTGGCCCAAACCCATCACGCAGCAAGGCCATCAGGTGATGGGCGTCTGGCAAGGCGCCATGATCACCGCTGGGTGCGTCGGCGTCTTCGTGATCGGCCTGATCCTTGCCAGCTCGATCCTGCACCGCCGCCGCTCGCCGGACGACCTGCCTCGCCAGGTGCGTTACAACCTGCCGATCGAGGTGCTCTACACCGTCCTGCCGGTGGTCATGGTCGCGGTGCTCTTCTACTTCACCGCGATCAGGGAGAACGACGAGGACAAGTACCTCGGGCACCCGGACATGCGCGTGGGCGTCGTCGGATTCCAGTGGTCCTGGCAGTTCATCTACCCGAACGACAACCTCGCCGTGACCGGCCGGCCGGGCGAGACGCCGACGCTCGTGCTCCCCGTCAACAAGACGATTCGCTTCGACGAGTCGTCGCCGGACGTCATCCACGCGTTCTGGGTCGTGCCGTTCCTGTTCAAGCGTGACGTCGTGCCGGGTCACCCCAACAGCTTCGCGGTGCACCTCACCACCAAAGGCACGTTCGCGGGCAAGTGCACCGAACTCTGCGGCGTCGACCACGACCGGATGCTGTTCACGCTGAGAGTCGTCGACCAGAACACCTACGAGCAATGGCTCGCCGGCGCCAAGCAGAAGGCGTCAGCCGGCACCGATCCGATGTACTCGACGTACGACGGCACGCAGTACGGCAAGGACGTCGTAGGCGAGACCCAGAGGAGCCACCAGTGACGGTCGTCGAACCCACGCGACGCGTGCGTCCGCGCCGGGTCGCCGTACAACCTGGCAGCCGCATCGTCCGCTACCTGACCACCACCGACCACAAGGTGATCGGTCACCTCTACCTGATCACGTCGGTCGTCTTCTTCCTCATCGCCGGCTTGATGGCCGAGCTGATGCGCACAGAGCTGGCTCGGCCAGGCCTGCAGTTCCTGAGCAACGAGCAGTACAACCAGCTGTTCACGATGCACGGCACGCTCATGCTGCTGATGTTCGCGACGCCGCTGTTCGTCGGCTTCGCCAACGTGATCATGCCGCTGCAGATCGGCTCGCCCGACGTCGCATTCCCGCGGCTCAACATGCTGAGCTACTGGTTCTTCCTCTTCGGCTCGCTGATCGTGATGTCCGGCTTCCTCACGCCGGGCGGGGCGGCGTCCTTCGGTTGGTACGCCTACTCGCCGCTCACCGACGCGACGCACTCACCAGGCGTGGGCTCCGACCTGTGGATCGTCGGTCTGACGCTGTCCGGCTTCGGCACGATCCTCGGTGGCGTCAACTTCATCACGACGATCCTGTGCATGCGCGCGCCCGGCATGACGATGTTCCGGATGCCGATCTTCACCTGGAACATCCTGGTGACGTCGATCCTGGTGCTCGTCGCCTTCCCCGTGCTCGCGGCGGCGCTGCTGGGGCTCGAGGCCGACCGCAAGTTCGGCGCGCACATCTTCGACCCGGCCAACGGCGGTGCGATCCTCTGGCAACACCTGTTCTGGTTCTTCGGCCATCCAGAGGTATACATCGTCGCCTTGCCCTTCTTCGGCATCATCACCGAGGTCATCCCGGTCTTCAGCCGCAAGCCGGTCTTCGGCTACAAGGGCCTCGTCTTCGCGACGATCTCGATCGCAGCGCTGTCGATCACCGTGTGGGCGCACCACATGTTCTCGACCGGTGCGGTGCTGCTGCCGTTCTTCTCGCTGATGACCTATCTGATCGCCGTGCCGACCGGTGTGAAGTTCTTCAACTGGATCGGCACGATGTGGCGAGGGGCGATCACCTTCGACACCGCCATGCTGTTCGCGATCGGCTTCCTCATCACGTTCCTTCTCGGTGGCCTGACCGGCGTCATGCTCGCGTCGCCGCCGATCGACTTCCACGTGACCGACACCTACTTCGTGGTGGCGCACTTCCACTACGTGCTGTTCGGCACCGTCGTGTTCGCGATGTTCTCCGGCTTCTACTTCTGGTGGCCGAAGATGACCGGCACGATGCTCAACGAGACGCTCGGAAAGATCCACTTCTGGACGCTGCTGATCGGCTTCCACCTGACCTTCCTCGTTCAGCACTGGCTGGGTGTCGAAGGCATGGTGCGGCGCTACGCCGACTACGGCCCCAACGAAGGCTTCACGACGCTCAACACGGTCTCGACGATCGGCGCCTACGTGCTGGGCTTGTCCATGCTGCCGTTCTTCTGGAACGTCTGGCGATCGTGGGTCGGCAAGAACGAGCGCGTGCTCGGCGACGACCCGTGGGGCTACGGCAACTCGCTCGAGTGGGCGACGTCCTGCCCGCCGCCGCGGCACAACTTCGTGTCGATCCCGCGAATCCGCTCCGAGCGCCCGGCGTTCGACCTGCACTATCCCCACGTCGCGGGCCTGGTCGACTACCACGCGACACCCGAGCTCAACTAGCGCGACGATGCGAGGACGCACGACATGAAGGTCGAGGGCTATCTCTTCGCGTTCATCGCGGTCTTCCTGGCCGCGGCGGACGTCGTCTACTGGTTCACCTCGCATGACCCGACGGGCACGACCGCTCTGGCGCTCGGTGCATGCCTGGGCACGCTGACCGGCTTCTACCTGCTGTTCACCGCGCGGCGGATCGAGCCGCGTCCGGAAGACCTGGACGACGCCGACATCAGCGACGGCGCCGGCGAGCTCGGCTTCTTCTCGCCCTACAGCTGGGCTCCGCTGTGGTGCGGGCTCGCGGCGGCGACCTGCTTCCTGGGTCTCGTCTTCGGCTGGTGGTTGTTCTTCATGGGTGCGGCGTTCGCGATCCCGGCCGTCGGCTCGATGGTCTTCGAGTACTACGCCGACACCGCCCACTGACGACGTCGACGCGACTCCAACGCCTGGTGCGTGAGCACCAGGCCCGCTGGCGCGCGCCCAGCGTCGCCGCCGCCGTCGTCCGCGACGGCGAGCTGATCTGGTCGGATGCCGTCGGCGTCGTGGACCTGGCCGGGACACCCGCGACGACGAGCCACAGCTACCGCGTCGGCTCGATCACCAAGACGTTCACTGCAGCCTTGGTCATGTCGCTCCGCGACGAGGGCCTGGTCGAGCTCGACGAGCGGCTGTCGACGTACGTCGCCGAGCTGCCGGCCACGTCGAGGACGACGGTCCGCCAGGCGCTGACGCACCTCAGTGGCATCCAGCGAGAACCGGTCGGTGAGGTCTGGGTCACGGGCGATCCGCCCGACATCGACGGGCTGGTGGCGTCGCTGGCGGAGGTCGAGTGGGTGTTGCCGGCGGGGCGACGCTTCCACTACTCGAACCTCGCCTACGCGCTGCTGGGCCTTGCCGCCGAGCGAGTGACGGGAACGCCGTGGCACGACCTGGTGAGCAGCCGGTTGTTCGAGCCACTGTCGATGCGGCGTACGACGTCACACCCGGGGGATCAGGCCGCTACGGGATTCTTCGTGCATCCGCACACCGACGTCGCTGTCGCCGAGCAGCCGGTTGACGCGCGCGCGGTTTCGCCGGCGATGCAGATGTGGTCGTCGGCCGACGACCTCGCGCGGTGGGCCGCGTTCCTGGTGGGAGGCAACGACGCTGTCCTGAGCGCAGAGACCATCGACGAGATGGCGACCCTTGCCGTGATGGCCGATCCGATCCGGTGGTCGCTCGGCTACGGGCTAGGCCTCATGCTGCACCGGCGTGGCGATCGGCTGCTGGTCGGGCACGCTGGTGCGATGCCGGGCTTCCTCGCCGACGTCATGGTGTCGCGGGCCGACAAGGTAGGTGCCGTTGTCCTGACGAACACAGGCGTCGGTGCCGACACGCCCGACCTCGCCGGGCAGCTGATCGAGGCCGTGCTCGACGAGGAGCCGGCGTTCCCGACTGCGTGGACGCCGCCGGCACCCCCGCCTGCCGAGGTGCTGGAGCTGGTCGGGAGCTGGTGGCTCGAGGGTGAGGAGTTCGTCTTCCGCTGGCGCGACGGCAGGCTGCAGGCGAAGCGCGCCGGGGCGCCCGACTGGGCCGAGCCGTCGACGTTCGAGCCGCTCGGCGACGGCCGCTGGCGCACCGGCAACGCGGGCGAGGTGGGCGAGCTCCTTCAGGTCATCCGGGCAGGCGATGGGGGAGTCGCTGAGCTTCGCTGGGCGTCGTACAAGGTCACGCGCACCCCGGAGCCGATGCTTCCGCTCGACGAGGGCTGAGACGACGAAGGCCCCCACCCTTGCGGGCGGGGGCCTTCGCTGACGTTGCAGGTCAGACGGCGCGAACGTCGCTCGCCTGCAGGCCCTTCTGGCCTGTGGTGACGGTGTACTCCACCTTCTGGCCGTCGGCGAGGGTCTTGAACCCGTTGCCGCTGATGGCGCTGTAGTGGACGAAAACGTCCGCCGAGCCGTCCTCCGGCGCGATGAAGCCGAAGCCCTTAGTCTCGTTGAACCACTTGACGGTGCCCTGAGCCATGAGTGTCCTTCCGCTGGCTCGTGCGCCCCACTGTGTGTGGGACTCGGCCGCCGCGGTGTCTCTCAGGGGGAGAAACAAAACGCCCGCGGTAGATCCCGCGGGCGTTACTGCACAACGAGAACTGCGACCTTCGCGCAACGAGCCTAGCATGATCGGCTGGCTTGGGAAGCCCTTCGACACAGGAAACCCGAGAGAGCGGGAGGGGCGCGTCACCGCGTCTGCGATAGTCCTCGACGTGAATCACCGCACTTCGGAATCGAAGGTCCTGGACGTCGCTCGCCGCAGCGTGCTGGAAGAGGGTCAGGGCCTCGGTTACGACGAGGTGCTCGCGTGCCTGCGTCTCCCTGATGAGCACGTCCCGGAGCTGTTGGCATTGGCTCACGAGGTCCGGCGGCGATGGTGCGGCGATGCCGTCGAGGTGGAAGGCATCGTGTCGGTGAAGACCGGCGGCTGCCCGGAAGACTGTCACTTCTGCTCGCAGTCGGGTCAGTTCGCGTCGCCGGTACGCGCGGCGTCGCTCGACATAGCCGAGCTGGTGCGCGCGGCGCGCGAGACACGGTCTACAGGTGCGACGGAGTTCTGCATCGTCGCGGCGGTCCGTGGGCCGGACGAGCGTCTGCTCAGCCAGGTGCGCGAGGCGGTCAATGCCATCCGCGCCGACGGCAATGACATCGAGGTGGCCTGCTCGCTGGGCATCTTGACGGCGGAGCAGGTCGCGCAGCTGGTCGCCATCGGCGTGCATCGCTACAACCACAACCTGGAGACGGCCAGATCGCATTTCCCGAGCGTCGTGACGACGCACACGTGGGAGGAGCGGTTCGACACCCTTCAACTCGTACGTGACTCCGGCATGGAGGTCTGCTGCGGCGGCATTCTCGGCATGGGCGAGACGTTGGAGCAGCGGGCCGAGTTCGCGGTGCAGCTCGCCGAGGTCGAGCCCCACGAGGTGCCGCTGAACTTCCTCGATCCGCGCCCGGGAACGCCGTTCGGGGATCTGTCGACGGTTCCTGCGCTGGATGCACTGCGTGCGATCGGAGCCTTCCGCCTGGCCCTGCCGCGCACGATCTTGCGGTTCGCAGGCGGCCGGGAAGTCACCCTGGGGGACCTCGGGACTCGCGACGGCCTGCTCGGTGGCGTCAATGCCGTCATCGTCGGCAACTACCTGACCACGCTGGGCCGGCCCCCAAGCGCCGATCTCGCGCTGCTCGACGAACTTCGGATGCCGATCAAGACGCTGTCCTCGGCGCTGTGAGCCACTGCGCCCGCTGCGGTGAGCTCGCCACAGCGGGCGACCACAGCAGGTGCAGAGCGCTTCTCCTTCTCGAGCCGCCGCGCTACTGCTCGTCCTGCGGTCGCCGGATGGTCGTCCAGGTCATGCCGACGTCGTGGACCGCGCGTTGCGCGCGACATGGCGTCATCGACTCGTCCGGGTCGGGCTAGACCGTTGACGGGCGGGTGAACGTCACGTGGGTGACGCCGCTGGGTGAGCTGACCGCCTCGATGTCGAAGCGTCGGTCCAGGTCCTCGAGCCCGTCCCACAGCCGCTCCCCGCGTCCGAGCACGATCGGGACGACGGCGACGTGAAGATGGTCGATCAGGTCGGCAGCGAGGAACTGACGCACCGTCGACACTCCTCCACCGATTCGCACGTCGAGACCGCCGGCCAGCTCGCGCGCGAAGGCGAGAGCTCCAGCAGGGTCTTTGTCGACGAAGTGAAAGGTCGTGCCGCCCTCCATCTCGA
>DASSKP010000047.1:0-2496 GCA_035690365.1 Mycobacteriales bacterium
CGAGTAGACGAGGTTGACCGGCGCCTCGTAGCCCGGCACCAGCCGGCGGTAGGAGTTGGTCGTCGGGTTGGTGAACGCGAGCAGCGACGGCGCGTGCTTGAGCAGACCGCCGATGTAGTGCCGCGCCATGTCCGACAGGCCGGCGTAGCCGATCTCGTCGTAGAACAGCGGCGCGCCGTCCTTCCACAGCGACTGGTGGCAGAGCATGCCCGAGCCGTTGTCACCCCAGATCGGCTTCGGCATGAAGGTCACCGTGCGGCCGTGCATGCGCGCGACGTTCTTGATGACGTACTTGAAGTTCATCAGGTTGTCGGCGGTCTTCAGCAGCGTGCCGAAACGGAAGTCGATCTCGGCCTGACCCGCGGTGCCGACCTCGTGGTGCTGCATCTCGACGTCGATGCCGATCTCGAGCAGCACGCGGACCATCTCCGACCGCAGGTCGGTGAAGTGGTCAACCGGAGGCACCGGGAAGTAGCCACCCTTGTACGCCGGCTTGTAGCCCTTGTTGCCGCCCGGCTCCTCGCGGCCGGTGTTCCACGCGGCCTCGATCGAGTCGATGTAGTGGTAGGCGGAGTGCTGGTTCTGGTCGTAGCGGATCGAGTCGAAGATGTAGAACTCGGCCTCGGGACCGAAGTACGTCGTGTCCGCGACGCCGGAGCCACGCAGGTAGTCCTCGGCCTTCTTGGCGATGTTGCGCGGGTCGCGGCTGTAGGCCTCGCCGGTGAGCGGGTCATGAATGAAGAAGTTCATGATCAGCGTCGGGTGCTGACGGAACGGATCCATGTACGCCGTCGACGGGTCCGGCAGCAGCAGCATGTCCGACTCGTGGATCTGCTGGAACCCGCGGATCGACGACCCGTCGAACATCAGACCGTCGCTGAAGACGCTCTCGCCGAAGTTCGACGCCGGGAAGGTGAAGTGCTGCATCACCCCCGGGAGGTCACAGAACCGGACGTCGATGAACTGCACGTCGTTCTTCTTGATGTAGGAAAGGACCTCGTCGGCGTTTTCGAACATTGCGGCGACCTGCCTCCTGGGCTGTCTTTCCCCCAGGCTCGGGGGAGTTCGGTGGCAACCTATCGGGACCCGCTCCGGCTGCCCACCAGACGGTAGGAAATGCCGGTTGAACCCCGGTTACCCGGGTGTTTCCGGCTGGTTACGCCGGACGGCGCACAAGTTCACGTGCGGTGCGCCGTACCATCACTTTCGCGGTGACCACAGACGCGCGCGCGACGTCGTCCCGCGAGGCGCCGCTGCGCGACCCGCGGCTCGGCGCGCTGCCCTCCGACCGGCTCCTGGACGAGCTTCTTGCCCGACTCTGCGCCGTGATGGGCGCCGATGTCGCGCAGTTCCTGCTCGTCGAGGACGAGCAGCTGAGGATCCTCGCCACCCACGGCGTGCCCTACGAGGAGGTCGCCGACCTGCGGATCCCGTTCGGGCGCGGGTTCGCCGGCACGATCGCGGCGACGAGGGCACCCGCCGTGCTGCACGACACCGCCGCGCTGGAGGCGTTCGGGCGCAGCTGGCCCGAGGAGGGCGTCCGTACGCTCGCCGGTGTCCCCCTGGTGGTGGACGACCGGGCCGTCGGAGTCTGCGTCGTCGGTAGCCGCACCGGCCGGATCTTCGGCGACGACGACCTCACCCTGCTCTCCGCCGCGGCGGAAAGAGCCGCCTGGGCGGTGCAGAACGGGCTGCTGCTCGCCGCCGAACGGCGAGCTCGCGACACCGCCGAGTCGGTCAGCGAGCGGCTGCGCCGGCTCGAGCAGATCAGCAACGAGCTGCTCGGCGCGCTGACCGTCGACGACGTCGTGGGCGTCCTCGTCGAGCGCGGGGTGTCGCTGATCGGCGCGATCGCGGGCAGCTTGTGGGAGCCGGACCCCGCCGCCGGCGTCCTGCGGCTGCGGGGTGTCGCGGGGTATCCCGACGAGGTCGTCCGGCGCTGGTCCGACCTGCCGCTCGACGCGCAGGCACCGGCTGCGGACGCGGCACGCACCGGCGAGCGGGTCGTGCTGCGCTCGGTGTCCGAGCGGGACGAGCGCTACCCGTCGCTGGCCGGTCGCGCAACCGTCGGCGACGTCTTCGTCTGCGCTCCGCTCGTCGTCGAAGACCGCGTCGTCGCCGTACTCGGGCTCGGATTCGAACACCCCGACTCCCTCGATGACGACGGCCTGGCCTTCCTGGACGCGTCCGTTGCCCAGTGCTCCGCTGCGATGCACCGTGCTCTGGTCATCCAGGCGCAGCAGCGCGGTCTCGCGGACGCGCGGCAGGCAGCGCGTCGCCTGCAGTCGCTGCAGCGCGTCACCGCCGCGCTTGCTGAGGTACGACGCGGCGTCGATCCGGTCGACTTCATCGTCGACGAGGTGATCGACGCCACCGGCGCGCTGCAGGTCGCCTTGTGCGTGCTCGACGAGGAGGCAGGCCTGCTGCGCACGTTGCGGACGTCCGGCCTCAACGACACCGTCACCGAGCACTTCGCCGACTTTCCGTTCGTCGCTG
>DASSKP010000048.1:0-74454 GCA_035690365.1 Mycobacteriales bacterium
TCTCCGACTCCTCCGCGAACAGCACGCCGCGCGCGTTGGCGAGCACGCCGATCGGGTAGCCGTGGATCGAGCCGAAGCCGGTGACGAGCGACGAGCCGTAGAGCGGCTTGAACTCGTCGAACTCGCTGCCGTCGAGAACACGCGCGAGCACGTCCCGCGGGTCGAACGGTTCCCGAAGGTCGGTCGGGATCATGCCGAGCAGGTCCTCGGCGTCGTACAACGGCTCGCTGTACGACGACTCCGGTGGCGGGCCGAGCTTGCGACGGTTGAGCCGCCGGACGATCTGGCGACCCAGCCGGATGGCGTCGACCTCGTCGACGGCGAGGTAGTCGGCCAAGCCGGAGACGCGCGCGTGCATCTCCGCGCCGCCGAGCTCCTCGTCGTCGCTCTCCTCGCCGGTCGCCATCTTGACCAGCGGCGGCCCGCCGAGGAAGACCTTCGCGCGTTCCTTGACCATGACGACGTAGTCGCTCATGCCCGGCACGTAGGCGCCGCCGGCGGTGGAGTTGCCGAAGACCAGCGCGATCGTGGGGATCTTCGTCGCCGACTTGCGGGTCAGGTCGCGGAAGCCGGCGCCACCCGGGATGAAGATCTCGCTCTGCGTCGGCAGATCCGCACCACCGGACTCGACCAGGTTGACGACGGGCAGCCGGTTCTCGTTCGCGATCTGCGACGCGCGTCCCTGCTTCTTGGCGCCGTAAGGGTTGACGGCACCACCGCGCACCGTGGGGTCGTGCGCCTGCACGAGCACCTCAGTGCCCTCGACCACACCGATGCCGGTGACGACGCTCGCTCCGACGGTGTAGTTCGTGCCCCACGCGGCGAGCGGCGACAGCTCGAGGAACGGCGAGTCGGGGTCGAGCAGGAGCTCGATGCGCTCGCGGGCGAGCAGCTTTCCGCGCTTGCGGTGCCGGTCGACGTACTTCTCTCCCCCGCCGCCCCGCGCGATCGCCAGCTGCGTCTCGACCTCAGCGAGCTGATCGAGCAGAGCGGCGCGACGCGACGCGAATTCAGGCGCGTCACGGTCGACCCGATCGGGCAGCACCGGCATGCGCAGATGCTAGGGCGCGCGACTGCCCGCTGATTCGGGCAGGTCGTGTCGCCCTGTCACCGTCTCAGCCGGGCGCGCGTCTGCCGATCGTCCAGAACGCGATCGCCGCTGCCGCGGCAACGTTCAGCGAGTCCACACCGCCGGCCATCGGGATGCGAACCCGGAGATCGGCCCGCGACATCGCCGTGTCGCTGAGTCCCGCACCCTCGGTGCCGAGCAACATCGCGACGCGCTCTTCCTCGTCGACCTGCAAGTCGTCGAGCCGGACGGCGTCGGCGGCCGGTGTCAGAGCGGCGATCCGCCAGCCGGCCGACCGCAGGTCCTCGACCGCACCCGGCCACCCGTCGGCGCGTGCATACGGCACGGCGAAGACCTCACCCATCGACACCCTGATCGACCGGCGGTAGAGCGGATCCGCGCACGACGGCGACAGCACGACGGCGTCCATCCCCAAGGCGGCCGCGCACCGGAACACCGCGCCCAGGTTGGTGTGGCTCACCATGTCTTCGAGCACCGCGATGCGGCGTGCGTCCGCGACGACCTGCTCGACGGCGGGCAACGGCTTGCGGTCGAACGACGCGAGCGCGCCGCGGTGGACGTGGAACCCGGTGAGCTCACGCAGGACGTCGTACGGCGCCGAGTAGACCGGAGCCTCGACATCGGCGATGAGCCCGGCCATCCGCTCCAGCCACTCCGGAGCCATGACCATCGAGCGCGGCCGGAAGCCGGCGCCGAGAGCACGGCGGATGACCAGCTCGCTCTCCGCGATGAAGACGCCGTGCGGCGGCTCCCACGTCGTGCGAAGCCGGACGTCGGTCAGCCCGCGGTAGTCCGCCAGCCGCGGGTCGTCCGCGGACGTGACGGGTTCGACGTGCGTCAGTCGAGCAGGTCCGGCTGCTCGCGGGTGATCTTGGCCCAGAGCGGCTGGAACGACAGCCAGCCGACGAACTCGGTGCCGACCTGCTCGTGCGTCTTCGCCGCCTGCTCGGCGTCGATGTGCACGACCTCGCCGGCCGCCTTCGCGAGCAGCTGCACCTGGCAGGACCGCTCCATCGTGATGAACCAGAAGACCGCCGAGTCGACACTCGTGCCGACGGTCAGCAGGCCGTGGTTGCGCAGGATGACGGCCTTGTTCTCGCCGAGGGCGTGCGCGATGCGCTTGGCCTCCTCGACGTCGTTGACGACGCCGGTGTAGTCGTCGAACAGCGCGTGGTCGCCGTAGAAGGCGCAGACGTCCTGGGTGATCGGCTCGAGGGTCTGACCGAGGGTGGACAGTGCGCGACCGTGCGTCGAGTGCGAGTGCGCGGCACCGACGACGTCCGGGCGGGCGGCATGCACCTGCGAGTGGATCGCGAACGCCGCCTCGTTGACGTGGTAGTCGCCCTCGACGACCTCGCCGGAGTGGTTGACCCGGATCAGGTCGCTCTGCTTGATGTGCGCGAACGGCACGACGAACGGGTTGACCCAGAAGGTGTCCGGCTCGATCGGGTCACGCGCGGTGATGTGACCGGCGACGCCCTCCTCGAAGCCGAACTTCGCGAACAGCCGGAAGCCGGCCGCGAGCCGCTGCTTGCGATGCAGCCGCTCGTCCTCGAGGTTGTCGAACGTCGGGGGGAACGGGAACCACTTCTCGGCCATGCGGGAAGAGTACGCCGCCGACCGCCCCCAGTCCTGCCCGTGATGATCACTCGCCGGAGGCGGCCCGCTCGTTCCACTCGCGCATGCGGCCCTCGGGACCCAGGTCGTAGAGCCGCTGGCACTCGGGGCAGATCGGGAACTTCTTCGGGTCGCGCGACGGGACCCAGACCTTGCCGCAGAGCGCGACCACCGGCGAGCCGGTGACCATCGCCTCCATGATCTTGTCCTTGTCGGCGTAGTGGCTGAAACGCTCGTGGTCGCCGTCGTCGAGCCGGTAGTCGGTGCGCCCGCCGACATCGGTGTCGGTCTCGGTCAATGTCTCGGTGTCGATCGAGGTCACGAAGTCAGGGTAAGCAGATGCTCATGACCCAGTCCCAGTCCGCGGCCCAGACCGCAGCGCCCCCGCAGGAACCGAGTCACGAGCATCGGGACGTCAGCGGCGGCTGGCTGCGCCCGACGGTCTTCGGCGCGATGGACGGCCTGGTCACCAACGTGAGCCTGATCGCGGGCGTCGGCGGCGGTGGGCTCGACCGGCAGCGGACGATCCTTGCCGGGCTCGCCGGGCTGGTTGCCGGCGCGTTCTCCATGGCGACCGGTGAGTACACCAGCGTCGCGTCGCAGAACGAGCTCGTCCGCGCAGAGGTCGAGCTGGAGCGCCGGGAGCTGCACCGCAACCCCGAACGCGAGCAGCGCGAGCTCGCCGAGTCGTTCGTCGACAAGGGCGTCGATCCACAGCTCGCCCACCAGGTCGCAGCGCAGGTCTCCGAAGACCCCGACGAGGCACTGCTGCTGCATGCCCGCGAGGAGCTCGGCGTCGACCCGACGGAGCTCCCGTCGCCGTGGGTCGCGGCGGTCTCGTCGTTCTTCTCGTTCTCCATCGGCGCCGTCATCCCGCTGATCCCGTTCCTCGCAGGGGTGAGCGTGCTGTGGCCGGCGTTGGTGGCCTCCGCGGTGACGTTGTTCGTCGCGGGTGCCGTCGTCGCACGGCTGACGAACAAACCGATCTGGTTCGGCGGCCTGCGTCAGCTGGCTCTGGCGACCCTCGCCGCCGGTGTCACCTACGCCGTCGGCCGCGGCATCGGCGCCTCCGTCACCTGACCCATCGAGTCAGCCGAGAGGCCCGGCGACCGGCTCGGCGGGCGTCACCGGCACCGCGGCGTCGACGTCGACGTGCGGCAGGACCCGGTCGAGCCAGCGCGGGAGCCACCAGTTCAGCTCGCCGAGCAGCGACATCGTCGCGGGCACCAACGCGAGCCGGATGACGGTCGCGTCGAGGAAGACGGCGACACCGAGGCCGAGCCCCACCATCTTCACGATCACGTCGTGCGACAACGTGAACGCGAGGAAGACCGCGACCATGATGGCCGCCGCTGCACTGATGACCCGCGCCGTCGACGTCAGGCCGCGCACCACGCTGCCGCGCGCGTCGCCTTCGGCGATCCACTCCTCGCGCACCCGCGAGAGCAGGAACACCTCGTAGTCCATCGACAGCCCGAAGACGATCGCGAACATGATCATCGGTACGACGTCCACGACCGGGACCGTCTCGGAGACGCCGACGAGTTGGCGCAACCAGCCCCAGGTGAACACCGCGACCACGATGCCGAGCGCCGCGGCGATCGACAGGATGTTGAGCAAGACCGCCTTCAGCGGAACGAGGATCGACCGGAAGACCAGCATCAGCAAGAGGAACGACAGCGCCAGCACCGCGCCGACGAAGACCGGCAACCGGTCGAGCACGCGCTGCCCGACGTCGTATCTACCGGCGGGCAGTCCCGTGACGAGCACGCGCGCACCGGTGGCGCGTTCGACCGGCGGCAACACGTGGTGCCGAAGCCGCGGCACGAGATCGGCCGTCGCATTCGACTGCGGCCCCGACCTCGGTGTCACCGTCATGACGCCCGTCGTGCCGTCGGTGCTCGTCACGAGTGGTCCGGTCGCCGCGACGTCAGGATCCGCGGACACCGCCTTCGCGATCGTGCCGCCGATGCCTGAACCGGCGCTGCGACCGGTCGGCAGCTCGACCACGAGCTGTAGCGGTGAGTCGACCCCGGGGCCGAAGGCGTCGCTGATCAACGTGAACGCGCGCTTCGCGTCGCTCCCCCTGGGTGCGCTGCTCGAGTCCGGCATGCCGAGCCGCATGCCCGCGACCGGCACCGCGAGCAGGACGAGCAGCACCGTGCAGCCCAGGACGTAGCGCAGCGGGCGCCGTTCGATCCCCCGCGCCCACCGCGCCCACGACCACTGCGACTCGGGAGTTGCCGCCGACTGCCGCCCTCCGACCCGTTCGTGCCGCAGGTGCGGGAGCGGGATGTGCAGCCGGTCGATGTGCCGATCGGTCAACGACAACAGCGCGGGCAGCATCGTGAGCGCCGAGAGCACCGACGCCGCCACCACGACAGCGCTCGCGAGACCGAGGCTCGTCACGACGGGGATGCCGCCGAACGCCAGGCCACAGATCGCCGCCACGACCGTGACTCCGGCCCAGACCACGCTGGTGCCGGCGCTCGACATCGCCGCGGCAGCGGCTTCGGCCGGCGGGAGCCCGGCCCGCATGCCCTCGCGATGCCGCGTGACGATGAACAGCGCGTAGTCGATGCCCGCGCCGAGACCGAGCATCGTGGCGAGAGCGGGGGCCGAGTCGTTGACGGCGTACCAGTTGGCCAGCAGATGCACCAGCGCGAGACCTGTCACGATCCCGAGCGCTGCGGTCGCCACCGGCATCAGCGCTGCGATCACCGACCCGAACGCGACGAGCAGCACCAGCACCGCCAGGCCGATGCCGACCTTCTCGGCAAGGGAGTTGCTGGGGACGTTGAGCTGGTAGAAGAGGTCACCGCTGACGAGACCCTCGACCCCGCGCGTGGACCGGGCGACGGCTTGCAGCCGGCGCAGGTCGGCAGGGTGCAACGAGAACCGCACCGCGTCGTAGCGGACCGACAGCAGAGCAGTGCGGCCGTCAGGCGACGTCGCGGTCGTACGCACCGACGGCCGCACGACCCTCGCCAAGCCGCGGATCCGGGCGCTGACGTCACGCGCCGCGGCCGCCACCGTCGCCCGGTCCGCCCCGTGCAGTACGACGACCGCACTCGTGTCGGCAGCGGCCGGGAAGTGCGCCGCGAGCCGGACATCGGCCGCGCTGACCTCGGTGCCGGGGATGGCCTGGCCGCCCTGCGACAACCGACCGCCCACCGTCGCCGCGAGCAGGACGGCCGCGCCGGCGACGGCCACCCACATCGCCACCACGGCGAGCGGATGCGCCGCGCACCAGGACCCAAGGCGGTGGAGCAGCCGCGTCATCGAGGCAAGGCTAGGACTCGCTCAACTCGTAGGAACGCAGACCCGATTCACGGGTATGTCCTTCGCGATGCCAGCAGACGTGACATCGCCAGAGACGCCAGCCGCGCCCGGCCGATGGCGCAGACTGCGCCGCGTCGGGGCCGTCGTGCTCCGGGTCGCACCGGTGCTCGGCATCGTCGTAGCCGTCGGCACCTGGTCGCACCTTCCGCACATGCATCTCCAGCCGGCGTTGGTCGGGCTCGCGTGCTGGACGGTCGGCAACTACCTGTTCTGCCCGCTGCGCTGGCGTGCCGTCTCCACCCGCGGCAAGCGATGGATGTGGTACGCCCGGGTCTACGCCGAGGGCGAGCTGCTCGGCATGCTGACCCCGCAGCACGCAGGAGCCGACCTCTGGCGCGTCCGCCAGCTGCTCCACGAGGGCTCGGAGAAGAGCTCCGCGGTCGTCGAAGTCGCCGCCGACCGCCTCTCCGGCGGTCTCGTGGTCGCCGTCCTCGCGGTGCTCGCCGGCATGACGATTCCGCCCGCACTGCTGCCGTTCGCCGGCGCAGCCGTCGCCGTCGCCGCCCTGACCGCCTACCTCGTCCGGCGCGCCTGGCTGCCCCGGGTCCAGAGCATGACCCGACCCAAGGGCTGGGCGCTCGTGCGCGCCGCGCTGATCTCCGGGCTCTACCAAGCCGGTTACCTCGGCTTCACGATCGGCCTGGTCGCCGCGGTCGGCCACCACGTCGACCCGCTCGGCGTGGCCAGCGTCCTCGGGCTCAGCCAGATGGCCGGGCTGCTCCCCGGCATCCACGGCGCCGGCCCGCGCGAGGGAACCATGACCGGCGGCCTGGTCGCCCTCGGTCTGCCGCTGTCCGCGGCGGTCTCCGCTGTCGCGCTCGGCGCCGCGCTCACCTGGCTCCCGGCGCTCCTCGTCGGCGGCTCCGGGCTCGCGGCCCGCGGATGGCGCCGAAACCGATTCACCCGATAAGCGCAGTCAACACTCTGCGTGATCTTGCCGAGGCATTACGTAACGGTTGGTGATCGAACAACGCCTCGGAGATAGACAAAATGCGACGTCCTGCCCGCTTGCTCGCCACGACAGTGGCGGCTGCGGCCCCGCTGCTCGGAGTCCTCGCGCCGGCGGCCCTCACGACGTCGTCCGCCTCCGCGAGCGTGCAGAGCGTCGACTCCGTGCGCCTCAACGGCTACGAGGCCGCGCTCGCCGCGAAGATCAACAACGTCCGCCGCTCCGCCGGACTGCGCGCCTTGGTCGTCGTACCCGGTGCGACTGACGTCGCCCGCCGCTGGGCCTGGCACCTCGCCGCCGCGCAGGCGCTCTCCCACAACCCCGACCTGGTCAGTGCTCTCGAACACGCGGGATCCGGCGCGTGGACGGAGATCGCGGAGAACGTCGGCGAGGCCTCCTCGACCGACCCGAGCAGCCTGTTCAACGCCTACATGGCCAGCCCGCCGCACCGGGCGAACATCCTCGACTCGCAGGCGCGCTACCTCGGCGTCGGCGTCGTGGAGCGGGCCGGGATGGCGTGGAACACCCTCGACTTCACCAACGCCTACTCGACGCGCTACGGCCGCACCCGCGTGCCGGCGCCGGGCCTGACGATGGACCGCCAGACCATCACCACGACCACCGATGTCGCCAGCCTGGAGCGTCCCGACCAGCGCTTCGGCACCGCCCGCGCCGGCCACGTGTCGACGAGCCTCGTCCACTACACCGGCCCGACGAGCGGCAACGACTGCGCCTACGCGCAGCTGGTCCGCCACGGCCGGGGCCACGGCGACCTGCTGATGAGTGACGCGCTCGACCTGTCGCAGGCGCGGACGCTGAAGCTGCAGCTCGCGGCACCGAACCCGACCGGCCGCGCGCTCTACGTCCACGTCCGGCTCGCCCAGGCCTTCGCCGGCTCGGTCCAGGTCGGCGTCCTGCGGGTCACGCCCGGCCGCCACTGGTACACCCTGACGCTCCCGAGCGCTGCCCGGACCTACCGCAACTCCCTCGTCCTGCGGGTCACGGGCAAGGCGCTCGGCGCGGTCGGCGGCAAGGCACGCCTCGTCCTGGCCGACCTTCGCGCCGGCGTCTGACCGGTCACCCGAGAAGCCTGGCTGCCGCACCCGGGCCCGGCTGTGGGCGCCGTACGCCGCAATCCTGACTTGTGCCGTCACGCTGGGTGATTGATACTTCTCTCTACGAAGCGGGCATAGCAGGTCGAAAGACGTCCCGGCGGGTGCGTCACTTTCGGCTGCCGGGCTCGTTGACCCTTCGGGGGACGGCGGAAGGACGAGAGATGACCCAGACCTCGACGAGCCGACGCGTGGCGACGGTGTCCGGCGGCGCGTTGCTGCTGTGCCTGTCGTTCGGAGGCACGGCGCTGGCCGCGACCGCCCCGACCACGAGCTCGGATCTCGGGCCTGTCTCCACGATCACCGACCCGCTGCCCCTGCCCTCGCCGACGGCCACGACCGACCCCGTCCAGCTGGTCACGACGACCGTCCAGCAGGTCTCGCAGACCGCGGGCGTCCCCGTTCCCACCGCGACACCGACCACCACGCCGGCCCCCGCGCCGAGCGGCGGCAAGACCAGCGGCAGCACCCAGAAGGTGCCGACCACGACGACGAAGCTCCCCGGCGGCGCCACCCGCCAGGGCAAGGTCCTCGGCACCCAGCGCACCCGACCCGCGCTCGCGCCGACCTCGATCGCCAGCCTGCAGCTCGGCGGGCTTCGCGGCTCGACTCCCGTGCCTCCCGTGAGCAACCCGGTCGTCGCGCCGCAGCAGAGCGCCGTGCTCGCCGCCGGCCAGACGCCGGTGCTCGCTCCCAAGGCCGGCGGACTCATCGGCGGCGGCAGCAACGACGGCCGCGCCCCCCGTGGACTGTTCATCGCCCTCGCCACGATGGTCATCGGTGGCCTCGCCGCCGGCCACGTGAAGGTGATCCAGGACCGCCTGCGCGGCGTCACCACCGGCTGAACGCGGCGGTTCGACCGGTCTGCGCCATTCGGCGTAAGGGTGTCGGGTCCGCAGGACCCAGCCGGGTCAGGCCGAGCGAAGGGCTCACAAAGGGTCCGCACGGCGCTTCCGCCGGCGTTGACGGATCCCGATCTCTGGTAGTGACACTCCCCACTACCGGAGGACAGCGATGACCACCGCGACGCTTGAAGCCACTGGCCACGTCGACTGCGTGCACCTCGCCGACGGCCTGCTCGTGCGTCTGGGTGGATCGCTGACCACGAACGCGCTGCCGGAGCTGCGTGGCGCCCTGCTGGCACCGCTGGACGAAGGCTGCCGCGACGTGGTCGTCGACGCGGGTGAGGTCACCGGCATCGACGACGAGGTGCTCGCGGTCCTGCTCGCCGCCCGGGTCTGGGCCGAGGACCACGGTGCTCGCATGCTGCTGTCCCGTACGGCGCCTGCGCTCGAGTCGACGCTCGAGGAGCTGTCCATCGCCGGGGCGCTCCCCCGGCTCGCCGCCGTCCGCCGGGCGATGCCGAAGCCTCGCGTCGCCGTCGACTGACCTTCGTCCCGGCGCCTGTCGCGGGGACGAAGATCCCGTAGGCCATAGGGTCGCGCCGTGCGCGCGATCCAGATCAGCCAGTTCGGCGGTCCTGAGGTCCTCGAGCTCGTCGAGCTCCCGGACCCGACACCCGCAGAAGGGTTCGACGTCGTCGACGTCACCACTGCGGGCGTCAACTACGCCGACACCCATCAGACGGACAACAGCTACCTATCGGAGACGACCTTGCCGGTCGTGCCGGGCAGCGAGATCGCCGGTCGCACCGCCGACGGGCGCCGGGTGGCCTCGCTCGTCGGCACCGGCGGCTATGCCGAGAAGGCGCTCGCTCCGCGCGGGCTCACCTTCGACATCCCCGACGGCGTCAATGACGGCCAGGCAGTCTCCCTGCTCGTGCAGGGCCTGACGGCTTGGCACCTGTTGCGCACGAGCACCCACCTGCAGCCCGGCGAGTCGGTCGTCGTCCATGCCGCGGCGGGCGGCGTGGGATCGCTCGCCGTGCAGCTCGCCAAGGCGTTCGGTGCCGGACGCGTCATCGGCACCGCCTCGTCGCCGGACAAGCGCAAGCTCGTCGAGTCGCTCGGCGCCGACGCCACGGTCGACTCGGAAGCCCCGGACATGAACGCGGCGCTGCGCGAGGCGAACAACGGCCAGAAGGTCGACGTCGTCCTCGAGATGGTCGGCGGCGCGACGTTCGACGGCAGCCTGCGCGCTCTCGCACCGTTCGGCCGGCTCGCGGTGTTCGGCATGGCGTCGCGGACGCCGCCGACCCCCGTCGCACCTGGCAGCCTCATGGTCGGCAGCAAAGCCGTCATCGGCTTCTGGCTCGTCGACTGCATGCGCGACCTCGCGATGCTCAACACGCCGATGGCCGAGCTGTTCGAGATGACCGCCGCAGGGACGTTGACTCCCATCGTCGGGCCGGCCTACCCGCTGGCCGACGCGAGACGTGCGCACGAGGACATGCGGGCGCGCGCGACCACCGGCAAGGTCGTGCTCGACACGGTGGCGGACCGCACCACATGACGGCTTCGCTCGACCCGGAGTTCACCGACCTCCCGCTCCGCCGGCTCGCCGATGCCGCTCTGTCGCGAGCGAGAGAGCTCGGAGTCGAGCACGCGGACCTGCGCGTCGAGAGAGTGCGCACCGGCACCCTCGGACTGCACGACGCGCAGCTCGAGACCAGCCACGACGACGACGAGCGCGGCATGTGCGTCCGGGTCGTCCACGACGGGACGTGGGGATTCGCCGGCGGGGTCGCGCTCACCACGGACGAGGCTGCAAGACTCGCCGAGGAGGCCGTGGAGCTCGCGCGGACATCGCGAGCCGTCAGCACCGAGCGGGTCGAGCTGGCCGACGAGCCGTCCTACGGCGAGGCATCGTGGGTATCGTCGTACGACGTCGATCCGTTCGATGTGCCCGCGCCGCAGCGCGTCGAGCTGCTCGCCGACTGGTCGCGCCGGTTGCTCGCGTCGAGTGTCATCGCGCACGCGGACGCGTCGCTGCGGCACGTCCGCGAGAACAAGTACTACGCCGATCTGTCCGGCAGCTCGATCACCCAGCAACGGGTGCGGCTGCAGTGCCAGCTGACCGGCGTGTGGATCGATGAGCAGAGCGGTCGGTTCGAGTCGATGCGCACGATCGCACCACCGGTCGGTCGTGGCTGGGAGTGGCTGACCGGCTCGGACCACGACTGGTCCTCGGAGCTGGACGAGCTGCCCGATCTGTTGGCGCAGAAGGCTGCAGCTCCCTCGGTCGAAGCAGGTCGCTACGACCTCGTCATCCACCCGTCGAACCTCTGGTTGACGATCCACGAGTCGATCGGTCACGCCACGGAGCTCGACCGCGCGCTGGGCTACGAAGCCAACTACGCCGGCACGTCGTTCGCGACGCCGGACAAGCTCGGCACGCTTCGCTACGGGTCGCCGATCATGCACGTCACCGGGGACCGGCAGGCCGAGCACGGGCTGGCCACCGTCGGCTGGGACGACGACGGTGTCGCTGCGCAGACGTGGGACCTGGTCCGGAACGGGACACTCGTCGGCTACCAGCTCGACCGCCGCATCGCCGCAGCAGTCGGGGCGAACAGGTCCAACGGCTGCGCCTTCGCCGACTCACCGCTGCACGTGCCGATCCAGCGCATGGCCAATGTGTCGCTGCAGCCGTCAGTCGACGGTCCGTCCACTGACGAGCTCATCGCCGGCGTCGACAACGGCATCTACATCGTCGGCGACAAGTCGTGGTCGATCGACATGCAGCGCTACAACTTCCAGTTCACGGGGCAGCGCTTCTACCGGATCACCAACGGCCGGCTCGACGGTCAGCTGCGCGACGTGGCCTACCAGGCGACGACAACGGACTTCTGGGGCGCGATGGAAGCGGTCGGTGGTCCGGAGACCTACGTGCTCGGCGGCGCGATCAACTGCGGCAAGGGGCAGCCGGGGCAGACCGCGCCGGTGAGCCACGGCTGCCCGACGGCGCTGTTTCGCGGCATTCGCATCCTCAACACCGTCGAAGAGGGCGGCGAGTGATGCTGACACCACAGGATGCGGTCGAGCGCGCGTTGTCGCTGTCGACCGCTGACGAGTGCATCGCGATCGCCGGAGTCAGCCACTCCGCCAACGTCCGGTGGGCCAACAACACGCTGACGACGAACGGCGTCGTACACAGCGCAGACCTCACCGTCATCAGCATCGTCCGCGACGGCGACACCGTGCGGACCGCGTCGCTGTCGCGGACCGGCGTGAGCGAGGCGGAGATCGCCGACCTCGTCGCGGCCAGCGCAGCAGCCGCTGCAGAGAGCCCTGCCGCCGCTGATGCCTCCCCGCTGGTCCAGCGTCCGGCCGCCGCCGAATGGGACGCCGGACCGGGAGCGACCTCCGTGCCGGAGCTCGGACGGCTGGCGGAGCAGCTGTCCGCGGCGTTCGAGCAGGCCCGCAGCCGGGACGAGGGCCGCTACGGCTACGCCGAGCACTCCGTGTCGACGACCTACGTCGGTTCCACGACCGGCCTGCGCCTGCGCAACCAGCAAGGCGATGGCCGGCTCGAGCTCACCGGACGCTCTGCCGACGGAAGCCGGTCGGCCTGGGCCGGCGTCGGTTCGGCCGACATCAGCGGTCTCGACGTCGGCCGACTCGAGCACGACGTGCAGCAGCGGCTGGACTGGAGCCGCCGACGGGTCGATCTCGACGCGGGTCGCTACGCGACGATCCTCCCGCCATCAGCTGTCGCCGACCTGATGATCGACGCCTACTGGTCGATGGGCGCGCTGGATGCGCACGAGGGCAGCACCGTCTACTCGAAGGCCGGCGGCGGGACCCGCGTCGGAGAGTCGTTGACCGACCTTCCGCTGACGCTGTCGAGCGACCCGTCGATGCCCGGCCAGGCCTGCATGCCGTTCGTTGCCGCGGCGGCGTCGAGCCGGCTGTCGTCGGTCTTCGACAACGGGCTCGAGCTGTCGCCGACGTCCTGGATCTCCGACGGACGCCTCAACGCCCTCCTGCAGACCCGCCACTCCGCCCGCGTCACCGGGCTCAAGGTGACGCCGTGGATCGACAACCTCGCACTCGAGGCGCCCACGACTCACGACGACGTCGACGCGATCGTCGCGCAGACCGAGCGCGGTCTGCTCCTGACGTGCATGTGGTACATCCGCGAGGTCGACCCGCAGACCCTGCTGCTCACCGGGTTGACTCGCGACGGCGTCTTCCTCGTCGAAGGCGGAGAGGTCGTCGGCGCGGCGAACAACTTCCGCTTCAACGAGAGCCCGATCGGCATGCTGCGACGCATCACTGCGGTCAGCGCCGCCCAGGACACGTTCGCGCGGGAGTTCGGCGACTACTTCACGCGCACCAGGATGCCCGCGCTGCGCATCGACGACTTCAACATGTCGTCGGTGTCGCAGGCCTCTTAGCGGTCAGGAGCCGGCGGCGCCGTCCTCGATACGGAAGCCGACCTTCATCTGCACCTGGAAGTGCGCGACGTCGCCGTCGCTGATCTGACCGCGGATCGACGACACCTCGAACCAGTCGAGGTTGCGCACCGTCTGCGACGCGCGGGACACCCCGTTGCGGATCGCCTGCTGCAGGCTGTCCGGGCTGGTGCCGACGATCTCGGTGATGCCGTAAGTGTGGTCAGCCATCAGTGGTCCTCTCGTTGAATGCCGAAGAAGCGAGCGTCACTCGCCGTCGGGCGCGGTGTAACCGTTGGCCAGGGCGGCGACCTTCTCGGCGGCGACGCGTACGTCGTCCGCGCTTCCGCCGGCCTTGCCGGCAGCCAGACCGACGAGGAATGCCGCCAACGGCGCGGCGGGCCGGGCCACGTTGTGCGCGACTTCCTTGGTCAGGTCGAGGACGAGGTCGCGGTCGAGCGCCGACTCGTCGAGGCCGAGCGCCTTGCTCACCGTCCGGGTGAACTCGTCCAGCACGTTCACGCAAGCTCCCTTGCTCGCCGCAGGTCTTCCGGAGTGTCGCAGTCGACCCACGGTGCGGTCGCGCCGGACTCGCCGTCGATGACGAGGCGATCGAACGGCATCCGACCCACGCCGTCACGCAACGATGCTGCGGCCGACCAGTCGACGCCGCGAAGCAGCGACGTCGGCCATGCACTGCACAGCCACTGCGGCATGTCTTCGCCGTCGACGGGGACCACCCCGGCGTCAGGTTTCGTCGACAGAACCAGCCGGTCGACGAACTCCGCCGTGAGGAGCGGGAGGTCGCCGGCGAGCAGCACCACCACGTCTCGGCCGACGTGCGGAAGCGCGGCCGCGACAGCCGCTGCGGGGCCGGCATGCACGGGCTCCTCGCGCACCCACGTCACGGGTCGGGCCGTCGGTCGCTCGTCGCCGACGACGACAACGGCAGCGTCAGGGGCCAGTGCCAGCAGCACCCGGTCGAGCAACGAAGCACCACCGACCGGCAGCCGCGTCTTGTCGTCGACGCCCATGCGCCGGGACCGGCCGCCGGCCAGGACGACGGCGTCGTACGACGTCCTCGTCACCCGCCGATCGCGGACATCGGACGGTCGGGCTGGAGGAACGTCGGGTCGTCGATGCCATGGCCGGCGCGCTTGCCGGCGATCGATGCGCGGAACCGCGTCGCGAGCTCGGTGTCTGTCGCGCCGGAGCGCAGCGGCCCGCGCAGGTCGGACTCCTCGCGGGCGAACAGGCAGTTGCGGAGCTGGCCGTCGGCGGTGAGACGCACCCGGTCGCAGGCGGCACAGAACGGCTTCGTGACGCTCGCGATCACGCCCACGGTCGCCGGACCGCCGTCGATGACGAACTCCTCGGCGGGCGCGCTGCCGCGTGCCGCGACCGGAGACAACGTGTGCGCGGCACCCAGCGCGTCGAGGATCTCCTCGGCCGTGACCATCTGGTCGCGGTTCCACCCGTGTTGCGCATCGAGCGGCATCTGCTCGATGAAACGCATCTGGTAGCCACGGTCGACGCAGAACTTCAGGAGGTCGAGTGCCTCGTCGTCGTTGACGCCGCGCATGAGCACGGCGTTGACCTTGACCGGCACGAGACCGGCCCCCGCCGCGGCGTCGAGACCGGCCAGGACGTCGTCGAGCCGGTCGCGACGGGTCATCTGCCGGAACCGGTCGTGGCGCAGCGTGTCGAGGCTGACGTTGACCCTGTCGAGACCGGCGGCGGCGAGGTCGCCGGCCAGCCGCCCGAGCCCGATGCCGTTGGTCGTGAGAGCCAGCTTGGGCCGCGGCTCGAGGGCGGCCAGCCGGCCGACGATGTCGAGCAGGCCGCGGCGCAGCAGCGGCTCTCCCCCGGTCAGCCGGACCGACGTGATGCCGAGCTGCGTGACAGCGACGCTGACGAGCCGGACGACCTCGTCGTCGGTCAGCAGGTCGGGTGACGGCAGCCAGTCGAGGCCCTCGGCCGGCATGCAGTAGGTGCAGCGCAGGTTGCACTTGTCGGTGAGCGAGACCCGCAGATCAGCGTGCACCCGGCCGAAGCGATCGACGAGTGCACCCATATGTCGAGGTTAACCCGGTGCGACGACGAAACGCATGCCGTCGGCCAGCCGACGGGTTCTCCGGGCCGCATCGAGGTGCTCCAGGAGCGGGACGGCAACCCGCCGGGAGACGCCGAGAGCCTGCCGTGCGTCGCTCACCGAGAACGGCGCCGGAAGCTCGCGAAGCCGGCTGACCGCGAGCTCGACGGCAGCCGGACCGACGTAGACGGCGCCCGTGAGGTGCAGCAGCTGGCCGCGCCGCACAGCCTCGCCCAGCGCCGCCCGATCGACGGCAGCGATCTCGTCGGCATCCGGGGCCGCGAGTGGCTCGGCAGTGAGGCGGTCGACGAGCGCTGCGATCTCCGGCGGCTCCTGCCGCAGCTCGCCGGCCGAGCGAACCCGGCCCCCCTCCACCTCTACGCCGTCCACGTCACCCAGCAGCTCCCGGAGGACGCCGGTCGTCGGAATGCCAAGGGTTCGTCGCAGTGACTCGATCTCGAGGGCACCGCCCTCGACGGCAGCGGCGACGGCTCGCCGCCACTCCTCCCACCGCGTGTCCGCGACCCACCACCCGTCGACGGAGCGCGAGCGTGCCGGTGGTGCGTCGAACCCACTGCGGCCGAGCTCATCGGCGGACACAGCGCCGCGCGCGCCGACGACATCATCCGCGGACTGCGGGACCACGAGGCGCTGCCCGAGAGCGGCGCCTTCCCCACGCCGGCGTAACGGTTGCGGCAACAGGTCGGCGACGTCGGCCGCGACCACCGTGCGCTGCGCGGGGTCGCGGACCAGCAGCCGATCGCCGATGTGGAGCGGTAGCCGACCGGCGAGATGCAACCGCATCGCGTTCGGCCCGAGTCGCCGGCAGCGAGCAGGCACGGCAGCGGCGCCGACGTGGACGACGACGTCGCGCGGCAGTGGCGCGGAGTCGCCACAGAGGCAGTCGACGACCTCCGTCGACTGCCAGGTGCCCGGTGTCACGAGCGCCATCCCCCGGGCGACGTCGGCCCGGTCGACGCCACGCAGGTTGAGAGCGACGCGGGCCGAGCCCGACACCGAGTCAGTGCGCTGCTTCATCGACTCGAGACCGCGGACCACCACGCGACGGCCGCTCGGCTCCAGCACGAGCTCGTCGCCCACCAGGACGGTGCCGGCAGGCAGCGTCCCCGTCACGACCGTCCCGGCGCCGCGGATCGTGAAGGCCCGGTCGACCCAGAGCCGAACCGCTGCGTCGACCGGCGGAGCAGGCAACTGCGCGACCATCGCATCCAGCGCCGCGCGCAGCTCGTCGAGACCCTCGCCCGTGGCGGCCGAGACCGCGACGACGGGCGCGCCGGTCATGGTCGTCGTACCGAGTCTCGAAGCGACATCGGCGCCGACGACCTCGGCCGGTCCCCGGTCGCTCTTCGTGATGGCGACCACCGCGTGCCGCACCTGGAGGGCATCGGCGATGCGCAGATGTTCCTCGGACTGCGCCTGCCAACCCTCGTCGGCGGCGACGACGAACATCACCGCAGGCACCGGTCCGACGCCGGCCAGCATGTTGGTCAGGAACCGTTCGTGGCCCGGCACGTCGACGAACGCGACCTCGGCGCCCGACGGCAGGGACGTCCAGGCGAAGCCGAGGTCGATCGTCATGCCCCGGCGCTTCTCCTCGGCCCAGCGGTCAGGCTCCATGCCGGTGAGGGCGCGGACCAGCGTCGACTTCCCGTGGTCGACGTGCCCGGCGGTGGCGAGGACGTGCATCAGACCGCGAGCACGGCCTTCGTCACGTCGCCGTCGCGGTCGGCCGGCACGCAGCGCAGGTCGAGCAAGCACCGGTCGCGTTCGACCCGCGCGACGACGCACGGATCGCCGCGGCGCAGCGCGGCGGCGTACGACGGCGGAAGGCTGATCGCCCAGCCGGGCAGCTCGACCCCCGGCGCTCCCCCGCCACCGACGAGGCCGGCGCACTCCACCAGTACGACGTCCAGTCCGGCGGCGGTCAGCTCGTCGGCGATCCGCTCCGCCCGAGCACGCAGCTCGCCGGCGTCGGCGCGCAGA
Organism: Mycobacteriales bacterium; assembly: GCA_035690365.1. Classification (GTDB taxonomy): domain Bacteria; phylum Actinomycetota; class Actinomycetes; order JAFAQI01; family JAFAQI01; genus DASSKP01. The sequence continues at coordinate 17,503 of DASSKP010000048.1, forward strand.
GCGGCCGACACCGGAGTGGCCGGGCCGACCAACGTCGCCTCGAGCGCGGCGAGCGTGAGCTTGTCGACCCGCAGTGCCCGGGCGAGCGGGTGGCGCCGTAGACGGTCGACGATGTCGCGCCGACCGAGCAGCAGGCCGGCTTGCGGCCCGCCGAGCAGCTTGTCGCCGCTTGCGGTCACGAGCGCCGCCCCGGCGCGCAGCGCGGTGGCGGCATCCGGCTCGTCCGGAAGCAGCGGATCTGGACGCAGGAGTCCGGACCCGATGTCGACGACGACGGGCACATCGAGCGTCGCCAGGTCGGCGACATCGACGCCGGAGGTGAACCCGCGGACGACGAAGTTGGAGGGATGCACCTTGAGCACGGCACCTGTCTCGGGGCCGACCGCGTCGGCGTAGTCGCGCAAGGTCGTGCGGTTGGTCGTGCCGACCTCACGCAACCGTGCACCCGTCGACGCGAGAAGGTCCGGCAGCCGGAACCCGTCGCCGATCTCCACCATCTCTCCGCGGCTGACGACGACCTCGCGTCCGGCCGCGAGGGCTGTCGCCGCGAGCACCAGTGCCGCCGCGCCGTTGTTGACCACGTGCACCGCTTCGGCGTCCGGCACCGCGGCAGCCAGAGCGTCGAGTGCGGGCCGGCCGCGCTGCGCGCGCTCTCCGGTGTCGACGTCGTACTCGACGTCGACGTAGCCGGCCGCGGCGGTCAGCGCCTCGACGGCAGCGGGCGACAGCGGCGCGCGACCGAGGTTGGTGTGCACCACGACCCCGGTGGCGTTGAGGACCGGCCGCAGCGACGTCGCTCGATGCGGAAGCAACGAGACCGCGAGGTCGGCGACGACGTCCGGCGCGACCTCACCGCGACGCGCGGCCTCCTGCGCGGCTACGACAGCGGCCTTCACGGCATCTCGGCCGAGCCGGTCGAGAGCGCCGCCCAGCCGGGGATCGGCGAGGACCGCGTCGGTGCGAGGGACGTGCCGTCGCGGGTCGCTCACGGTCTCAGCCTAGGCTCGCCCGCGGAGGTGGTCCGCCATGGCAGGACGTCCGCTCGCCGTCGTCACGGGAGCATCGGCCGGCATCGGTCGAGAGCTTGCGGACATCCTGGCCCGTGAGGGCCACGACCTGGTGCTGGTCGCGCGTCGCGAGGGCGAGCTCAAGACACTTGCCGACGAGCTGCAGCAGCGGCACCACGCGGAGAGCATCGTCGCCGCTGCCGACCTCTCACAGCCGGACGCGGCCGACCAGGTTGTTGCCGCGATCGGGCCCGACCGGCCGGTGGACGTGCTCGTCAACAACGCCGGCTTCGGCGGGCATGGCGCGTTCGCGGACCGGCCGCGCGCGGACGAGCTGCGGATGCTGGCGGTCAACGTCACGGCCCTCACCGACCTGACGCGCGTGCTGCTGCCGGGCATGGTCGCCCGCGGCCGCGGCCGGATCCTCAACGTCGGTTCGACAGCCGCCTTCCAGCCGGGACCGTTCATGGCGGTCTACTACGCGACAAAGGCCTACGTGCTGTCGTTCTCGCAGGCGATCGCCGAGGAGACCCGTGGGACCGGCGTGACGGTCACCTGCCTGTGCCCGGGCGTGACGACGACGGAGTTCCAGCAGGTCGCCGGGGTCGAGGACGTGCCGTTGACCAAGGGACCGCTGTCGATGTCCGCGCGCGACGTCGCCGAGGCGGCCTACGCCGGCATGACGCGCGGAAAGTTGATCGTGATCCCGGGTGTGCACAACAAGATCGGTGCGCAGTCGACGCGGTTCGCGCCGCGCGGGCTGATGCTCAAGGTCGTCCGGCGGCTGCATCCGGTAGATCACTGACGACATCGCCGACGACCACGACGGCCGGAGGCACGACGTCCGACCGGCTCGCGACCTCGGCGATGTCGGCGAGAGTGCCGCGCACGACCCGTTGCTGCGGCATGGACGCGTTCTCCACGACGGCGACCGGTGTCGTCGCGGCGCGCCCGCCGGCGACGAGCGCATCGGCAATGGGACCGAGGTTGGCCACCGCCATGAGCAACAACAGTGTGCCGGTGTCGCGGGCGAGCAGCTCCCAGTCGACACTCGACCTGCGGTCCGCCGGCGGGACGTGACCGCTCGCAACGGTGAAGTGCTGCGTCATTCCCCGGCGGGTGAGCGGGATGCCGGCGAGCGTGGGGGCCGACGTGACGCTGCTCACGCCGGGGATCACCTCGACAGGTACGCCGGCCTCGAGGCAGGCGGCGACCTCCTCGGTGCCGCGCCCGAGCACGAACGGATCGCCGCCCTTGAGCCGGACGACATGCTCCCCGGCGAGTGCGCGCTGCACCAGCAGCGCGTTGATGTCGTCCTGCGACGCGGCATGCCCGCGCGGGTCCTTGCCGACATCGACGACCTCGACGTCGCCGGGCAGTGACATCGCGAGATCCGTCGGGGCGAGCCGGTCGGCCACGACGACATCGGCATCAAGCAGCGCGCGGTAGCCGGCGAGGGTCAGCAGCCCCGGGTCGCCCGGCCCGCCGCCGACCAGCGTCACCTTTCCGTCGCCGCGGCGGGCCCGGCGGGCGACGAGGTCACCGGACTCGAGCGCCCGGCGGACGCCGTCACGGACCGCTGTCGCCCGGCCGGGGTCTCCCGACGCACTGACCGCGATCTGGACGCCGTCGACCTCTGCTCGCGCAGCCGTCCATGCCGGCGACCAGTCCGCGTCGTCGGCGCGCACGCACCAGACGCCCCGGGCCGCGGCGGCCTCGGCGACCGCCTCGTTGACCGCCGGGTCATCGGTGCAGGCGAACGCGAGCACACATCCTTCGACGTCCTCGGCGGTGAATGGACGGCGTACGACGTCCACGTCTCCCAGCTCGCCGGACGAAGCAGGGTCGACGACGAGCACCTGAGCACCGCTCTCGAGCAGCCCGCGGACCCGGCGGCTGCCGACGTGGCCGCCACCGACGACGACCACGCGGCGACCTCGCAGGTCGAGGAACAGCGGGTAGCGCATGGCGTCATGCTCGCAGGCCCGGGTCGGGCGGCCGGTAACGTCGACCGCTCGTGGGGACTTCGACGGCTCGGCATAGGCACGCGGTGCTGCTTCCCGGGTCGATCGGGTCGGGTCATCTCGCACTTGCCGAGGCGGTCGCGGAGGACCTGACCAACCGCGGCTGGACCACCGAGAACGCCGACGTCATGGCCCTGCTCGGCGGCGTCGGGCAGCGGCTCGGCGAGCAAGTGTTCCGCGGGCTGCTGTCGGCTCCGGGCGCATTCGACGCGCTGCACTTCGCTGGGTTGCGGCAGGGCTCCGCGGTGGCTCGCTGGCTGGACGAGCGCGCGGTCGGGCGGATCGTCCCGCGGCTGCGACCGGTGCTGCAGGCGGCTGAGCCCGCGCTGGTGGTGAGCCTCTTCGCCACGGCGGCATCAGCCATGAGCCGCCTCAAGCCGGAGCTGCCGGCGGTGCGCACGCTGACCGTGTGCAGTGACTTCGACCCACATCACCTCTGGGTCCACCCGGGCACCGACTGCTACATCGTGAAGTCGGCGGCGTCCGCGGCGTTCGTGCGGCGGTTCGACCCGGACGCGACCATTGTCGTGGCCCCCGCCCCGGTGCGCACGGAGTTCTACGCCGCCCCGTCCCGCGCCGAGGCCCGGACCCGGCTGAACCTCGCGGACGACGAGCCGTGCGTCCTGCTCATGGCCGGCGGGTGGGGACTCGGCCCGCTCGTCAGCAGCGCGCGGGCACTCGCGACCGCCGGAGTGCAGACGCTGGCCGTCGCAGGACACAACCGGCGCGTAGAAGGAGAGCTGCGGGAGTTGGAGACGACCGACCGAAGGGTGCACGCCTTCGGCTTCACCGACCGCGTTCCCGAGCTGATGGCTGCCGCGGACATCGTCGTCACGACCTCCGGTGACACGTGCGGCGAGGCGCGCGTCGTCGGCCGGCGGCTGGTGCTGCTGGATGTGGTCGCCGGGCACGGCCGGGAGAACCTGCAGCACGAGCTCGAGCTCGGCGCCGCTGTCGTCGCGTCGACGCAACCCGCGTTGTTGACCGGTGTCGTGCTGCGCGCGCTGAGCCAGGGCAGTGACCCACCGCCCGACACGAAGCGCCGCGAGGCCTGGCATAACGGGATGGAAGAGGCGCTTGGGGCAATGCACTGGGGCTGAGTGCGGCGCGTCGTTGGCAATCGCACGTGAACCTTGATGTGCTGTCGTTCGAACAACTTCGGGCGCGTACCGTTGTCGCCCACCCACTCAAGGCGCGGGGGCTTTGCATGGCGGAGCAGGCGGCGCGGTCGGTGCGGCTGCCACCGACGGCGCGATCGACGACGCAGGCTCGTCGGTTCGTGCTCTCAGCTCTGTCCGAGTGGGGCCTCGACGCCCTGCGCGACCCGGCTGGTCTGCTCACGAGTGAGGTCGTCACCAACTCCGTGCTGCACGCCCGCACCGACGTGGAGGTCAGCATCGGCCGCCTCGACGACGGCGTCGTCATCGAGGTGACCGACGGGTCCCGTCGCGCGCCAGTGCGTCGACTGCAGATCAACGAGGCGACGACCGGTCGCGGCGTCGAGCTGCTGGAGCAGCTCGCGGCGTCGTGGGGCGTCACGCTGCACGACGACGGCAAGACGGTGCGGTTCACGTTGTCCGAAGCAGTCGATCCGTGGGCTGCCTACACGGGGGCCGAGTGGGCCCAGGGGCTGCAGTCGTGAGCGGCTCCCAGCCGTCGCCGTTCGGACGTTACGACGACTCGACGGGCGACGAGACGATGCACGAGGTGCGTCTCATCAACATGCCCGTGCGCCTGCTCGCTGCGGGACGCCAGCACCACGACGAGCTAATGCACGAGTTCGCCGTCCTCGCTGTGTCCCTCGAGGACAGGGGGTCCGTCCCGGCGCGGATGCTCGAGATGATCGACACGCTGGGCACACGCTACGGACGCGCATCCGACCGACCGGACGCGCTGGTCGACGAGGCCATCGCCCGCGGGGACGAGACCATCGACCTCACCTATCAGGTGCCCACGCACGTCGTCGATGCCGCAGACGCGCTCGAACGGATGATGGACGAGGCCGACGAGTTCTGCCGCAACGAGCAGATGCTCACGCTGGGCCGCAGTGACGTGCAGAAGCGGTTCGCCAAGTGGTACCTCGAGGAGTTCCGCCGGCAGGTTGCCGGGCAGCCGCCGCAGCCGTGGGACGGGCCGCTCGACGAGCCGACGCACTAGGTCTCGTCGGCCGTCCTTCAGGGAGCGGGCCCTTCCGGCACCACAGCTCGCCGCTGAACTCCAGCCGCACCCTGCGGCGTCCCCCGGTCGCGTCCGGCGTCAGTCGCTGGGGTGGCGCTCTTCGCGAGCGGTCTCGCGCGCCTTCCGGGCGACGTCACGGTCCTGCTCGGCGGCCAGCCGGTCGACGGCGGAGTCGAACCGGTCGTCCGACGACTTCTCCCGCCGGTCGGCGCCGGCACCGGTGCGGTCGACGAAGACTGCGCGGTCGGCCGCCGAGGCGTCGCGATCCCGACCCGAGTGGATGCGGTCGATGGCCGACTGTTCGTGGCTGGTGGAAGGGTCGCGGCGCTCGGCGGCTCTGTCCCGCGCCTCGGCCCGCAGGTCTCTCTCGTCAGCAGCGTCGATCAGGCGTCGTACCTGCTCGTCGCGAGAGGCGGCGAGCTCATCACGCTCGTCGGCGACGCGGTCCCTTTCGTCCGCGACGCGGTCGCGCTCGTCCGCGATGCGGTCTCTCTCGTCCGCTATTCGGTCGCGCTCGTCCGCCATCGAAACCCTTTGCTGATCGGATGGCTTCACACCGGCCATCGTTCCCACCCCGCACAGTCCCAATGCCGGCGGAAACTTTTCCAGCCGGGCTGCCCGAGCGTCAATCGAACAGTCTCTACCCGCTGGCCGGCATGTTCTACCTCGCTCGCACCAGGTTACGCGCGAGATTCGCGACGCCGCTCCTGACGGGATGCGGACATTCTGTGGCGAGTCGGTCAAGGGCGGCCTGCATCAGGGTGACGACCTCGTCGTAGCAGGCCTCGACCACGGTGGGGTCCGCTGCCGACTCGGGCGCAAGGCCACTCCAGTCCAGCGGCGGCAGGAACTCGACCGTGATCCTCGTCGGCAGCGGCGGCGGAGGGATCACCGGGATCACGCCGAGCGGTCCCAGCAACAGCGGGAAGACGTTGACCCGAACACCGTCGAGGTGGAGGGCGTGCGCAAAGGGCTCACCACGCGCGAGGACGACCATGCCGTGATGGGCGCCGTGCGCGACAACGGGCACGACGGGAACGCCCGCCTCGAGAGCCAGCCGCACGAACCCGCGATGCGTGCCGAACGCTATGCGGTCCCGTTCCGACCACGGGCGACAGGCGTCATGGTCACCGCCGGGGAACACGACGACGGCGGCTCCGCCGGCCAACGCCGCCAGCGCAGTCTCGTTGTCAGCCGGCATGAGACCGAGCCGACGGATCAGCGGGCCGACGACGGGGATCGTGAACAGCAGGTCGTAGGCGAGCCCGTAGCTCGAAGCATCGACACCGCGTCGCTCGAGCACCGCCTCGGCCACCACGGCGGCATCGGGCATGTAGACCATGCACGAGTGGTTGCTCACCACCAGGGCCGGCCCGGTCGCGGGCAGGTTCTCGATGTGGCGGACGTCCGGAGAGAACAAGGCCGTCACACGGCGCAGGACGGACAGGTACGTCGACACCAGACCCACATCGCGGGGCGGTGCGCTCGCGGCGTGCACGTCGACGATCCGCCGCGCGAGCGGCTCGAGAACCCGTGGCGCGCGGTGTGCGGTTGCGCTCACGACTCCTTTGTCCCCCTCAGCAGTCGCCGGCGAAAGGGTCTTTCGACCCCGTGCATCGGTGGCCCTTGTCGAGAACGATGGCAACGATGCACGACCTCGAGCTGCGGACCACGGAGCCGCCGGTCACCCGGCCGACGCGGCGACGTTGGCTGCGATGGGTGCTCGCGGTCAGCGTGCTCGTCTTGGTGGCCGGCGGCGGCTTCTACTGGTGGCTGCAACGCCCACCCGCGCCCGTCTCCGTGAGCCAGGTCATCGACAAGTTCCGCAGCGCACAGCCCCTCCCCGGCGGCGCGGCCGGTGGGGGTCCAGCAACCGGGGTCTACGTCTACGCCACCACGGGTGGCGAACGCATCAGCATCGGGATCAAGCACCACTACCCGGCGCGGACGACGCTCACGGTGACGTCCAGCGACTGCGGGCTGGACCTGCGGTGGGACGCACTGGCGGGACGCTGGTCCCGCTGGCAGATGTGCCATGACTCGGCGGGGTGGCGGCTGGTGCACTACACCGACGCGCACAAGTTCTCCTACATGCAGGACATGAAGGACTACGCGTGCAGCGGCTACCCCAGCGTCGTCTGCCGGGCGAGTGACGGCGTCCTGACATCGACGGTGCAGATGGCGGGGTCCGAGTCGATGACTCTCGACGGCGCGAGCGTCCGCGTCTCACACCTGCGAATCATGCAGACGGCGACCGGCAAGTCGGTCAGCAACGGCACCGTGGACGTGTGGGTGCTTCCGTCCGGCCTGCCGGCAAAGCTTGTGATCCGCGACCACGGCTACTCCGTCGTACTCGGATCGCACATCGACTACAACGAGTCGGCGACGCTGCGCCTGACGACGGCCAACCCGCGCCGCTGAGCGGATGCCGCGGTCCCTAACCAGCAGCCGGCACGACCCGTCGCCACGTCGTACCCCCGTCGACGCTGCGCATGAGTTGCGTCGTCGTCCCTGACGGCACCCGGACTTCTGTGACTGCCCACGCGAGCGACGGCGTGAGGGCCCACAAGGACACGGCGCGGTCGGCCGCAGGAAGCGTTGCGGCGTGGTGGGTCCAGCGAATCCCGGCGTCAGTGGTGCGCCACGTCGCGTACCCGCCGCTGACGCGTGAGAGGAGCCACCAGTCCGACGGAGCGGCGATCGAAGTCAACGTGCACGTCACGGCACAGCGGCTCGTTCCGGCGCCTTCGTCGGGCAGCGTGAGGCTCGACGCGATCGACCACGTCGCGCCGGCATCCGTCGTCCTGTCGAAGCTGATCGTGGTCCGCGCGCCGCGCCGCCCGGCGCCCGGCAGCACTCCGTTGGACCCATCGAAGAACGTCGGCAGACCGAGGACGCAGGTCGGAGCCCTGCCCCGTTCGCAGGGGGACCCTCCGGCAAGCGGTGGGCGCATGGTCGACCACGTGCGACCGCCATCGCTCGTCTCGAACAGCTGACCCGTCGTCTCGTAGGGGAAGTCGGGCAGCGACACGACGTCGGCCGCGAACCCGTGCTCGGCGGAGACAAACGTGACCGGCCGCTCGAACGGGCCGAACGGATGCCCTCGCTTCTGGCGGGTCCACCCGTCGTACACCGTCGTCCAGTGCCCGCCCGAGTCCCGCGTGATCGACAGGTGGACAACCGGCCCGGCCGGATCGAGCTCCTGTCGGTACGCGGTGCTGGGGCTCAGCAGCTGGAACCGCGCGGTCGCCCCGGCGTGGGCGCCGTGTCCGCCCGCGCGCCTACGACTCCAGTGACGACCGGCGTCCCGGGTGCGGTAGACGACCACGGACAGGTCACCGACGTCCCACGTGCTCACCCAGCCCGTGCTCGCGTCGACGAAAGAGGCGTCCTCGAAGATGGGGTGCTCGCCGGGAAGCCGGCCGCGGCCTGAGTTCGGTGGCGTGACGTCCAGCCATCGGTGCATGTCCGTGGTGAGCCAGAGGCGGGCTCCGCCCGTGCCCTGGTTTCCGCAGCAGTCGGGGCTCACGCCGACTACCCCCAGTCCCGGGCGGAAATACGCGAGCGTCACGGCCGGCTCACGATGCGGACCGGCCGTCGGAGACGCCGACCCCGAGGTCGCCGCGGGCGTACTGCTGATCTTGCCGGTCGGAGCGGCCACCCGTGCCGGAGTGCCGGAACACGAGAGCGTCAGCACCAGGCACAGGAGTGCAGGCACCGAGTGCCGCACGTTCATGAGGCCCGCCTCCAGGTTGCCGATGACGACATCACGCGCAAAGGCCCTGCGTCGTTGCCCGGTCCGCAAGAACGACATCTCTCGCAATAGCTGCGCGTCCGGGACCGGCGAAGGGTCCTTCGGCCCTGTCCGTGCACTGGCAACCAGCGCATCCTGGCTCGATGGGGTCCACGCCAGGTCTTGCCGTGTCCATCCGTCGCGACGGAGTGAGCGTCGGAACATGTACGGGGCCCGACGAGAGCGGTCAATGCGCCGTCGCCACCGACCACGTCGTCGCGCCATGCGCGGGTGCTGAGCTCCACGTGTCGACTGCGCCTGACGACCTCTGGGTCTTCACCGTGCCCACTCGCACAGCCGTCTGTCCACTCGCCTGGCTGCTGACCGCACCCGGACGCGCCGCAGCCCACTGCCTTCAAAGCTCATCGTCCGCGACGCGGCGGGCGACGCGCATCGGGCGATGGTCAGTGGCGGAGGCGGATGGGAATCGAACCCACCAGCGACAGTGACTGCCGCTCAACGGTTTTGAAGACCGCGCCGCCCACCAGGACGAGTACGCCTCCGACCCCATCCCATCATGTCGAGTGCGACGAACGCGTCCCGATCACATGGCGCGATAGGGCTTCGTTCGTCGCACTCAGCGCGGAAGAGCTGTCAGGAATGGAGCATGTCGATCGTGCCGGCGGCCTGAAGGAGACGTACGACGGCCCGCGGCGCATTCGAGATGCGCATCGACCGGCCCTGCGGGATCAGCTTCGCGGCGGCCCGCTCCAGCTGCCGGAGACCGGAGCCGTCCATGAACGTCACGCCGGTCATGTCCACGACGACGTCTGTGCCCTTGGCGCACGCAAGCTCGAGCGCCTCGCGGAGCCCGTCCGAGGTCGCGACGTCGAACTCCCCCGACGTCAGCACCGTCGTGACGCCGCCGAACGTCAGCACGCTGGCGGACCCGGTCAGCGGACCGGTCTCGGTCCCGGAGCCAGGAGCATGCGTGGACATGACATCAGAGTGCCACCGCTGACCCGCCATGAATGCCTCATCGCTAACAAACCGCCCAGGAATGGTCAGGCCGGACTACCGTCCCTCCCGCCCCGGGCCAGCAACGGCCGTTACCCACGGCATAGCGTCGGGTCGTGACCACGTCCGCGCCACGAGTCCGGCTGACGCAGCTCGGTCGGGGCGGCGGCTGCGCCTGCAAGATCCCGCCTGGCGAGCTCGAGGACGTCGTACGCGGTCTGCAACCGTCCGCCGGCAGCGCGGAGCTCCTCGTCGGCCTCGACTCCGGCGACGACGCAGCCGCGGTGCGCCTGCAGGGCGACACCGCGATTCTCGCCACCGCCGACTTCTTCACCCCCGTCGTCGACGACCCCTACGACTGGGGTCGCATCGCCGCGGCCAATGCGTTGTCGGACATCTACGCCATGGGTGGCACGCCGCTGCTGGCGGTCAACCTGCTCGCGTGGCCGCGTGAGACGTTGCCGTTCGATCTGGCCCGAGAGGTCCTGCGCGGTGGCGCCGATGTCGCGAGCCAGGCCGGCTGTCACGTCGCCGGCGGCCACAGCGTCGACGACAGCGAGCCGAAGTACGGCATGGCAGTCACCGGTGTGGCTGACGCAACCCGGCTGCTGCGCAACGACGCCGCCAGCGCCGGGCTCCCCCTGTCGCTGTCGAAGCCACTCGGCATCGGCGTGCTCAACAATCGGCACAAGACGACGGGCGAGGTCTTCACCGAGGCTGTCGACACCATGACCGCGCTCAACCGCGACGTGTCGATCGCAGCCGTCAACGCCGGCGTCCGGGCCGCGACCGACGTGACCGGCTTTGGCCTGCTCGGCCACCTGCACAAGATGGCGCGCGCGTCCGGCGTCACGGCCGTCATCGACACAGCAGCCGTGCCCTACCTCGACGGTGCACGCGCGTCCGCGGCGGACGGCTTCATCTCCGGCGGCACGCGACGCAACCTGGACTGGGTGCGACCGCATCTCGACGCCGGTTCGTACGACGACATCGAGCAGCTCCTGCTCGCCGACGCGCAGACCTCCGGTGGCCTTCTGCTCGCCGGTGAAGTCGCCGGCGCGACCGTCATCGGCGAGCTGCTGCCGGCGCGTCAGGACGGCGTGACGCTCGTCCTGCGCTGAAGCCGCTCGCGCTGCGGCACCACGACGTACTTCGGGTCCTCGGTCGAGGCAACGCCTGCCTCGAAGATGGCGAACCTCGTCAACGCTGAGGCTGCGAACAGCGCGGCGCCGGATGCCACCGCCGCGACGCGACTGCGCCGGCCCAACGCGGCCGCCGTCACCGCGCCCGCAAGCGTCAGCTTCTTCGCGAGTCGCATCTTGCTGCCCGCGCTGCCCTCCTTGTAGGGCTCACCGAGCAGGCCGAGCCGGTGCTCGATCCGCTGTGACGCGGCCAGCTCCAACGCGGCACCGAGCACCGCAAGTCGTCGTACCGGCTTGCTCTCCTCACACGGCGCCAGTGCGAGGGCAAGCCCGGCCGAGCCGGACAGCGCCGACCCGGCGAACACGAACGGCAGCTCCGGCCAGGCCTCGTGCCAGGACGGCACCGAGGTGTCCGCGAGCAGCACCGCGGTGTACGTCGCCACTCCTGGCGCGACCAGCGCCGACGCGATGCCGGCCGGCCGGCCCAGCGCGCCGACCAGGCCACGTAGGAACGGCGGCACCAGGCCCGGCAGCTCAGCCGCACCGGCGATGCCGGTCGGCAGCCCGAACGCCGTGAGGATCCACGTGCCGACGCTCATCGGTGACGTGGGCTTGGCGACGCGCAACATGTGATGGAAGCGTGCGGGAACCCCGAGGTCGTGCACGAGCGCGGCGCCGGAGACTCCCAGCGCGGCCAGCGAGCTCAGCCGAGCGACGTGCCGCAGCTCGGGACGGCCGGTCAGGTCGGCGCCGGCGCCGATCACCGCCGAGCCGGCCGCGATGCCGCCGGTGAACAGGTAGCCGCCGATGTCGAGCTCGGACCACACCGGTTTCTTGATGATCGGGCGGCCGTAGTAGGAGGAGAACTCCGCCTTCGGCACCATCATCTGCTCGCCGCGGCGTCGCCGCCCGCCGCCGCTCCGGCCACGACGGTCGCCGCCGGGGCCCGCGGCGTGCGCGCCGCTCATCGCCGCCGTCCCACGAACGCCGCGACACCGAGCCCCGCGAAGACGCCCGCCGCCGCGGCGGCATGCCGCCACATCGCCCGCACGTCCCGAGTCGGGACGACCGGGTCCGGCGGCAGACCGTAGGCCTCCGGCTTGTCGAGCAGCAGGAAGAACGCACCGGCGCCGCCGACGCCGTCCGCGCTGTCCTCGAGATAGAGCTGCGCGTCCGCGTGACCCGCCTCGACGAGCTGGTCGAGACGGCCCTGGGCGCGTTCGCGGAGCTCGTCGAGCGGGCCGTACTGGATCGACTCCGTCGGGCAGGCCTTGGCGCAGGCCGGCGTCTGGTCCTCGCCGATGCGGTCGTAGCAGAGCGTGCACTTCCACGCCTTGCCGTCGGACTCGCGCCGGTCGATCACGCCGAACGGGCAGGCGGGAATGCAGTAGCCGCAGCCGTTGCAGATGTCCTGCTGCACGACGACAGTGCCGAACTCGGTGCGGAACAGCGCACCCGTCGGGCAGACATCGAGGCACCCGGCCTCGGTGCAGTGCTTGCAGACGTCCGACGACATCAGCCAGCGGACCTCGTCGCGGTCGCCCGTCGGCGCCTCGTCGATGCCCGTGGTCTGCGGACCGAACGGCTTCGACTGCTCGATGAACGCGACGTGCCGCCACGTGTTGGCGCTCAGGCTGCCGGTGTTGTCATAGGACAGGCCGAGCAGGTCGTAGCCGTCGTCCGGGACGCCGTTCCACTCCTTGCAGGCGACCTCGCAGGCCTTGCAGCCGATGCACACCGACGTGTCGGTGAAGAAACCCATCCGCGGCGGGTGCTCGTCCCAACCGGCGCGCGCGGCGACGTCCGACGTCGTGGTCATGTCGATGTCGCTTCCGTCGTGTCGGCCTTCGGCGCGGTCACCGCGGTGTCGCCGGTGGTGATCGTCACGCCGGCCCGCCGGCGATAGTCGTCGACCAGTCGCAGCAGTCCGGGTCCGCGAGGCCGCCGGCCCGGCCGGATGTCACACGACGACACCTTGCTCTCCTGGATGTGCACGTTGGGGTCGAGGGCGAGACCGAGCAGCTCGTTCGCCGCATCGCCCGTGACGTACCCGTTGGGTCCGAAGTGGTAGGGCAGACCGACCTGGTGCACGACTCGCCCGCCGACCCTCAACGGCGCGAGCCGCTCGGTGACCAGTACGCGCGCCTCGATCGCGGCGCGGGCCGTCACGACTGTCGCCCAGCCGAGGTGTGTCAGGCCGCGATGCTGCGCGAGCTCCGGTGACACCTCGCAGAACATCGCCGGCTGGAGCTCCGCGAGGTAGGGCAACCACCGCGACATGCCGCCGGCCGTGTGGTGCTCGGTGAGTCGGTACGTCGTCACGACGAACGGGAAGACGTCGGAGTTGCCGCTCTCCCCCGGCGACGGGTTCGACAGGTTGTCCGCCCGCGAGAACACCTGCCGCGCCGGGTTGGACTGCTGCGGGTAGAGCGAGTTGCGGAACGGCGACTCGTGCGGCTCGTAGTGCGTCGGCATCGGCCCGTCGGTCAGACCACTCGGGACGTAGAGCCAGCCTTTGCCGTCGGTCTGCATGACGAACGGGTCGGCGCCGCCGATCGCGTCCGCAGCCTTCGCGCCCGGCGGGGGCTCGTAGTGCGGGTTCTTGTCGGCGGCGAAGTCGGGCACGTCGCCGCCGGTCCACTTGCTCTCCGTCTCGTCCCACCAGACGAGCGCCTTGCGCTGGCTCCACGGCCTGCCCTCGGGGTCGGCCGACGCGCGGTTGTAGAGGATGCGACGGTTCATCGGCCACGCCCAGCCCCATTGCGACGCGACCCAGTCCTGCTCACCGCCGGGCTTGCGACGCGCAGCCTGGTTGACCTCGTCGGCGTAGACGCCGCAGTAGATCCAGCAGCCGCAGGTCGTCGACCCGTCGTCCTTGAGATCGGTGTAGCCGGAGATCGCCTTGCCCTCGGCGTCCCACCCGTTGACCTCCCGCAGAACGGCCTCTGGGTCCGGGTCGTCGTACCGGCCCTGCGTCGGGGAGTCCCAGGTGAGGTCGAGCACCGGCCGGTCCAGCGACGCGTCGCCGAGGTCGGGCTGCCGAGCGGCGAGCTTGTCGCGGATGAGCCGGCCGAGATGCCAGATGAACCACAGGTCGCTGCGCTGGTCACCCTGCGGCTCGACGGCCTGGTGCCGCCACTGCAGCAGTCGCTGGGTGTTGGTGAACGAGCCCGCTTTCTCGGTGTGCGCGGCTGCGGGCAGGAAGAAGACCTCCGTGCCGATGTCCTCGGTGCGGCACTCCCCCGTCTCGATCTCCGGCCCGTCCTTCCACCACGTCGCGCTCTCGATCAGCGAGAAGTCGCGGATCACGAGCCAGTCGAGGTTGGACAGTCCGAGCCGTTGCATCTTCGAGTTGGCGTGGCCGACCGCGGGGTTCTCACCGAGCAGGAAGTAGCCCTTGCACTTGCCGTCGATCTGCGCCATGACCGTCGGGTAGCTCGAGTGGTCGCCGGTCAGCCGCGGGAGGTAGTCGAAGCAGAAGTCGTTGCTGGGCTTGGCGTGCTCACCCCAGTAGGCCTTGAGCAGGCTGACGAGGTACGCCGGCATCGACCCGTAGAAGCCGCCGCGTGGAGTGTTGAGGTGGAGATACTCCTGCAGCGTGCTGTGCTCCAGCGCGTGCGGCATCGGGAGGTAGCCGGGCAGCAGGTTGTAGAGCGTCGGGATGTCGGTCGAGCCCTGGATCGACGCGTGCCCGCGCATCGCCATGATGCCGCCGCCGGGCCGGCCCATGTTGCCGAGCAGCAGCTGGAGGATCGCGGCGGTGCGGATGTACTGCACGCCGACCGAGTGCTGCGTCCAGCCGACGCTGTAGACGAACGCGCCGGTGCGGTCCGGGCCGGAGTTGCTCGTGAGCGCGTCGGCGACCTTGGTGAACAGATCGGCCGGCACACCGCAGACCTCCTCGACCATCTCCGGCGTGTAGCGGGCGAAGTGGCGCTTGAGCACGTTGATGATGCAACGGGGGTGCTGCAGCGTCAGGTCGCGGATCGCGTCACCGGGGTCGAGCGCCGCGCCGCCTGAGCCGAACTGGTGGCCGGTGCCCTTCTGCTCGTACTTCGTCGTCTTCTCTTCTTCGCCGTGCTCGTCGGCGCCCACGTCGATGCCGGCGTACTGCCAGGTCTCGGTCTGGTAAGTCCGCTTCTCCGGGTCGAAGCCGCTGAACAGGCCGTCGAGATCCTCGGTGTCACCGAAGTCCTCGCGGACCAGGAACGACGCGTTGGTGTAGGCGAGGACGTAGTCGCGGAACCACAGCTCGTTGCTCAGCACGTGGTTGACGAGCGCGCCGAGAAACGCGATGTCGCTGCCGGCGCGCATCGGCACATGGATGTCGGCGAGCGCAGAGGTGCGGGTGTAGCGCGGGTCGACGTGGATGACCGTGGCGCCGCGCTTCTTCGCCTCGACGACCCACTGGAAGCCGACCGGGTGCGCCTCGGCCATGTTGGAGCCCTGGATCAGGATGCAGTCAGCGTTGGCCAGGTCCTGTTGGAACGACGTCGCACCGCCGCGACCGAAGCTGGTCCCCAGACCGGGGACCGTGGAGCTGTGTCATATCCGCGCCTGGTTCTCGATCTGGATCGCGCCGAGCGCGGTGAACAGCTTCTTGATGAGGTAGTTCTCTTCGTTGTCGAGCGTCGCACCGCCGAGGCTGGCGAACCCGAGAGTGCGCCGAGTCCGCTTCCCCTCGGACTCCCACTCCCACGTCTCGTCGCGGGTCTTGACGACCCGGTCGGCGATCATGTCCATCGCCTTGTCGAGCTCGATGCGCTCCCACTCGGCCGCGTGCGGCGCGCGGTAGAGCGCGTACTTCTCTCGCGCGTTGCCGGTCGTCAGCTGCAGGCTCGCGCTGCCCTTCGGGCAGAGCCGGCCGCGGCTGATCGGCGAGTCCGGGTCGCCTTCGATCTGGACGACCTTGTCGTCCTTGACGTAGACGTTCTGGCCGCAGCCGACGGCGCAGTAGGGACAGATGGACTTGACGACCTTGTCCGCGGTCGACGTACGGGGTTGGAGCTGCTCGGTGTGGGGGGACGTGACGGCGGCACCTCGGCCGAGCGGGTCGTCAGAGGTGATCTGCCGGACGACCGGCCAACCCTCGATCCACGTGCGGACGCCCACGAGCCGGACGCTACCCCTCGCCCCGCGAGGTAATCCGCCCGGGCGCTCACCATTGTGGCCACCGAACGCTAGAACGTGCGGAGGGCACAATGCCCCGTACCCAGTCCCGCCAATTGTGGCCAGCGAACGCTAGAACGTGCGGAGGGCACAATTGGCCGCATGGGTCGGGTGACGGATCGGCGGCGGGTCGTGCGGGTGGACGACGCCCGCGTCGTCGAGCGACCGGACACGTTGGCGGTCGAGGAGCCGCTCGAGATCCGCGCCGACGGCCGACCGCTGGCCGTCACCATGCGCACGCCGGGCCACGACGTCGAGCTCGCGCTCGGCTTCCTTCTGACCGAAGGTCTGGTCGGCCCGGACGGCGTACACAGCGCGATCAACTGCGCCGACAACGTCGTCGACGTGACCCTGACCGAGCCGCTCGCCGACGACGTCGCCGCTCGCGGTTTCTACGTCAGCAGCTCGTGCGGCATCTGCGGCAAGGCGAGCATCGACGCCGTCACGACGGAGCAGCGCTGGCCGGTGGCCGGGGACGTGTTCGCGATCGACGCCGACGTCCTCGTCTCGCTGCCGGACAAGCTCCGCGCGGCGCAGAAGACCTTCGACCGGACAGGCGGTCTGCATGCCGCAGGTCTGTTCACCAGCACGGGCGAGCTGTTGTGCATCCGCGAGGACGTCGGCCGGCACAACGCCGTCGACAAGGTCGTGGGATGGGCACTGACCGAGACGAGGCTGCCGCTGCGCGGCACGATCCTGCAGGTCTCCGGCCGGGCCAGCTTCGAGCTCGTGCAGAAGGCACTGATGGCCGGCATCCCGGCGATGGCCGCCGTTTCCGCGCCGAGCTCGCTGGCCGCGGAAATGGCGACCGGCGCCGGCTTGACGCTGGTCGGGTTCCTGCGCGGAACCTCTTTCAACGTCTACGCCGACGCCGGCCGTCTTGCTTTGCCCGTGTCGAGCTGACCTGCGCTAGCCGACCGGCGGCAGAGACGAGCTCACGCCGCGGCGCGCCACCGCACCCGAGCTGTAACCGGCGAGCGCCTCGCTCGTCCGCCGGACCATCGACAGCGGTTCGGCGACATCCTCGAGCGACTTCTGCTCGGCGTTGACGCCGAGGAACGCCTCGACCAGACCACCGACGACCATCACACCGGCACCCAGGAGGTAGCCGATGAACAGCGCCGTGCGGTTCTTGCCGTCACCGATCATCGCGCCGTAGATGACCGGCCCGAGAGCGCCGAAGCACTGCGCGATGGCGAAGAAGACGGCGATCGCCTGAGCACGCACCTCGAGCGGGAAGATCTCGCTGACGGTCAGGTACGCCGCCGAAGCGCCGGCTGACGCGAAGAAGAAGATCACGCACCAGGCGATGGTCTGGGTCGTCGCGGACAGCACGTTGGCCTGGAACAGGAACGCGGTGACCGCAAGCAGCACACCCGAGATCAGGTAGGTCGCCGTGATCATCACGCGACGTCCGATGGTGTCGAACAGGCGGCCGATGGTCAGCGGACCGATCAGGTTGCCGACGGCGAAGGCGATGAGGAAGAAGGGCGCCTTCGCGGCGGAGATGCCGTAGAACTTCGTCAGGACGATCGTGTAGGTGAAGAAGATCGCGTTGTAGAGGAACGACTGCGTGATCATCAGCGTCGCACCGAGCGTCGAACGGCTCGGATACTTCTGGAACAGCACCTTGAGAAGCGTCAGGTATCCAGTGCGCTCGACCGGCTTGATCTCGATCGCCTTGCTGTCGTCGACCGGCTCGAGAGTGGCACCCGTCGCCTCGACCTCGCGCTCGATCAGCTGGATGGAGCGCTCTGCTTCCTCCTCACGACCGCGCATGATCTGCCAGCGCGGGCTCTCCGGCAGGTTGCGCCGGACGAGCAGGATGCACAGACCCAGCACCGGGCCGAGCAGGAAGGCGATGCGCCAGCCGGCCGACTCACCGATGACGTTGAGGAAGAGCAGGGAGCCGAGCGTTCCGAGGATCGCGCCACCCCAGTAGGTGCCGTTGACCGCGATGTCGGTCCGGCCACGGAAACGCGCGGGGATCAGCTCGTCGATCGCGGAGTTGATGGCGGCGTACTCACCACCGATACCCATACCGGCGACGAACCGCGTCGCGTAGAGGAACACGACCGCGCCCACGCCCGCGCCCCATGTCGCGGCAGTGAGACCACTGCCGACGAGGTAGACGGCGAGCGTGATCATGAACAGGTTCTTGCGGCCCCACTTGTCGGACAGCCGACCGAAGAACAACGCACCGACGACCTCGCCGACGAGGTAGACCGTGGCGATGAGGCCAACCTTGCTCGATGAGAGACCGAGCGTCGTGTTCTTGTTGAGCACGCCCGCAACAGCGCCCGCGACGGTGATCTCGAGACCGTCGAGGATCCACGCAACGCCGAGCGCGACAACCATCCGCGTGTGGAACTTTGACCAGGGCAGCCGGTCGATCCGAGCCGGGATCGTGCTTCGCACGACACCTGGTTCGCGAGCCGTGGCGGCATCTGCGGTCATGCGCACCTCCATCGGTTGCGGCTTCGCTGCCGCATTGACAGGCGGTGTGCCCACGGTTTATGTGCAGTGAACCGATGGTTTGGTTTTTCAGCCCCCGGCGTCAGGTATATCGATCCCGAGGACACCTCGTTGGTGGCGCAGACACTGCGCCAGCTGGTTGATGTCGCGGTCGCTTGCGTGGTCGACGCGGAAACGCACGTCGTAGGGCGGTGACACACCTCGCGTCGATGCCGACGGCGCGGGCTCAGGACTCGCGTTCGGCGCTGCGGTGGCGCACGCGGCCCGGGCGGCGTTGTGGTCGGCCGCTGTCGCGGACGAGTCGAAGTGCACGACAAGCTCACGCCGGCTGAGGTTCGCGTTGTTGCATCCGGCCAGCCCGACGGCGCAGCAGATCGCCGCCAGACCGGCGGTCAGCAGTCGCGTCCGGCGGCGGCTCACGACACCCAGAGTACGGCGGTGCATCACTCCCCCGACCCGGCTCGATAGGCTTAGCGCCGTGAAGCTGGAGGAGCAGTACGCCATCGGTCTCGGAGCGCTCAGCGTCGTGCTGCTCATCGTCGGGACCGTGCTCGGCCGGGTGCTGGCGCACGCGCCGGCCCGGGTGACCCGCACGGTCTTTCCGATCGCAGCCGTCGCCACACTGGCCGCGTTCTTCATCTTCGTCGCGATCGCCCGCGCCCACGTCAAGGGGTGACGGCCCGCTTCACGCTCGCCCGAGCGGCGGGAGCGACGGCGGCCGGCCTGTCCAAGCTGACCGGCCGGGGCGGTGGCACCACGATCGGCGGTCGCATCACGCTGCTCGTCGACCCGCACGCCCTGCAGGAAGCCGCCGCGGGCCGTGAGATCGCGCTGGTCAGCGGCACCAACGGCAAGAGCACCACACGCAGCCTGCTCGTCGCGGCGCTGGAGACCCGCGAGCCGGTCGTGAGCAACGGCGGCGGGGCCAACCTGCCCACCGGTCTCACCGCCGCCCTGGCGACCGACCGCACCAGTCGGCTCGGAGTCCTCGAGGTCGACGAGCCCTACCTCCCGCGGGTCGCGGCGGCCGTTCACCCGAAGGCCGCTGTCCTGCTCAACCTCAGCCGCGACCAGCTCGACCGCTACGCCGAGGTGCGGCGGCTCGCCGGCATCTGGCACGACGCGCTGAAGGCATCGCCGGACATCACCGCTGTCGCCAACTGCGACGACCCGCTCGTCACCTGGGCGGCGACCGGCGCGAGCAAGCAGGTGTGGGTGTCGGCCGGCCAGCGGTGGCAGTCCGACTCGACGGCCTGCCCGGTCTGTGGCGACGTACTGGTCCGCGACGCCGACGGCTGGCGCAGTGGGTGCGGCCTCGCCCGGCCGACACCGCAGTGGTCGGTGTCCGGGCGCACGGTGACCGGCCCCGACGGGAAGACGTACGACGTCGACCTCTCGCTGCCGGGTGACGTCAACGTCGGCAACGCCGCCCTCGCAGCGGCCGCGGCAAGCCTCTGGGCCGTGCAGCCAGGCGACGCCTTGGACGCGATGCGGCGCATCGATGCCGTGGAAGGCCGCTACCTGCAGACGACGTACGACGGCCGCCCGGTGCGACTACTGCTCGCGAAGAACCCTGCCGGCTGGTCGGAAGCCCTCGCGATGGCGAAGCCGGACGCACCGGTCGTCGTCGCGGTCAACGCACGTGCGCAGGACGGCCGCGACCCGTCGTGGCTGTGGGACGTGCCGTTCGAGGTGCTGCGTGGTCGGCCGGCGGTCGCCACCGGCGAACGGTCGCGCGACGTCGCGGTGCGGCTGCGCTACGCCGGCGTCGAACACGTCCGGATCGACGACGAAGCCGCCGCGTTGCGCGCGGCGAAGGGCAGCGGCCATCTCGAGGTGCTGGCCAACTACACGGCGTTCCAGACCTACCGCCGGGTGGTCGGCGATGCCTGACCCGCTGCGGATCGCACTGATCTACCCGTCGCTGCTCGGCACCTACGGCGACGGCGGCAACGCGAGCGTGCTCGCGCAGCGCCTGCGCTGGCGGGGCATCGCCGCGGAGACGATCGACGTCGGCATCGACGAGACCGTGCCGGAGCAGGCCGACATCTACGTCCTCGGCGGGGGCGAGGACGCCGCGCAGACCCTCGCGGTCTCGAAGCTCGCCAACGGCGTGCTCGGCCGCGCGTCGGACGCGGGCCGTCCGATCTTCGCGGTGTGCGCCGGCTTCCAGATCCTCGGTGAGCGGTTCCTCGTCGGACAGGGCGAGATGGTCGCGGGGCTCGGTATCCTCGACTGCCGGACCGAACGGCTGCCCGGTCCGCGCGCGGTCGGCGAGCTGCTGGGTGAGCCCGCCATCGACGGACTGTCCGGCCCACTCACCGGTTACGAGAACCACGGCGGCATGACCGCGCTCGGGCCCGACGCCCGCCCGCTTGCCACTGTGCGCTCCGGCGTGGGCAACGGAACGGCCGGCGTCGACGGAGCAGTGCAAGGCAGCATCGTGGCGACGTACCTGCACGGACCGGCACTCGCCCGCAACCCCGCGCTCGCGGACTACCTGCTGCGCCGCGCGGTCGGCGCCGAGCTCGATCCGATCGACGACACCGAGGAAGACGAGCTGCGTCGCGAACGCCTGGCGTTCGTCCGCCGCGCGGAGCGCACGCGCTGGTGGCACCGGCAGTGGCGGCCGCCTGCTCAGGGCGCCTGACTGCAGCTGCCGCCGTTGCCGCTTCCTGCGAGTGTCGACAGACCGACCTGCGCGGAAAGCGTGACCGGACCGGCCGTCCCGGCCGTGACCTGTGTCCAGCCATCGGGGGTCGGTGCCACGCACGCCTGACCGGCGACGACCGACCAGAAGCGCGTCCATCGGACGAGGATCACGGCCGAGCCCGGCCGCAACATCTGCAGGTCGATCCGGGAGACGCCGAAGGAGACGAGCCGCACGGGTCCGGTCGCGAGCGGCCGCGCGTCGCGCACCTGCCAGACCTTCCAGTGCGCGTCGTGCCACACCGGCTGCAGGTAGGACGGCGGGTGTGACCGTTGCAGCAGCGCCGCCTCACCGGTCTCCGACGCGTCGAGCGGCGCGTCCGGCAACGCCACCCATCGGACGCCGTTGGCCAGCAGCCAGTCGTGGTAGGCCGACGCGCTGAGGTCGACGTCGTAGAGCACCTCGTTGTGGGAGATGTCGAGCTGCCGCTCCCACCCGCGGGCCAGCGGCACGGATGCGGCAAGGTAGTCGGTCTCCCAGCGTCCCTGCGTCAGTGGCACCTCGACCCGGCCCTGCGGACCCGACTGCGACGTCAGGAAGCGCAGCAGGCCGGTGTAGTAGGGCGCCCGCGCAGACAACCCGCCACTCGTCGCGAACGATGCCGGCACCGGTGCGAGCTGCCACACCAGCAGCGGCACGGCAAGGATCGCCAGCAGCACGGTTCGACGTCGACGCAGCAGCTCGTACGCCGCCAACGGCCCCGACATGACCGCACCGAGGCGGATCATGTTGCCGCCCACCGGGTTGGCGATGACGAACGCCCCGACGGACGCGATGCCGTAGAGCCACAAGCCGCGGCGCAGCAGAACGCTGTCTCTCGCCGCGAAGAGCAGGCCGAGCGCGACGAACACGAGCACGAGGACCAACGAGGTCCACGGGAACGGGAACGCCCCGCCCTCGCCGAAGATCACCGCGACGAGGATGCCGAAGAAGGAGCCGACGAACGGCAACGTACGTCGCCAGCCGGCGGTGGGCAGCCACGCCGTCGCGACCAGGAGAAGGAAAGCCGCGGCCAAGGGGCTCGACGCGCTGCACAGCACCGACAGCACGAACACGCGCGCGGGTCGTCGCTCGCGCGCGGCGGCGAGGGCGGCGATGCCGAAGGCCAGCCCGAGTGCGAACGGCAACCGGCCGACCACGAGGTCGACAGCGCTGACCACCGCGAACCAGATGACGGCGAGGTCGTGCCCCGTTGCCTCGCGTCCGCGCAGCAACCTGGTGAACGCCGCCGTCGCCGCGATGCACGCCAGGGCGCCGACAAGTCGCGATCCGAACATCGCCGCGAGCAACGGGAACAGCATGGAGTAGCCGGGCAGCGAGTGGCCGCCGTACCAGTGGCTGTCGAAGATGACCAGTCCGTGGTGGCGGATCAACGAGACGCGGTAGGCCTGCGCGGGAAGGTCGGGCCCCCGCAGGCCGATGGCGACGACGACACCGCAGACGAGCGCCGTCAACAGCTCGGGATGGCGGCGGAAGACGTCGAGGACACGGCTCGTCCAGCAGCTGCCGGACCAGCCGTAGCTGGAGTCCGCTACCGCCGTGCTCACATCGGGATTATCCCGCTTGGTCCGGCATCGGCCCGGGAGCCGCGGCGGCGAGCAGTCCCGCACCCGCCAAAGCGCCGACCGCGACGATCAACGCGAACGCTGCGATGACCACACCGGAGTCGTTGAACAGGGTGCCCAGGATCGCCACGGTCGCCACGCCGGCGAGCGCAGCCGGCAGGCCCGCGAACTGAGCGGCGCGCCGTCGCAAGAATCCACGGCAGGCGACCGAAGCGGCCGCCGCTCCGGCGGCGAGCAGTGTCATCGGGACGTTGCCGAACGACCGTCCGACTGCGATCAGCCGCCGCCGCACCTCGGCACCGGCCCCGCCGTGCATCAGCTGCCCGACGAAACGACCGAGATGCGTCTGCGCCGCCGCTCCCCGCGCGTGGTCCGCCACTCCGACGAGGACGACCAGAGCGACGGCGACGACCAGGACGACGAGCACGCGCTGCCACGTCACCCGGACACCGGTCAGAACCGCGAGCATGAGCACGACAGCGGTCAGCAGCGTCACTGCGCCGCCGGCGTCGTCACCGAGTGGTGGCGCGCCGTCGACGACCAGGGCGACACCGCCGATGGCCGCGGCGGCGGCGAGACCGAGGGTGCGCCGACCGCGGGAGACCAACGCACCGCCGGCGACACCCGCGCAGAGCAGCGCGCAGGTCGCGAACACCGCGAAGTCGATGTTGCCCATGCCGTGGAACCGGCCGCCGATCAACGGGTTGTCGCCCAAGGCGGACGAGATCTGCAGCCGCGATCCAGCGAGCTGGTCGGCCAGCAGCACCACCGCGGTGAACCCCGGGACGATCACCAACGCCACGACGGCCGCGCGTCGGGCGGTTGCAGCCGTCACCGCAGCGAAGGCGACAGCTGCCCCGGCGAACATGCCGGCAACCGCGAGCCCGCCGGACCGCCACCACGGCAACAGCTGGACCATGAACGCGAAGACCGGCACACCGACCAGCAGGCGGGCCAGCCACGTCGCGGCGGCACCGGACAGGCGCGCTCCCACACCGCGACCGGCAAGCACCAGCAGCAGGATGACCGCGAGCGCAGCGATCGCGAGGGTGTAGCGAAGCGGCTTGCTGGTGCTCCGCGCCGCCTGCGCATGCCGGTCCTGGTCGGCGTACGCCGTCCAGTCGCGAGCCGGCGTCGCGGTGGGACGCAGGACTCGGCCGGCCAGGTCGGCCGGCGGAGCCCGGCCGAGGAGATGTAACAAGGTCGGAGCAAGGTCGATCAGGGAGACGTACGGCGGGTGAGTACCCGGCCGGGCAAGCTCGACGTGCGACCACCCCTGATGCCGGACGAGCAGGACGTGCAGATGGGCATGGCCGGCCGGTGCGTCGCTGAGCCCGGCGATGAAGACCGTCGTCTGCGGCGCGAGCTCGGCCACCTGGTCGTGGATCTCGCCGTCGAGCAGACCGGCGGTCACCGGTCGCTGGTCAGGACGCCCGACGTAGAGGTCGTCGTCGACGATCGCGTCGACCTCGGGCGCGTTCGACCGGACGATCGACCGGAACGGCGTCACCGTGACGTCGCCGGTCGAGTCGACGAGCAGCGGGATCGACCTGGTGTCGACGGCAGAGGTGACCAGGCCCGCCGATCGCAACGCGTCACCCAACGCGCCGACGTGTGCATCGAAGACACTGCCACGGGCGTTCACCCGCGCCTTCTTCAGCTGCGCCGGCGTCATCGAACAACCGCCGACGCCACTGTCGACCCGGTCTCCCGCGTTGAAGGTCAGCAGGCCGTCGGCACAGTCGGCGCGCGACTCCACGGTCTTCACCGAGAGGTCACCGACCGCGGCCGTCCCGGCGAACGCCCGCAGCTTCGGCATGTAGGCGAGGTCGCTCCACCGCAGGTCCGGGACAGCGATGACGACGGCGCGAACGTGGTTGTCGGTGACGGTCAGCGCCGGCGCCGACGGCGGACTGACCGCGCTGACCGCGGGCGCAAGAACAGCGAGCAGGGCCGCGACGCCGGCGGCGACGAGCACGGCTCAGGCCTCGTCGGTGACGACCTGGACCGGTCCGAGCCCGATCTCCCCGAGGCTCTCCGCGACGACGGACGCGTCGCCGACGACGACGTTGACCAGGTCGTCGGGGCGGAGCCGCTTCTGCGCAGCCGTATTGACCTCATCGGTGGTGACGGCTTCGATCTGCGCCCGCAGCCGGTCGAAGTGGTCGTCCGGGAAGCCGTGCACGATGAGGTCGGACAGCCCTGCGGCAACAGCAGGCGAGCCGGCGAAGTTGATCGGGAAGATGCCGGAGCGGTAGCGGCGCGCGAGGTCGAGCTCGTCCTCTTCCAAGCCGTCGTCGTGCATCCGCCGGATCTCCGCAACGGTGTCGGCAAGTGCCGGTGCGGTCACCTCGGTGTGCACTGCGGCCCGGGCGACGAACACTCCCCCATGGCGTCGGCAGTCGTAGCCGCCGTACGCGCCGTAGGTGTAGCCCTTGTCCTCGCGCAGCCGGTACATCAGCCGTGAGCTGAACATCCCGCCGAGCGACAGGGCCATCGTCGTCATCGGGACGTAGTCCTCGACGGCGCGAGCCGGCGCATCGTGGCCGGAGTAGAGCATCGACTGCACGGAGCCCGGTCGGTCGACGAGGATGATCCGCTTGTTCTCGCCGCGCGTGCTGACGACGGGAGGCGCCACCGGCGTCGCCGTACCTGTCCAGCCCTCGAACACCGACCGGCCGAGCGCGTCCACATCGGTGCCGGCGAGGTCTCCAACGACGACAAGGGTCGCGGCGTCCGGGGCGAACCGCGCCGCGTGAAAGGCGCGTACGTCGTCCGGCGTCAGCGCGGCGACCGTCGTGAGATCACCGCCGTCGCGGACGGCGTAGCGGCTGTCGGACGAGAAGACCGCGTCGACGAACGCCATGCCGGCGCGCGGGCCCGGCTGGCTGAGCTCGAGCCGGACCTCGTCCAGCCTCTCGTCGCGGACGCGCAGCAGCGTCTCGTCGTCGAGACCGGGGTCACGGACGGCTTCGGCCAGCAGGTCGGCGGCCGCTTGCAGCTCTCCGGCCGGCACCTCGAAGCCGCAGCGCATGGCGTCCCAGTCAGTGTCGGCACGCCAGTTGGCGCCGAGCCGCTCGCCGGCCACCGCGAACTCGTAGGCGCTCTTCGTGCGGGTGCCTTCGGACAGCGCGCGGGCGAGGAGCAGCGCGACGCCTTCCTTGCCCGCAGGCTCCGTGACGGCGCCGGCATCGAGGACGAGGAGCACCATCGCGAGCGGGCGGCCGGGGACGTCGCAGGCGATGACCGGACCGCCGGCGACCGTCCGTCGTTCGAACGAAGGAAAGCGCCAGGGTCGGGGCGGAGCGGGCTCCGGCCGCTCGGCGACGAGGGTGGTCACGCGGCCACCTCCGCGGCTTCCGGCTCGAAGACGAGGACCACGCGGTTGTCGGGGCGCAGCACCTCGCCGGCAACGCGCGCGACGTCCTCCGGCGTGACGGCGAGAACCCTCGGCAGCATGTCGTTGACGAGCCCCGGGTCGTCGAACAGCGTCGTGAACTGGCTGAACATGTCGGCGCGACCGTCGACGTTGGCCAGGTGGTGCAGCCACTCGCTCGTGATCAGCGCGCGGGCCCGCGTCATCTCCTCGTCGGTCGGCGGCTGCGTCGCCGCGGCATCGGCGAGCTCGTGGTACGCCGCCTCCAGCTCCGCGATGTCGACGCCCTCGCGCGCCGGCAGATCGGCGACGGTCAGCGACGCGCCGCCGACGAACGGCCACGACGACATGATGTCGCCGTCTGACGCCTGCAACAACGGCCGATCGAGCACCAACGCCTTGTAGAGCCGGCTCCCACGACCGCCGCCGAGGACGGTGCCCAGCACCTCGACCGCGTCGAAGTCGGGTGTGCCGAACGGCGGGCACCGGTAGCCGATGAACGCCCGCGGCACCGGCACGCGGTCCGGCACGTGGCGGCGGATCTCCTGGCCGATGTGCGCGGCGATCTCCGTCGAGGGTGGCTGCGGGAACGAGCCCTTCGCCGGGATGCCCCCGAAGTAGCGCTCGACCGCGGCCAGCGTCGCGTCGGTGTCGACGTCCCCCACGATCGACAACACCGCGTTGTCCGGCGCGTACCAGGTCGAGTAGAACGACCGCGCGTCCTCGAGGCTCGCCGCATCGAGATCAGCCATCGAGCCGATCGTCGTGTGGTGGTAGGGGTGGCTCTCCGGGAAGCCGTGCTCGTGGAGCAGCTCGAGCCACGCGCCGTAGGGCTGGTTGTCCCGGGTCTGGCGCTTCTCGTTCTTGACGACCTCGCGCTGGTTGTCGAGGTTGTCCTGGTCGAGCGCATCGAGCAGACCACCCATGCGGTCCGCCTCGAGCCACAGTGCGGTCTCGAGATGGTTGGCCGGCACCGTCTCGAAGTAGTTGGTCCGGTCGCACCACGTCGTGCCGTTGAGGGTCCCGCCGGCGGCGGAGATCAAGCCGAAGTGGTCGTTACGGCTGACGTTCTTGGAGCCCTGGAACATCAGGTGCTCGAAGAGGTGCGCGAAGCCCGTCTTACCCGGTGCCTCATGCCGCGATCCGACGTCGTACCAGAGGTTGACGGCGACCACGGGCGCGAGATGGTCCTCACTGATCACCACCCGCAGGCCGTTGTCGAGCCGGTGACGCGAGAACGGGTAGCTCGGCAGCGTCGGCACGGCGGTCAGTCTAGGCAGGTGCAACGCGAGTAACGTCCCCCTCACCGTCACGGTGGGAGGCGCTATGCGACTACGGCCGGTCCCTGTTCTGCTCGTGGTGGGAGTTGCGTCGGTCGGGGCGGGGATACCGATCGTCTCGGTCCGGGCAGCAGCGCCTCGGGTGCTTCGCGTCGGGACCTGGCGCGGCAGCACAGGCACCTACTCCTCGATCCAGGCCGCGGTCGACGCGGCGCATGCCGGCGACTGGGTCCTCGTCGGGCCAGGTGACTGGAAGGAGCGGGGGGACCGTACGACGCACAAACCCGCCAGCGGTGAGGCCGGATGGGGCGTCACGATCGAGAAGCCGGGCCTGCATGTGCGCGGCATGAACCGCAACACCGTCGTCGTCGACGGCACCAGGCCGGGCACGCCGAAGTGCTCCTCGAAGGCCGCCGACCAGGACTTCGGCAGCACCTCCGCCGGACGGGACGGCATCGTCGCCTACAAGGTCGACGGAGTGTCGATCGAGAACCTCACCGCCTGCAACTACCTGGGTCAGGGCAACGAGATCTGGTGGAACGGCGGTGACGGGTCCGGCAAGGTCGGCATGGGCGCGTACCACGGGGCTTACCTCAACGCCACAACCACCTACTACGGCGGCGCCAGCAAGCCGCAGGCGACGTACGGCATCTTCGTCTCCAACGCGCGCGGTCCGGGTCTCATCACCCGCACCTATGCCAGCAACATGAACGACGCGAGCTACTACATCGGTGCGTGCCCCGACTGCAACGCCGTGC
Source organism: Mycobacteriales bacterium (assembly GCA_035690365.1). Lineage (GTDB taxonomy): Bacteria > Actinomycetota > Actinomycetes > JAFAQI01 > JAFAQI01 > DASSKP01. The sequence continues at coordinate 45,937 of DASSKP010000048.1, forward strand.
TCGACCGCGCCTGGGCGGAGAACAGCGCGCTCGGCTACTCCGGCACCAACTCCGGCGGCCATCTGCGCATCCAGAACTCCGAGTGGGACGACAACCAGAGCGGCATCGTCACCAACAGCCAGAACAACGACGACGCGCCGTCGCCGCAGGTCGGCCTCTGCCCCGGCAGCACGACGACGTCGTGCGAGATCTGGTCCAACAACTACGTGCACGACAACAACAACCCCAATGTGCCCCAGTCCGGTTCCGCCGGCGCCGGCCCGGTCGGCACCGGCATGGTCATCGCCGGTGGCCGGCACGACACGCTCGTGCACAACTTGATCGTGCGCAACAAGGCGTGGGGCATCCTCACCACGCCGTACCCCGACACCGAGGTGCCGCCGTCCGCCATCGGCCAGCACTGCCAGGGTGGCGAGCCCAACTTCGACCTGTCCGCGCTCGGCCTGACCGGCACGGTGCCCTGCTACTTCAGCGACTGGGGCAACGAGATCGCGCACAACACGTTCACCGACAACGGTGGCTACGGCAACCCCACCAACGGTGACGTCGGCGACATCTCGCAGCCGCCGCCGGAGGACCCGTCGGCGACAGGCAACTGCTGGCACGACAACACCGACACCAGTGGCACGTTCACCGAGTCACCGTCGACGCTGTCGACGACCAACGGCTCGTGCCCGGCCGCCGGGTGGCCTTCGGTCAACGCGGCCGAGGAATCGGTGCTGATCGCCGAGGTCGCGTGCGACTCCCAGCTGCTGTTCCCGTGCAACCCGCCGCCGGGCGTTCCGGCGAGCTACCCGCAGACGACGACGGTGAGGTTGAAGCCGCTGCCGACCGCGCGGCTCGCGACGATGCCGAACCCGTGTGCCGGCGTCCCGGTCAACCCCTGGTGCCCGGCGGCGTCGTCGAGCGGCGGCGGGTCGGGCGGCGGCGGAAGCGGCAGCGCACAGGGCCGCGGCACGGGTGGCAGCCTCTCCGACACGGGTCTCGCGGTCGCGATACCGCTGACCGCACTCGGTCTGCTCGCGGCCGGCGGCGTCGCGGTCACGATCCGACGACGCAACGCGGCCTGACGGACTAGTTGACCTGGCGGTCGCGGCCGGCCCAGAAGGGCTCGCGGAGCTTGAACTTCTGCACCTTGCCCGTCGCGGTGCGAGGAATGACCTCGACGAACTCGACCGAGGTCGGCGCCTTGAAGCCGGCGATGTGCTGCTTGCAGTGCGCGATGACGCCGGCCTCGTCGATCTCGACGCCTGGCGCCTTCACGACGATCGCCTTGATGGTCTCGCCCCACTTCTCGTCGGGCACGCCGATCACGGCGACCTCGGCCACGCCTTCGCAGCTGTAGATGCAGTCCTCGACCTCGATCGACGACACGTTCTCGCCGCCGGTGATGATCACGTCCTTCTTCCGGTCGGAGATCGTGAGGTAACCCTCGTCGTCGATCGAGCCACCGTCGCCGGTGTGGAACCAGTCGCCCTCGAGAGCGGCAGCGGTCGCGTCCGGCTGCTGCCAGTAGCCCTGCAGGACGACGTTGCTCCGTGCCAGCACCTCGCCGGCCGCACTGACGGCGAGTCGTACGCCGACAGCGGGAGCACCCGCTCGGACCAGCTTCTGTGCCGCCTGCTCGATGGGGAGGTCGGCCCACTCACGCCTGCGACGGTTGATCGTCAGCAATGGCGAGGTCTCGGTGAGGCCGTAGATCTCGATGAACTCCCACCCGAGCTCGGTCTCGATCCGCTCGATCGTCTTGGTGGGCGGCGGCGCTCCGGCGCAGATCACCCGGGTGGCGCGGCCGGCGCCGGGAATCGGGCCGTCCCACGCCTTGCCGGCGTCGAGCACAGAGTTGACGACCGCCGGAGCAGCGCACATGAAGGTGACGCCGTGCTGCTGCACCCGGCGCAGGATCTCCGGACCGTCGACCTTGCGCAGCACGACCTGCGGCGCACCCATCGCGGCGGCGGTGTAGAGCATCCCCCAGCCGTTGCAGTGGAACATCGGCAACGTGTGGAGATAGACATCCCAGTCGTTGACGCCGGCGTGCAGGCCGAACGTCACGGCATTGGTCCAGATGTTGCGATGCGTTATCTGAACGCCCTTGGGACGGGCGGTCGTGCCGCTCGTGTAGTTGATCGTGGCCGTCGCGTCCTCGTCGGGATCGGTCCACGGTTGCGGCTCGCGGTCGAAGCGCAGGAGTGCCTCGTCGCTCTGCTGCCCGAGCAACAGTCGGTGTTTCGCCGTGACCGTGCCGAGGTCGTCGTCGAGCGTCGGGTCGACGAGCAGCACCGTGGCACCGGAGTGCTCGACGATGTACTCGACCTCCTCCGCGCGCAGTCGGAAGTTGATCGGCACCAGCACGCGTCCTGACGACGGGACGGCGAAGAACAGCTCCAGCAGGCGGGCCGCGTTGGGCGACACGACGGCGACCCGCTCCCCCGGGTCGACGCCGAGCTCGTCGAGACCGGCCTGGATGGCCCGGACGCGGCGTGCGACCTCCGAGTAGGTCAGCGAGCCGAGGCTGTCGGCGCTGTCAGGCTCGTCGATCACCCCCATCCGATCACCGAAGACCGTCTCGGCGCGGTAGAGAAAGTCGGTGGTGAGCAGAGGGACCTTCATGCGCGCTCCTCGACCACGGCGGCGACCAGTGCCGGAAGGATCTCACCGATCGGTTCGCGCAGAACAGTGCCGGCGATGTCGTCGTACGGCGTGGGTTCTGCGTTGATGATGACGAAGCGGGCACCCGCCTCGACGGCGACCTCGCACAGGCCGGCCGCCGGGTGGACCATCAGCGAGGTGCCGATGGCGACGAAGAGGTCGCATGCCTGCGTGGCCGCCCAGGCGGCGCGCAGGACGGCCGCGTCGAGTGGCTGGCCGAAGGAGATCGTCGCGGACTTGAGAATGCCGCCGCAGAGCGTGCAGCTCGGGTCGGGCTCGACGTCACTCACCCTCGCCAGCTCGTCGGCCATCGGCGAGCGCACGCCACAGGTGAGGCACTCCGCCCACCAGATCGTGCCGTGCAGCTCGATGACCTTCTCGCGCGACGAGCCCGCCCGCTGGTGCAGCTCGTCGATGTTCTGCGTGATGAGCGCGGTCAGCCGGCCGGTCCTCTCGAGGTCCGCCAGCGCGCGGTGCGCGTCGTTGGGCTCGGCGCTCCAGGCCGGATGCGCCTTGCGCGACTGCCAGGCGCGGCGCCGCACCTCAGGGTCGGCGACGTAGTCCTGGATCGACGACATCCGCTGGGCTTCGGGGTTGCGGGTCCAGACGCCGTTCGGGCCGCGGTAGTCCGGGATGCCGGAGTCGGTCGAGATGCCGGCGCCGGTGAAGACGGTCACGCGTTGAGCGGCCGACAGCCACTCCCTCACCTGCTCGAGTGCTCCGGCCTCCTGCACGCGCCCGACCCTACGTCGCCCCGGCCGGCTCAGTGGACGACGATCGCCACCCGCCAGGCCGTGAGGGCGCCGGCCTGGATGACGTACTCGTGGCCCCGGCTCGGCTGCGGCCCGTCGCCGAGTGCGATGGCCGGGCCGGTGGGGTTGCCCGGCACGACGTGCTGACGGTCGTCGCACGGGATCCGCACTCCGTGCTGCGCTGAGTCGCGGTCGACGACGACCCGGATGAACGGGCTTCCACCCGCCGAGTAGCAGCGCGCGTAGATGGTGGTCGCTCGCCCGGGCCGCGCGTGCGTCGACTCGTCGAAGAACGTAGAGCTGCCCTGCGAGGCGCTCTCGCCGAACACCGTGCCCGTCGCCGGGACGCCGACCAGCGCGTCGGGGTAGACCAGCGTCGGCGCCTGGCGGCCCGGCGCGCCGGGCACTCCCACGAAGCCGTCGAACGGAACCGACTGCCCCTCCGGCCCCGTCGCCAGTGCTGTGATCCGTACGCGGCTCGCGACCGGCCCGACCTGGACTGACCCGTAGCCCTTGTCGAGCGGCAGATCACCCGACACCGTCCGGTCGCCGGCCGTCTGGACCGTCCACGAGGCGCCGCGCGCCTTCGGTGACGTGAGCAGCCAGATGATGTTGTCGAAGCCGCCGTTGCCGTCGCCCACCGGCGCGTAGCCACCGACGACGCCGGTGTAGCCGGGCGGCGGCGCGGCGACGTCGACGTAGCTCCAGGCATAGCCGCCCTTGGCGCCTTCGCGCATGACGTCGTTCCATGATCCGTGGGCCACCACGAGCCGCGGCCCCTTGGTCAGCGGGAGCGCGCCCGCGTGCAGCCCGGTGGCCTCGAACACGGCCACCACCTGGTCGGTGCCCGGGATGCGCTCTCCGAGGTACCAGACCACCGGGGGCATGGAGACCGGCTGGCTCGACGGCAGCGGTGTCTTCGCGCGCTGGTCGGAGACCCAGTGCTTCACGGCGGCCGTGAGCATCGCCTGCGGCACCGAGCCGTCGCGGTGGTCGTCCCACCGAAGGGCCCACGACGGGACCGGACGGTTCAGCGACTGCGCCGAACGCTGCCCGTTGAAGGTGCCGCCGAGAGCGACGGCACCGACGGCGATGACCGCGACCGCGCACGCGCCGGCTGCGGCCTGGAGCTGCCGCCGGTGCGCGTGCTTGCGACGCACACCGGCGACCCGGTCCACCGGGAGGTCCGGCTGCCCCACCGTCAGGTCCGTCAACGCTGCTCGCAACGCCGGCTCGTCCTGCGTCTGCACCACGTCACTCACCGTCCGTCTTCGTCGTGCCATAGCCCGTGAGCGCCGCGTCCTCGCGCAGCTTCGCCAAGGCCTTCGCCGCCTGGCTCTTCACCGTGCCGACCGAGATCCCGAGCGCCGCCGCGACCTGTGCCTCCGTCATGTCCTCGTGGAACCGCAGCACGACCACCGCCCGCTGCCGCTTGGGCAACCGCGCGAGCGCGTTGCGCACCGCGTCACGCCGGTCCGCGGCGACGTACTCGTCCTGCGTCGGCGTCTCACGCATCTCGCCGGTCGGTACTTCGCCGCGCCACTTGCGCCGCCACCACGACGACCAGGTGTTGACGAGCACCCGGCGCAGATATCCCTCCGGGTCGTCGCTGACGATCCGGTCCCAGCGCGGGTAGGCGCGGGCGAGCGCCGTCTGCAGCAGGTCCTCCGCGAGACCCCAGTCGCCGGTCAGCAGGTACGCCGTCCGCTGCAGCGCCTGGCCACGCGCGGCGACGAACTCGTCGAACGGCACGCGACCGACGCCGCCCACCGTCTCGACCACGAGGCTCCCCACGCTGCTCACGCCGGAGATGACCGGCGAGCCTGCCGGAAAGGTTGCCTCATTCGGCCGAGGATGTCCGACATGCGCGACGACGGGGGCGCCCTCTCACGCCGCTCCCTTCTCCTCGGGGTGCTGGGGGCGGGTGTCGCTGCCGTGGGCGCCGGAGCGGCCGCGGAGTGGGACAACCCCACTTTCGTCCGGCTGCGCGGCGGCTGCGGCGACAACCCGTCGGTGCCGCACAGCACGTACGACGTCCAGCGGCTGTCGACCACCTCGACGTCGATGCCGGGCGAGCAGCTCAGCTACAGCGTGGCCTTGCCCGCGGGGCACCGGCGCGGCGACGGGACGCCGCTGGCGATCTACCTGCCGGGCCTCAACCGCGGCGACGAGGACCTCGACGGCGGTCTCGGCATCAGCGGGTTCGCCACCGCGGCCGGCTCACGGTTGGCATTCGTGCAACCCGGTTTCGGCGGTCGCACCTACTGGCACCCCCGCGCGGACGGCCGTGACCCCATGGCCGCGTTGCTCGACGACGTCGTCCCTGCCGTCGAGCGTCGGTTCGGTGTCGGCGGGTCCCGGGAGCGGCGCGGCGTCTTCGGCTCGTCGATGGGCGCCTTCGGGACGCTGCTGCTCGCTCAACAGCATCCGGACACGGTGGCCGCGGCCGTCGCGCTCAGCCCGGCCGTCTTCAGGTCCTATTCCGAGGCGCGGCGGAGCCACCCCTACACCTTCGACTCCGAGAGCGACTGGCAGCGCTATGGCGTGTGGTCGCACCTGACCGACTTCCATGACGTCGAGGTGCGGATCGACTGCGGGAGCGCGGACCCGTTCGCACCCACCGCGCGCGAGCTGCTGAAGCGGATTCCCGGTGCGACCGGCGGCATCGAGAGCGGCTGTCATGTCGGCAGCTTCTGGCGCCGCCGGATGCCGGCGACGCTCGCGTTCCTCGCGCAGCACATCGGCGGCTGATCGCCGCCCGCGATCAGGGCTGGGTGATGACGCCCGAGGATGAGAACTTCGCGGCGCTGGTGCCGAAGTCCTCGTCGGACAGCGTGCGGACGAACGAGACCGATCCGCCGCCGACCGAGCCACGTCCGCCCGAGTCGAGCGACACCGACACCAGCCGCGCCGACCGGAAGCCGCCGCTCTTCGAGAGGGTGACGCGCAGCACCCCGGAGTGGCCGAGCACCCCCGTCGTGCTGAAGTTGTGGAAGTTGACGAAGTCTCCGAGGCTGTAGGCGATCAGCCGATGCCGGTAGAACTCCATGCCGCGCATGACGTGCGGCCCGCTGGCCACCACGATGCTCGCGCCGTTGTCGACCGCCATGTGCGCGAACTTCTTCGGGTTGCCGCGGTCCTCGCCGATGTAGGTCTCCTCGCGACCCGTGACGTGGTCGGCGTTGGCCCCCTCGGCGCCGGCGTGCATGTAGACGACGACGATCGCCGCGTTGGCGTTCGCCTTGCGAATCAGCTGCGCGGCGGTCGTGAGGTCGAGCAGGTTGTTGGTCGAGGAGTACGGCGCGAAGCCGACGAAGGCGACGCGCACGCCGTTGCTCGTCAGGTAGGTGATCTGGCCGGGCAGGCCGGTGTAACGCATACCGGCGCTGGTGATCGCGCTCTTCGTGTCGTTGAGCCCTTCGGTGCCGAAGTCGTGGGAGTGGTTGTTGGCGAGGTTGAGGACGTCGTACCCGGCTCGGGCGAACACGTGCGCGTACGACGGCGGGTTGCGGAACGTGTAACACGTGCTGCCACCGCTGCACTTGGCGTTGGTGCTATTGGTGAAGGTGCCCTCGAGGTTGGCGAAGCCGACGTCGATGCCCTTGCGGATCTGCGGGACGACGGGTGACAGGTAGCCGTAGGGGTTGTCCGGCAGCTTGGGAGTGTCACCGAGGATCGTGTCGCCGACGAAGGAGAAGATCGCGGTCGCGTAGACGACGCGCGCACGTCGCGGCTTGAGCACCGAAGGCCATCCGCAGGCGGACAGATGCTTGGTCAGGAACGTCTTCTCCGTCGTGTTGACACTGAGCCGCCACCGCCACTTCACCGCGACCCACCACGCGAGATAGGTGCAGTCGAAGGAGGCACGCGGCGGCATCCAGTCGGTGGGCTCGGCGCCGCCCTTCGACCGGTACGACGCCGTGCTGACCGCAAGCAGCGACCGCGGGTAGGTGAGGTCGTTCATGAAGCGGTGGCGAGTGTCGGCATCCCAGCGCCATGCGTTCGACTGCCAGGCCTCACGCAGCGAGACCAGGTGGTCCGTGCGGAGCTGGGTGGAGTCGGTCACATAGACACCGTCGTAGAGCGATCTCCACCGGCCGCCGATCAGCGTGCAGCCGCTGGTGACCTGCGGCTTGGTGAGCGCGTCGCGAAGAAGCACTTCGCTGGGCGTCGTACAGCCGTCGCCGTCACTGTCGACCCACGGCCCGAAAGCGGCGCTGGAGAAGCCCCCGCGGTGCTCGGACGCGACGGTCAGCTGAGCGAGGAGCGTCTTCGTGCCGACGGCCGTGGAGGCAGTCGCGGGAGCCGCGGCGAGCGTCAAGCCACCGGCTGCGAGCGCCAACCCGACGGCAGAGGACAGAAGGCGCCGCACGAGAGCTAAGTGTGAGCCATCACCGTCGGCAATGTGCGCAATTTCTCCGCTTCAGCACACAAACGTTGCAGACGGGCCGCCTGAGCCAGGCGATCAGGCGCTGATCACCTCATGCGTCACGGTTGTGTGCTGAAACGGGGGCGCCGGCCAGCCGGGCCAGCGACGCGGGCAGGTCGCTCGCATGGACGACGACCAGATGCTGCGTCGCCCGGGTGAGGGCGACGTAGAGGTCGCGCAAGCCGTGCGATCCCTCGGTCACGACCGTGGCCGGCTCCACGACGATGACCGCGTCGAACTCGAGACCCTTCGACGCCCGGACCGACAGCACGGACACCGGTGACTCGAGCGGGTCGCCCACGACGTCGGGCAGCCGCTTCGTGACGGCGGCCGTGATCTCACCGAGGAGCGACGTGGGCGTGAGGACCGCGATCGTGCCGCCGTCGGCCAACGCCAGCTCGTCCGCTGCCTGGCGGGCAGCGACCTCGCCGAGCTGGTCGCGCGAGACACAGCGCTCGGCCCGCGGACCGACATCGGCGTCGCGCACCGACGCCGGCGCCTTGGCGTCGGGGTCGACCGCGGCGAGCACGTCGGCGGCGACGTCCATCACCTGTGTCGGCGTTCGGTAGTTGACCGTCAGCTCGAACGCCCGCCAGCGACCGGACGCGATCGGCTCGAGCATCTCCGCCCACGACGACGCCCCCCACGGCGCCGACGTCTGCGCGATGTCGCCGACGACCGTCATCGACCGCGACGGGCACCGCCGCGCCAGCATCCGCCACTGCATCGGCGAGAGCTCCTGCGCCTCGTCGACGATGACGTGCCCGTAGTGCCAGGCGATGTCGCGGCCGGCGCGCTCGGCGACCGACTCGTCGTCGATCGGGCCGGCGTAGCGAGCGGCCAGGTTGTGCGGATCGACCCGACCGGCCAGGCCACTCGCGGCGACCACCTGACGGGCGTACTCCGCCTCGTCGCGTGCCTTCCGTTTGCGCGCCGCGATCTCGATGACCTCACCGGGGTCACCGAGCAGCGCCCACGCCTCGTCGAGCAACGGCACGTCACCCGACGCCCAACCGCTCGCGGCCGGCCGCAGCAGCTCACGTCGTTCCTCGGCCGTCAGCCACGGAGCGGCGGTGCCGAGCATCGGCTCGTTGGACAGCAGCGCGTCGACCAGATCCTCGGCCGACTGCAGCGGCCACAACCTGTTCATCACGTCGCGGAACTCGTCGCTGCGCATCATCGACCGGACCACCCAGCGCTGGCCGGACAGCTCCGGGTCCGCACCGACGACCTGTCCGACGAACAACCGCAGCAGCTGCTTCGCAAAGGCATACCGCGCCCGGTTGTGGCCGTGACCACTGCGTCGCGCCCGGTTACGCGCCGAGGCGACCTGCTGCGGCGAGAGCGTCAGCTCGAACTCGTCCCAGTGCATCGTCACCGGCGCGTCCGGCACCCGCTGCACGACACCGATGGCGCTGCGCACCGCTTCCGCCATCCGTGGGTCCGCCTTGAGCGCCGCGGCGCGATCGCTGTCCGTGCGCGTCACCTGCACGCCCGGCAGAAGTGTGTCGAGGGTCGACAGCACGACACCGGTCTCACCGAGCGACGGCAGCACCTGCTCGATGTAGCGCAGGAACACCCCGTTGGGCCCGATCACCAGCACGCCGGTGCGCGACAGCGTCTCGCGATGCGTGTAGAGCAGGTAGGCGGCGCGATGCAGCGCGACCGCGGTCTTGCCGGTCCCCGGACCGCCCTGGACGACGAGCACGCCCGCCGCGTCGGCGCGGATGACCGTGTCCTGCTCGGCCTGGATCGTCTCGACGATGTCGCGCATCCGGCCAGTGCGCCGTGCGGACAACGCCGCGAGCAGCGCCCCCTCACCGCCGAGCGTCGCCTTGTCCTCGTCGGACAGCGCCTCGAGGTCGAAGACGTCGTCCTCGATGTCGAGCAGCTTGCGACCGCGCGTGCGCAGGTGTCGACGTCGTACGACGCCCTGCGGATCCGCCGCGGTGGCGCGGTAGAACGGCTCGGCGGCAGGCGCCCGCCAGTCGACGAGCAGCGTCTCGTGCCCGTCGTCGGTCAGCCCGATCCGGCCGACGTGGTGGCGGTCGCCGGCCCGCAGGTCGATCCGGCCGAAGCACAGGCCGGCTTCGACGGCGTTGAGCTGGGCGAGCCGGGCGGCGTACATGCCCGCGAAGGCGTCGCGCTCGCTGCGCTGCTGGTGGGTGCCGGTGGCGCCACGGCGGCGTACCTCGGCGAGCCGGTCGTGGGTCTGGTGGCGCAGCAAGTCCAGCCGGTCGTAGAGCCGGGTGAGGTAGGCCTGCTCGCGCTCGAGCTCCGCCGCCTTGCCAGCCGCCAACCCACGCACCTTCCAGAAGAAACAGGGTCAATCAGCCTACGCCGCAGACCTCCAAGTATTGCAAGACGGACGTACGGTTTGCTACTCTGGCCATGTCCCCATGCGAAGGAGCAGGGCGTGCCGAAGGTGAGCGCGGAGCGGCTGGAAGCGACTCGCCGACGCGTGCTCGACGGGGCCCGCCGCGCCTTCGCCGAGCACGGCTACGAAGGCGCCACCGTCCGGCTGCTCGAGGAGGAGACCGGCCTGTCGAGGGGCGCGATCTTCCACCACTTCCCCGACAAGGACGCGCTGTTCCTCGCCCTCGCCGAGGAGGACGCGGAAGAAGTCGCCGCGGTCGTGGACGAGGCCGGGCTCGTCGAGGCGATGCGCCGGCTGCGGAGCAAGGACGCCGGCTGGCTCGGGGTGCAGCTCGAGGTCGCCCGTCGGGTGCGCACCGACCCGGCGTTCAGCGAGCTGTGGCAACGGCACCTGCGCGGCATCGCCCGCGCGACCCAGGCTCGGCTCGCGCGCCAGCGTGACGCCGGTGTCGTCCGCGGTGACGTCTCCGTCGAGACGCTCGCCGCTTTTCTCTCCCTCGTGTACGACGGCCTCGTGGCGCATCTCGCCACCGGAATGCCGGCCGGTCATCTCGACGGGGTGCTCGACCTCGTCGAGCAAGCCGTGCGCGAGACTTCAGATTCGACTTCGAGGAGCTCCTGAATGACCCAGAACAGCTTTGACGCCCGGTCCGCCATCTCGGTCGGTGGCCGCGATGTGACGATCTTCCGGCTCGACTCGGTCGAGGGCAGCGCGCGTCTCCCCTACTCGCTGAAGGTGCTCCTCGAGAACCTCCTGCGCAACGAGGACGGGCACAACGTCACCGCCGACCAGGTACGTGCGCTCGCCGGCTGGGACCCCAACGCCGAGCCGGACACCGAGATCCAGTACACGCCGGCGCGCGTCATCATGCAGGACTTCACCGGCGTACCCTGCGTCGTCGACCTCGCCGCCATGCGCGAGGCGATGCACCAGCTGGGCGGCGACCCGACGAAGATCAACCCGCTCGTGCCGACCGAGCTCGTCATCGACCACTCGGTCATCGTCGACGTCTTCGGCGCACCGGATGCCTTCGAGAAGAACGCGGCGCTCGAGTTCGAGCGCAACAAGGAGCGCTACCAGTTCCTGCGCTGGGGCCAGGACGCGTTCCGTGACTTCACCGTCGTGCCGCCGGACACCGGCATCGTGCACCAGGTCAACCTGGAGTACCTCGCCCGCGTGGTCTTCGACAAGGACGGCGTCGCCTACCCCGACACCTGCGTCGGCACGGACTCGCACACGACGATGATCAACGGTCTCGGCGTGCTCGGCTGGGGCGTCGGCGGCATCGAGGCGGAGGCCGCGATGCTCGGCCAGCCGGTGTCGATGCTCATCCCGCGGGTCGTCGGCTTCAAGCTGTCCGGCGAGCTGCCGGAGGGTGCGACCGCGACCGACCTCGTCCTCACCATCACCGAGATGCTGCGCAAGCACGGCGTCGTCGGCAAGTTCGTCGAGTTCTACGGTTCCGGCGTGGCCGCCGTTCCGTTGGCCAACCGGGCGACGATCGGCAACATGAGCCCGGAGTACGGCTCGACCTGCGCCATCTTCCCGATCGACGACGAGACGCTCACCTACCTCCGCCTCACCGGCCGTCCCGATGAGCAGGTCGCCCTCGTCGAGGCCTACGCCAAGGAGCAGGGCCTCTGGCACGACCCGTCGCACGAGCCGGAGTACAGCGAGCGGCTCGAGCTCGACCTGTCGACCGTCGAGCCGTCACTTGCCGGACCGAAGCGACCGCAGGACCGGGTTGCGCTGAAGAGCGCGAAGGACAGCTTCCGCCAGGCGCTCAAGAGCTACGTCCCCAACGAGTCCTACACAGGCGACGGCAACGGCGACAGCGCCAACGAGGCGTCGAAGGAGTCGTTCCCGGCGAGCGACCCGCCCGCGATCAGCAGCCAGGGCGCGCACGACCAGCCGGCGGGCCAGCCTGCCGCACAGGGCGGCGGCCGGCCGTCGAACCCGGCGAAGGTCACGCTCGACGGCGAGGAGTTCGAGGTCGACCACGGGGCCGTTGTCGTCGCCGCGATCACCTCGTGCACCAACACGTCCAACCCGTTCGTCATGGTCGGCGCCGGCCTGCTCGCGAAGAACGCGGTCGAGCGTGGCCTGACCCGCAAGCCCTGGGTGAAGACCTCGCTGGCTCCGGGCTCCAAGGTCGTCATGGACTACTACGAGAAGGCGGGCTTGACGCCGTACCTCGACAAGCTCGGCTTCGGCCTTGTCGGCTACGGCTGCACGACCTGCATCGGCAACAGCGGCCCGCTCATCCCCGAGGTGTCGCAGGCGGTCAACGACAACGACCTCGCGGTCGTGTCGGTGCTGTCCGGCAACCGCAACTTCGAGGGCCGGATCAACCCGGACGTGAAGATGAACTACCTCGCGTCGCCGCCGCTCGTCGTCGCCTACGCGCTCGCCGGCTCCATGGACGTCGACCTGCTCAACGACCCGATCGGCAAGGACACCGACGGCAACGACGTCTTCCTCGCTGACATCTGGCCGTCGCCGAAGGAGGTCTCGGAGATCGTCGCCTCCTCCGTCCAGGCGAGCGGGTTCTCGGCGTCGTACAACGATGTCTTCGCCGGCGACGAGCGCTGGCAGGGCCTCGACGTCCCGACCGGCGACGCCTTCGAGTGGGACGGTTCGTCGACCTACGTACGCCGTCCGCCGTACTTCGACGGCATGCCCGCCGAACCTGCCGGCATCAAGGACATCACCGGCGCTCGCGTTCTGGCGATGCTCGGCGACAGCGTCACGACCGACCACATCTCCCCCGCCGGCTCGATCAAGACCGACTCACCGGCCGGCAGCTACCTCACCGAGCACGGTGTCGAGCGCAAGGACTTCAACTCCTACGGCTCACGTCGTGGCAACCACGAGGTGATGATCCGCGGCACGTTCGCCAACATCCGGCTGCGCAACCAGCTCGCGCCGGGCACGGAGGGCGGCGTCACGCGTCACCTGCCGGACGGCGAGCAGATGTCGATCTACGACGCCGCGCAGAAGTATGCGGAAGAAGGCGTGCCGCTGGTGATCCTCGCCGGCAAGGAGTATGGCTCCGGCTCGTCTCGCGACTGGGCGGCCAAGGGCACGATGCTCCTCGGCGTGCGGGCGGTCATCGCCGAGTCCTACGAGCGGATCCACCGGTCCAACCTGATCGGCATGGGCGTGCTGCCGCTGCAGTTCGCCAACGGCGAGACCCGCGAGTCGCTCGGGCTCACCGGCGAGGAGACGTTCGAGATCCGCGGTCTCGAGGGCGACCGAATCCCGCGTGAGATCGAGGTCAAGGCGGGCGACAAGACCTTCACCGCGACGGTGCGGATCGACACGCCCGGCGAGGCGGAGTACTACCGCCACGGCGGCATCCTCCAGTACGTGTTGCGGTCGCTCCGCGCATCGTCGAGCTGACCAATTGTGGCCAGGGCACGCTAGAACGTGCCCTGGCCACAATTGATAGGCATGACGCATGGATCTCGGGCTGCGCGAGCGCGTCTATGTCCTGACCGGCGCGACGAAGGGGCTCGGTCGCGCGACAGCCGAGGCTCTCGTCGCCGACGGCGCCCGGGTCGTGATCTCCTCCCGATCGCAGGAGTCGGTCGACACGGCGGTCGCTGAGCTCGGCGACAACGCGCGCGGAATCGCGGCGGACAACGCCGACCCGGCAACGGCCGAGCGGCTCGCGCAGCTGGCCGTCGACACCTGGGGCCGGCTCGACGGCGCGTTCGTCAGCGTCGGCGGACCACCGGGTACGCCGGCCCTGGGGGCGAATGACGACCAGTGGCGCGACGCGTTCGAGTCGGTGTTCCTCGGCGCGGTGCGCGTCGCGCGCGCCGTCGTGCCACACCTCGGTGAAGGCGCCGCGATCGGCTTCGTGCTTTCGACGTCGTCGAAGTCGCCGATCGGTGGGCTCGAGATCAGCAACGGACTCCGGCCGGGCCTGGCGATGTGGGCGAAGATGCTCGCCGACGAGCTCGGCCCGAAGGGCATCCGCATCTTCACGATGCTCCCGGGGCGCGTGCTCACCGACCGGACGAAGTCGCTCACGCCCGACCCCGCCGACCGTGACCGGATCGCGCAGGACATCCCGCTTCGCCGCTACGGGCGTGCGGAGGAGTTCGGCCGCACCGGCGCCTTCCTGCTCTCCCCGGCCGCGTCGTACCTCACCGGTCTGGTCGTCCCGGTCGACGGTGGCGCCTTGCGCACCCTCTGACCGGGGTACGCCGTCCGTCATGACTGAGTCGACTGGGCAGACCGCCCCCAGCCTCGGCACGCCGACCGACTCCCCTGTCGGAGCAGACGCGGCTCAGAAGACGGCGGGCGAGCCCATGAGCAGCACCGTCGACGAGCCGGCCGAGGCCGACAAGACGATGGACACGCCAGATGAGCTCGGCGGCACCGGTGGCGAGCAGGCCGGTGGCGCCGGCTGATCGCGAGCAGACCGCGGGGATGGCGCGGGGCCGGCGGTTTCCCGCCGACCCCGCAGCTCAGGCCCCCGATTACGTGAAGATGCTGACGCCTCCCGGTCCGACGAGAAGGCCGACCACGATCAGCACGATGCCCAGAAGGACGCTGCCGCGGAAGATCGTGACGATGCCCCAGATGACCAGGATGACGGCGATGAGCCACAGGATGAATGCCATGTCAGCGGGGTGTTCACAGAAGGCATTCGGCAAACCGAGGCGACGTGTTATGACCTGAAATACGTTGCGCAGACCAGGACAAAGACCTGCAAGTCGAGCCGGCGATGTGGCCCTACGGAGTCGCCAGCGGCTCGCTGTCGGCCTGTGGTTCGAACTGCGTCCGGTAGAGCTCGGCGTAGAGACCGTTGGCATCCGCGAGCTGCTCGTGCGTGCCGCGCTCGACCACGCGACCCTCGTCGATGACGAGGATCTGATCGGCGTCGCGGACCGTCGACAGGCGGTGCGCGATGACCAACGACGTGCGCCCTTCGAGCGCAGTCTTGAGCGCGCGCTGCACGGCCGCCTCTGACTCACTGTCGAGGTGTGCTGTCGCCTCGTCCAGTACGACGATCGAGGGCGCCTTCAGCAGCAACCGTGCGATCGCGAGCCGCTGCTTCTCCCCGCCGGACAACCGGTAGCCCCGGTCGCCGACGAGCGTGTCCAGCCGGTCGGGCAGATCGCGCACCAGGTCGCCGATCTGCGCCGCGTCGATGGCCGTCCAGAGCTGCTCATCGGTCGCGTCCGGTCGCGCGTAGAGCAGGTTGTTGCGGATGGTGTCGTGGAACATGTGCGCGTCCTGCGTCACGACGCCGACCGCGTCACGCAGGGACTGCAACGTCACCTCGCGCACGTCGTGCCCGCCCACGAGCACAGCTCCCGACTGGACGTCGTACATGCGGGTGACGAGCTGGGAGATGGTCGTCTTGCCGGCACCGGACGGGCCGACCAGCGCGACGAGCTGTCCCGGCTCGGCCCGGAACGACACGTCGTGCAGCACCTGCCGGTCGGGTGTGTTGTCGAGCACCGCGACCGACTCGAGCGACGCCAGCGACACCTCTGCGGCAGTCGGGTAACGGAACCCCACACCGTCGAACTCGATCGTCGCCGCACGACCGAGCGTGCGCGGCAGCGACACGGCCTCAGGTGCGTCGGCGATCGCCGGCTCGAGGTCCAACACCTCGAAGACCCGGTCGAAGGACACGAGTGCGGTCATGACGTCGACCTGCACGTTGGACAGTGCGGTGATCGGGCCGTAGAGGCGGTTGAGGTACGCCGCCAGCGCGACCACCGTGCCGAGCATCTTCGGGTCGCTCGCGGCCTGATAGCCACCCATGCCGTAGACGAGAGCGGTGCCAAAAGCAGCAACCAACGTCAACGACACGAAGAGGATTCGGCCGTACATCGCCTGCTGTACGCCGATGTCGGCGACCCGGCGCGCCTTCGTCCGGAAGAGCTTGTCCTCGTCGCCGGGGCGACCGAACAGCTTGACCAGCAGCGCACCAGCGACATTGAAGCGTTCGGTCATCTGCGTCGACATCTCGGCGTTGAGCGCGTAGGACTCGCGAGTGATGCGCTGGATGCGTTTGCCCATCAGCCGCGCCGGCACGATGAACAGCGGCACCATCAGTAGCGCCAGCACCGTGATCTGCCACGACAGCAGCAGCATCGCGATCAGCACGAGCGTCACCGAGATGAAGTTGCTCACAACGTTGGACAGCGTGCCGGTGAAGGCCTGCTGCGCTCCGAGCACGTCGCTGTTGATGCGGCTGATCAATGCGCCGGTCTGCGTCCGGGTGAAGAACGCGATCGGCATCCGCTGAATGTGCGAGAAGACCGCCGAGCGCATGTCGTAGATGAGCCCCTCGCCGATCCGCGCGGAGAACCACCGGTTGGCGAGGTTGACGATCGCCGAGACGAGCGCGAGACCGGCGATCAGACCCGCGAGGGCGAGCACCAGTCCCCCGCGGTGCTTCTGGATACCGTCGCTGATGATGATCTTGACGATCCACGGGTTGGCCGCGCCGACCACGGCGTCGATCACGATGAACAGCAGGAACCAGCCGAGCTGACGGCGGTACGGCGCCGCGAACCGCGCGATTCGCCGGATCGTGCCCGGCGGCAGCCGCCGCTCGGTCACCGACGAGTCGCGCCGGAACGAGTGCATGACCTGCCAGCCGGCAGGGCCTCCCATGGACATTCAGCTGCCTCCCAGACGCTCAACGCTAGGGGGAGCCAGCCTCTTCCCTCAGGTGAAGGCGGAGACGCCGGTCAGGGCGCGACCGATCAGCAGCTTCTGCACCTGCGACGTGCCTTCGTAGAGAGTCGTCACGCGGGCGTCGCGGAGCAGCTTGCCGACGACGAACTCGTCGACGTAGCCGTATCCGCCGTGCACCTGCACGGCATTGTTGGCGGCGCGCACGCAGACCTCCGAGGCGTAGTACTTCGCCTGCGAGGCCGCGAGCGTGTACTTCTCGCCGCGAGCCTTGAGGTCGGCGACCCGCCAGGTCATCAGCCGGGCTGCCTCGAGCTCGGTCGCGCTGTCCGCGATGAGCTCCTGCACGAGCTGGAATCCGGCGATGGGCCGGCCGAACTGCTCTCGCTGTTTCGCGTACGACGTCATCGCATCCACAGCCGCCTGGGCCAAGCCGGTGCACGAGGCTGCGAGCGACATCCGGCCGTCGTCGAGGGCGGACAGGGCAACCTTGATGCCGTCGCCTTCCTGCCCGAGCAGCGCCGACGCGGGCACGACGACGTCGTCGAGAGCGATCTCGGCGGTGTCACACGAACGCAGGCCGAGCTTGCCGTGGATCGGCTTCGGGTTGAAGCCAGGCGTGTCACACGGCACCAGAAAGGCGGACACGCCGCGCGCGCCCTCGCCGCCGGTGCGTGCCATGACGAGAGCCACGCCGGCGATGTCGCCGTTGGTGATGAAGATCTTCGAGCCGTTGATGCGGTAGCTGTCGCCCTCGCGCACCGCCGTGGACTCGAGAGCGGCCGGGTCGGAGCCGTGGTCGGGCTCGGTCAGGCAGAAGCAGCCAAGCACCTCGCCGGTCGCCATCTTCGGCAGCCACTGCTGCTTCTGCTCCTCGGTGCCCCAGCGGTTGATCGACCCGCCGACGAGGCCCAGGTGGACCGACAGCAGTGAGCGGACGTTGGCGTCCCCACGGCCGAGCTCTTCGATGACCAGGCAGTAGGTGAGCGGATCGGCGCCACCGCCGCCGTACTCCTCCGGAATGGTCAGGCCGACCCAGCCGTCGCGCTTCAGCCCGTCGAGCGCCTCCTGCGGGAAACGCTCCTCGCGGTCGTTGCGGATGGCGCTCGGGACGACGACCGAGTCAACCCACTCGGCGACAGTGCGCCGGGTGGCCTCCTGCTCAGGAGTGAGTGCCAGATCCATCGGAGCCCTCCGAGAGCGCGCGTATGCGGGACAGCTGAGCCTGCCGTTCGGCCAACAGCTGTTCAGGATACGAACGCCCTCGGGCACCGAGCAGAAGCGCCTTGGTCATCGACACCGCGCCATGCGGCGCGGCCGAGATGGCGGCGACCAGATCGTCGACGGTCGCGGTCAGCTCCGCAGCCGGCACGACGGCGTTGACGAGCCCCATCTCCAATGCTTCACGGGCGCCGACGCGACGCCCCGTGGTGCAGATCTCCACCGCCCGGCCGTAGCCGACGAGATCGACGAGCACCTGCGTGCCGCCAAGGTCCGGCACGAGACCGAGCTGGGTCTCCGCCATGGTGAACTGCGCGTCCTCGGCGGCGATGCGGATGTCGCAGGCGAGGGCGAGCTGGAAGCCGGCGCCCACCGCGTGACCCTGCACAGCGGCAACGCTGATGAACTCCGGTCGGCGCAGCCACGTGAACCCGGCCTGGTAGCTCGCGATGAGGTCGAGGAAACCTGAGTCACCCTGCGAGAGCTGACCGGGCAACGTCCCGAACATCGAGCGGTCGAGGCCGGCGCTGAACGAAGACCCCTCGCCCGCGACGACGACTGCTCGCGTCTCGCTCGGCAGCGCCTCCGCGATGGCCGACAGCCGCAGCCACATGTCGGGTGTCTGTGCATTGCGCTTTTCCGGTCGCGCAAGCGTCACTCGCGCGACCGGTGGACCGGCGTCGAAGCGGACGCCGGCGTCTTCCGCCGGCAGGCTGTCGGTCAGGCCGACTTCCGAGCCGCCGCAGCGCGGCCGCGTGTCGCGCCGCCGCGACCGCGCAACCCCGCACCCGACTCGCTGAGGATGCGATGGACGAACCCGTACGAACGACCGGTCGCAGAGGCCAGGGCGCGGATGCTCTCCCCCTGGTCATATTTCCGGCGCAGATCGACCGCCAGCCGATCGCGCTCCGAGCCGGTCACCCGGCTGCCCTTCTTCAGCTCCGCCACTCCTGGCACCTCCGTCTCAAGCGCCCACACTTCAGAGTCCCCCGTGAACAGAGTTCGTCTCGGGGCGAAAAAGCCCCCTCCCCATGAGGATGGCTATCCCGCGTCGATCCGAAACCTCCCGCGATGCGACTCTCTTACCAATTTTCACCGTTTCGCGGGAAGGCTATCGGGACAGCTCGCTCACTGTCATGAACGACCCCGGCGGGGCGATCTGCATGAAGTCCTTGCCCGCCTCGCGACCTGCGTCGGAGCCGAGTGCGGCGTTCAGCGCGTCGTTGTCGGCGAAGTAGAGCTCCGTGATCAGGTGGTACGGCGACTGCGAGCCGCCAGGTCCACCGAGAACCTTCGCCACCTCCACCCGCTCGACGCCTGGCCAGCGCTCGACGATGGGCATGTGCACCTCGTCGTAGTGCTTGTCGAAGGTGTCGGGCGCATCGGGCGTGCCGTAGACAATCGTGAGCTTCAGCGTCATGCGCAGAACCTAGACCTTGCTGATCTATCGCATGCTGACAGGTGGCAGCGCAGTCGACAGCTATTGCGGCGCGTCTTCGCCGACCAACCCGTCGATGGACTCGCGGATGAGGTCGGCATGGCCGGTGTGGCGGGCATACTCCTCGATCAGATCGACCAGCATCCGGCGGAGGTTGGGCGTCTCGGACCAGTCCGACACGGCGAGCAGACGGTCGAGGCCGCCGTTGGCGAGCGCCTCCGCAACGGCAGCCTCGGAACGCGCCACTGCCGCGTGCCACAGTGCCCGCAACTCTTCGGGTGAGTCGTCAGCGGCCGAGGTCCACTCCCAGTCATCGTCGTCGGCCATCGGGGCCCAGACGTCCGGGTAGTCCCGGCCCAACAACTGGTGGGTGAAGTAGTGATCTTCGACAAGCGCCAGGTGCTTCAGCAGTCCGCCCAAAGTCAATGTCGACGGGGCGAGAGCTTGTCGCATGTCGTCGGCGTTCAGCCCGCCCGTCTTCCACGCAAAGGTGCGTCGATTGCGTTGCAGCGCGCCAAGCAGCGCGTCGAGCTCCGCGGGCGCGGCGGGGAGAGGACGAGAAGGCAAACCGTCCGGATCGCTCACAGCGAAGAGGATGCCATGCAGGGCATCGAAAAGTGGCTACGCGAGCGACACCAGGTCAGCGAGCTCGGCGCTCCAGTGATCCTCGACACCGTCGGGCAGCAGCAGCACGCGCTCGGGCTGCAGGGCCTCGACAGCGCCCTCGTCGTGCGTCACGAGGACGATCGCCCCGAGGTACGAACGCAGGGCGCCGAGCACCTGCTCCCGGCTCGCCGGGTCGAGGTTGTTGGTCGGCTCGTCGAGGAGCAGCACGTTGGCACTCGACACGACCAGGCGAGCGAGCGCGAGCCGCGTCTTCTCGCCGCCGGACAGCGTTCCCGCAGGTTGCTCCACGGTGTCGCCGGAGAAGTTGAACGACCCGAGCACCTTGCGCTGCTCGACCTGCGGAAGGTGCGGCGCGACGGCGGCGAGGTTGTCGAGCACGCTCGCGTCGGGATCCAACGTCTCGTGCTCCTGCGCGTAGTAGCCGAGCCGCAGCCCGTGTCCCGCGTCGACCGTGCCCGTGTCCGCCGGCTCGATGCCACCGAGGATCCGCAACAGCGTGGTCTTGCCGGCACCGTTCAGTCCGAGCACGACGACACGGCTGCCACGGTCGATCGCGAGGTCCACGTCCGTGAACACCTCGAGGCTGCCGTAGGACTTGGACAGGCCTGTCGCGGTGAGTGGCACGCGGCCGCACGGCGCCGGCTCGGGGAACCGGATGCGAGCCACCCGATCGGATCGGCGCTCCTCCTCGAGCCCCGCCAGCAGGCGTTCGGCTCGGCGCGCCATGTTCTGTGCGGCGACGGCCTTCGTCGCCTTCGCCCGCATCCGGTCGGCTTGCTGCATGAGCGCAGCTGCCTTCTTCTCGGCGTTGGCACGTTCACGATGCCGACGCCGCTCGTCGACCTCCCGCTGTTGCAGGTAGGCCTTCCACCCGACGTTGTAGAGGTCGAGCACTGCGCGCGTTGCATCGAGGTGGAACACCTTGTTGACCACGTGGTCGAGCAGGTCGACGTCGTGACTGATGACGATGAGACCGCCCGAGTAGGAGCGCAGGAAGTCGCGCAGCCACGTGATCGAGTCGGCATCGAGATGGTTGGTCGGCTCGTCGAGCAGCAGCGTCCGCGCGTCGGAGAACAGGATGCGCGCGAGCTCGACCCGGCGGCGCTGACCGCCGGACAGCGTGCGAAGCGGCTGGTCGAGAACCCGCTCCGGTAGGCCGAGGTTGGAGCAGATCCGCTCCGCCTCGGCCTCCGCCGCGTAGCCGCCCAGAGCGGTGAAGCGCTCCTCGAGCCGGCCGTAGCGCCGCACGAGCCCGTCGTCGTGCGGCCGCTCCCCCATCTCGACCTGTGTCTTCTCCATGTCACGGAGCAGCTGGTCGA
Source organism: Mycobacteriales bacterium (assembly GCA_035690365.1). Classification (GTDB taxonomy): domain Bacteria; phylum Actinomycetota; class Actinomycetes; order JAFAQI01; family JAFAQI01; genus DASSKP01. The sequence continues at coordinate 67,418 of DASSKP010000048.1, forward strand.
TCCCACGGGCGGACAGCACGCGGTCACGGGCGATCGTGTCGAGGTCTCCGGTGCGCGGGTCCTGCGGGAGGTAGCCGACCGTCGACGTCCGCTCGACGGTGCCCGCCGCGGGCGCACCCTCGCCGGCGAGCACGCGGCACAACGTCGTCTTGCCGGCGCCGTTGCGCCCGACGAGTCCGACGCGGTCGCCCGGACCGACGCGGAACGTCGCCCCTTCGATGAGTAGACGCGCGCCCGCGCGAAGTTCGAGACCGGCGACGGTCAACATGAGGGGCTCCTTGGCGACGTACGAGGGCAGGGCGACGAAGCCCGCGTGCCGACTCCGGCAGCGGGCGGCCTGCCACTCAGCTCGCCAACGTCACGCGCCCAGTCTACGCCGTGTTGGATGACGGTCATGACGGACGACGACCGGCTCCACTCCGCGGTGCAGCGACTGCACGCGACCTACGCCGACGTGGTCACGAGGCGCGCGTGGGCGGAGCTCGACGTTTTGTTCGTGCCAGGTGCGCCCATCCGCGTCGACCCGGTCACGCGCCCGGCCGTCGACGTTGCCGGCGCCGCCGAGCTGGCGGCGTTCGTGTCGTCGGCGCTCGAGCGCTTCGCGTTCTTCGAGCTCGTTCCGCTCAACTCCGTCGCCCGTCTCGAAGGAGAAGGCACCGCCGCGGGCCGGCTCTGGATGGTCGAGCTGCGTCAGGACCGTGACGGCGGCGCATGGAGCGAGGCCTACGGCCGGTACGACGACCACTACGCCCTCGTCGACGGGCAGTGGCGATATGCCGAGCGCAGCTATCGCAGTCTCGCCCGGCGAGCCGACCTGCCTCCGGCCGACGTCTTTCCCTAGGAGCAGGTCAGTGGTGCCCGGGCCCGGTCAGTGTCGGCAGCGGCAACGGACGGGACGACGAGCTCGACGGTGACGGACGCGGCGACGGTCGCGAGCTCGTGGTGGTCGGTGTCGGTGTCGGCGACGTGCGCGTCACACCCGCGGGAGTGGCAGTCGTGGGCGACGGCGTCGGCGACGTCGACCTCTGCTCGGTACGCGCTGCACGCGACTGCAACGGCCGGACGTGCGAGGCGGCGACGCTGTGCTGCGCGGTCGGCGACGGTGCGCCCGCGCCTTCCTGACGGAGGTGCGACGGGACGCTCAGAACGTGCAGAGTGAGCGCGCCGGCGACGATGAAGACCGCCGCGAGGCTGACCAGCGCAAGCGTCGTCGGCGAGAGCGGAAGTCGCTCACGCCACGGCGCGCTTTGCGCGTGCCGGGCCCGCTTTCCGTGCGCCATGTGCTAATTGTCCCATCTGCCCTGCAACAAAGGGAAATCGACGCGATCGCGGGCTCAGGGCAGCAGCGTGGACGCAGCGTGGATGGCGAGGCCGGCGAGCGCGCCCACCACGGTGCCGTTGATGCGGATGAACTGCAGGTCTCGGCCGGCCAGCAGCTCGATCCGGCGCGCCGTCTCGACACCGTCCCAACGCGCAACCTGATCGACGACGAGCGCAGTGAACTCGTCGGCGTAGTGGTCGACCGCATGGAAGACCGCGCGCTGGGCAAGCGCGTCGAGGCGAAGCCGCAGCAGCGGCTCGTCGAGCACGCGCTGCGCGTAGTGCACGACCGTGCCGGTGAGACGCCGGATCGCGACGGCCTCCGGGTCGGCAAGTGTGGACTGCAACGTTGCGGTGAGCCCGTCGATCACTTCCACGAGCCAGTCGCGCAGCGCGGGGTCGTTGAGGACGCGGAGCGCCTCTTCGTTGACCCGGGCTGCGAGGTCGTCATCGCTCTGCAGCTGCTTGGCAGTCGTGAGCAGGAACCGATCGAGCAGGCGGCGCAGAGGGTGATGACGATCGCGTGCGGCATCGCCGACGGTGTCCATCAGCTCGCCGAGCATCCGGTCGACACGTTTCGTCGTCGCGAACAACCAGAGCAGCCGACTGGAGTCCTCGGCGAAGTTCTTCAGCTGCAGCACCAGGTCCTGGCGGTTCTCGACCATCCAGGTGTGCGTGCTGCGCAGCGCGATGTCGGTGAGCGCCTGGTGCCCGTCGTCCTTGACGGTCGTCTCCAGCAGCCGGCCGAGCAGCGGCGCATAGCCGCGACGAGCAGCATCTGTGCGTGCGGTCGCGAGCAACAGCTCGGCGGCGGCGAGCGGCTCGACCGCCTGACTCAGCGACAGTGCGATGTCGGCCGCCTCAGCCCCCACCCGGTGGGCATTGGCCGGGTCGGCGAGCCAACCGGCCACCCGCCGTACGACGTCCGCGTCCGCCAGCCGCTCGCCGACGTTCTCTCGCGTGAGGAAGGTCTCGGTCATGAACGCGCCGAGGCTCTGCGCCAGCGCATCCTTGCGGCTCGGGATGAGGGCAGTGTGCGGGATCGCGAGACCGAGCGGCCGGCGGAAGAGCGCGGTGATGGCGAACCAGTCGGCGAGACCGCCGACCATCGCGGCCTCAGCGGCGGCGCGAACATAGCCCGTCCCCGCACCGTGAACGAAGAACGTGACGACGTAGAGCACCGCGGCAACCAGCAGGCAGGCGGTCGCGACCGTCTTCATTCGCCGCAGCCGCTGCAGGGCGAGCGGCGAGGAGAAGCCTGCCGGCAGCTCCGGTGCGACTGCGCCGGTCAGACGTTGAAGCCCAACGCGCGGAGCTGTTCGCGACCCTCGTCGGTGATCTTGTCCGGGCCCCACGGCGGCATCCAGACCCAGTTGATCCGCACGCCGTTGGCGAGCCCATCGAGAGCGCTGTTGGCCTGGTCCTCGATCACATCGGTGAGCGGGCACGCTGCAGACGTCAACGTCATGTCGATGATGGCGGTGTTGTCGTCGTCGACGGACACGCCGTAGACGAGTCCGAGGTCGACGACGTTGATGCCGAGCTCCGGGTCGACGACGTCGCGCATCGCTTCGAGGACGTCCTCGTCCGACGGCTTGGTGGTCGTGTCGCTCATGAGCTCTCTCCTCCGTCGGCGCCGACCGCCTGGGCGGTCGCGTCCTTCCATGCCATCCATGCGAGCAACGCGCACTTCACCCGGGCCGGGTAGCGCGCCACACCGGCGAACGCGATCGCGTCCTCCAGCACATCCTCGTCCGGCTCGACCTGCCCGCGCGACTGCATGAGCTGCACGAACTCCTCGTGCAACGTCATCGCCTCGTCGATGGGCTTGCCGATGACGAGATCGGTCATGACGCTGGCCGACGCCTGGCTGATCGAGCAGCCTTCGCTGTCGTAGGAGACGTCGGCGACGGTGCCCCCATCGAGGTGGACCCGCAGGGTGATCTCGTCACCGCAGGTCGGGTTGAGGTGGTGCACCTGCGCCTCGAACGGCTCCCGCAGGCCTTTGTGGTGCGGGTGCTTGTAGTGGTCGAGGATGATCTCTTGGTACATCGACTCGAGCGCCGGACTGCTCATCGCGCGAAGAACTCCTTCACCTTCTGCAGACCGCTCACCAACGCGTCGATGTCGTCGTTGGAGCTGTAGAGATGCACCGACGCCCGGGTGGTCGCCGGTACGCCGTAGCGCAGGCAGGCAGGCCGTGCGCAGTGGTGACCGACGCGCACGGCGACGCCGTCCTCGTCGAGCAGCTGGCCCACGTCGTGCGGGTGGATGCCGGGAAGGGCGAAGGAGATCGCGCCGCCGCGGTCCTCGGTCGTGGTGGGCCCGATGATGCGCAGCCCGTCGACCGCCCGGAGCGCCTCGAGCGCGTACGCCGTCACCTGCAGCTCGTGCTCGTGGACGGCGTCCATGCCGAGCTCGGTGAGGTAGTCGACCGCCGCGCCGAGGCCGACCGCCTGCGCGATCGGCGGCGTGCCCGCTTCGTACTTGTGCGGGAGTGCGGCATAGGTCGACCCGGCCATGGTGACCTCGTCGATCATCTCGCCGCCGCCGAGGAACGGGGGCAGCTCCTCGAGGACGTCGCGACGACCCCACAGCACACCGATGCCGGTCGGGCCGCACATCTTGTGGCCGGTGAAAGCGACGGCGTCGGCCCCGAGCGCCTGCACGTCGATCGACGTGTGCGGCACCGACTGCGAGGCGTCGAGGACGGTGTAGGCGCCGACTGCCTTCGCACGCGCGACGATGACGTCCACGGGGTTGACCGTGCCGAGCAGGTTGCTCTGGTGGACGAAAGCGACGACCTTGGTGCGGTCGGTGATGACCCTGTCGAGGTCGGCGAGGTCGAGCCGGCCGTCGTCGGTGAGGCCGATCCACTTGAGCGTCGCACCCGTCCGGCCGGCGGCGAGCTGCCACGGCACGAGGTTGGAGTGGTGCTCCATCTCGGTGACGACGATCTCGTCTCCCGGCTTCAGCGGGAGGACGTAGGACATGAGGTTGAGAGCCTCGGAGGAGTTCTTCGTGAAGACGACCTCTGCGCGGTCCGCGGCGTTGATGAACGTCGCGACCTTGTCGCGAGCGCCTTCGTAGAGCGCGGTCGCCTCCTCGGCGAGAGTGTGGATGCCGCGGTGGACGTTGGCGTTGTGACGCTCGTAGTAGTCGCGCATCGCGTCGAGCACCTGCTGCGGCTTCTGGCTCGTCGCCGCGTTGTCCAAGTAGACAAGGGGCACGCCGGGGCGGACCTCCCGGTCGAGGATCGGGAAGTCCTTGCGGACCCTTTGGACGTCGTAGGTCATTCGGCGCCTTCGGCACCCTCGGCGCTGTCAGCCTTCGCGGGGCCGGCGCCCTTGACCCACTTGTCGTAGCCCTCGGCCTCGAGCAGGTCGGCGAGCTCCGGGCCACCCTCCTCGACGAACCGGCCGCCGACGAAGACGTGGACGTAGTCAGGCTTGATGTAGCGCAGGATCCGCGTGTAGTGGGTGATGAGCAGCGTGCCGGTCGTCCCGCTCTCGCGCACCCGGTTGACCCCCGCCGACACGACCTTGAGCGCGTCGACGTCGAGACCGGAGTCGGTCTCGTCGAGGATCGCGACCTTCGGCTTGAGCAGCTCGAGCTGGAGCACCTCGAAGCGCTTCTTCTCGCCGCCGGAGAAGCCCTCGTTGACCGAGCGCTCCTTGAAGCTGGAGTCGATGCTCAGGCGCTCGAACGCGGCGTTGAGGTCCTTGACCCAGGTGCGGAGCTTCGGCGCCTCGCCCTGGATCGCGGTGACGGCCGTGCGCAGGAAGTTGGAGACGCTGACGCCGGGGACCTCGACGGGATATTGCATCGCGAGGAACAGGCCGGCGCGGGCGCGCTCGTCGACCTTCATCGCGAGGACGTCCTCACCGTCGAGCGTCACCGACCCATCGGTGACCTGGTAGCGCGGGTGGCCGGCGATGGAGTAGGCGAGCGTCGACTTGCCGGAGCCGTTGGGTCCCATGATCGCGTGTGTCTCGCCCTGCTTGATGGTGAGGTCGACGCCCTTGAGGATCTCGCGGGCACCGTCACCGCCGTCGACGCTGACGTGCAGGTTCTTGATCTCGAGCGTGGCCACTTATGACTCCTTCAGCGACACGTAGACGTCGTCGCCGTCGATCTTCACGGGATAGGTCGGGACGGGGCGGTTGGCCGGCAGTCCGGTCGGCCGGCCGGTGCGCAGGTCGAAGCGCGACCCGTGCAGCCAGCACTCGACGGTGCCGTCCTCGACGTCGCCGTCGGAGAGGTTGACGTCGGCGTGCGAGCAGATGTCGGAGATGGCGTAGACCTCGCCCTGCGTCCTCGCGACGCACAACGGGACACCGTCGATCTCGAGACCGACCGCCGTGTTGTCGGCGAGCTGGCTGAGCTTGCAGGCGAGCCGGAAGTCAGCGCTTTCGTAGGCCGCGGCACTCATGCGGGCACCGCTTCCTGGAAGCCTTCGCTGCGGGCCAGCTCTTCGTCGACGCGCGTCATCAAGCGCTGCTCGACGTCGGGCAGACCGATGCGCTCGATGATGTCGGCGAAGAAGCCACGCACCACCAGGCGGCGGGCCGTGGCCTCGTCGATGCCGCGCGCCATCAGGTAGAACAGCTGCTCGTCGTCGAATCGGCCGGTCGCGCTCGCGTGCCCCGCGCCGGCGACCTCGCCGGTCTCGATCTCGAGGTTGGGCACGCTGTCGGCGCGCGCGCCGTCGGTGAGCAGCAGGTTGCGGTTGAGCTCGTAGGTGTCGGTGCCCTCCGCGTTGGCGCGGATGATGACGTCGCCGATCCAGACCGTGTGCGCCTTGTCGCCCTGCAGCGCACCCTTGTAGGTGACGCGACTGCGGCAGCGCGGCTGGTCATGGTCGACGAGCAGCCGGTGCTCGAGGTGCTGGCCGTCGTCGGCGAAGAACAGACCGAGAAGCTCGGCGTCGCCACCGGGGCCGGCAAACCGCACGATCGGGTTGATCCGGACGAGGTCGCCGCCCAGGGTGACGACGACCGACTTGAAGGTCGCGTCGCGCCCCACGCACGCCATGTGGTGCGCGAGGTGGACCGTGTCGTTGTCCCAGTCCTGGAGGCTGACGAAGGTCAGCTTCGCGCCGTCGCCGACGTTGATCTCGACGTTGGCTGCCCTGGTCGCCGTACCGATGTGGTCGATGACGACGGTGGCCTCGGCGTAGGCGCCGACCACGATCGTGGTGTGGCCGTAGGACGAGCCACCCTCGCCGCGGATCGCGATCGAGACCGGCTTGTCCGGCCGAGCCTCGGCCGGGATGTCGATGACCGTGGCCTGCTGCGTGCCCTCGAACGCCAGCGCGGCGACTCGCTCTGTCGGCCGGAAGACGGTGCCGACGCGCTTGTCCTCGCGCGGGTCGACACGCTCGACAGTGACACCCTCAGGGGCATCGACGTCGACGACGACCTTGCCGTCGCCACCGTCGGCGAGCGGCTCGAACAAGCCGCGCAGGCGACGCGTGGGAGTGAACCGCCAGGCCTCTTCGCGCCCGGACGGGATCGGGAAGTCAGTCATTCCTTAGCCGACCGCGCCTTCCATCTGCAGCTCGATGAGCCGGTTGAGCTCGAGGGCGTACTCCATCGGCAGCTCACGCGCGATCGGCTCGACGAAGCCGCGCACGATCATCGCCATCGCCTCGTCCTCGGACATGCCGCGGGACATAAGGTAGAAGAGCTGGTCCTCGGAGACCTTGCTGACCGTCG
>DASSKP010000049.1:0-7562 GCA_035690365.1 Mycobacteriales bacterium
GACCGCTGCGCCGGCGGAGAGAAGGGCGCGTCGTCGTCGCTGCACCGGAACTCCGAGCGAGTCGGCCAGCGCCGGGCTGGTGCGTAGTGCGGCCCAGTCGAGACCCCACGGGCCGTCGGCCGCGCGCCGCACGGCGAGAGCGGCGATGACGCACAGGACACCGGCGAGGACGGCGTGCACCCATGGCTGCACGGTCACAACGACACCCAGCGACGGCGACGCGAGCCGCGCCGGGGTCGGCCGCAGCAGTCCCTGGCTGCCGCCGGAGACAGCGGGGAACTTCGTCAGGACGACGTAGGCGAGCCATGCCAGGCCCCATGTCGCGAGCGCCAGTGGTGCGCCTGCGAGACGGGTAGCCGCGAAGCCCACGAGATAACCGGCGAGACCGGCGGTCACCGTCGCCGTGATGACCGCGACCCCCAGCGGTGTGCCGTGCCCCGCGAGCAGAGCCGTGCCGAAGGCACCCACCGCGACGAACGCGCCCTGGCTCAGGACCGGCAGACCGGCGTAGGAGACCGGCAGGGCCAGGCCGTAGGCCGCGAGCAGGAGGTAGAGGTCCTGCGCGAATGACGTCATGTCCGGCTCATCACTCGACGGCCACCTGCCGGCCGGCGCGCAACCCACCCGGTCGAACAGCGAGCACCGCGACCAGCACCGCCGGCGCCAGCGCCGCCGCCCACCCCGGACCGAGATGCGAGTCGAGAGCGAGCAGCTGTTGCACGATGCCGAGCGCCAGGCCGCCGGCCACAGCACCGCGCGGCGAGCCGAGCCGGCCGAGCACGGCGGCCGCAGCGCCACTGATGCCGAGCAAGGCACCGTCGTCGACGGCGATGCTCTGAGCCGGCGCGTGCAGCAGCCCGGCGATCGCCGCGAGCAGCCCGGCCAAGGCGAAGGCGGTGACCACTGTGCGCTCGAGCGGCACACCGCACAGCGCTGCTGCGTCCACGTCGTCGGCGACGGCGCGCATCGACCGCCCGAGTCGCGACCTCGTGATGAACACGTCGGCTGCCGCCGCGACCAACAGCGCGACACCGAGGACCGGGAAGACCCGCACGTCGACCGTGCCGCCGCCCGGAAGCGCCACACTGCCGGACGAGGTCAACGCAGCGAGGTGAAACGGGTCGGGGACGGCGTACGCCGCCGCGGGAAGGGCGAGGCCGAGCGCCGTGCGGACGACGAGACCGGCCGTGACACCGCCGGCGACCCACCCGAGAAGGTCTTCCGCGCGTTGCGAACGATCGAGGAAGGGACGGACGGTGACGGCGTAGGCGAGCACGGACAGCGCAACGCCGGCGACGACGGCGACGACGATGACCGCCACCGACCGGAAGGGATCGAGAGAGATCGCGACCGGTGTCCTGCCGACGACGACGAGCACGCCGGTGAGTGCCGCGGCGACGACGAGGTCGCCGTGCGCAAGCGCGAGCACTCTGGTCAACGACCACACGAGGGTGAACCCGACAGCGACGAGTGCGATGACGGAACCGTCGGCCAGGCCGCTCAGCACGGCCTGCAGCAGCACTCCCCCGCTCACCGGGCAGCCTTCGCGTCAGCCGAAGGGCAGGGGCGACGGACTACCGGAAGGACTGCGCGACGGCAGCAACGGGGTGCCACCACCGGTCGAGGAGTTGCTGGCGTCGACCGTCGCCACCAGCCACAGCGTCGAGCAGGGTTGGGTCGCCAGCATCCGCACCAGCCCCCGGATGTTTCCGTGTACGAACGGCGCGTCCGCTTCGGTGACCTCGGCGTCACCACGGCCGAGCACGTAGCCGGCCTTGGGGAACTTGCCGACGACGAACAGCACCCCGTCGCGAAGCGAGGACGGCGTCGTGAACTTCGTGATGTGGACGCCGTCGGAGGTGGTCGTGCTGTCGGTGATGGTGGCGTTCGGAGGCTTCGGCATGTCGGCCGGCACCGCCGGCGGCCAGTGCGGCTGCTTCGGCGCGGCCGGCGTGGCACAAGGCGACGGCGAGAAGGTGTGCAGCGGACCCGGCTGCGCCGCAGGCTTCTTCGAGCCGCTCGCGCAGCCTGCCGCGAACAGCGCGAGGATCACGGCGGCGACGATCGCGCCTGCTCTGTGCGGCATCGGTCCATTCTGCCCGACCTGGGACGATGCCCCGTGTGACCGACACCAGCTGGCCGACGCCGCATGCCGCGGCACCGGTCCGCGGTGCTGTGGTCGTGCCCGGATCCAAGTCGGTGACCAACCGGGCGCTGTTGCTCTCGGCGCTGTCCGACGGAGCGAGTGAGCTGCGCCGTCCGTTGCGGAGCCGCGACACCGAGCTCATGGCGGGCGCCCTGCACGCCATGGGGACAGGAGTGTCGTCCGCCGCCGACGACGGCTGGGTCGTGCAAGGGGCTCCGTTGCGCGGACCGGCCGAGGTGGACGTCGGCCTGGCCGGCACGGTGATGCGGTTCGTGCCACCCGTGGCGACGCTGGCCAGCGGTGACGTTCGTTTCGACGGGGACGAACGCGCGCGCGAACGACCCATGCGTCCCCTGCTTCAGGCGCTGGTGCAGCTGGGCGCGGACGTCGCCGATCAGGGTCGTGGCCGCTTGCCCTTCACCGTCGTCGGTCATGGCGGACTGGCGGGTGGCGAGGTGCGCGTCGACGCGAGCGCCTCCAGCCAGATCGTGAGCGCACTTCTGCTGGTCGGCGCCCGCTGGGACCGCGGGGTGCGGGTCGTGCACGTCGGCGACCGTCCGGTGCCGAACACCCCGCACCTGCGGATGACCGCCGCCATGCTGCGCGAACGTGGGGTCGCGGTCGACGACTCGACACCACGCGCCTGGTCTGTCGAGCCCGGTGTCATCCGCTCCCGCGACGTCACCGTCGAGCCGGACCTCTCGAGCGCCGCACCGTTTCTCGCGGCGGCCTGCGTCACAGGGGGCGCTGTCGTCGTACGGAACTGGCCGGAGTCGTCGACGCAACCCGGTGCCGCGCTGCCGGAGCTACTGGAGGCTTTCGGCGCAACCTGGCGCCGCGACGGCGCCGACCTCGTCGTGACCGGCGGTGGCGCCGTCACGGGAGCGGATCTCGACCTCCGCGACGGCGGCGAGCTGACGCCGGTGGTCGCCGCTCTGGCGGCGTGCGCGAAGGGGCCGTCGACGCTGACCGGCATCGACTACCTGCGCGGGCACGAGACCGACCGCATCGCCGCTCTCGCTCGCGAGCTCACGGCGTTGGGCGCGCGCGTCTCGGAGCTCGACGACGGGTTGCGGATCGAACCGGGCAGGCTGACCGCCGGCGTGATGCGGACGTACGACGACCATCGACTGGTGATGGCCGGCGCAGTGCTCGGGTTGGTGACGCCCGGCCTCGTGCTCGACGACGCCGCGACGGTTGCCAAGACCTACCCCGGGTTCGTCCGGGACTGGACACGGCTGGTCACCGGGAGCGGATCCTGAGCCCGCGGTCCCGCGACGAGGAAGACCTGCACGGTCGACCCGGTCGTGGCTCGCGTCCGCGCAGCAGGCTGCGACCGCAGCATCTCGACGCGAAGCCGGCGCGGGTCGTCACGGTGGACCGCGGCCGCTACGCCTGCCTGCTCGACGACGGCACGCAGATCGTCGCGATGCGGGCGCGCGAGCTCGGCCGGCGTGGTGTGGTGGTCGGTGACGAAGTCGCTCTCGTCGGAGACGTCGCCGGCGGCCCCGACTCGCTGGCGCGGATCGTCCGCGTCGAGCAGCGGCGGTCGGTGCTACGGCGCACGGCCGACGACGACGACCCGGTCGAGCGCGTGCTGGTGGCGAACGCGGATCTCATGGTCGTCGTGTGTGCGGTCGTCGACCCGCCGCCGCAGCCGCGACTCGTCGACCGATGCCTCGTTGCGGCGTGCGATGCGGGCGTCGAGCCGTTGTTGTGCGTGACGAAGGTCGACCTGGCGTCGCCGGACGAGCTGCTCACGCGGTTTGCCGCTGTCGACGTACCGATCGTGCTGACCGGCAGCAAGAAGCGCGATGACGTTCTCGACGACCTGCTCCCCCGGCTGTCGGGACGGGTGTCGGTGTTCGTCGGTACGTCCGGTGTCGGGAAGTCGACGCTCGTCAACGCGTTGGTGCCGGACGCGACGCAGCGCATCGGGTCGGTGAGCACCGCAACCGGCAAGGGCATGCATACGACGACCGCTGCGATCGCGTTGCCACTGCCCGGCGGTGGCTGGGTCGTCGACACACCGGGGGTGCGCTCGTTCGGGTTGGCGCACGTCGACCGCGACCGGTTGGTGTCGTGCTTCCCGGACCTTGTCGGTGGGGCGGCGGACTGCCCCGGCGACTGCGACCACCTCGACCCGGAGGTCTGCTGTCTCGACGAGTGGGTCGCCGACGGTCACGCAGCAGCCGACCGGCTCGACTCGTTGCGACGACTGCTGGTGTCGCGCGCGACCGAGTGAGGCTCAGAACGGCCGGAGCCGCGGCATCCGTCGCCTATACGGCAGGTTCTCAGCGTGTGATGCTGGCGGTCGCCGAAGGCCACGCGAGCGAGGGGACGAACCGTGACCGACTATGCGCTGACGATCAGTGACGCCGAGATCCGCCGCTACCAGTTGATGGCGGAAAAGGCTCAGGCCGTCGAGGCGCAACTCTGGGAGTCGGCGGGCATCATTCCCGGCGCCACGGTCGTCGACGTCGGCTGCGGTCCCGCAGCAGTTTCCGTCGTACTCGCCCGTGCCGTGGGACCGTCCGGCCGCATCGTCGGCGTCGAGCGAGATGAGGCCTCTCTTGCCGCCGCCCGTCAGGTTGTCGCTGACAGTGGCGTGAGCAACGTGGAGCTTCGGCCGGGCACCGCCACGGACACGGGCCTCCCCTCAGGTTCGGCCGACGTCGTGATGTGCCGCAACGTTCTCGCGCACAACGGCCCCGACGAGCAGGCCATCGTCAATCACCTCGCCGACCTCAGCCGCGTGGGCGGCGTCGTCTACCTCGTGGACGTGGACGCGACGGCAATGCGAATGCTCGACGCCGACCCTGAGCTCGCCGATCTCAGCGATCACTACCTGGAGTTCCACGGCCGCCACGGCAACGATCTGCAGACCGGCTTGCGCCTCGCCAAGCTGCTGGCCGCCGCAGGGCTCGAGGTCCTCGAGCACCGTGGCACCTACAACATCCTTGCGGCTCCGCCCGGGCTTCGCCCCCCTCCGTGGGCGGCGCGGGAGGCAATGCTCCGCGACGGAGTGATCACAGCCGAAGATGTCGACCGTTGGCAGCGCGCATTCGAGCGCATGGACGACGCCACGACGCGTCCCACGATCTTCGCGCCCCAGTTCGTCGCCTACGGCCGCAAGCCTGGCTGAGCACCTAGCGGGGGCGCGGTCCGTCGACGTTGACAGTCGTGACCCCGTGGCCCGCCCTCGTGACGACGAGATGCGACGTCATGTCACCTGGGTTCGCTTCGCGATGCACGACGTGCTTCGGCACGTGGACGAAGTCGCCGGCTCCGGCCTCGATCACCGCGGTTCCGGCTGGGCCGAACTCCATCCGCAACGAGCCCTCGACAACGAAGATCGACGTGTCATGGTCGCCGTGGTGGTGCCAGCCGGAGACCATCCCGGGGTCGGTGCGGACGAATCCCGACCACAGCCCCTCGACCGCGATCGCCTGCTCTCGCACCATGCCGGGCGTCGGATCAGCCGGATCTCGATCCTCGGCGCGGATGCATCTGACCGTCTCGTCGCCCATGCTGTGGCCTCCCTCGCGTGGCGAGTGGTCTCAGCTGCTGGCTCCGAGGGCGACGGCTTCGTCGACCTCGGCCGCGCGCTGCGCGAACTCCTGCTTCTCGCGGTCGATCTGCTCGGCGTAGTCCTCGTCCGCCTTCATCAGCTCGTCGAGGTTGAAGCCCGCCATGTCGAGCACGCCCATCTCGGCGTAGCACTTCTGGACCTTCTCGCCCCACAGGCCGATGTCCTTGACGCACGGCACGATGCGGCTGAACAGGTGCGACCGGAACATCTTCTGGATCTCGGAGTTCTCCGAGATCTCGAGGCACTCGTCGACAGGCAGGTCGAGCGTCTCGTAGACCTCACGACCGAGGAAGCGGTTGCGCATGAGCCAGCAACCCTCGACGGTGAACTCCTCGCGCTCGGCGCGCTCCTTGTCCGTCAGCTCGCGGTAGTAGTCACGCAGTGCCATCCGGCCGAAAGCGACGTGGCGCGCCTCGTCCTGCATGACGTAGGCGAGCAGCTGCTTGGCCAGCGGGTTGGTGGCCATGTCGCGGAAGACACCGAACGCGGCGAGCGCCAGACCCTCGATGAGGACCTGCATGCCGAGGTAGGCGTAGTCCCACTCCTTCTTGTTCAACGACTCCTGCAGCAGCGCGGCGAGGTCGTCGTTGACCGGCATCATCAGCTGGACCTTGTCCTGCAGGAACTTCGCGAACGTCTCGACGTGGCGCGCCTCGTCCATCGTCTGCGTCGCGGCGTAGAACTTCGAGTCGAGGTCGGGCACGGTCTCGACGATGCGGGCGGAGACCACCATCGCGCCCTGCTCGCCGTGCAGGAACTGGCTCCAGGTCCAGGCAGCCTGGTGGTGAGTGAAGTTGTCCTTCTCCTGCTGCGACATCTTCTCGTAGAAGTCCACGCCCGCGAACGGGTTGAACTCGTCCGGGATGCCGATCGGGTTGATCGGGTCGACGTCAAGCGACCAGTCGATGCGCTTGGTCGTGTCCCACTGCTTGTCCTTGCCCTTCTGGTAGAGCGAGAGCAGGCGGTCGCGCCCGTCGTCGTACTCCCACGTGAACTGCGTGGGGCTGTTGACGTCGACGTGCCAGCGCTCGTTGACGTCGACGGGACGGGCGTACTTGCCGGCGCTGCTCATGCGATTTCCTCTCGAAGGAACGTTCGTGCGAGGTCGGACATGCGTTGCGCGACGACCTCGGCGGGGGCGTCGGCGGGGACGGTGAGGTAGGAGATCGTCAGGCGGACGATCGTCTCCGCGGCGGTGCGGATCGCCTCGCGCGGAAGGTCGGGCCAGTGCGTCGAGTAGTAGTTCTCGAACGACGTCCGCGCGGCGACCAGGGCCGGCTCACCGCGGCTGGTCAGGAACGACAGCAGGCCGCTCGTGTCGTCGGTCAACGCTGCCTTCAACAACGGGTTGTCGGCCGCACGCTGCAGTGTGTAGAGCGCAGCGGCACCGACCGCCTGGATCGGGTCGTCGGGGTGGGCCTCGTCGAGCGATCGCTCGGTGCCCTCGATGAAACGCTGGATCTCGCGCATCGCCATCGCCTGCGCGAGCGCGTCCTTCGACCCGAACTCGTTGTAGAGCGTCTGGCGGCTCACCCCTGCCGCTGTCGCGACGTCGGCCATTCGCGTGCGCGTCCAGTCGCCGCTGACCGCAGCGTCGTAGGCGGCGTCCAGGAGGGCGTCGCGGGTCGAGAGGGGGGTGACCGGCATTGCGGGCAGTCTTTACACGAAGCCGGTTCGTGTCAAGCGTCCTCTAGGGTGAGGGCATGGCCGACTGGGGCAACGACCTCACGCTCGCGCTGGACCTGGCGTCGGCCGCTGACGAGGTCACGATGCGTCGGTTCGGCGCCGTCGACCTCGCGGTCTCGACCAAACCGGACCTCACGC
>DASSKP010000050.1:0-37844 GCA_035690365.1 Mycobacteriales bacterium
CGGCTTCCTGTTCCTGGTCTTCGGCGTCTGCACGCTGCTCGCGACGTTCGCCCAGATCAACCCGGTCTGGCTCTACGGCCCCTACAACCCCTCACAGGTCTCCGCCGGCTCCCAGCCCGACTGGTACATCTTCTTCCTCGACGGCTCGATCCGGCTGATGCCGAACTTCGAGACCAATCTCTGGGGCCACACGATCTCGTGGAACCTGCTCGTCCCGGGCCTCGTCGTACCCGGCCTGATCTTCGGCGCGATCGCGCTCTATCCGAGTCTCGAGGCGTGGTTCACCAAGGACCGCGGCTATCACAACGTGCTGCAACGCCCCCGGGACACACCTGTCCGCACCGGTCTCGGCGTTGCGGCGATCACGTTCTACCTGGTGCTCTATCTGGCGGCGCAGAACGACGTCCTCGCCACGACGTTCCACCTGTCGATCAACGCGATGATCTGGACGCTGCGGATCGCGCTGCTCGTCGCTCCGCCGATCGCCTTCTACTTCGTCAGGCGCTGGGCGATGGGGCTGCGGCGGCATGACGTCGAGGTGCTCGAGCACGGGGTCGAGACCGGCATCATCCGACGGTTGCCATCCGGTGGTTACGTCGAAGTGAGCAGACCGCTGGACGCGCCGGCACGCGAGCTGCTCGCTGCACAGGTCGGACGGCCAGAGCTCGCCGCGATGCCCAACGGTCACAGCGCACTGGCCGTGGGCGCGGCCCAGGAGGGGTCGCGATGACGTCGTCGTTCTTGTGCGAGGCGGTCGACGGTCCCTGTGACGGCAGGGCGTGGTTCCTGCCGGAGATCGCGCCGATCTGGCTCCGCTACGCCGGCTACCGCCACCTGTACCTGCCGGGCGCACCCGGTCGCGGCGGTGCGACCTACCGGTATGCCGGGTTGTCCGAGCCTGTCGGAGAAGAATCCCCGACATGGCGTGCCGCATCTCGGAGCTGGCGATCGACTCGCGCGAGACTCGACTCGACGCCATCTGACGGTACGGAAGTAGCCGTTCTATTTGCCCCGCGCCGAGGCCGGTGAACCGTTTGCCCGCGCGCAATCTCTGGTTTCGAGACAAGCCACTTGCCCGTCAGTCAACCTCCCTGTCAAAGTGGATCAAGACGGCGTAAAACGAAACAGCACCGGTCCATGACGACCTGCCTGGGCCGGGACTTGGAGACCGCAGATGCCTGATCGCCAGGAGCCCGCGATCGATCCGAAAGTCGATACGGCCGCGCGCCGTGCGGAAGTCCTCGCAGAGCACGCGACCGATCTGGCACTCATCCTCCATGCCGATGCCGATGCGGTGATCGGCTACGTCGGACCAACGGTGGAGCCGCTGTTCGGCTATCGCTCGGCCGACGTCCTCGGCCGCTCCGGCTGGGACTTCGTGCATCCCGACGACGAACCCGACGTGCGCCCGCTGTGGGACGAGGTCGTCGCCACCCCCGGTGCCCATCGCGTCTGGGAGACCCGCGTACGTCGACTCGACGGGGCCTGGGTCTGGGTCGAGACACACGCCACCAACTACCTCCAGGACCCGGCGGTCGGCGGCGTCGTCGTCAACCTCCGCGACATCTCCGATGCGCGAACCGCAGCGAGCGCGCTCGCGCAACGCGAGGAGTTCTACCGCGCCATCCTGTCCGCAGCACAGGAAGGCGTCTGGGTCGTCGACCCGGACGGCCGGACCCTGTTCGCCAACGAGGCGATGGCGGACATCCTCGGTGTCGACATCGAACGCTTGCGGGCCGGAGCCATGTGGGAGTTCGTCGACGAGGAGACGAGCAGCTTCCTGCGCTCCGCTCTTCGGGCGCGGTTCCAAGGCACGCCGAGCCGCCACGAGCTCGAGTTCACCCGGCTCGACGGTGTGCAGCGCACACTGTCGATCTCCGCGGTGCCGCTCTACGGCGAAGGCGACGAGGTCCGAGCAGCGGTCGGCATGTGCATGGACGTCACCCAACGCAAGAAGAACGAGCGCGACCTACGCGCGCACGCGCTCTACGACACGTTGACCGGCCTGCCCAACCGGCACCTGCTGTCCGACCGGATGGCGCAGGCGTGCGATCGCTATGAGCGCACCGGCGAAGACCTTTCGGTGCTGTTCATCGACATCGACCGCTTCACCCTCGTCAACGACAACTTCGGTCACGACGCCGCCGACGCGGTGCTGGTGAAGGTTGCGCGTCGTCTCGAGATGGTGTGCCGCGACGACGACACGCTCGGTCGCTTCGGCAGCGATGAGTTCGTGGTCGTCTGCCCCGGCACCGACTCCTACATCGGGATGCGGGTCGCGGAGGCGATGCGCGCGACGTTCGACGAGCCGTTCGACATCGGTGACGCGCGCGTGACGCTGAGTGCGAGCGTCGGTGTCGCGTCCACGCAGAAGGTCGGCCCCGACGACCTGCTCAGGTCCGCCGACCGCGCGGCGCAGCGCGCGAAGCTCAACGGTCGCAGCCGCATCGAGCTCCACGACCCGGCGATCCGGCGCGCCGGGCACAGCCAGCTCGAGCTGGTGACACAGCTGCGCAACGCGATCCGCACCGACCAGCTCGCGCTGCACTACCAGCCGATCGTGCACGCGGACGGTCACGTTGCCGCGGTCGAGGCGCTGTTGCGCTGGACGCATCCCGAGCTCGGCACGATCTCGCCGATCGAGGCGATCGCCGCCGCGGAGGACCACGGCGTGATGCCCGATCTGGGCGACTGGATCCTGCGCCGTGCCTGCGTCGACATCGCGCACCTGACCGTCGCGCCGAAGATGCGCGTCGCGGTCAACCTGTCCACCCGTCAGCTCGTGGACGGAGCGATCATCGCCTCCGTGGAGCGCGCGTTGAACGCCTCCGGCCTCGCGCCGGGCCGGCTCACTCTCGAGGTGACCGAGACCAGCCTGCTCGTCGACACCGACGCGACCCTCGCAGCGATGGAACGCCTGAAGGCTCTCGGGCTGCGCATCGCCCTCGACGACTTCGGCACGGGTTACTCGTCGTTGAGCTACCTGCGCGCGTTCCCCGTCGACGCGATCAAGATCGACCGGTCGTTCGTCGCGGGAATGCTGACCAACCGCGACGATCTTGCGATCGTGGCGACGTTGACCAACCTCGCCGCCACGGTGGAGATGGCCGTCGTCGCCGAAGGCGTCGAGACCGAGGAGCAGGCCGAGACGATCCGCCGGCTCGGGGTGACCTACGGCCAGGGCTTCCTCTGGAGCCCCGCGGTGCCGCTGGCCGAGCTGCCGGACCTGCTGCACCCCGGCCGCTTCGGCGCGATGCCGCGGGCCGCGTCGGCCCGCCGCCCGCGCAAGCTCGCGCCGGCCGTCGCCGAGGACTCGGACCGCGCGCGGATCATCGCGCTGCACCGCAGCGGTGCGTCGCCGACGACGATCGCGGCCGCCCTCAACGCCGACGGCAGGCTGACCCTGCGCGGCACGCGCTGGCAGCGCAACACCATCGCCCGGGTCATCGCCGAGGACGCCTACCCGGACCTCGCGCCGGCCAAGGACACGCCAGGATCGGCCGTCTACCCGTCGGACCCGCAGCGGTCGCCGGACCACGCCGAAGGGCCCGCGTAGCGCGCCCGCCGATGCTCCGCACGGCGTCGTACGGCGTCCAGACCACCCTGGCGCGACCTGCCGATCGTTGACATCATGGGATCCAACTGTTGTGTGGCCAGGTCTGGTCCTGACGTGTGGAGGGCCTGGTGGCGCGGGGCGGGGAGGCGTTCGCGTACGACGCCTCCCGGGCGCCGACCCGCGAGGACAGTCTGCGCACCGCTCTCCGTGAGTACCTCGCGGCGCTCGACCGCGGGCACCTCGCCGAGGCGGAGCTGCTCGCGCGTTGCAGCCTGGGTCCGCGCCACGGCCGCGTCACGCTGGTGCTGCCGCTGGTCACGCGACCGAGGAGCAGTCGGCTGCTGTTTCCCGACCAGCCTGGCCAGCTCGGCGACTAGCGCGTGTCAACCGGCTGGTGGCCGGGTGGCGACGTACAGCGTGCGGCGGAGAAGGCCGGCGCGCAGTGCTTCCGCTTCGTGCGCGCCACGCTGGAGCCGGTCGTCGAAGACGTCCGGGTCGAGCGGGCGGAGCTCGTCACGATGACGGACCCGTGCGGCGCGCCAGGCGATCGACACGGCGAGGTAGTCGTCGGTGACGTCATGCGCCCGGCCGCCGGAGAAGCCGGCCCTCCTGAGCAGCTCCGCAGGGTCGGCGCCGGCGACGGCGGGCGGCCCGGCGACACCGGCCAGTCGATGCTGCGCCGGCGTCAGGTCAGGCGGCGTGTGGATCGTCGTGAACGCATGACGACCACCGGGACGGAGCAGCCGACGCATGGCTCTCAGCACGGAGAGCTTGGCGCGCACTCAACACAAGACGTCGGTGTGCACGATCGCGTCGAACTGCTCCGGGCGGAACGGCAGCTGCCGTGCCGTCGCGACGACGGCACGGGCACGGTCGGACATGCCGTCGGCGGCTGCCCGTCGCCGCGCCTGCACCATGCCGGTGTCGCTGATGTCGGAGACGACGACGCTGCAGCCGCTGCGACCGGCGAGATAGAGGCCCGGCCACCCTGCGCCGGAGCCGACGTCGAGCAGGCGGTCGGTCGGCTTCAGCTCCAGCAGGTCGGCGAGCAGGTCCGCCTGCGCCCTCGTCGTGAAGCCCGCGTTGCCGTAGTCCGTGCCGACCGCCTCGGCTTCGACGACGCGAGTCGCCTCGTGAGTGGCAAGCGCGTGCCTGGCGTCGTACAGCTGCCGGCGCTCGGCCTCCTCGCGTGTCACCACGCGACGATGATGACGCAAAGCCCGGAGTACGGGCCTAGGGCTCGTTGGTGAACGGGACGTAGGTGCGGCACGGCTCGTTGCGCAGCCCCGGGCACGGCGGCTGAGACGTGCCCTGCGCGTCGACACCCGGCACGACCGGAAGGACCAGCATCGACGGCATCGTCGGCGAGAACGCGAGCGACACCTGCGCCGCCGGCACGGTGTGACTGAACGACCAGATCGGCTGCGCGCCGTTGACGCCGGCGATCGTGATCCGGATGCGGGTGCCGGCGCGGTAGACGTGACCCTCGTAGTAGAGCGGGATGGCCACGCGGACGTACTTCTCTGCCGGCATCGGCTGTACGTCGCGCGCCAGCATCGACGGCACCGGCTCGAGCAACGTGCTCGGCGTGTTCATGACGTTGACGCGGTCGTAGGACAGCTTGCGCTCGGAGGCGCGGAGGTAGCCGTTCTGCACGAATGTCTCGTTGCCGTCCGGGGTGACCTCGCTGACCGTCGCCTGCAGGTCGACGTCGGGCTGCGACGACTTCACCCAGGCGTAGACGGCGCCGGCGCCGATGATCGCCGTGTCCTTCGCCAGCGGTGCGCTGAGGTAGGAGACCGCGGTGCCTGCCGGGTTCGCCTTCCACTTCCAGTCCCACTGCGAGGTGCTGCCCCACAGACCGCCGGTGCCGGTGTTCTGCCCGTAGTCGGTCAGCGCGAGCGCGTGCGGATCGGCGGTGAAGGAGCTGGTGCCGCGGCTCGACGGCTGGGCGTCGGTCATCGTGCCGCCGGGGCCGAAGTAGAACCGCCTCGCGACCGTCCCCGGGATCGGGAACGACTTGAAGGACTGCTCGAACTGCGGATAGGGGTCGCCGGGGTTCGAGTTGTGCTCCGGGTCGGAGCCGGCGCCGTTGTCGAACAGCACGCGGATCGAAGGCAGCGCCTCGAAGTCGGTCTTCGCCTGGTCGACGGTCGGGTCGGCCTGGATCGGGTCGAACGGCAGCATGTCCCAGTCGTTCTGCGGCACGCCGAGCGCGGCCTGGTAGACGACCGGTGCGGAGGCCTGCACCTGAGCGGCGTAGAGACCCGGCGGGTTGTGGCCGACGTAGATGCTCAGGAAGTCGTACATGCGGTTGTAGGTCTCCGGCGACAGCGAGTCGATGTGTGGCCCGTTGGTGAACGTGAACCACTTCTTCGTCGTACCGGTCATGTGCTCGGCGAGCGTCGGGCAGTGACCGCCGGTCTGCTCGTCCTCGAACTGGCAGGCCATGAAGACCGGCACGTTGATCTTGTGCACGAACGTCACGGGGTCGAGCGGGTCGGCCACCGAGGGGATGTAGTGCTGGTTGGCCTGGATCTTCGCGAGCAGGTTCGCGGCCTCGGGGTGCAGGACCTGGTTGGCCTTGCAGACGGTGTCACCGTTCTTGATCTGGTCCTCGGCGTAGGGCTGCGTGCCCTTCTTGCCCTGGCCGGCCGGCTGCGCCTCGGCCTGCCGCTCCTTCGCCCACGCGACCGCGAAGCCGTCGTTGCGGATGCCGCCCGGGTAGAGGGTGGTCGCGGTCGCGTCGATGACGGACAGCGGTGCGATGGCCTCGAGGGACGGCGGACGCGTCGCCGCGGTGAACAGCTGACTGATGCCGCCGTAGGAGATGCCGAACATGCCGACCTTGTGGTCCTTGACCCACGGCTGGCGGGCGAACGTCTCGACGATGTCGTAGCCGTCGATGCTCTGCAGCGGCTCGAAGAAGTCGAACGCGCCGGCGGAACAGCCGGTGCCGCGCATCTGGATGTCGACGACGGCGAAGCCCATCGCGTTGGCGATGGCGGCGATGCCGTTCGTCGGGCCCTTGGGGTTGGCGTAGCCGTAGCCGGAGTACTCGATCAGCGTCGGGTACGGCGAGGAGTAGGCCGGGCCGCCCGGCGCGGTCAGACCCGGCGTGCCCTCGGCGCCACCGAGCTCCGTCGGCAGCCACACGCGGTAGGCGAGCTTTGTGCCGTCACGGGTTGTCATGTACCCGTAGCCGTCGGTCTGGATCGGCTGCTTGTAGATGCTGGGGTTCCACTGCGCGGGGTTGTCGTTGTGCACCGTCAGCGCCTTCGAGCGGGGACCGCTCGGGAGCTGCTTGACGTGGTAGCCGGTGCCCGGCTTGACGTCGCGGAACAGCACGCCGCCGAGGTAGTTGACCTTGCGCTTCGCGACCGTCTCGCCCTTGCCGTTGGTCAGGATGACCGTGGACCCGGCGTGCAGCCCGGTGGCGTAGACCTGGCGAGCGCTCCCCGCCGCCACGAACGGGCTGGCAGTCGCGGTCGCCGCGCCGGCAGCGAGGCCGGTGAACAGGGCAGCGATCAGCGCGCCGACGAGCGTGATCCTGAGCGTGGTGGCGTGTTTCCGCACGGTGTGACGTCTCCTCCGGGCCGGGGGTCCCCCTGGATCAACGAGGGACTTCGCCGGAGGTTGCGCCGCTCCTGCCCGAATCCCGTTCGGACATTTGTCGCGTGGGCTTCGGGCGGAGCGGGCTCAGGACGCCGTACGGCGACCGCGGGCAGTTCTCAGAACAGGTGTGACTGCGCGAGCGTGCCCACCACGGTGATGAGCGCGACGACGACCGCGATCACCTGCAGGACGCGAGCGGCCTTGCTCAGCTGTGCGGCACCGGCGCCGACGGCAAGAGCCGCCGCCGCGAGGATCGGCGTGACGCCGGCCCAGAAGGCGACGATCGACACGATCGCGAGGACGGACAGGATGATGACCGTGCGGTTGATGTTCTGCACGCGCGGTCGTACGACGAACCACAGCAGCGCCGCGACGGCGACGAGGATGACGGCGGTGACGATCGCCGGCCCGAGACCGCCGTTCTCGCCCTTCTTGACGTTGTAGTTGCCGGCGAAGATGACGATGGCGCCGAGCACGATGCCGATGCCGAACAGAGTCTCTGCGCTGGGCAGTGACCGGCCGGTCGTCGCTGGTGCGGTCGCGGTTGCGTTGGTCATCGCATCCCCCCGGATGTCCGTGCGCGGCCGCCCGTCGGCCCGCTCGACGCCGTTCTACAACCGCGAGACAGGTCGTGTTGCGATTTCCGCCAAGTGTCGTCGTTCGCGTAGTTCGCGTATCGCCCGCAGGCGGGCATTCGCGACAGGAAAGCGGGCTCAGCCGGCGGCGGATGCCTCCGGGGCGGCAGGCCCGTGCTGGACGAAGTCCTTCTGCCGGATCAGCACGAAGCAGAGCACACCGCAGACGAACGCGATGACCGCTGCGACCAGCAGGATGTGGTCGAGCGCCGTCGTGAAGCTGCCGCGGACGATCTGCTGCAGGTCGATAGCCGTCTGCGGCGTGCCACCGGCGTTCGACCTGATCTGGCCGAACAGTTGGCGGACGTTGCCGTTCTGCATGGCGGCGCTGATGTGCGCCGCCGACATCCCAACTGGATGCGCGTGCACCGCTGACGCGACGGCGTCCCGCTCGCGGGTCGAGAACAGCGTGCCGAGCAGTGCGATGCCGGTCGCGATGCCGATCTGCCGGAACGTCGAGTTGATGCCGGACGCCATGCCGGCGCGTTGCGGCTGTACGACGCCAACGGCGGTCGACGCGAGCGGCGGATTGATGAAGCCGACACCGACGCCGGACATGATCAGGCCGGGCACGAGATGGGTCCATGACGACGACGCGTCGAGGCCGCGCATCCAGAGCAGGCCGCCGCCGACGAGCAGCAGGCCGGGGCCGATCAGCAGCCGGATCGGCACGTGCGACGTGAGCCGTCCGGCCGGCGCGGCGACGACGAAGATCGCCCCGGACGCGACGATGAGCCGAAGGCCGGTCTGGTAGGCGCTGTAACCGAGGACGTCCTGCAGGTAGATCGTCAGATAGAGGAACATCGAGAAGATCGACGCGGAGATGCCGAAGGCCGCGACCGCGCCGCCGGAGAACGTCGGCAGACGGAACAACCCGAGGTCGAACATCGGATGGCTGCTGCGGTGCTCGGCGACGAGGAACGCGACGAGCAGCACGGCCGCGACGGCGAAGCACACGACCACCTTCGTGTCGGTGAAGCTGGTGCGGCCGGCCTCGATGAGTCCGTAGATGAGCGCAGCGAGCGCGATCGTGAACGTCACGAAGCCGGGCCAGTCGGGTCGTCGCGGGTTGTCGTCACGCGACTCGACGACGCGCATCATCGTCAGCACGAGCGCACCCGCGCCGAGCGGCACGTTGACGAAGAAGATCCACCGCCACGAGATGCCGCTCACCAGTGCGCCGCCGAGCAGCGGGCCGATCGCCACCGCGATGCCGGTGACGGCGCCCCACACGCCGAACGCCGTCCCGCGCTCGCGACCGCGGAACGCCTGCGCCAGCAACGCGAGCGAGACGGCGAACATGATGGCGCCGCCGATGCCCTGCAGTCCACGGGAGAGCTCGAGCATCAGCGGTGTCTGCGCAACGCCGCAGAGGACGCTCGCGAGGGTGAACAGCACGAGGCCGATGACGTAGAGCCGGCGCCGGCCGTACATGTCGGCGAGCGCGCCGCCGGTGAGAAGCAGTGCGGCCAGCGTCAGGGCATAGGCGTCGACGACCCACTGGAGGTCGGAGAAGGTCGAGTTGAGGTCCTGCTGGATGCTCGGCAGCGCGACGTTCACGATCGTGATGTCGAGCAGCAGCATGAAGGTGCCCAGGCAGACCGCGGCGAGCGTCCACCACTTGGGGTCGGCTCCGCTTGTCGACGTACGGGTCGGGGTCGTCGTCTTGGTCTCGCTCACCGGGGCATTCTCCCCGTGCCAAGGAGTCGCATTCGGGCACGGCCTCTGCGCGGACGAGGTGCGCGACAGACGCGATCTAATGGAGTGACCTGAGGAGGTCGCTCATGGCGGACGCGAAGCCTCGCATCAACAAGATCGCGAACGTGGTCATCCCGGTCACCGATCAGGACGGGATGATCGCCTTCTACGTCGACAAGCTCGGCTTCACGAAGCGGGTCGACGAGCCGTTCAACGGCAAGTACCGGTGGGTCGAGGTCGGCCTCGGCGACGGGGAGACGACGATCGCGCTCGCGCCGCCGCCGGAGGCGACGCCGACCGGCGGCAACCAGACCGGCATCACGCTGCAGACCGACGACATCGACGCCGCGCATACGCAGATGTCCGCGGCGGGCGTCGACGTCGACGCGGAGATCCAGCGCTTCGGCGACCCGGTGCCGCCGATGTTCTGGTTCCGCGACGCGGAGGGCAACACGCTGCTGATGGTTCAGTAGCGTTCACCGGCTGTTCGGCCGCGGGCGAAGAGGATCGGGCACGGTCCGTGGCGAATCAGTCACCATGCGCACCTCCCGCACGCTCCTGACCCTGGCCTGCGCCGGCGTCGCCGCCACCGCGGCGATCGGCTACGCGACCATCGGCGACGGCGTCATCAGCCCGGCGACGCACGAGACCGGCAACGGCCGGGTGCTCCAGCCGGCCGGCGACCTGACGCAGGTCGGCAACTTCCCGACCGGCGGTGCGCTGACTCCCGACGGACGCTTCTACTGGGCGGTGTCGACCGGCCGCGGCTTCAACGACATCCGCATCGTCGACACCGAGACCGACGCCGTCGTGCAGACCGTGCCGATCCCCGGCGCGTCCGGCGGCATCGTCATCGACGGCGCCCACCACCTCGCCTACGTCTCCGGCGTCGCCGACTCCTCCCACACCGACCAGCAGCGCACCGGGCTCCCGGGACGCGCCGGCGACAACGTGCAGGTCTTCCGCTACGACCCGGAGACCGGCCAGGCGACCTATGACCACCTGGTGGCCGTCCCGCCGCCGGCCGGGTCACCGGTGCCGCAGGGTGTGGTCGACGTTCCGGGCTTCGAAGGCCCGCCACAGGAGTTCCCGCCGACCAACCAGCAGCGGCTGTCCTGGCCGGACCGGCTCGCGGTCTCACCCGACGGCTCGCACGTGCTGGTGCCGCTCAACCTTGCCGACCACGCCGCGATCATCGACACGGCATCGCAGGCCGTGAGCTACGTCGCCGTCGGCCACTACCCGTACGGCGCCGCGATCACCCCCGACGGCGCGACCGGGCTCGTGTCCAACGAGACCGACGGCACGGTGTCGGTCATCGACCTCGCGAGCGGGTCGGTCACGTCGACGATCACGGTCGGGCCGAAGCTGTCACACCCCGAGGCGATCACGATCGATGCGGCGCGCCAGCGCGCCTACGTGGTGTTGGCGAACACCGACCACGTCGTCGCGATCGACCTCAAGACGATGGCTGTCGCCGGTGACCTGTCGCTCGTGCGCTCGGCCGGGCTCGGCGCGTCGCCGGTCGCGGCTGCGCTGGACGCTTCGAAGGCGCGGCTCTACGTCGCCGAGGAAGGCGCCGACGACCTCGCGGTGCTCGACGTCTCGCAGCCGCAGCCGAGCCTCGCGGGGCGAGTGCCGACCGCGGCCTTCCCGACCGATGTCGCCGTACAGCACGGGAAGCTGGCGTGGTTGTCCGGCAAGGGGTTCGGCTTCGGGCCCAACCTCAACGGACCCAACCCGACGAGCACGGCGAACAACGACAACCAGATCAACCAGTTCACCTATCTCCCGGCGGCGATCCGCGGCATGGTCGGCGTGCTGCCGACGCCGTCACCCGCGCTGCTCGCGCATCTGACGCCGATCGCGACGGCGCAGATGGTGCCGGTCGACGTCGAGTCGCCGCCGTCTGACACACCGCTGCGGCCGGACGGCCCGATCAAGCACGTGTTCTTCATCGTCAAGGAGAACCGCACCTACGACCAGATCCTCGGTGACGACCCGCGCGGCGACGGCGACCCGTCGCTGGAGCTGTTCGGCCCGAACGTGACACCGAACGCGCACGCGCTCGTGCGGCGGTTCCCGCTCGTCGACCACGTCTATGCGAACAGTGAGGCGTCGATCGACGGCCACTTCTGGACGAGTGCGTCGGACGTCTCCGACTACGTGCAGAAGAACTGGATGCAGAACTACGGCGGCCGCGGCCGGCCGTATGACTTCGGCGTCTTCGCCGCGACCTGGCCGGGCAACGGGTTCCTCTTCGACCAGGCGCAACGCCAGGGCATCAGCTACATGAACTACGGCGAGGCCATCGCCGGCACCGTGCCGCTGTCGGACAAGGACCGCGACGCGGCGATGACAGCGGAGGTCGCTGCCAAGTTTGCGCACTCCGACCTCGGTGCGGGTGGCCGCATCGGCGTCGGCGCGACACCCGCGGGGGAGTGCTACCCGAACGACGCCGACATCGAGACCGACGCGATCACGCAGCAGCCGACGTACGACGGCACGCCGCCGGCGGGCGCACCGGCGCAGTCCGAGTCGCGCGCTGACTGCTTCGCGTCGCACTTTGCGCAGCAGGACGCGACCGGCACGGTGCCGGCGTTCAACTACTTGGTGCTGCCCAACGACCACACGGTCGGCACGTCGCCGGGCAAGCGCACGCCGCAGGCGCTGGTGGCCGACAACGACTACGGCCTCGGCGAGATCGTCGACACGATTTCGCACTCGTCGGTCTGGTCCTCGTCGGCGATCTTCGTGGTCGAGGACGACTCGCAGGACGGCGCCGACCATGTCGACGCGCACCGCATCCCGGCGTACGTGATCAGCCCGTATGCCCGCGCCGGCGCGGTCATCCACCACCGCTACGACTTCGCCTCGGTGATCCGGTCGATGGAGCTCATCATCGGGATGGAGCCGCTGACGTTGAACGACGCAGTGGCGGCGCCGATGTACGACGTGTTCACGGGCACGCCGGACCTGACGCCGTACACCGCGATCGTGCCGCCGTACGACCGGTCGACGCTGAACACGGCGTCGAGTCCGGACGCGGCGCTGTCGGCGCGGCTGGACTTCAGCCAGCTCGACCAGGTGCCGCAGCGCGAGCTCGACCGAATCCTGTGGCACGCCGTCCACGGGCAGAAGTCGACACCACCGCCACCCGGCCCCAACGCCGAGGACCGCAGCACGGGCGACTGATCGCGAGCAGGACGTCGTACGGGGGCGGCGAAGTGGTCGCGCATGGTCCGGTCTGGGCGTCGCCGTCCGGTGCTGGGCGCTGCTCTGGCCGGGCTCGTGCTGGCCGGCGGACTCGCCGCGACGTCGTCGACGGCCGCCACCCACGGACCGAAGCCGTTCGGCCTCACCTGCACCGACACCGAAGGCGTCCGCTACTGCCCCGGTGACGTCAGCTCCCGTGTCCTGTCCTTCGACGGCGTCCCGCTCGACGTCAATGTCGTCCTGCCGCCCGGTTCCAGGAGCCGCAACCTCCCGCTGATTGTCGAGCTGCACGGCTGGGCGGGTGCGAAGCTCGGCCTCGACGACGACGCGGGCGGCTTCCAGGACCAGCGCGGCGGCCAGTACGCGTTCCTGCCCACCCCGCGAGAGCTCGCGAAGCAGGGCTTCGCCGTCCTGACCTACTCCTCGCGAGGCTTCGGCGCGTCCTGCGGCACCCCGGACTCGCGCACCACCGCCGCCTGCGCGACCGGCTGGACGCATCTCGCCGACGCGCGCTACGAGGTGCACGACACGCAGTGGCTGGCCGGTCTGCTCGCCGACTCCGGCCTCGTCGATCCACAACGCATCGGCGTCCTCGGCAGCTCGTACGGCGGCATCCAGGCGCTCGAGCTCTCGACGCTCGGTGACCGCACCGTGCTGCCGACCGGCGCCTACGTCGCATGGACCAGCCCGAAGCGTCACCTCCGCATGCATCTCGCGGCGGTCGCCGCCCTCGACACCGCGTCATCGCTCGTCGACGCCTTGGTGCCGAACGGCCGGTGGCGCCAGGACCCGGGCGGTCGCACTGCGTCGGACATCGAGCCGGTCGGCGTCCCGAAGCTGTCGTGGAATCTCGGTCTCTACGGCGCCGGCCAGGTCGCCGGCTACATCGCGCCGCCCGGCGTCGACCAGTCGTCGGACCTGACGACCTCGTTCCTGCGGCTGGCGGTGGGTGACCCGGAGGCCGACCCGGTCGCGCTGGACGCCTTGAAGGAGATGGACGCGTGGCATGCGGCCGAGGGACTCGAGCCGCGCGGATCGGTGACGCCTCCGACGCTCCTCATCTATGGCTGGACCGACTCGCTGTTCCCGGTCGACCAGGCACTGCGATGGACATCCTTCGAGAACTACGCGGGTGCGCTGGGCACAACGGGTGAGCTGCTCACCGATGTCGGCCATCCGCCCGCGCCGAACAAGACGCCGGACCGGCACGTCGCCGTGTCACGGGTCGTGGCGTGGATGACGCACTACCTCGCCGGCCGGCCGTCCGTGCCCGTCGTGCATGGAGTCGAGGCGTGGCTGCACACGTGCACGGCGAAGTCCAGCGGGCCGGTGCGAGCGGCGTCGTTCGATGCGCTGCATCGGTCGTCGGCAGAGCTGCGCGGTCCCGGCGGAATCGTCGTCGGCGACGCCGGCGATCTCGTCAGCGGCCGCGCGACCGATCCGGTCGCGGGTGACGGGATCTGCGCCGCGCAACAGTCGCCGGTCGCGGCAGGATCGGTCGTGGACTCCTGGCCGGTACGACGCCCACTCACGCTGATCGGTGCGCCGACGGTGACGACGTCGATGACGGTGACAGATGACACGTCGCAGGCGCCGTACGTCACGGGACCGGCGGGTGGCACGCAGCTCGACGCGCGACTGTGGGACGTCGCGCCGGACGGATCGGCACTGTTGCTGACCCGGCTGCTCTACCGGCCGCGCGCGGGACAGCAGGCGCAGACGTTCATGCTGCATCCGATCGCCTACCGCGTTGCGGCCGGGCACACGATCGTCCTCGAGCTCCGGGGGAGCGACGTCCCCTACGCCCGCCCGAGCAACGAGCCGTTCGCCATCGACCTCGGCTCGCTTCGGCTGACGCTTCCTACCCACTGACACGGCAGAAACAGGGATGCCACGGCGGCATATTGATGCTGCGGTGGCATCCCGAAGGATTCACCTTCCATGCAACAGCGGCGGTCCGCGACCCGTGGGTCACGAACCGCCGCTGCTGTTGCGTGAGCTAGCCGGCGCTGGTGGTGCTGCGCTTACGCCGAGCCACCGCGAGCATGGCCACGCCACCGAGCGCGGTCATCAACGCGATCGCCGTCATCAACGCAATGTCAGCGCCGGTGAACGGAAGCGCGCCGGTCGGCGTACGAGTCGCCCGCTCGCCGAGAACTGAGGCGGGTGGGACGTTGGTCGGACCCGTCGGGGTCTTGGTGACCTTCTCGCCGAGCACATCGGTGCAGTAGTTGTTCGCGGCTGTGGCCACGCACCCCGAGCCGCCGTTGCACTCGGCCGCCGTGGGGTTGGTGGTGCAGTCGGTGCCGCCGCCGTTGCACTCGGGTGCGGTCGGGTTGGTGGTGCAGTCGGTGCCGCCACCGTTGCACTCGGGTGCGGTCGGGTTGGTGGTGCAGTCGGTGCCGCCACCGTTGCACTCCGGTGCGGTCGGGTTGGTGGTGCAGTCGGTGGTGCCGCTGCTCGTGCAGCCGGTGTGCGCCGGGTTGGTCTTGCCGATGCCGTTGTTGTTGTCGCACTCGTAGCCGTTGTTCGGGAACGTGCCGCGCGGGTCAGTCTTCTCCTGGCCGGGCGGGTTCTTGTTGTCCGCCTTGCCGACGCAACCGGCGCACGGCTTGCCGGTGGCCTTGCCGCCGCCGTTGCCGTTCATCGACGGGCTGCCGTCACGGGTCGAGCAGTAGGTCGCCCCGGGACACTGGCCGTTGGCGCCACCGGAGTTCTGGTCGGCGTTCGAGACCGGCTGCGGCGAGCTGGCGTCGCCGGACGTGCCGGCGTTGCCGTTGCTGTGGTCGGACGAGCTTGTCGAGCTCGTCGTGGGCTTGCTGTTCGAATGTGTGCCGGCCTTGTCGCTGGCATGGCTGTTCGCCGCGAGCGCGCTCGGAGTCGCTGCTGCGACGGAGAGCGTCAGCGCTGAGATGGCGACGACAAGGCCGCGGCGCAATGCGCCGGACTGGGGAGGCTGGGACATAGGAGACACCCCGTGTTTCTGCAACCGCAGGGTTGCGTCATTGCCGCCGGGCCGGTCTCGCCACTCGGCTCCCCGGAACGAAAGGCGACCGAATTCCGCGTCCGGGGGCTGGAGCCGCGGGTTCCGTTCCGGATCAGTGCACTCCACCCGGATTCGGCACATCCAGGCATCAAGATCCTTACCCCACCTCAAGTGCCCTGAACCGGAAAGTTTGTCGGAGAGTGGTCGTGCGACCGCAGAGGGCGAGCCCGGAATGACCATCCGCAGGAGCACTTGTCGACCCGATGATGGCTGACGCCGGCGCGACGGCACCGCCGGAGATCACGTTCTACGGGACGCTCGACACCCACGACGAGGTCGGCTGGGGCGCCTGACGCCGACATGATGTAGCGCATGGCAGCCGCTCTCCCGCAGATGGCGCGGGAGCGGTTGACCGTGCAGCTGCTGGCCGGTCCCCCGGCTCGATCGGCGTACGACGTCGTCGAGCGATTGCTCGCCGTCCAGGCGCAGGACTCGCGTGGTGCGCGGTTGGCTGTGCGCGCCCGGTCGACGGGACTGCATGCGTCCGACGTCGACGCTGCACTGAACAACGGGTCGCTGGTCGTCTCGTGGCTCAACCGCGGGACGTTGCATCTGGTCCGCGCCGAGGACTACTGGTGGCTGCACGAGCTGACGACGCCGCAGCTGGCGACCAGCAACGCGACGCGGCTTCGCCAGGAAGGTGTTGACCCCGCTGCCGCCGAGCGCGGCGTCGACGCTGTCGTGGCGGCGCTGGCGACGTACGGGCCGTTGTCGCGAGCGGCGCTGCGGCAGCACGTCGATGCCGCGGGTGTGCGCACCGAAGGCCAGGCGCTCGTGCACCTGTTGTTCCTCGCGACGTTGCGTGGGTTGATCGTGCGTGGTCCGATGGTCGGCAAGGAGCAGGCGTTCGTGCTCGTGCGCGACTGGCTGGGCGAGCGTCCGGCTGTCGACCGGGCGGCGGCGTTGGCGGAGCTGGCCCGGCGCTACTTGCGCGGGCACATGCCGGCGTCCGACCGCGACCTTGCACGGTGGGCCGGCCTGCCGTTGCGCGCCGCGCGCGCCGGCATCGCGGCGATCGGCGCCGACCTCGTCGAGCGCGGCGACGGGCTGGTCAGGTTGAAGAAGCCGCGGGTGCGGGCCGCGGATGTGCCGCCGCCGCGGCTGCTCGGTCAGTACGAGCCGTTGCTGCTCGGCTGGACGTCACGCGACGACGTGCTCGACGCGGACGCGACGCGGCGGCTGGTGACCAACAACGGCCTGTTCCGGCCGCTCGCGCTCGTCGACGGACGCGCCGTCGCGACGTGGAAGCTCACCGGCGGTCGCGTGACGCTCTCGCCGTTCGCTCCACTGTCGAAGGCGGCCGAAGCAGCCCTGCAGAAGGACGCAACCGCGGTGGTGGAGTTCCTGAACGGCTGACGAGCCCGCAGAGCTACATCGACATCGGTGCCGACGGCATCGCGATCAGATGGCTGACGAGCGAGGGGGAGATGAGTACGGCGACACCGAGGCCGAGGGCGGCCGCCGACGTGACGCGCGAGAACGCCGCTCCCCACGGCGCGAGCTTCTCCACGGTGATGATGGCTGCGAGTCCGAGCGCCCACGCCAGCTGCATCCCGCCGAGTACGACGAGGATCGCCATGAGCGCCCAGCAGCACCCCAGGCAGTAGAGCCCGTGCCCCACACCGGCGCGCATGGCGGCCGGCCGGGTGCGCATGCTCGACGTCTGCGCCATGAAGAACGACAGCGGCGAGCGGCAGTGCTGCAGGCACATCTCCTTCAGCGGAGTCAGCTGGAACAGGGCGGCCGCGACGAGCGTCCCGCCGACCAGACGTTGTGCCCACATGTCGCCTTGCATGAGCGGGTTGTCGACGCCGCGAGCGACGGCGTACGCCGGGATGGCCGACGCGGCCCACACAATCAGGTAGCCCCCGAGGAAGAACGGGACGGCGGCGACGAGCCCTCGGCGCGCGGCGAGTGTGTAGAGGCCGACGACGGGCGCGACTGCCGGCAGCATCATCGCGACCATCATCACGATCCACGCGCTGACGAAACCGGCGGCGGACATGTCCATCGAGCCGCTGCCGCCGCGCATGGTGAACGTCCACGCGACCGCTGCGGCAACGAGCAGCGGCAGCACGACGGTCTTCAGCGCCGGTCGTCCGCCGGACGCGACGAGCAGAGCGATGGCGCCGCCGTTGCGCGGCGAGGTCGCAGGGGTGGCTTCAGCTGCCACGGCGCCCCCCAGGCTCGTGTCAGGTGGTTCCTACACCCGCAGTCCGGTGGCTGTCACCCCCAAGCAGGGGTCGCTTTCTCTCCACCCCTGAAGTAGTCATTTCGCGCCGTTGACCGGGTCTCCCACGACGGCGGACGATGGCGCGGATCTGTGGGGAGGCCGCCATGGCGTGGAACCTGACCGGCAGCTACATCGAGACGTGCTCCTGTGAGCTCATGTGCCCGTGCAACCTCAGCTTCGATCACGGCGCGACGTATGACTACTGCCGCGTCACGCTGGTCTTCGACATCAAGCAAGGAGATGTCGAGGGCACGGACATCGGCGGCCGGACCGTCGCGATCATCGCGGACACGCCGAAGGTGATGACCGAGGGCAACTGGAAGGTCGGCGTCTTCGTCGACCAGGCCGCGAGCGACGAGCAGTTCGACAAGCTGGTGAAGGTGTTCAGCGGTCAGCTCGGGGGGCCGATGGCCGCGCTGTCACCACTGATCGGCGAGCTGCTCGGTGCGGAGCGCGCGCCGATCGACGTCAAGGAGAACGGCCTCACGCACAGCGTCCGGATCGGCAACCAGATCGACTTCGAGATCGAGGACGTGGTCCCGTTCGGTGTCGAGAGTGGGCAGCCGGTGCGGTTCAACGGGATGTTCCACCCGGTCGGCTCTGATCTCACGATGGCGGAGGCGAAGCGCTCCAGCATCAACGCCTACGGCATCAGCTACGAAGGGAAGACCGGGCTGTCGAAGGCTGAGTTCGCCTGGTCGGCGTAGGGCTTTTCGCGCGGTCAGACGGCGTGCACGGGGTGGTAGGTCGGCTGCCACATTGCCGCCTCGATCCGTTCTTCGAGGTCTGGGCTGACGTCGCAGTCGGCGACACCGTCGGCGACGGCTGCGCGGGCGACAGCGGCCGCGACCGCCGCTGAGGTGGCGCGCAGGTTGGCGATCTCCGGCAGCAGTGGTGCACCGGTTTGGGTCGCGTCGACCTTGCCGGCGACCGCTTCCGCGGCCGCGTGGAACATGCCGTCGGTGATCCGCTGCGCGCGCGACACGATCACGCCGAGCCCAAGTCCGGGGAAGACGAGCGCGTTGTTGGCCTGCGCGATGTCGTAAGTCGTGCCGTTGATCGTCACGGGGCCGAATGGGCTGCCGGCCGCGACCAGCGCGCGGCCGTCGGTCCAGGTGAGGAGGTCCGCCGGTCGCGCCTCGGCGAGCGGTGTCGGGTTGGACATCGGCAGGATGATCGGCCGATTCGCGTACGTCGCCATCTCCCGCACGATGTCTTCCGTGAAGGCGCCGCCCTGCGCGGACGTGCCGATGAGGATCGTCGGGTGCACTCGGCGGACGACCTCGTGCAACAGGATGTCGCCCGTTGCGGGGTCGCGGTCCCATCCGGTGACCTCTGTCGCGGGCCGGGCGTAGGGACGCTGGAAGTCGTGCAGGTCGGTCATGCCGTCGATGACGAGGCCGTGCCGGTCGATGGCCCAGAACCGGCGGGTGGCCTCGTCGCGGGTGAGCCCCTCGCGGGTGATGGCGTCGCGCAGCTGGTCGGCGATGCCGATGCCGGCGGTGCCGGCGCCGAAGACGACGACGGGATGCTCGTGTAACGGGATGCCGCTGACCCGCACTGCTGACAGCACCGCCGCGAGGTTGACGGCGCCGGTGCCCTGCATGTCGTCGTTGAACGTCAGCACGCGGTCGCGGTAGTGCTCGAGAATCCGGCGCGCGTTGCTCGTGCCGAAGTCTTCCCAGTGCAGCAGCGCGTGTGGAAACAGGCGGGTCGCGGTGTCGACGTACCGTTCGATGAACGCGTCGTAGGTGTCGCGGTCGATACGTCGATGGTTGACGCCGAGGTAGAGCGGGTCGTCGAGCAGCTCCTGCCGGTTGGTGCCGACGTCGAGCATCACGGCGAGCGTGCGTGACGGGTTGATGCCGGCCGCTGCCGTGTAGACGGCGAGCTTGCCGACGGCGATGTCCATGCCGCCGATGCCCCAGTCGCCGATGCCGAGGATGCCTTCGGCGTCGGTCGCGACTATCAGGTCGACGTCGTCGGCGGTGCGGCCGCTGGCGCGCAGCGCCGTCTGCATAGTTGCCGGTGCATCGACGCTGAGGTAGACGCCGCGGGGGCGTCGGTACTCGTGGCTGTAGCGGCGGATCGCCTCACCGATCGTCGGCGTGTAGACGATCGGCAGCATCTCGGGGAGGTGGTCGGCGAGCAGCCGGTAGAACAGCACCTCGTTGCGGTCGTGCAGCGCGGTGAGGAAGACGTTGCGGGAGAGGTCGGTGGGCTGCTCCTGGTACTGCTGGTAGGCGCGGCTGGCCTGCTGGTCGAGGGTGAGGACGCGCGGCGGGATCAGCCCTATGAGCCCGAGCGCCTCGCGTTCTTTGGTCGGGAACGCGGTGCCCTTGTTGATCCGCGGGTCGGACAGGACGCCGCGGCCGCGCAGGGTCGTCTCCCAGGCGCGTGTCTGCGGGTTCCACCGCGTCGGGCTCGCTGACTCGGCCATCGTTCGGTGCCTACCACATCGGGGGTCTCGGGCAGGGTCAGAAGGTGTTCGCGGCCGACTTCCAGTCCTGGAGTCGTTGCGCGATGAGCTGGGCGCGCTCGTCCTCGCTGCCGCCGTCCATCACCTGCAGGTCCGAGGGGTCGGCACGGAGGTAGACGCCGGCGGTCCGGGCGTTCAGCGCGGGGTCGCGATCCGACCGGGTGGTCCAGTAGCCGGTGGCGCGGTCGGCGCTCTCCACCTTGATCTCGCCGGTGCCTTCGAGCTGCGGGGCGTTCGGGTGTCGCGGCCGCTCGCCTTTCCAGTAGTAGAAGACGCCGGCCGGCTCGCGGGTTGCCTTCGCCGCCTCGCTCCAGTAGCGGGCCGACAGGGTGCCGTCTTCCTGCCACGCCCGGCCGGTCACCGTCAGATCGCCGGCGCGATCGCGCGCGATGCGCAGGAGGCTTACCGCCGAGGGTTCCTCCTCGGTGCGCACGGTCAGCGAGAGCTGCCACCAGGCTCCCTCGACCGGGCCGCGTCGACCTTCGGTCTCGATCGCCTTGCGGAGCTTCTCGTTGATCGCGCGGACCTGCGCCGGGGTCGTCGAGTCGTAGCGGACCGAGGTCAGCCCGAGCAGGTCGCTCGGCAGCTTCGAACCGTTGGCGTGGAGGATGAAGGTGCGCCGGATGCCCAGGGCGCCGCCGAACAGCCCGGCTTCGAAGACGACGTTGTCGCGTGGTGACGCCTGCTCGGCCGGGGAGGTGTCGGTCGTGGTCCAGTCGTCCTGGGCGAACACGAACGCGGCGAAGTCGACTTCCTGGGAGAGCTCGACGAGGCGGTCGAGTGTGGACCGCCCTGGGTTGAACGTGGTCGTCCAGGGCTCGACATCGGCGACGTCCTCGAGCCCGCGGGTGATCGCCTGGAGCAGCTTCGCCTGCTTGCCGGACGACCCGAGGAAGATCCGCGGCTTGGTCATGCGGGTGTCGCCATCGTCACCAGCGCTCTCCCTCCGGCGAATGGGTGCCTCGCGGCTGCGATGAGTACGCGCGGTCGCCGGCGTCTACCGTCCTACAACCGACCCGACAGCCGCAAGGATGCCCATGTCCGCGCTCTACACCTTTGACGTCTTCAGCACCGTGGACGGCTTCGGCTCGTACAACGAACACGGTGACTGGGGCGGCTTCTGGGGCAAGGAAGGACCGGAGTTCCTCGAGCGGCGGCTCGCGCAGTACGGCGAGGAGCAGCGGTGGGTACTCGGCGCGAACACGTTCCGGATGTTCCAGCGGTTCTTCGGGTCTGTTCCGGACGCGGAGCTGGACCCGCTTGCGCGGCGGTTCAAGCAACTGCCGGCCACGGTGGTGTCGTCGACCTTGGAGGAGCCGCTCGACTGGCCGGACGCGACGGTCGAGCGCGGCGACGCCGTCGAGATCGTCGCCCGACTCAAGGAGGAGTCGTCAGTGCCGTTGCTGTCACACGGCAGCATCACGCTGAATCGCGCGCTCATGGCCGCTGGCCTCGTCGACCGCGTGCAGGTCACGATCTTCCCGGTGATCAGCGGTCAGACCGGAGCGGTGCCGGTGTTCGCCGGTGCCGCCGACTTCGATCTCGAGCTGTTGGGAAGCCGGACGTACGACGGCCGCATCCAGGAGCTCGTTTATCGTCCGACGCTGCACTGATCGCGGGATACGGTCGCGGCCATGCCGACGAGTCGGATGGAAGCGTTCAGCGACGGCGTGATCGCGATCCTGATCACGGTGATGGTGCTGGAGCTGCGCGTGCCACACGGGACGACGTGGGGCGCGCTGCACGAGTCGGTGCCGACGCTGCTGACTTATGTGCTGAGTTTCGTCTACCTCGGCATCTACTGGAACAACCACCACCACATGCTGATGCTCACCGAGCGCATCGGCGGTCTGGTGCTCTGGGCGAATCTCCATCTGCTCTTCTGGCTGTCACTGGTGCCGTTCGCCACCGGGTGGATGGGCGAGAACCACTTCGCGAAGGTGCCGGCGTCGGCGTACGGAATCGTGCTGCTCGGTGCGGCCCTCGCCTACTACGCACTGCAGACGACGATCGTGCGGGTGCAAGGCCCGGACTCGAGACTGGCGACGGCGATCGGGCGCGACCTGAAGGGCAAGGCGTCGCCGGTCCTCTACATCACCGGCATCGCGTTGGCGTTCGCGAACCGCTGGCTCGCTATCGCGGTCTACGTGATCGTCGCGCTGATGTGGCTGATCCCCGACCGGCGGCTCGAGCGCACGATCGCTGCTGTCGAGCGCCCGAGCGCCGGCTAAGGGAGAGGTTGGGCTTCAGGCGACCGGCAGATGCGCGGGCGCTTGCACCCACGTGTCGACCACAGTGACCTGCTCGCGGATGACCTTCGAGGGGTCCGGCGTGAGGCCGTTGTCCGAGAGCACCGACGACAGGATCGGCATCAGGGTGCTGTCGTGAAATGCGCGCCAGGCCTCCTCGGACTCCCACACGTCGACGAAGCGCAGGCCCTCTTCGCGCTCGTACACGACGTGCGAGAGGAGGCCGGCCGGTGGCGTGTCGGCCATCCGCGCCCGGACCTGACCGTAGGTGTAGGCGTCGGCGGGGATGTCCTGGATGAATGCGTACGGCATGGTGATCCTCCCTAATCTGATACAGTGGTCTGTAACCGATACAGGAGCATGTACCGAATGGCTCGGACTGTCAAGAGGTCTGCGCCAGCTCGTCGGAGCTACGACTCCAGCCGGCGGCAGGAGCAGGCGCGCGAGACGCGGCGGCGGGTGATCGACGCGGCCCGCGTGTCGTTCCTCGAAGAGGGCTACGCGCAGACGACGATCGCGGCTGTCGCCGAGTCGGCTGGCGTCTCCGTCGAGACGGTCTACAAGGCGTTCGGCAACAAGCCGGGGCTCGCCAAGGCCGTCTTCGACGTCTCGATCGTCGGCGACGACGAGCCGGTGCCCCTGATGGAGCGCGAGTTCGTCGCGCAGAACAAGGCCGACCCGGATCCGCGGTCCAAGCTGGCGGCGTTCGCCGACAACACCGCGGGCATCGCTGAGCGGACGGGTGCACTGCTGCTGGTCTTGCGGACCGCTGCGTCGACCGACCCCGGCGCCGCGGACGTCTGGGACCAGCTGCAGGCAGAGCGCCTAACCGGCATGACGTTCTTCGCCCGGCACCTTGCGGAGGGCGGGCACCTCCGCGACGGCGTCTCGGTCGACGAAGCTCGCGACGTGCTCTGGGCGCACACGTCGGTCGAGCTGTGGGATCTGCTCGTCCGGCAACGCGGCTGGTCGGCGCGGCGGCACGGCCGATGGCTCGCCCAGCAGCTCATCGCTGCGTTGCTCTGAGAGATGCCGTCGACGTCGTCGCATCTGTGATAGGACCTGCTGACGTCAGCGCTGGCCCGGGGGGGACCGATGAAGCGTCGTTTTGCCGTGCTGTTCGGAGTGCTCGGAGTGGGGGCGACCCAGCTCACGTCGATGGCGCACGCGACCACCGTGCCTTTCGAGCTGCGCTACAGCTTCCCGGTCGTCTCCAACGCCATCGCGACGGGACCTAGTGGCGACGTCTTCGCCTTGGATAAGGCCTCCGGCACCGTCACGCGGCTGACGTACGCCGGCGAGCCGATCACCACCTTCGGTGCCGGGACTGGAAGCGGGCAGGGCCAGTTCACCAACGCGTCCGGCATCGCGGTTGCGCCTGACGGCAGCAGCTTCGTCGCCGACACGGGCAACTCGCGCGTCGTCGAGTTCGACATCGACGGCAAGTTCGTCCGGTCGTGGGCGACGAGCGGAACGTTGAACGGCGTCGCGGTCGGCAACGACCGCGTCTATGTGTCGTCGACAACAGCAGTCACCGTCTACAACCTGTCGGGCGTGGCGCAGGACTTCTTCGCAGTGGCGCAGCCGCAGGGTGTCGCAGTCGATCCCGTTGACGGGACGGTCTATGTCAGCAACGCGGGCACGGGTCGCGACGCGGACAGTGTCGTCGAGTTCAGTCCCGGCGGGCTCGAGCTCACGCCTGTAGGTGTCGGGCGGCTGACCGATCCGACCTCCGTCACCGCGTTCGGCGGCGTCGTGACGGTCTATGACGCGGGTGCGGACCGCGCAGACCAGTTCCTGTCGGACGGCACCTTCGTGCGCAGCTTCGGCCCGTTCGACAACAACCACTCCGTCGGTGAGCTGGGGCTCGCCACAGACTGCTCGGGCAACCTGTTCGCCACCATCACGATCCCTAGCCCGACCGACTCGCGCTATCCGGCGATCGGCGTCCTGGGCGACCCATCTGCTCGGCTCGGCACCTGCCCGTTGCCGCATGTCTCCTTCACTGCCGGGTTCGGCGGTGTGGGCGGTGTCGCCATCGACCGGGCCGGCAACTCCTACGTGTCGGACAACGTCACGAACCACATGATGAAGTTCGACAGGTCAGGAGTGCTGCGCGCCACTTGGGCAGGCAGCGGCACTGCGCCGGCCGACCTGAACGCCCCCAAGCAGGTGGCCGTCGACCCGTCCGGAAACGTCTACGTCGTCGACAGCGGCAACAGCCGGGTGGTCGAGTACGGCGCGACCGGGCGGTTCATCAGGGCGATCGGCTTCAAGCAGCTCAGCAGCACCATCGGGACCAACGCGAACTCGATCGCCGTGGACGCCAGTGGGCGGATCGCTCTGGGCGACTACGTGCCGGGCAGTGGTGCCCGCGTGCTCATCGTCAGCCCTGCGGGAACGCTGCTTCACGAGGTGTTCCCGACGGGCAACGCGGTCAAGCTGCCGCTGGGCCTCAGCGTCGACAGCGCCGGGCACTTCCTCGCCACGATCGCCGACTTCGACTTCCTGCACGTGCCCAGCGCCGTGGTGCCCATCGACGCCGCCACCGGCGCGGTGGGGTCGGCGCTCACGCTGCCCAACAGCGTGGTGTCCGACACGGTTGGCATCGACACCGTCCTGCTCGGGGACGGCCGGCTGCTCACGTCGGTGGCGATGGAGCCGGAGCCGGGTTCAGCGAACTACGACAACTACCTGCCGACCACCGGCTTGATCTACCTCGCCGCCGACGGCCACTTCCTGTCGCGCACCGGGTCCGACGGGTCGGCTCCGGGCGAGTTCGACAAGCAGGGCATCGGCCAGCTGGCCCTGGACTGCGCAGGTGACGTTGCCGCGGTGGACGGTGCGCGGGTCCAGTGGTTCGGCGACAAGCGGGCCTCGTGTCGCTGGCTGCCGACTGCGACCACGGGTGCGGCGTCGTCGATCACCCGGACGTCAGCGAAGCTGGCCGGCCGCGTGAACCCGTCCGCGCAGGCGACGACCTGGTACCTGCAGTGGGGCACATCGACGAAGTACGGCCATGTCACCAAGAAGCTCGGGCTCCCCGGCGACAACCGCGCGCTGTCGGTGTCGTCGGCGCTGT
This sequence comes from Mycobacteriales bacterium, assembly GCA_035690365.1. Taxonomy (GTDB): domain Bacteria; phylum Actinomycetota; class Actinomycetes; order JAFAQI01; family JAFAQI01; genus DASSKP01. Next base: position 25,810 of record DASSKP010000050.1, read on the forward strand.
CGGGGCTGACCCGACACACCCGCTACCACTACCGCATCGTCGCGACCAACGCCTCGGGCACGAAGTACGGCGTCGACCGGACGTTCACCACCGCGTCGTGACCGAGCTGTCCCGACCCTCCGGAGCGTGCCCTCCGGCTGTCCACAGACGTTTCCGCGGAGACGTCTCCCCCTGCTGTGGCCGCCTGGTGCTGGCTAGTGAGCGATTGCGGTGATGCCGCCGATGGTTGCAGCAACCAAGACCAGTTGGCTCGCCATGAACCAACGGGTCTGGCTGGCGATCTTCTCTGACAGCTCTGCCTTGAGCCGCAGCTCCATCGCGTCGAGGTCCGAACGCCGGGCGAGCTCCGGCCATCCCGCCGGCGGCAGGTAGTCCATCAGCGTTTCGGCCACTTCGGCTCCCAGCGTGTTGACCAGCCGGTCGTGCAGCGCGCGTCGGCGCGTCTCGCTCACCGTCACCTTGCGACCTCCTCGACGAAGCCGTCAAGCCTGCTGGTGGTCTCGCCACGAGTTCTTCAAAGGGCGAAGATGTGGGCAGCGGAGAGCTGGAACGGCTCCTGTGGACGACATGGCCTGACCGGGAGGGCGTGATGGAGCCGCTGACGACGTCGTACTGGCCGGCGGACACGTCCGAGCCGGTGTTGGAGACGACCGTCGGCGGCGTGTTGCGCGAGGCGGCGCGTGTGGCGCCGGACGCGCTTGCGTTGGTGGAGGGCGGGCCGGATCCGTCGAAGCGGCGCACGTGGACCTACGCCGAGCTGCTGCGCGACGCGGAGCAGGCGGCGCGGGCGCTGACGGCGCGATTCGAGCCGGGGGAGAAGGTCGCGGTCTGGGCGCCGAACATCCCGGAGTGGGTCGTGCTCGAGTTCGCGCTCGGGCTGGCGGGGCTGACGCTCGTCACGGTGAACCCGGCGTACCGGCCGAGCGAGCTGCAGTACGTGCTGTCGCAGTCGGGCGCGGCAGGGCTCTTCCTGGTGCCTGAGTTCCGTTCGCCGATGGCGACGTACCTCGAGGAGGTGCGCGCCGACCTGCCGGACCTGCGTGAGGTCGTGTTCTTCACGGACTGGCAGGAGTTCCTCGACTCGGCCGATCCTGATGCGACGCTGCCGGAGGTCGGGCCGGACGACGTGGCTCAGGTGCAATACACGAGCGGGACGACCGGGTTCCCGAAGGGCGCGGAGCTGCATCACCGCGGGCTGACGAACAACGCGCGGTTCTACGGCGCGCGGATCGGGCTGCGGCAGGAGTCGGTGCTGGTCAACCCGATGCCGATGTTCCACACCGCGGGGTGCGGGATGGGCGTGCTCGGCGCGGTGCAGGCGCGGGCGACGCACGTGCCGGTAGTTGCGTTCGACCCGGCGCTGGTGTTGGAGCTGGTGGAGACGTGTGCGGCCACGCATCTCGGTGCAGTGCCGACGATGTGGATCACGATGCTCGAGCATCCATCGTTCGGGTCGCGCGACCTGTCGACGTTGCAGCTCGGGGTGTCGGGTGGGTCGCCGGTGCCGGCGGAGCTGGTACGACGGATCGAGTCCGGGCTTGGCTTCCCGGTGACGACCGTGTTCGGGACAACGGAGTGCTCGCCGCTGGTGTCAATGGTGTCGCCGTCGGACGCGCCGGAGGATCGGGCTTTGACTCTCGGGCTGCCGATGCCGCAGACGGAGGTGAAGATCGCCGACCCGGTGTCGGGGGAGCCGGTGGCGTTGGGCTCGCTTGGCGAGCTGTGCGCGCGCGGCTACCTGGTGATGCGCGGCTACCACCGCGATGCGGACGGGACGGCGGCGGCGGTCGATGACGACGGCTGGTACCACACCGGCGACCTTGCCTCGATGGATGGGCGTGGCTACCTGCGGATCGAGGGCCGGCTCAAGGACATGATCATCCGCGGCGGCGAGAACATCTATCCGAAGGAGATCGAGGACTGCGTGTTCTCGCACCCGTCGGTTGCCGAGGTCGCGGTCGTGGGTGTGCCGGACGAGACGTGGGGCGAGGTCGTCGCGGCGTTCATTCGTACGGCGCCAGGGGCTGAACCGGTGTCGGAGTCGGAACTGCGGTCGTGGTGCCGGGACCGGTTGGCGGCGTACAAGACGCCGGCGCGCTGGGAGTTCGTGGACGCATTCCCGCTGACGCCCAGCGGCAAGATCCAGAAGTACCTTCTGAAGGCGCAGCTGGCTCGTCAGTGACCCTAAGTCTTGGCGTGCTACTGCGATCGCAAGCTACGACGCGACGACGCTGGCAAGCCGGAAGAGCTCACCTGGCATCTCGCGATCGAGCCGCCACGTAATCTCCATCGGCCGATCGCCCCGATGCTCCGCGTAGCGAGCTTGGCCGAGACAGAGGAACGTGGCTGCCCCGAGCTCATCAGATGGAGCCTCGCGTACGAAGAGCACGACACGTGTTTCCCGGCCCGCGGTCGTCACGTAGCGCCGGCCAGCCTCAGAAGCGGCTGAAGTGGCGTTCTGCGATTCCCAGTGGAAGAGAGCTGGGCTGATTGCGAAGTCCCTGTACATGGTCGTTGGCGAGAACTCGCGCTCTGTCTTGCGCAAGTTGATCAAGAGCGCGTCCGTCTGTGTCTCCTCGCACCAGGCGACACCAGTGATATTGCCGCGAGCAGACCGGGCAAGGCTCGCCCACCCAAGTCCCGCCAGGATCTCCTCGCGTCGGTAGCGCGCATGGCTGAACATCGGGATGTGGTCCAGGCCCTCGCCGAGCGACTGTGGGACCAAGCGGCCGCGGTCCAGAGATAGGGCGACGAGCTCAACCAACTCCGCGCACACGGCGGGATGCTTCCGGAGGTGAAGGAAACCAACTGCGTAATCGTCGAAGCCACCTCGGTTAGGCCACAGCGCGAAGAAGAGCATCCGCGCCAGGCGCTGCTGTCGACTGTCGAGGTCGCCGTAGAGCGGGCCATCCGGATCGGCCATCGCTGTGTAGACCCTCGCGCGTTCGGGGTCGTCAACATGGGACGCGACGACGACGCGTCGAAGTAACGCCTCTTCATCCGGCCCTCGTCGCGCTGTCGGTAGTCCGGCCCGTCGGCGCAGATCGGTCCAGGATTGCCGTCCGCGGTAGACATCCGCAACGTCCTGCCCTGAATCCGCTAGATAGCCGGCGAGGCTGGGGTCTCCGTAGCTACGCAGGTCGACAGCAAGTTGATTCCGCGAAAGGCGCAGCTGTGCGCGCACGTTCTCGAGGACAATGGCCTGCGACACGCGATCAAGAACCAACTGCGAGCCTGACGGCAGGAAGGGAAAACCGAGTTCGATCTGCCGCTCTAGCCCGCGGCGGGTGGCGCCGGTGAGCGGCCGGTACCGCGTGTCGAACCGGAATTCCCGCCGGTGGTGGCCGATGAAGTCGAGAGCGGTGAGGACAGCCTTCCCAGGCGACCGTCGCAACCCACGCCCGAGCTGCTGCAGGAATAGCGTCGCGCTCTGCGTTGGACGGAGAAACAGGACAGTGTCGACCTCGGGGATGTCTAGGCCCTCGTTGAACAGGTCGGCGGCGAACAGGCACTTGACTTCACCTGCTCGAAGTTTCTGAATCGCCGAGGCGCGATCGGATGGCGACGTACTGCCTGAGACCGCTGCCGCACTGATTCCAGCCTTCTGAAAGACGGAAGCCATGTAATGCGCGTGCGCCACAGAGGCGCAGAAGCCCAGCGCACGCATCGCGTGAACATCCGTCACCTTGTCCCGCAGTGCAGCCAGGACTTTCGCGGCCCGCGCGTCGTTTCCGGTGTAGACGCGGTCCAAGATCTCGACGTCATACTGCCCGCGCTTCCATGCAACGTCGGTCAGATCGACGTCGTCGGCAATCCCAAAGTAGTGAAACGGGACCAGCAGGTCCGCCGAGAGCGCGTCCCAGAGGCGCAGTTCATAGGCCGTACGGCCTTCGAAGAAGGTGCGGACGTCGACGCCGTCCGACCGCTCCGGCGTAGCGGTCATGCCGAGCAGCTCACGTGGATGCAGGCGGTCGATGATTCGGCGGTAGGTGGATGCTTCGGCATGATGGAACTCGTCGATTACGACGATGTCGAAGTGGTCGGGCGGAATCCGATCAACGCCATATGAGGTGAGCGACTGCACGCTGGCGAAGACGTGGTCCCAGCGCTCCGGGCGCGACCCGCCGACGTAGAGCTCACCGAAGTTTGCGTCCATCAGAACTTCTCGGTACATCCGCAACGACTGTTGGAGGATCTCTTGACGGTGCGCCACGAAGAGCAGTGAGGGACGTCGACGGCCTTCCCTAGCGAATCGCTGATAGTCGAGTGCCGCAACCACCGTCTTGCCGGTCCCTGTGGCCGCGACTACGAGATTGCGATGCCGCCCATGAACTGAGCGTTCAGCCTCTAGGGCCTCGAGAATCTCGACCTGGTGCGGAAGCGGCCGCACTTCTAAGCCCGAGATCGTGACGGTGGTATCCGTCCGCCGCGATCCGGACCCTGCCAGCGCGTCGTCGAGCCGATCTGCGTCGGTGTCCGGATTGTAGAGCATGAAGCCCGCATCCGCCCAATAACTGTCGAACGTTGCGGCGAACTTGCGAATCAACTCGGGTGTCGCGACGCCGGACAACCGAACGTTCCATTCCAACCCGTCGACGAGCGCTGAACGAGACAGGTTCGAGCTGCCGACGAATGCGGTGTCGAACCCGGATTCGCGCCGCAGCAACCACGCCTTGGCGTGCAGTCTCGTCGATTGCGTCTCGTAGGTGATCTTCACGTCGGCGCCAAAGCGACGAACGAGTTCGTCGATGGCGCGTCTTTCCGTCGCTCCGACGTAGGTCGTTGTGATGACGCGGAAGGGCACGCCGCGGTCACGCAGCTCCATCAGCGGCGCTTCGAGCACCCGGAGGCCATGCCATTTGATGAACGCGCACAGTAGGTCGACTCGGTCGGCGCTCGTCAGCTCCGCACGAAGCTCGGCGCCCAGCGTCGGCTCGTCTGGTGCGTTCGTCAGAAGGGCGGCAACCGAGAGGGGCGTGACAGGGTGCTCGAGACGGCGAATGCTGGGTCTGCCTGTCGGTGCGAGTTCGACAAGTTGGACGATCTCGTCCGCGAGTCGGTCGTCGGGAGCGTTCAGAACGGCCATCAGCCTGTTGATGATCGCGATGCGGTCTGCCTCGTCGACGCCTGACGAGAGAGCGCGACGCACGACATCGGAAACGTGACGCGCAAGGACCTCAGGCGCTTCTGCGGGCTCCACGCTGGCGAACGCCGGCTCGAGGTCGATGAGCACTGACAGCGCGCGATCGAGGCCCGCGGTCCTCAGTGATTCGTAGACGCCGGCCGGCAGACCCCCGCTCACCGCCGCAGCTTCCCACGAGTGCTTGAGCTACCGACGCCATTGGCTCATGATCGTCGCCATGCGGGGGTACGTCGGCGTTACGGACGGTGACTGGTATCGCTTTCTCGCCGCACGTCCGGACCTGACCGAGGTCAACTTTTGGCAACCGAGCGGGGGGCGACGCTTCGCGGCTCTCGAGCCTGGCGAGCCGTTTCTGTTCAAGACGCACTATCCGCACAATCGCGTTGTCGGCGGCGGCTTCTTTAGCGGCCATGTGGCACTCCCTCTGTCAGAAGCGTGGGAGTTCTTCGGGCCAGGCAATGGAGTTGCTGATCTTGGCGAGATGCGGCGCCGCGTCGGGCGGTATCGGCGGGCACCAATCGCACCTGGAGAAGATCCCGTGATCGGCTCCATCTTTGTGCGGGACGTCGTCTTCTTTGCCGGGGGTGACGAGCTCGAGCCTCCGCCCGCATTCGCACCCAACATCGTTCAGGGCAAGAGCTACGACTTGCGGCAAGAGCCAGCCGCCTCATACTTCGAAGAAGCACTCGCCAGGCTGCTCGCGACCCCGATGGCGACGTTGGCGGACCAGACCTGGTCGCTTAGCGGACCGGTGTATGGCGATCCTCGTCTGGCACCGCGACGCTTGGGCCAGCACGCCTTCCAGGCGGTGGTACTCGATGCCTACCACCGTCGCTGTGCAGTGACCGGCGAGCGCATACGACCAGTGCTTCAGGCGGCGCACATCAAGCCGTTGCCGCGGGGCGGCGAGCATCGTCTCGACAACGGCCTGCTGCTCCGGTCTGACGTTCACACCCTCTTCGACCGGGGCTATCTCGCCGTGGACCCAAAGCACCGGCTGATGGTCAGCCCGCGTCTGCGCGAAGAGTTTCAGAACGGTGAGGAGTTCTACGCTCGTGCCGGCGAACCGATCCAATTGCCCGACCGCCGTGCCGACCGCCCCAGCGCTGAGTTCCTCGAGTGGCACGTCGAAGAGGTGTTCCTCTCGCCGCGGTCGGCCTAAGACCAGCGACTTCCTGGCGGTCACTTAATCGGGCCGTCGAGGGTCGCCTCACGCAACGTTTCCAAGATCGTCATCGCCTTCACCCGGAGACCACGCCAGAGTTGCACCGACGACGACAAACCCCAGCACTCTGGTTGTGGCGCCACGTAGAAGCACCCGTAGGTCGCGCCAGGCCTGTAGGTCCACTGGCTGCGGCCGGCCCTCGTGCCGTATTACCGCGAACAGGCATCCCTCAGCGCCCACCCCATCGGCGATCTCCACCAGCCTTCGCAGGAGTTCCAGATCCATCTCGTTCATGGCCCCGTCGATCGCGCTTGCGACGGCGGGCTCGCCAGTCAGTTCGGAGAAGAAGAGGGTCCAGAGGGACGCTTCGTCCGCAGCGGTGATGCGCGCCCGAATCTCCTCGACGCGCTCGACAAGCCAAGCGTTCACAGATCCTCCGGTGCGGTTGGGGTCCGCCAGCGTCGCCGGCACCCGGACCTGTCGGAGCCGAAACCGCGCGTCTTGTGGACAGAAAGCACCCTGTCGATAAGGTCGCCGCTGCGGCCCGACGGGCTTCCCAACCGGACATGCCCCCACCCGCACGACCAGTTCGTGCTGCCTGGGGAGTCCGGTGCTTCTCTTCCGCGCGTCGGCAGAGTCACTGCGTTCGGAGTTGCAGGCGGGGCGATTGACGCGGCATCTGGCAGAGCAGTACGCGTATGCCCTCGGCCGGCGACCCGCAGACGGCGAGGTCCGAGCGTGGGATCGGAGCCTCCCGGTCCTCGCAGACGATCTTCGCGATGCCGGATTGGCTGATGTCGAAGTGCTCGTCGAGTACCAGCTCCCGTTGTCAAGTAAGCGCGTCGACGTCTTACTCGCCGGTACACACCCACACACGGGTCGGCCGTCGTACGTCCTCGTCGAGCTGAAGCAGTGGAGCAATGCGGAGCCCGTCGAAGACGCCGACGACCTCTGCTACGTCGACGCTTACGGGCGGCATCCCGTCCTTCACCCAGGTGAACAGGTACGCCGATATTGCGCGTTTCTCGCCGACTTCTCACGTGCCCTCGAGGACGAATCGGACGCGATAGCCGGAGCGGCCTACCTGCACAACGCCACGGAGTTCGGCGTCAGCGGTCTCCGCTCGTTGCCGGAGGACGCATTCGGGCGCTTGTTTACACGCGAACGACGGGGTGAGTTCCACGAGTTTCTGCGTGCCCGTCTCGCTCCGTCCTCCGGCGCCGGGATGGCTGACATCTTGCTCTCGAGCGCGGTCGCCCCGAGTCGTCAACTACTGAAGGTCGCAGCCACCGAGGTGCAGACTCGTGAGCAGTTCACGCTGCTGGACCAGCAGCAGGTCGCCTACCGGTTGGTGCTCACGGCGGTTGAGCGCGCCCGCGCAGCCAATGCGAAGCAGGTGATCCTCGTCACAGGAGGCCCTGGCTCGGGTAAGAGCGTCATCGCGTTGTCGGTGCTCGGAGAGGCTTGGCGTCGCGGCTGGTCCGCCTTGCACGCCACAGGATCGAAGTCGTTTACGGAGACGTTGCGCAAAGTCGCGGGTGCGCGTAGTACGAGGGTGAAGGCCCTGTTCAAGTACTTCAACAGCTTCATGACCGCGGACCCCAACGGACTGGATCTGCTGATCTGCGACGAGGCGCATCGTGTCCGAGAAACATCAGCGAATAGATACACCCGTGCGGAACTGCGGACCGGCCGGCCGCAGGTAGCCGAACTCATCGATGCCGCGCGCGTCCCGGTGTTTCTCCTCGACGAGCACCAAGTCGTGCGGCCGGGGGAGACGGGCACACCGGAGTTGATCCGCTCAGTCGCGGGGGGACTCGGCATCCAGGTGGTCGAGGTGTCTCTGGACGCACAGTTCCGTTGCGGTGGGAGCCGCACGTACGAGGAGTGGGTTCTGCGGCTGCTTGGACTCGACGAAGGTGGACCGATCGCATGGGAGGGCGATACGTACTTCGAGGTTCGTGTTGCGGACTCGCCGCAAGAGCTCGAGGGGTTACTTCGCCTGAAGGCATCGGAGGAGTACGGAGCGCGCATAACCGCAGGGTTCTGCTGGCCGTGGAGTGATCCGCGCTCGGACGGGAGCCTTGTCGACGACGTGGTCATCGGCTCCTGGAGCCGACCGTGGAACGTCAAGGGTGACCGCGCCGTTGGCGGCGCACCGCCCGCGAGTCTTTGGGCGACGGATCCTGCCGGCTTTGGGCAGGTCGGCTGTATCTATACCGCACAGGGATTCGAGTACGACTGGAACGGCGTCATCATGGGCGCGGACCTCGTGTGGCGGGACGATCGCTGGGTGGTTCAGCGGTCAGCGTCCAAGGATCCTGGCCTGCGAGGAGTGGCTGACGAGGACGCGGATCGCCTGCTGCGGAACGTCTACAAGGTGCTCCTGACCCGTGGCATGGTCGGAACCGTAATTCACTCCGTAGATCCGGAAACGCAGAAGTTCCTGGCTTCGTTGCTTGTCGCTCAGACAAGTGGTCAGGGAAGCGCATGCAGGACTGACGCTCGCCGATAGTTCGACTTTACCCATCGTCGACCGCACAGAGGTAGCACGGCGTTCAGCTCGTCGATCTTCTCGAGCTGCTCAAGTTGTGGTGTACGACGTGTCGAGGAATCACCAGACACGGGGGTGAGATGTTCAGGCATTGGCACGCCTTCTCTCGGAGGATGCTCCGTCGGGCGTTCTGGATGTGGTTGGGCGCGAACTGGCGGCGCATCGCTGCTGCAACGACTTTGATTCTCGGGTCTCTGATCGTTGTGCACGTCTTCGTCGCCCGGTCGGCTTACGTTCGAGGCGCTTTCGACGCAGCTGGAATCGTCGGCTGGCTCTGGACCGTCACCCTTTCCTTCTTGCTCACCTCGGGCGCCGTCTATCAGCTGGCCGGAGCTTGGGGCGAGGACAACACGAGGGAAGAGCTACGAAGGGCCCGTCGTCGCGGGCTTATCTGGGGCTTCGTCGACGGCATTGAGGCGAGTGGAGTTGACGTAGACCATCTCGTCCTCGCGCCAGGCGGAGCGCTAGCGCTCGACAGCAAGTGGCATTTCGGAGAACTTCAGTGGGAAGCCCTGCGGCGGGATGTAGATGCGGCACGCGGTCGCGCGGGCACAGCCCGCAGTGTGCTTAGAAGCGTGCACGTGGATCGACCCATGGACGTCGTACCCGTCGTCGTCATCTGGGGACGCGCACAACGCGACCTTCCTGATGAGGGTCTTGAGCGCGAGGGCGTGCATGTCGTGGCCGGCGCCGACCTGCTGCGTTGGCTCGGGGGCTGGCGGACGGGCAAGCTTCCTCAGGACTACGCCGCTGACGTTCTGCAGCGGTTGACTCAGTTCGCTGACACGCGTCGCGGCAGCCAAGCACTGCCCGCAGAACGTCCTGCAGGCGCGGGCCTCCGGAAGAGCCCAGCTCCCCGTTGGTGACCTGATGTCTGGGTTTCCTGGCTGTGCATGTCTTGCAGCTCAGGAAGCCGCGCCAACAAACTGCGAGGCAGGACCGGCGGCCCATTGCGGCGAAGTGACCGGGCGTGATGCGTCGCCCAGCCGTCCTGCTCCTCTCCGCCGTCGCGGTCACCGCCGCAGCCGGTGTCGCCGTCGCGGGTCCGGTCACCCACCCGAGCCCTCCGCTGCCTTCGCAAGCAGCCGCAGCCGCGGTCGCCGCCACCTCCGGCGCGGCCTACCTCGTCGGCGCCGCCACCGAGGACATCACGCCGGCGTACGGCGTCAACCTCGGCGGCTTCGGTCTCGGCGACGGCTCCTTCTTCCCTGAAGCGCTCGTCGGGCGCGGTGGCACGTGGGACGGCAGCAACCCCGGCGGGCAGCCGCGCATCCGGTCCCGAGCGGTCGTCTTCGACGACGGCAAGACAGCCGTCGCCATCGCCGACATCGAGACGCAGGGCATGTTTGCCGCGTACGAGGACGGCCCCTACGGCCTGCACGACATGGCCGAGCAGGTCGCCAAGGACATCCCTGGCCTGCCCGCCGACCACATCGTCATCGCCAGCGACCACACCCACCACGGCCCGGACACGATCGGCGCGTGGGGCGGCGTACCCGACGACTACCTGAAGTACGTCTTCAACCAGACCGTCGCCGCGATCGAAGCCGCGTACAACAACCGCGTCCCCGCCGACGTCTACGCCGGCCAGTCAGACGCGAGCAGCCTCATCTACAACCAGTCCTGCACCGAGGCGCTCAACCAGGACAAGCAACCGGCCTACACCGGCCCGGACGTCTGCGCCACTCCCGGCAAGGACGGCATGATGCGCGTCGTCCAGGCCCGCACCCCGGCCGGCGCGAACGTCGTCACGCTCGTCGTCTACGCCGCGCACTCCACCACCAACATGGGCTCGCCGCTGGACGGCGACTGGCCGCAGTTCCTCGGCGACTGGATGGCCACGAACTACGGCGGCGTCGGCATCGGCATGGAAGGGGCCAACGGCGGCACCCAGCCGTGCCGGCCGACCTGCTCGTTCACCGACCCGAACGAGCCCGGCTACAACATGACCAACCGGTTCGACGCGATCATCGCCAACTACTCGGGCCACGTCGCCGACGCACTCGCGCACGCGCAGCTCGTCACCGGCCCCGTCGCCGCGTCGCAGCGCCGCATCCGTGAAGCCATCACCGGCCCGTTCGTCAACGCGCTGTTCCTAGGCGGCAGCCACGTCGGCGCCAAACTGATGCGCTCGCACGAGAGCCCGTGGATGGTCGGCCAGACCGTCGAGACCGTCGCCGCCGACGTTCGTGTCGGATCGCTGCTGTTCAACGCCACGCCCGGCGAGGGCTTCCCGTCGATCCGCCAGGGTGTCCAGGACGCGGTCACCGGTCCGGCGATGGTCATCCAGCTCGGCCTGGCCAACGACCAGCTCGGCTACCTCATCGCCCCCGCGACCTACGTCCCCGTCATCGCCGCCGAGGCCGCGGTCAACGACAACATCATCTTCAACGTCTCGCCGACGATCGGCGACCACGTGATGTGCAGCGACATCTCACTGGCCAAGGACCTCGGCGCCGACTGGACCGTCAACGAGCCACCGACGTGTGGGCCGTACGACGTCCAGGACGCAGCCACCCCAGCGGCCGACGGCGTGCCCGTCGGCGGTGTGACGCTTCCCTGAGGCTCTCGGCAGGGATTCCCCAGCGGCATAACCATGCCGGCGGGGAATCCCCTCCGAAACTCATGCGCGGACGCGGATGACCGTCTTCCCGTTCCGACGCCCGGTCGGGTTGAGGGCGGCGACGGCGTCGTCGAGGTCTGCGACGTCGCCGATGTTCGTCCGCAGCCGTCCGTCCCGCACCCGCTGGACGATCTCCGTCAGTTGACTCCGGCTGGGCTCGACGACGAAGTCGACCGCGACGCCGTCAGCGGGGCGCGCTTCGGGCGGCCCGACGACCGTCACCAAGGTGCCACCCGCGCGAATCAGCCCGGCCGACCGCTTCTGGACCTCGCCGCCGAGCACGTCGAACACCAGGTCGACGTCGCCGACCTCCTCCAGGCGGTCACTTTCGAGGTCGACGAACTCCTGCGCGCCGTAGTCGAGCGCCTTCTCCCGGTCGGCGGCGCGGCCCGTTCCGATGACATACGCACCAGCTGCACGCGCGAGCTGCGTCACCATCGTTCCGACCGCGCCGGCCGCGCCGTGGGCGAGAACGCTCTGACCCGCCTGCAGGCGGCCGTGATCGAACAATCCCTGCCACGCGGTCAGTCCCGAGATCGGCAAGCTTGCG
>DASSKP010000051.1:0-33804 GCA_035690365.1 Mycobacteriales bacterium
CTCGAGCGCGTTATGCCACTTCTCGTCCCATCGGAGCCACTCGGCCTGCTTCTCCCAGAAGGCCACCCGGTCGCCGGCCGCCTCGTCGTAGAGACCGGGCTGCGCGTTCGCATCGCGCGCCAGCTCCGCCGGCGGCTCGAACCGGCGGTTCTCGTGCAGCGGGGCGTCGAGGGCGGCTTCGTCGGTCACCGGGTCACTCCTTCGTTGTCGGGCCGGCCGGACAGGTCAGCTGTTCGTCCGCGGCAGTGGGCTCCCGGCGCGTGGTCCGGCACCAAGGTTGAACTTCGCACCGACCGGCAGCCACGGGCGTTCCTGCATGCCGTTGATGACGCCGGCCGCCGATGCGTACCAGGCCACGATCGCGGTGAGGACGCCCAGCCAACCGCCGAACTTGACGATGTTCTCGCTCGAGGCGAAGTTGCCGATGAACAGGACGATCTCGGTCGCCTCGAGGGTGAGGAAGACGAGGAAGACCGCGACGTTGACCTGGGTGCTCCACAGCAGCATGTAGGTGTTGAAGATGGCGAAGGCCAGGAGGATCCAGCCCAGGTCGTTGTCGACCTGCGACACCTGTTTCGCCGAGGGCGCCACGAGCAGGACGTAGAGACCGAGTCCGATCCAGAAGCCGCCGTACGTCGAGAAGGCGGTGGAGCCGAACACGTTGCGGTTGCGGAACTCCCACATGCCCGCAAGCAGCTGCACGAAGCCACCGTAGGCGAGCGCGTAGCCGAGCCACGCATCGGTGCCGTCGGTCCAGTGCGCGTTCTTCACCGACAGCAGGAACGTTGTCAGTGCGAACGCTGCCAGACCGAGGGGAGCCGGATCGGCGACCGGGAGGACGGGGCGCGCAACCGCGGTCTCTGGTGCGTACGTCGTTTCGGACATTGATGTACCTCCTCGTACATCTCGCAGTACGAGGATTGGACGCCCGCGATGCCCCTCGAGTCAACAATGCGACATTTAGGTCCTGGGTTCGTGCGGTCAGCTGCCGAGCTGCTCGAGTGCGCGGGCGGTGAGGACCCGAGCGAGATGTCGCCGATACTCCGCACTCGCGGTGACGTCGCTGCCCGGCTCGGTGCCTTCGTCGGCCACCGCGGCAGCCTCGGTCGCCCCGGTTCCGGATGCCAGCGCCTGCTCCACCGAGGTGGCGCGCAGAACGGTCGGCCCCATGTTCGCCAGGGCGACCGCGACGCTGCCATCCGCGCGACGCGCAGCCGCCACCGCGACCGTCGCCCAGTCGATGGCGCGGCGGGTGAACTTCTCGTAGCCCCAGGCGGAGGCTTTCGGCACGCGCACCTCGACCAGCATCTCGTCCGGCTCCAGCACCGTCTCGAGGAACCCGGTAGAGAACTCGTCGGCGCTCACTGAGCGTTCGCCCCCGCTTCCGCGGATGACGTACGACGCCCCGAGCCCGAGCAGCGCCGTGGGGAGGTCCGCCGACGGGTCCGCATGCGCGACCGAACCACCGATCGTGCCGCGGTGACGTACCTGGGGGTCGCCGACGAGCCCGGCGGCGTGCGCGAGCATCGGTGCCTCGCGGCGCACGACGTCACTGGTCGCGACGTCGTGATGGCGCGTCAGTGCTCCGACAGCGAGGTCGTCTCCGTCATCGCGCACGTAGGACAGATCGCTGACACCGGTCAGGTCGACGACGACCGAGGGCACCGCCAGGCGCAGCTTCATCAGCGGAAGCAAAGACTGGCCACCCGCGAGCAGCTTCGCCTCGTCACCGTGCTCGGTGAGCGCAGCGAGAGCTTCCTCGGCGGACGAGGCCCGGACGTAGTCGAACGCGGCCGGGATCATGTCGCCTGCCCGGGAGCGGCACTCGCCTGCAGCACTGCCGCCACGATGTTGTGGTAGCCGGTGCAGCGGCAGAGGTTGCCTTCCAGCCCACTGCGCACGTCGTCGGCGGACGGCTTCGGGTTCTCGCGAAGAAGCGAGACCGCGGCCATCACCATCCCCGGCGTGCAGAAGCCGCATTGCAGACCGTGCTTGTCGCGGAACGCCTCCTGCACCGGGTGCCACTCGCCGCTCGCGGCAAGCCCCTCGAGCGTCGTCACGTCGAGTCCCTCGGCCGACGCCGCGAGCATCGTGCACGACTTCACCGACTCGCCGTTCACCAGGACGGTGCACGCGCCGCACGACGTCGTGTCGCACCCGATGTTCGTCGCGGTGAGACCGAGGTCGTCGCGCAACAGGTGGACAAGTAGTCGTCGAGGTTCGACGTCGACCTCGCGCTGCTCTCCGTTGACCTTGACCGAGACCTTCACCGGTCGCTGCCCTTCTTTGCGTCGTTGATGGCTCGCCAGATGCGTTCCGACGTCGTCGGCATGTCGACGTGCCGGACGCCGAGATGCGCGAGGGCGTCGACCACGGCGTTCTGCACCGCCGGTGTCGCGCCGATGGTGCCGGCTTCACCGATGCCCTTCACCCCGAGCGGGTTCAGGGGTGACGGTGTCGCCATCTCGACGAGCTCGAAGTCGGGCAGCTCCGCGGCCGACGGGAAGGCGTAGTCGGCCAGGTTGGTGGTCTGCGGGTTGCCGTCCTCGTCGTAACGGACCTCCTCGAACAGCGCCTGTGACGCACCCTGCGCGATGCCGCCGTGCCGCTGCCCCTCGACGATGACAGGGTTGATGACGGGTCCGGCGTCGTCGACCGTGACCATCCGCACCAGCGTGGCCTTGCCGGTATCGACGTCGACCTCGACGACGGCGAGATGCGCGCCGAAGGGGAACGTCGCCCCCTTCGCCTTGAAGTCGGTGTCCACGATCAACCCGTGCTCTGCATCAGCGCTGGTCGCCACCTCGGCCCAGGAACGCACCTCGTCGGGCGAGCCCGCCACGTGGAAACCGCCGCGCGTCTTGTCGAGCGTGATGTCGGCGGCCGACGCCTCGAACAAGTCGGCGGCCAGCTCGCGGGCCTTGTCGACCGCCTCGATCGCGCCCTGGTGCACGGCGGCTCCGCCGAGCTGCAGCGATCGCGATCCTCCGGTGCCGCCGCCGCGCGCGACGAGATCGGTGTCTCCGTGCACGACCTCGATGCGCTCGACAGGGATGCCGAGCTCGTCCGACGCCAGCATCGCGAACGACGTCGCGTGACCTTGACCGTGTGGCGACGTACCGGTGTAGACGACAGCCGAGCCGTCCGGACGGACGTTGATCCGGGCGAACTCCTGCCCTGCTTCCGGACCTGCGGTGATCTCGACGTACGTCGACAGCCCGATGCCCAGCGCGGTGCGGTCGCCGGCGTCCCGTCGCCGCTGCTGCTCCGCCCGTAGCGAGTCGTAGCCGGCGGCGTCGAGCACGGCCTGCAGCGCCTTCTCGTACTCCCCGCTGTCGTAGACCGCGCCCGCGGGTGTCGTGACGGGGAAGGCGTCCGGTGGCAGCAGGTTCTTGCGCCGGACCTCTGCCGGGTCCATACCGATCTCCGCCGCGAACATGTCGACCATCCGCTCGATCGCGGCCGTCGCCTCCGGCCGTCCGGCTCCGCGGTAGGCGACGACGCTGGACGTGTTCGTGACGACGGAGTTGGTCCGGACGGCAACCTTCTCGATCGCATAGACGCCGGTGGCCATGGTCTGCGTCATGATCGGCAGCACGGCACCGAAGTGCGGGTACGCGCCGGCGTCCTGCAGCACGTGCAGCGAGTAGGCCTCGATCGTGCCGTCGCGCCGGCCGCCGATGGCCACTGTCTGGATCTGCGCGCGGCCGTGCCCCATCGACAGCAGGTTCTCCGTGCGGGATTCGGTCCAGCGCATCGGCCGGCCGAGCCGCTTCGCGAGAACGGCGAGCAGCATGTCCTCGACCGACACGTCGAACTTCGCGCCGAATCCGCCGCCGACGTCGGGGGCGATGAAGTGCACCCGGTCGGGCTCGAGCGAGAGCGCTTTCGCGAGGGTGTCGCGCGCCCCGTGTGGACTCTGCGTCGATCCCCAGAAGAGCAGCCGGCCGTCGTCGGTCCAGACGCAGGCGCTGCCGCGCACCTCGAGCGGCACCGGAGCGACCCGCTGGTTGAGGACCTGCTGGCGAACGACGACCTCGCAGTCGTCGAGCAAGCCTTCGGGCTCGCCGAGCTCGAACGCCAGCGCCGTGTTGCTCGGCGCTTCCGGGAAGAGCAGCACCTCGTTGGTCGCCGATGCATGCGGATCGACGACGACCGGCAGCGGTTCGTAGTCGACTCCGACCAGCTCGGCGGCGTCCTCACCGTCGTAGCGCGACTCCGTCACGATCGCCGCCACCGGCTCACCGACGTAGCGCACGACGCCGTCGGCGAGCCACGGCCGGCGCATCGCCGGCGGAAGATAGGGGAGTGCGAGCGGTGGCGGCTCGACGTCGCGGACGTCCTCCATCGTGAGGACGGCAAGGACGCCCGGCGCTTCGAGAGCGCCGGAGGTGTCCACGGTCACCTTCGCGTGGGCGACGACGGACCGCACATACGTGACGTAGGCCGCGCCCGCGAGCCGGGGATCGCGGAGGTCGTCGACGTAGACGCCGCCCGTGGTGAGGAACTTCGGGTCTTCGACGCGCAGCACTCGAGTGCCCAGGATGCTCACGCTCGGGGAGCATGCCGTATCGACACCCGTCTTGTCGCAGCGGGCCAATCACCCGTGCGGCAGATAGCGCGATAAGGGTGAGACTCCGTAAAGTCGGGCACGCTGGTGTGAACACACGTACCTGTTGGCGCCGGCGTGGCGACGCGAGGAGGCCGCACCATGTCGTGGCGAGGTCCCCGGCGTCGCGCTCAGGCGGACCCGCAGCCCGGGCCGGCCCCGGTCGTGCTCTCGGTGACGGAGCCACTGACGAGCGAGACCGCCGAGCGGCTGAGCGGTGAGGTGGGCCGCCTGGGGGAGGGGACGCCCGTCGTCATCGACCTGACCGGCATCCCGTCCTTCGACAGCGACGGTGCGGCCAAGCTGGTCGGGCTGCAGGACCGCCTCGGCGCCGACCAGCTGACGATCGTCGGTCTCCGGCAGGCGACGGCCCGGCTCACCGGTGCCGCGCAACAGACGACGCAACCGCCGACCGTCACGTCGGGCTGGACCGTACGCCGCCTGCGTAACCTCGCCGTCGTGCAGGCGGCTTCGGCCGGTGCTGATCCGGACGCGCTGGAAGGGTCGCTCTCCGAGGCCATCGAGCAGGATGTCGCGATTGTCGTCTGCGACCTGCGCGGCACCGTGCTCAGCGATGCGGGAGCGTCCGCCCTGGCGTTCGCGAGCAGCGCGGCTGCGGTGCGCGGTCAGGAGCTGCTGGTCGTCAACGTCGGCGAGACGGACGTCGGCCGGCTCCGCGGCCTCGGGCTGTCCGCGACGACCTATGTCGCGCCCGAGACCTGAGGCGTCCTTCAGGTTCATGCGCTGAGATGCGCTCATGACGGCTCGCCGGCTCGCCATCTGGTGGCGGTTGCTGCTGGCTGCCGGTCTGCTGGGCGGGGCGATCGCCACATCGGCTGCCGCCACGAGCGACAGCACGAATGTCGCACATCAGACATTCACGGTCGCAGCGACGCAGTCGGCCACGCCCATCGCCGCGCCGACCGCCCAGCGCGCCGCGCTGCACCACGCCCGACACCTGCATCGCTCGGCACCGATCCTGGCGGCCGTTGCCGCCGCCGGCGTCGGCTTCGTCGTTCTCCTGGTCAGCGTCGGCGTCGGCCGCCGTCGGACGTCGCAGCTTCTCGGCGCCTCACGTCACTGGTGGTCTTCTCGAGCGCCGCCGTACGGGACGGGTCCACTCGTCCTATTCGGCCACGCGTCCGGTCGTGCCGGACGCCTCTCGAGGAGCCGCCGTGCTCTGTTCCCCGGCACTATCCCCGTCCACTGCTGAACTGCCACTGCCCCTGCAACGCATGTCGCGCGATCAGCTCGCCCGCCTTTGGCGGCGCACCGTCGACCGGCTGACCGAGATGTCCATCGAGCTCTACAGCCTCGGTCACGACGCGCCGGCGGAGCGGGTCGACGCGGTCGAGTCCCGCCTCGCGCGCACCCGTCGCGCGTTGGTCGAGATCGAGCTGGCCATGCAGGAGCTACGGCTGCGCGGGGCGTAGCAGCAGCGCGCTCTCGGCGGTGACGACGCCTTCGTACGCCGTCCCGCCGGGAGCGCGGCTGGTGTCGACGAGCCGCACGTGCGGCTCGGTCAGCGGCTCCGCGACGTCCGTCTCGTTGAAGTTGACAACAACCGTCCGCACGTCGTCACGGAGCCGGCGCTGGAAGACCAGGACACCGGGCGGCGCATCGCGTCGCGTGATCACGCCGGTCCGCAGCGCGGGTGAGTTCTGTCGGGCGTTGAGAACGGCGCGATAGAGATGCCAGGTGGAGGCGCGGTCCGCCGCCTGCGCCTCTGCGCTGTGCTCCTGCGGCTGCGGAGGGAACGGCAGCCAGGGCGTGGCCCCGGTCCAGCCGTGCGGTGGCTCGCGCCGCCACGGGAGCGGTGCCCGACATCCGTCCCGGCCGACCACGTCGACGCGACGATCCGGCGGGACGTCGGCGTCCGCGAGACCCAGCTCGTCACCTGCGTAGACGAACGTCGCACCTCGCAGCGTCAGGGTCAGGAACGCCAGCACCTCGGCGCGTCGCAGCGATCCGAGCCGAGTGCGCACGCGTTTCTCGTCGTGGTTGCCGAGCACCCAGGCCGGCCACGCGTTGGCAGGCAGGTCGCGAGCGACGTCGTCGAGCAGCCGGGCCCAACCGTCGGCGTCCCAACCGAGGTCCATCCCGCGGAACGTGAACACGAGGTCGAGCTCGTCGCCGTCGCCGTAGTAGCTCGCCAGCCGCCGGGGATCGCGAAGGTTGACCTCGCCGATCGACACCCGGTTGCCGCGATACTCCGCGAGCACCGCATGGATCCCGCGCAGCAGCGGATGGGTGCGCGGGTCGTCGTACCAGCCGGCCATGTGGCGGTCGACGAGACGCTCCGGAACGTCCGGCAGCGCCGGGTCCTTGCCGATGAGGTGCACGACGTCCATGCGGAACCCGTCGACACCGCGGTCGAGCCAGAAGCGCAGCGTCGAATGCATCGCGTCGCGGACTTCCGGGTTGTTCCAGTTGAGATCGGGCTGCTGGGCGAGGAACAGATGGAGATACCACTGCTCCGTCGGCTCGTCCCAGGTCCAGGCAGAGCCACCGAAGTTGCTCTGCCAGTTGTTGGGCAACGTCGCCGGGTCATTCCCGCGCCAGTAGTACCAGTCACGTTTCGGTGACTCGCGCGACTTCCGTGACTCGACGAACCACGGGTGCTCGACGGACGTGTGGTTGGGCACCCAGTCGAGCAGGACGCGCAGCCCACGCCGGTGCGCCGCATCGACCAGCGCATCGAAGGTCGCGAGGTTGCCGAAGACGGGATCGATGTCGCAGTAGTCGCTGACGTCGTAACCGTTGTCGGCCATGGGGGAGCGGAAGACCGGGCTCATCCAGATGGCATCGACACCGAGGTCGGCGATGTGGTCGAGATGGTCGTGCAGGCCCCGCAGGTCGCCGACGCCGTCACCGTCCCCGTCGGCGAACGAGCGAGGGTAGACCTGGTAGACGGTGGCGCCATGCCACCAAGGCTGGCCGCCCGGCGGCTGGTTGAGCATCAGGGAAGGTTCTCGCATCGGTCAGGGCACCGTTGCACCGCCATAAGGTGGACGTGTGGAGGACGGGGACGCGGGAGCGCGGCTGAGCATCGTCGTGGTGGACGACGCCGCTGACGTTCGTTCGCTCGTTCGGACCCGGCTGCGGCTCTCCGGACATTTCGACGTCGTCGCCGACGGGGGCACCGGTCTCGAGGCCGTGGCACTCTCCGCGCAGCATCTTCCTGATGTCGTGCTGCTCGATGTCTCGATGCCTCGGATGGATGGCCTCGAGGCGTTGCCGCGGATCATGACCGTCTCGCCCGGGAGCCGGGTCGTCATGTACTCCGGCTTCGACGAGCGCGGTCTCGCAACGCGCGCTCTGGCGCTCGGTGCTGTGGGATTCCTCGAGAAATCGGTGCCGATCGACGAGCTCGCCGACCGCGTGCGGCAGCTCGCGGCCGACGTTGACGCACCCGTTCCCGGTGGCGCTGCCGCTGACGCGCGTCCTGGCGTGGGGCGTGCTGCGGTCACTGTCGATGACGCCGACGAACGCGCTGATTCGGTGCTGTCGCAGCACCTCGAGCGCTTCCGCGAGGTCTTCGAGGACGCGGCGATCGGCATGGCGACCATGACGCTCGCCGGCCATCTCGTCCGCGCCAACCGCGCGCTGGCCAGGTTGCTCGGCCGCGACATCGAGGAGCTCACCGGGGCGTCGTACGTCGACATCGCCGGCGACCTTCATCCGGACCAGTTCGTCGCCACTCTCGACGAGCTCACTGCGGCACCGACCTCCATCGTCCAGCTCGAGCACCGGATCGACGTCGACGGCGTCAGCATCGTCGCCTGCTCGACGCTGGCTCCGGTCGTCGATGCCGACGGTCACGCCCTCTACCTCTTCCTGCAGATGCAGGACGTGACCGCACAGCGCGCTGCCGAAGAGAAGCTTCGGCAGAGCGAAGAGCGCTTCCGTCTGCTGGTCGAGGCGGTGCAGGACTACGCCATCTTCATGTTGGACCCCGACGGCCATGTCGCGAGCTGGAACGCCGGCGCCCAGCGCAGCAAGGGCTACACCGCCGCCGAGATCATCGGGCAGCACTTCCGGACCTTCTATCCGCCGGAGATGCAGCAGGCGAAGCATCCCGAGTGGGAGCTCGACATGGCCGTCCGGGACGGCCGTTACGAGGAAGAGGGCTGGCGGATCCGCAAGGACGGGACCCGCTTCTGGGCCAACGTCGTCATCACGGCGGTGCGCAACGGGAATGGCGACCTGATCGGCTTCACGAAGGTGACCCGGGACATGACGGAGCGTCGCGCGATGCTGGAGCGGCTGGAGAGCGCGAACGCCCGCCTGCAGCAGACAGCCGCCGAGCAGGCGCAGTTCCTGGCGATGACCGCTCACGAGCTGCGCACTCCGATCCGGGTGG
This sequence comes from Mycobacteriales bacterium, assembly GCA_035690365.1. Classification (GTDB taxonomy): domain Bacteria; phylum Actinomycetota; class Actinomycetes; order JAFAQI01; family JAFAQI01; genus DASSKP01. The sequence goes on from DASSKP010000051.1 coordinate 8,973, forward strand.
TGGCGGGCTGTGCGGAGACGCTCGCGCGGCACTGGCCAGACATGAGCGATGAAGAGCGGCGCGACATGCGCGACGCGATGACGGTGAGCGCTGCGCGACTCCGCCGGATGCTCGACGACCTGCTCATGGCGTCCCGGCTGGAGGCCGGCGCGGTGGAGATGCACCTGGCGTCCGTCCCGCTCGCGGGCGTGCTGACCGACACGGCGGCGTCGCTGCGGACGACCAACCCGGATGCCGAGGTGATCGTCGAGTGCAGCCCTGATGTCGTCGTGATCGCAGACGCCGACCGGCTTTCGCAGATCGTCGACAACCTCCTGGCCAACGCGTTGCGTCATGGCCGGTCACCCGTGCAGATCTCGGTGGAGGTCGACGGGAGGACGGTCTACGTCCAGTTCGCGGACGCAGGCGAGGGCGTGCCGGTCGACGTCCGGGGACGGCTCTTCGAGCGCTTCTCGACCGGGGAGTCGCACGGTGGCACCGGGCTGGGGCTGTTCATCGTGCGCGAGCTCGCGCGGGCGCAGGGTGGTGACGCCCGCTACGAGGAGGCGCCGGACGGCACGATGAGGTTCGTCGTCTCGCTGCGCCGCGCTGCGGTGGCCGGTCGGCCGGCGTCCTCGGACTGAACCCGGACATTCGGCCTGTTCGTGGTCGCTCCGACGATGAAACGCCGACGCCGGGACATTCACTTCTGGTTGTCTCCGGCCGGTGACCCTAACCTTTCGTCGTGGCGATACGCGTCGTACTCGTGGACGACGTTCCGGAGATGCGGCGCTTGGTCCGCACCGCGCTGCGTTTTCGTGGCGGCTTCGAGGTCGTCGGCGAAGCCCGCGACGGGTCGGAGGCGGTCAGTCTCGCGGCTCAGCAGCAGCCCGACGTCGTGGTCCTCGACCTGGGGCTGCCGGACCTGGCCGGTCATGACGTCCTCGCGGGCATCCGCGAGCAGTCACCGGTGTCGAAGGTGGTCATCTTCTCGGGCACCGAGACGGCCGACCGGGCGCAGCTCGCCAGGCAGGTCGAGGGCTTCGTGCTGAAGGACGACGATCTCGACTTCCTCATCGACTTGCTCGAGACGCTGGGGTCGGCGCGGCGCCGGCATGCCTCGATCGAGCTGCGCCGTGAGCTCGGCAGCGTGATGCGTGCGCGACGGTTCGTCCGCGAGACGTTTGCGGACTGGGGCGTCAGCCGTGCCGTCGACGACGCGCTGATCGTCGTGAGCGAGCTGGTCACCAATGCGATCACCCACGCGGACAGTCCATGCCAGGTGCGGCTGTCGATCGACGAGACGAGTGTGCGGGTCGAGGTCTTCGACGAAGGCGCAGGCACACCGGACCCACAGCCGGCGAGCTCGACCTCCGAGCACGGCCGCGGGTTGCACCTGATCACGGCGCTGACCGCTGCGTGGGGCATCCAGCAGATCCCCGATGACGGGAAGATCGTCTGGGCGGAGCTGCCCCGTACCGGCTAATCCGGCTGACGCTGGTGGGCGAGGGGGGACTTGAACCCCCAAGTCCTTTCGGACACATGCACCTCAAGCATGCGCGTCTGCCAATTCCGCCACTCGCCCATGGTCCGACCGCAGACATCCGCGCAGCCGGCGCCGACGAGATTACACGAAACCGGGCAGCCCTCAGGCGGCGTACTTCTGCGCGAGGTCCAGCACCATCTGCACGTACCAGTCGGCGTGGTTGTAGTGCCACACCGCGTTGTAGAGCGCCTGGCCACCCGCGCCGGCGCCGTTCGCGCACAGGTAGCGAGCGGCGGTGTAGATGGCATCACCGGGCGCCATGATGTCGAGCGTGCCGTTGTGGTCACCGTCGACGGCGTACGCCGCGAACGTCGACGGCAGGAACTGCATCGGGCCGAGTGCGCCTGCCGAGGACATCGACGGGTTGCGCCCGTGCCCGCTCTCGACCTGCCCGATCGCCGCCAGCACCGTCCAGGACAGACCGGGGCAGGTCTTCGCCGCCGCGTGGTAGTAGGCGTTGTAGAGCGGGGACGGCGGCAGGACCCCGAGCGACGACAGCCGTGCCGTCGTGATCGAGCCGAACGCCGAGGTAGCCGCGGCCAGTGCCGCACGCGCTGCGTCGAGCGCCTTGAGGTGGGCGACCTGTGCCTGCGCCTGGGCGAGCAGGGTCTGCTCCTGGGCAAGCAGCGTCAGCACCCGCGTGGCCACGCCGCGCACGTTGCGCTCCGTCGCGATCCGGCGGTGCGCCGCTGCCTGGGCCTGCCGGTCCATGGCGCGAACCTTGGCGGCCACCGCGCGGTCGGCATGGACGACGTCCTGGCTCGTGCTCACGAGCGAGCTCACCGTGATGACCCGCGACTGCAGGTCCGTGATGTCGCCGGAGTCCAGGGCCGTCACGTAGAGGGCCAGCGGACCCCCCGACATGTAGAGACCGCGGACCCTGTTGTCGAGCTCGTCGGTTGCCGCAGCCGTCTGCGCGGCGACGTCGCTGCTGGTCTGGTCGGTCTGGATCGCGGCGTTCACGCTGGCGGCCACGCCGGCGAGGCTGGCGTCGTAGCGAGCCTCTGCCTGCTTGACCTGCTGCTGCAGGCGCTGCACCTGGGCGAGCAGTGCGCGAGCCTTCGCCTCGGCGTCGCCGGTCGACTCGGCGTGGGCCGCAGGTGTGAGGGTGAACGCGACACCGGCTGCGCCGAGGGCGGCGAGCACCCGGGCACGGCGAAGCAGCGCGAGCATCCTCACCTACGCCATGTCGGCCTGTTGCGCCCCTCGCTGTAACTCGGGGAGGTAGCGTGACTCGTCCATCAAGCGAAAGCTCGCGGAGGCATCACATGCGTCGCCGCTCCTCGTCCCTTGTGCTGGCTGCAAGCACTGCCGGTGTCCTCGCGCTCGCCGGCTGCGGCAGCGGTTCGGGGAAAAGCGTGCCGAAAGACCCGAAAGGCGAGCTGACCGCCTCGGTCAGCAACCTCGGCGACACGGACACGCTCACCTCGACGATCAAGCTCGAGATCCCGGCCGCCGAGCTCCAGCAGCTCGCGAAGGCCAATGGCGACAACCTCACGTCCGCCGACGCTGCCGCGATCTCCAGCGCCCAGCTCGTGCTGGAGGCGAAGACCACCAACGGCAAGAAGTTCGCGGACCTGAAGCCGAGCGACCAGAAGGCGACGGCGGTCGCCATCCGTGGCATCAGCGGCGGTCACACCTACCTCGAGATGCGCGTCATCAGCGGCGACCTCTACCTGCAGGGCGACGTCAAAGGTTTCCTCGGCCTCATCCACCAGGACAAGTCCTACGCCGAGGTCAAGGCGAGGGCGGCCAGCCTGCCGGACTTCGTCAAGGCGCTGGTCGACGGTCGATGGGTCTCGCTGAACGGCGCGGCGGCGCAGGGACTGGCCAGCCAGTTCGGCGTGCAGGCGGGTGGCACGTCGGGCAACGGCGCGCAGAGCACCAAGATGCTCGACGACCTCAAGCGCCTGCTCAACAAGGACGTCACCGTGACCCGGGTGGGCAGCGACAGTCAGGGCGACCACCTGCGGCTCAGCGGCAACGCCAAGACGCTGGCCAACGACGCCTACCAGTCGTTCGCCTCTGTCGTGCCCGGCGGCGGTGCGGCGCTCAGCCAGGCCAAGCCCCAGTCGGTGCCCAGCCGCGTCGTGACGCTGGACGCGTGGGTCAAGGACGGCGTCCTGACCCAGATCTCGTTGGACCTCGGTCAGTTCGCGAGCAAGGGGGATCCGGCGGCAGGCAAGAAGCTGCCTGTCACCCTGGCGTTCTCTCAGGACGGCGATGACATCAGCAAGCCCTCCGATGTCACACCGATCGACCTCACGCAGCTCGGCTCGTTGATGGGCGCACTCGGCGGCGGCACCTCCGGGTGACCACCGAGCCGGCCGGCCTCACGCCGCGCGCCGACGACGAGGTCGTCGAGTTCTGTCGCGACCTCATCCGCATCGACTCGTCCAACCCGACGAGCAACGAGCGAGCCGCCGCGGAGTGGACCGCCGCACGGCTCACCGACTTCGGCTTGGCACCGCACCTCCTCGAGTCGGAGCCCGGCCGGGCGTCCGTGGTCGCCCGGTGGCCCGGCGTGGACTCCAGCCGCCCTGCGCTGCTGATCCACGGGCATCTGGACGTCGTACCCGCCGATGCAGATGACTGGCAGGTCGACCCGTTTGCGGGGGAGATCCGCGACGACTGCCTGTGGGGTCGCGGCGCGGTCGACATGAAGGACATGGACGCGATGACCCTCGCGGTCGTCGCCGACTGGGTCCGGCAGGGCAAGCAGCCGCCCCGCGACGTCGTGCTCGCGTTCGTGGCGGACGAGGAGGCCGGCGGCGTCTACGGCGCCCACTGGCTGGTCGACAACCACCCGGACCTGTTCGAGGGATGCACTGAGGCGATCAGCGAGGTCGGTGGTTTCAGCATCACGGTCGCCGACCGGCGCCTCTACGCCATCGAGACCGCGGAGAAGGGCATCGCGTGGCTCACCCTCGTCGCAAAGGGTCGCGCCGGGCACGGCTCGATGCTCAACGACGACAACGCGGTGACCGCACTCGCCGAAGCAGTGGCTCGGGTCGGCCGCCACAAGTTCCCGGTCGAGCTGCGGCCGTCGGTGGAGGAGTTCCTCCGCGAGGTGTGCGATGCCCTGGGTGTGGCGTTCGACCCCGACGACGTCGAGAGCGTCCTCGCGAAGATCGGGCCGATCGCGCGCATGGTCGGCGCAACGTTGCGCCACACCGCCAACCCGACGATGTTGCAGGCCGGCTACAAGCACAACGTCATCCCGCAGAAAGGGACGGCGTACGTCGACGGCCGGTTCCTGCCCGGGGGAGAGCAGCAGTTCCTCGACCAGCTGCAGGAGCTCGTCGGCCCGGACATCGCCATCGAGATGCTGCACAGCGACATCGGCTACGAGACATCGTTCGACGGACCCCTCGTCGACGCGATGAAGAGCGCGCTGCTTGCCGAGGACCCGGAAGGCCGCGCGGTTCCTTACTGCCTGTCCGGTGGCACCGACGCGAAGTCGTTCTCACAGCTCGGCATGCGGTGTTTCGGCTTCTCGCCGCTGCGGCTGCCGGCCGAGCTCGACTTCACCGGGATGTTCCACGGCATCGACGAACGAGTGCCGCTCGAGTCGCTACGCTTCGGCACGCGCGTGCTGTCGCGCTTCCTCGCACTCTCCTAGCGCGAGAAAGCGGCTGCGGCCGCGCCGACCCTGGTGAGACCATGCGCCGATGAGGCGGGCGTCTGCCGTGATCGCGGTGGCGGTGCTGTTCGTTCTCGGTGGCGGGGTAGGGGCGGCGTTCGCGCGCCTCGCCGCCCATCCCGATGCCGGCAAGTCGGAACGCCAGTCGTTCGCCATCGCTGTTCTCGCCGCCTACGCGCAGATGAGGGGCGATCTGCAACCGCCGGCCACGGGCGGTTGGTTTGGCGCCAGCGAGTCGTCGGCGTACGGAAAGTTCGCCGACATCGTTCTGCACCAGCCTGCTCCGCGCGACCTCCGCGCCTTGAAGCACGACCTCTTCGTCGCCGCGGTTCAGGCAGCGGTCGCCTCCGAGCCGGTTTGCGAGAGCGAGCAAATTCCGGCCGGCAACGACTGTTTCTGGACGGCGTCGGCCGCGGGAAGCGATCGCGTGACGGCGGCTGCAGTGGCACGCATCGACGCCGACATCCGCAAGCTTCCGCGGTAGGACGTCCTTAGCGGGAGATGAGCTGGCGGTCGAGCGTCGGCTGCACCTTGAGATAGCGGCGCCGGAGCACGACCTTGCGTGTGCCGTCGGGGAAGAGCCGCAGCCGGTCGAGCTCCCAGTGGCCGTGCTCGGCGGCCTCGGTGAGCACGCGCTGCGCGACGTTACGACTCGTGCCACGCGGCAACGTCAGCTTCTGGTACTCGTAGTCGACCATCAGCGCAAACGGTACGCCGACGGGCCGGTCCGGCCAGGGACTTTCGTCAGTCGCCACGCAGCAGTCCGGTGAGGCGGGTCCGGCGTGGCCTCGCCCCGATCTCCCGGACGCCACGCGCGAGCGCCGCCCCGGCCGCGTGCACCACGGAGAGGTGGCGCTGCGCCCGGGTCCAGGCCGTGTAGACGAGCGGTCGCGACAGCATGCCGCCCGCTTCCGGCGGCAGCACCGACACGACACCAGGCCACTCCGAGCCCTGCGCCCGGTGGACGGTGATGGCCCAGCCGTGCACGAGGTCGCCGAACGCCTTTGCCGGCACCGGCGTCGGCCCCGCGCCGAAGTCGATGGTCAAGGCCCCGTCCCCCGCCGACACGACGACGCCGACCTCGCCGTTGGCGAAGCCGTCGTCGAGATGGTTGGCCGTGGCGACCACGCGGTCGCCGACGTCGAACCCGGCCACCGTCCCCTTGCCGGGGTTGAGCCGCTGCTTCAGTGCGGCGTTGAGTGCGATCGTGCCGGCCGGCCCGCGGTGCACAGGCGTGACGACCTGCACCTCGGCACTCGGGATGTCGAGCGCCCGCGGGATCGAGTCGGTCACCAGCTGGAGCACGCGCCGCGCCGCCTCGTCGCTGGAGCTGCTCGTCACGACGACGACCTCGCGGGTCGGGTCCTCGACCGGCGGGAGATCGCCGCCGCGCACCGCCGAGGCAAGCCGCGCGATGGTGCCACCCTCGGCCTGGCGGTGCAGTGTCGTCAGCTCGACCGCCGGCACGGCCCCGGACTCGAGCACGTCGGCCAGGACCCGGCCCGGGCCGATCGACGGCAGCTGCGCGGGGTCACCGACGAGAAGCAGGTGCGTGCCATCGGCACAGGCCTCGACCAGTGCCGCAGCGAGCTCGACGTCGAGCATCGACGTCTCGTCCACGACGACGATGTCGGCTTCGAGCGGCCAGGTCTCACCGTGCAAGAACTCGGTCGACGACCAGCCACCGGTCGAGCCCGGCGCCTGCGCGCCGAGCAGCCGGTGCAGCGTGCTGGCGGAGTGGTCGGTGAGCTCCTCGAGCCGTTTCGCCGCGCGCCCGGTCGGCGCCGCCAGCGCGATGCGCAGCCGGCGCGCCTCCGCAAGCTGTACGACGGCCGCGACCGTCCGGCTCTTGCCGGTGCCCGGACCGCCGTGCAGGACGACCACGCCGTGCGCGGCGATCTCCTGGACCGCTTCGCGTTGCGCCGGGTCCAGGCCGCCGGTCACGGACGTCGTACCTTCCGGCGTGGCGATCGGCCGGGCGGTGGCGAGCAGCCGGGCGAGACCTTCGGCGACGGCCTCCTCGGCCATCGCGTAACGCGTCAACCCGACGACCGTCGACGGCTCGCCGGAGCCCGGCGCATCCTCCGCTGAGGAGTCCGGCGCGGGTGTCGCGACTACGTCGTCGTAGGACGGGAACTCGCTGACGACACCGTCGTCGACCGCGGCCGCGATCGCGGCTTCCGGGTCAGGGACGCCGAGGCCGGCAAGCGCCGAGACGACCGTCTCGCCCAGCAGCACCGTGTGACCGTCGCGAGTCGCGCGAGTGAGCACGTGCGCCGTGAACGCGCGGCCGCGTCGCGGATCGTCCTTCCCGGGCCGTTCGGACAGCGTGCGCAGCGCGAAGATGTCAGCATCGCGTGGCTCGACACCACCGAGGCCGAGCAACCGCCACGGGTCGTCACGAAGCGCCGCCGCTGCGGACGAGCCGAGCAGGTCGACCGCGCCGAAGGCGTGTCGCACCGGCAGTCGGGCGGCGTGCAGCAGTTCGGCGACGGCGTAGCGCGGCTGCGCCTCGACGAAGGTCTTCGCGAGCTTCTCGGCACGTTTCGGGGCGATGTCCTGGACCTTCGCGAGCCTGTCGACCGACACGTCACTCGGAGCCGTGATGCCGGCCGCTGCGAGCCGCCCGGTCATCTGCCGGCCGAGTGTCGGCCAGAGTCCGGCGTCGCAGAACGCCGCGAAGACCTCGTCCATCGCGACCGACACTAGGCGTTCTCGAGGTCCGAGCAGATGAACGCCCACGGCTTGTTGACGACGCGGGTGAGCACAAGGGTGGCGACCCGGCTGCCTTCGGTGCGCAGCCGGTGCTTGAGCTGGTCGACGTCGCCGGCGAGCCCGCGCCGGCGGATCTCGACCCGGCCGACGTCGAGCCGGCGCAGCTCTGCCGTCAGTGGCTTCACGGCGAACGGCATCGACGCCTCGACCACCAGCGGCCGCCCGAACGGCGATCGCAGCGGGGCGTTGGCCGACAGGAACGCGATCCGCGCATCGACCTGCCAGGCGTCGAGCTGAGCGGCCAGCTCGGCCACGACGCCTGCTCTCGTCACCGCGGGCGACGGGTCGAGCAGGAACCGGCCCGGGTCACGGATGGGCGCGGGGGTTGCCGCCGGGTCGGCGGTGAGGGTGACACCGGCGGGCAGGACTGTCGCGCGGGCCGTAGCTGACGCCCACGCAGGTGACCACAGCACGGCTTCCTTGAGAGTGCGGTGGTCGGCGACGAACTCCAGCTCCCATCCGGCCGGTACGACGTCCTTGTCGATGCCCGGCGCCGCCTTGACGCACACCCGGTCGCCCGGAAGGTCGAGGCACCACTCCAACGGCGGCGACGACCCACCCCGTCGAGCGCCGGCGCGGCGGGCGGGGTCGATGAAGACGGCAGCGGCTCGGTCCACCCGGATGTCGTTGACATCGGCAACGACGACATCCGTGTCGGTGGCGTCGTACACCCTCGCGTTGTGCCGGGCACAGATCGCATGCAGCTCGTCGCGGTCCGCCCCGACGACCCGGCCGTCGACGACATCGGCGATCGCGGCGAGATCGCCACCCATGCCGCAACACAGGTCCAGCACGGTGCCGGCGACGCCCGCGAATCGTTCGGAGCGGTGCCGCGCGACCTGTTCGCCGGTCGCCTGCTCCAGACCCGCGCGGGTGAACAGCATCGACGCCGCGCGCGAGAACTTCGACGCGGCACGCAGCCGCAGCTCCGCCTGTTCGCTCGCTGCGGCGACGAGGTCGGCCGGCCAGTCGCGGCGCAACCTCTCGGAGACGGCGAGGTCGTCGGCGGAAGCAGCGGCGAGCAGCGACGGGGCGGCGAGCAGCGCGCGGGCTTGCGCCGGTGTCAGCGGCGTTGGCCGGCCTCGGGATAGCCGGTCGACGGGATCGACACGTCGTCGAGCGCTTCGCGGATCTCGTCGGGGAGCACGACGTTGTCGGCGTCGAGCGAGCCCTTGAGCTGCGCCGCCGTGCGCGCGCCGACGATCGGCGCGACGACACCCGGCCTGTCGCGCACCCATGCGAGCGAGACGGCGAGCGGTGAGACACCGAGCCCGTCGGCAGCCGTGATGACCGAGCCGACGATGCGCGAGGCGCGCTCGTCGAGATAGGGCGCGACGAATCGCTGGTAGTCCGGTGACGCGCCCCGCGAGTCGGCCGGCGTCCCGGTGCGGTACTTCCCGGTGAGCACTCCGCGGCCGAGCGGCGACCACGGCAGGATGCCGATGCCGAGATCGAGCGCAGCGGGCACGACTTCACGCTCGACGCCGCGTTGCAGCAGGGAGTACTCCATCTGCGTGGACACCAGGGGTGCGCGACCCGGCCACGCTTTCTGCCACGTCGCGGCCTTCGCCGTCTGCCAGCCGCTGTAGTTGGAGACGCCGACGTAGCGTGCACGCCCGCTGCTCACCGCGGTGTCGAGGGCCGCGAGCGTCTCCTCGATCGGCGTCATCGTGTCCCACGCGTGCAGCTGCCACAGGTCGACGTACGACGTCCCGAGACGCTCGAGCGACGCGTCGAGAGCACTCAGCAGATGACGACGGGAGGCGTCGCGGTCGCGCTCGGCGCCGCGCCTGCTGACGGCCTTGGTCGCGACGACGACGTCCTCGCGTTTCACGACACCCTGCAGCATCCGGCCGACGACCCGCTCACTCTCGCCGTCGACGTAGACGTCGGCGGTGTCGAGCATCGTCCCGCCGACCTCGAGGAACGCCTTGAGCTGCGTCGACGCGTCGTCCTCGTCGGTGTCGCGGCCCCAGGTCATGGTGCCGAGGGCGAGCCGGGAGACGTAGAGCCCGGTCGCGCCCAGCCGTCGCTGCTCCATGGCTCCCGACCCTATGCCGTGCCCTCGCTAGGCTCCGGGAATGAAACACAGCGGTCGCGGGAGCGGAGCCTCATGAAGCTGGGCTTGAACATCGGATACTGGGGCCTGGTCTCCGGCAAGGACAACATCGACATGGTCCTGGAGGCCGAGCGGCTGGGCTACTCCGTCGCCTGGTGCGCCGAGGCCTACGGCAACGACGCCGCGACCGTCCTGACCTGGATCGCCGCCAAGACGTCGAAGATCGACGTCGGCAGCGCGATCTTCCAGATCCCGGCCCGGTCGCCGGCGATGACCGCGATGACCGCGGCGACGATCGACACGCTCTCCGATGGCCGGTTCCGGCTCGGGTTGGGTGTCTCCGGCCCGCAGGTCTCGGAGGGCTGGCACGGCGCCAAGTTCGACAAGCCGCTCGGCCGGACGCGCGAGTACATCGACATCATCCGGATGGCCTTCGCGCGCGAGCGGGTCGCCTACCAGGGCGAGCACTACACGTTGCCGTTGCCGGACGGCCCGGGCAAGCCGCTGAAGATGATCATCCATCCGGTGCGCGAATACATGCCGATCTACCTCGCCGCGATCGGGCCGAAGAACCTCGAGCTCTGCGGCGAGAAGTGCGACGGCTGGCTCGCGATCTTCTACGACCCCGAGTTCGCCAAGGACCAGATGGACTCGATCCGCGCCGGGATGGAGCGTGCCGGCCGCGCCGATGCGCCGTTCGACGTCGTCCCGACCGCTCCCGTCGTCGTCGGCGACGACCTCGAGGCGTGCGCCGACCCGATCCGTGGCTATGCCGCGCTCTACATCGGCGGCATGGGCTCACGCGAGCAGAACTTCTACAACCGGCTCGCGGTGCGGATGGGTTACGAGCAGGAGGCGAAAGAGATCCAGGACCTCTACCTCGACCGGCAGTACGCCGAGGCCGCGGCAAAGGTCCCCTTCGACTTCATCGACCGCACGGCGCTGATCGGATCAGTCGACCGGATGGCCGAGAAGATGCAGCGACTCGCGGCTGCGGGCGTGACGACGCTGAACGTCAGCGGCTACGGCGCGACGCAGGAAGAGCGCGTCGCGACCCTCCGGGCAGCTGCCGAGGCACTCGACAAGTCCGGCGTCGGCGACTAGCGCTCCTGGCGCCTTCGGCGCTCGTCGCGGGCCCCAACCCCGATCCCTCGAGATCAGGGACACGCCGGGGATGTGTTTGGTCCCGGTCGTCCGGCTCGTGAGGATGGCGACATGGCTACGAAGACCCCCTCCCGTACGACGACAACCTCACGCCCGAGCGTCCGGCAGCGGCTGGGCACCGTCATGGAAGCCGGCGTCGTGGAGACCACGATCGACCGCGTGATGTCCAAACGGCTGCGGCCGCTGCGTGACGAGCTCAAGGCTGCTCGCCTCGCGATCACGGAGCAGGCGGCGCTCCGCGTCGACGCCGAGGTCCGGGCCGTGCGGGCCGAGGACGAGGCTGCGGCGCTCCGAGTACGCCTCGCCGAGATCGAGCAGGCACAGGTCGCCCTGGCAGACACGCGGTCGACCGCGTGGTGGCGGCGTCGGCGGGTCGCGGAGCAGCAGCCGGCCTGAGTCGACCGTCTGTTCTCAGCCTGCGAGCCGGGGCGTCGTCGTCTCGGCGCGGACCTGACGGAGTACGCGGAGCGCGAGCTGCAGGGCGTCGTCGTCGCGGTCCTCCGCGGGCGCCGCGAGCCGCTGCTCGAGCCGGGCGATCCGGGCCTCGATGGGCCCGTCCCAGAAGGGGCGGTAGTTCATGCTGCTCATGCCCCGACAACGAGCCACCTGGCGCGGGGGTAACGCCGGACTGTCCCGCGCATAGGCTTCCGCTCCGTGACGACCGTCCTGCTCGTGCGACACGGCCTCACAGCGATGACCGGGCCGGTGCTCGCCGGCTGGACCCCGGGCGTGCACCTCAACGAGGCGGGTCAGGCGCAGGCGAAGGCTCTCGGCGAGCGCCTCGCCGACGTGCCGGTCGCCGCGATCATCGCCAGCCCGCTCGAGCGCTGCCAGGAGACCGCTGCCGCCCTCGCCGCCGGTCGCGACCTCGCGGTGGAGACCGACGAGCGCCTGGGGGAGTGTCAGTACGGCGACTGGACCGGCCAGGAGCTCAAGAAGCTGGCCAAGGACCCGTTGTGGAAGGTCGTGCAGGCCCACCCGAGCGCGGCGGCATTTCCCGGCGGCGAGGCGCTGCGCGATACGCAGGCCCGGGCCGTCGCGGCTGTGCGTGAGCACAACGCGCGTCTCGGTGAGGACGCGACGTGGATCGCGGTCTCGCACGGCGACGTCATCAAGTCGGTGCTGGCCGACGCCCTCGGGCTGCACCTCGACCTGTTCCAGCGCATCCAGGTCGACCCGTGCTCACTGTCGGTCGTGCGCTACACGTCGTTGCGGCCGTTCGTCGTGCGCATGAACGACAGCGGCGGTGCGGTCGACGACCTGAAGCCGGCGAAGCGCCGCCGCTCCTCGCGACGGACCTCCGACGCCGCCGTGGGTGGCGGCGCCGGATCCGCCTGACCGTCAGCAGACCACCAGCAGGTGGAACCCAGAGTCGGCCGCACCGAAGGCGCCGTTGGACTCTTGATACGTGGCGACCAGAACACCTTTCACGTTTCCGTTGCTGCTTGACGCACCTGCGATAGCTGCGGGTGCCGGCCCCGCCATCCCCGCAAGGCCGCCTGTGGCTACGAACGCGCAGAGATGGACATCGATGGGGAAGGTCACGCTGTACTGACCTACCGCACCCTTGCTCGCGGCGACACCGCTGGTGCCGCGAGCAACCGATCCATCTGAGTTCACGACGGCCCACATGATGCGCGGCCCGCACGTCACGCGTCCGCCGGCCCGCACGGCGTTGATCGCACTGCCGTGCGCACAGGTTCCTGACACCCGTCGTTGCAGCTGCGCCGACGTGAGGCCGTCGAGGAAGTCCGCGTTGAGGTTGTGAATCCGCGTCTTGTTGAGACCGACCGACAGCGGTGGCGTCGTCAGGTTGTGGGCCGCGACGCGTAGCGCCGCGCCGGTGCCGTGGTTGACGAGTGACGACGTACGGTCGGCGCTGTTCGACTTGCCGAGCAGGAAGTTGCCACCGGTCGCGGCGACGGCCGTGCCGCTCATCGCGAGCACGAGCGCCAGATAGGCGACGACGGTGGAGTGAGCAGGTCGGCGTAGCTTGCGAAGCACCATCGCGGTTCCCCCTTAGACGCGTCGACGACATGCGCAGCCGAACAAGTTAGAGCGGGGACGCGCCGGTGCCAACGTCGTCTTGACCGGCTCGCGATGTGTGTCTGCGGACTTCCGGTTTGTCACCCGCACAGGCGGCGCGGGCGATTGCATAGGGTGGCCCGATGGCCGGCCAGCTCCATGAGTTCGACCCACCGGATCGCTTCGTCGCGGGCACGGTGGGACAGCCCGGCGAGCGCACGTTCTTCCTGCAGGCGACAGCCGGGCCGCGCCTGGTCTCGGTGGCCCTGGAGAAGGTCCAGGTCGCGGCTCTCGCGGAGAAGCTCGAGGAGCTGCTCGACGAGGTGCGCCGCCGGCAGGGCAGCGACTCGGCGGTGCCGCCGGTCGCGCCTCCGGAGCTGGAGGACGTGGGTCCGCTCTCGACCCCGGTCGAGGAGGAGTTCCGGGTCGGCACCCTCGCGCTGGCGTGGGACGACGACACCGACACCGTCCTCGTCGAGGCACAGTCGATCGAGGCCGACGAAGGTGAGGAAGCGCCCGATACGACGGAGTTCACGGGCGATCTGCTGCGGGTGCGGCTCACTCCCGGTGCTGCCCGTGCCTTCGCCAAGCGAGCGCTGCGCGTCGTCGCCGCGGGGCGTCCGCCGTGCCCGCTGTGCGGCAACCCGTTGGACCCCAGTGGTCACGTCTGCCCGCGGCAGAACGGCCATCGCGGGTAACACTGGAGGTCGGGCGCCGGCGCTGCCGGTGTCGATGCATCGCGGTGGCGTGGGAGGAGGTCGCGTGTCCGAACCGGCGACCCTCGACCTCGACGACGCCCTGCGCCTGCTGCGTGACGGCGACCTGTCGGTCGAGGGACGGCTCTACGACGCCTCCAACGCCACACTCTTCTGCACCGTCACCCTCGACGGCGTCACAACTGCGTGCGTGCACAAGCCGATCGCCGGAGAGCGTCCGCTGTGGGACTTCCCGGACGGCACGCTCGCCTACCGCGAGGTCGCGGCCTACGTCGTGTCGGCAGCGAGTGGCTGGGACATCGTTCCGCCGACGGTGCTGCGCGACGGTCCGTTCGGGCTCGGCATGTGCCAGCTCTGGATCGACATCGACGAGACGGTCGACCTCGCTGCGCTCGCCCGCAGCCGGGACCCGCAGCTGCGCCGGATGGCGGTCTTCGACGCGATCGTCAACAACGCCGACCGCAAGGGCGGTCACCTGCTGCCGACGCCGGACGGACACATCTTCGGCGTCGACCACGGCGTCTGCTTCTCGACCGACGACAAGCTGCGCACGCTGCTCTGGCAGTGGCGTGGCCGGCCGCTCGACGACGAGGCGGTCGACGTGTTGTCGGGCCTTCGGGCGCAGCTCGAGGGTGAGCTCGGCGCTGCTCTGCGCGACCTGCTCGCTCCGGAAGAGGTGGCGATGACGATCATGCGGGTCGATCGGCTCCTGACGACGAGCCGCCACCCGCAGCCGAGCGACGAGTGGCCGCCCGTGCCGTGGCCACCCTTCTGAGCCGACGCGACGCCGAACCGCGCGGTCGCGCCACATTAGGCTCGGCCCGTGCATTCCTGGCCGGCGGTCGACGTGCCGCGTCTCGCCGACCTCGGCCTCGGCAGCGGCCACCTGCCGCGCGTCCACGACACTGCCAGCGGCGGCCTGGTCACCATCGGCGCAGACCGCGACGACGTGCGCATCTACGTCTGTGGCATCACGCCGTACGACGCCACGCATCTCGGTCACGCCGCGACCTACCTGCTGTTCGACGTCGTTCAACGGGCGTGCCTCGACGCCGGCCGCAGCGTGCACTACGTGCAGAACGTCACCGACATCGACGACCCGTTGCTCGAACGCGCGAGCAAGACGGGGGAGGACTGGACGGCCATCGCCGAGCGCGAGACGCAGCTTTTCCGCGACGACATGGCGGCGCTGCGCATTCTCCCGCCCGAGCACTACATCGGCGCCGTCGAGGCGATCCCGGACATCGTGAAGATCGTCGAGACCCTGCGGGAGAAGGGGGCGGCGTACGACGTCGACGGCGACATCTACTTCTCCGTCGCCGCGAGCGAGCACTTCGGCGAGGTCGGCCACTACGCGACCGACGAGATGATGCGGCTGAGTGCCGAGCGCGGCGGCGACCCGGAGCGGCCCGGCAAGAAGGACCCGCTCGACTGCCTGCTCTGGCAGAGCGCACGTCCCGGCGAGCCCGCCTGGGAGTCACCTCTCGGCCCGGGGCGGCCCGGTTGGCATGTGGAGTGCTCGGCCATCGCGCTGGACCACCTCGGTCCGGTCATCGACGTCCAGGGCGGCGGCAGCGACCTGATCTTCCCGCACCACGAGCTCGGCGCGGCCGAGGCAACCGTCGCGACCGGACAGTGGCCGTTCGCGCACGCCTTCGTGCACCAGGCGATGGTCGGCTACGACGGCGAGAAGATGTCGAAGTCGCGCGGCAACCTGGTCTTCGTGTCACGGCTGCGCGAGACCGTCGACCCGATGGCGATCCGGCTCGCGCTGCTTGCGCACGACCATCGCCACGACTGGGAGTGGCACGACGAGGAGATCGAGGCGGCGAAGGCCCGGCTCGCCCGCTGGCGGTCAGCCTTCGAGCGCCGGGCTGCGCCCGAGGTGCACCGCCTGGTCGCTGAGCTGCGCGTCGCGGTCGGCAACGGCCTCGACACCCCAGCCGCGCTCGATGCGGTCGACCGCTGGGTCGAGGCAGAAGGTGACGACGCGCAGGCCGGTCAGCTCGCGGCCGCCGCCGTCGACGCGCTGCTCGGCGTCATCTAGGCCGGCGGGTTGTCGCGGCGGCGCAGGTAACGCTCGAACGCCTTCGCGATCGCGTCACCTGACGCGTCCGGCAGCTCCGACTCGTCCTCGCGGTCCTCGAGCGACTGGATGTACTCCGCGATCTCGCTGTCCTCGCGGGCCAGCTTGTCGACCCCGTGCTCCCAGTCACGGGCGTCCTCCGGCAGCGTGCCGAGCGGGATCGCGATGTCGAGCGCGTCCTCCGCGCGATGCAACAACGACAAGGTCGCTTTCGGGCACGGCGCCTGAGCGACGTAGTGCGGCACGCTCGCCCAGAACGTCACCGCACGCAGCCCCGCCCGCGCGCAGGCCTCGTGGAAGACCGACACGATGCCGGTCGGGCCTTCGTAGCGCGACCGGGTCAGCCCGAGGCTCGTCGCGAGGGCTTCGTCCGACGCGGAGCCGTAGACCTCGACCGGCCGCGAGTGCGGCACGTCGGCCAGCAGCGCGGCCAGGCAGACGACGGAGTCGACGTCGAGCTCGTGCGCGAAGTCGACGAGCTCGTCGCAGAACGCCCGCCAGCGCATGTTGGGTTCGAGGCCGCGTAGCAGCACGATCTCGCCGGCCGCGCCGGTGTCCGCGATCGAGAGTCGCGTCGTCGGCCATTCGATCCGGCGGGTCACGCCGTCGACCAGCCGGACCGTCGGCCGGTTGACCTGGTAGTCGTAGTAGTCCTCGGGGTCGATCGCGGCGAACGGCTTGGCCTGCCACTCCCGTTCGAGGTGCTCGATCGCGCCGGTGGACGCGTCAGCCGCGTCGTTCCAGCCCTCGAACGCGGCGAGCATCGCGCGCCCGCTGCCGCTCACCGCGCCACCCTCTCCGTCCGTCATGGTCGCGCCGGCTGTACGCCGTCCACCGCCGTGCGCACCAAGCCGGCGACGAGAGCCGGCCACTGCAAGGGTACGTCGTGAACGGCTCCGCCCCACCGCAGCGCGCGGACGTCGGTCAACATGCTGCTGAACCGGTCCATGGCCTCGTGCTTCGCCCGGGACCACGCTTCCGGATCGCCCGTCGTGGGTTCACACGACACGAGCCAGAGCGGGCAGCGCACCTGCTCCAACGTCGCGGTCGCGTCGTAGCGCAGCATGCCGTCGACGACCTGCATGTGCGTGTCGAACGGCAACCGGGCGCGGGCAAGACCATCGTCGCCCACGGCGAAGATCGGGAGAACGGCCGCCGCGACGTCGGCTGACCACGCCGTCGGCGCGTGCTGCCGAAGCATCGCCTCGAGCTCGTCCGGCGCCATGGCCAGTCGCGGCGGTTCGAGCCGTTTGCGCGCGACCTCGAGGTCCGCGTCCTTCGGTGGGCTGACGAATCCTCCGTCGAGGCAGACCACCGACAGAACTCGTTCGGGGTGCGCGGCCGCGAACGACGCCGCGACCGCGCCGCCCCAGGAATGTCCGACGACGACCGCTCGCGACCAGCCGATGGCGTCCAGCGCCGAGGCCAGGTCGCCGGCCGCGTCGCCGACGTCGTAACCGTCGGCCGGCCGGTCGGACCCGCCGTGCCCGCGCTGGTCCACGGCGAGCACCGGGAGGCCGGCGAGGGAAGGGACCACGAGGTTCCAGAACCGGCGCTGCGAGGCCAACCCGTGCAGCAGGACGACCGGTGTACCGCTGCCCGGCCATCGCGTTGCAGCAAGCCGGACCTCGTTGCCGGGGAGGTCCAGGTCGATGCCGCCGGCAGGAGCCGGCGCCTCGCCGAGGACTCTGACCATGCCGACCCCCCGGCTAGCTGAGGCGGCTGGTCAGCGAGCGCGTCCGGTCGTCGTGTGCACGATCAGGACGTCGCAGGCCGCGCGGTGGCTGATGTTCGCGGGCACCGAACCCAGCAACCGGCCGGCCAGGCTGTTGAGGCCACGGTTGCCGATCACGCAGAGGTCGACCTTGTTCTCCTCGACGAGAGCGACGAGTACGTCGACAGGGTCGCCCGGCTTGCACGTCGTCTCGATCTTCTTGGCGCCGGCTTCCTTGGCCAGGTCGGACGCCTCGCGCAGGATGTCCTCGGCCGGGTGCGAGCCCATGACCTTGTAGGAGTCCTCGCCGAGCTGGTCGGCGGCGCGGCGCTGGTCGCGCTCGTTCATCTGCGCATAGGCAGACGCGATCAGCAGCGTCGCGCCGGTGTCGGCCGCCACCTTCGCGGCGCGCTCGACTGCGCGGAACGACGACTCGGATCCATCAGTCCCGACCAGGATCGTGCCGTAGGTGGACACCCTCGCCCCTTCGTCCAGATGCCGTTGCCAAGACGCTATCGGTTCGCCCGGTTTGCCGCGCCGCCGGTAGACTCGGAGGCCGGATCATGACCATTTCCGCGCCTTCCGGCCCGAACCCCGAATCCCTGCTCGCGGCCCTGCGCGAGCGGGTCGTCGTCGCGGACGGCGCCATGGGCACGATGCTCCAGGCGCACGACCTCGGCCTCGACGACTTCGAGGGCCACGAGGGCTGCAACGAGATCCTCAGCGTCACCCGACCGGACGTCGTCCGCGAGGTCCACGACGCCTACCTGGCCGTCGGTTGCGACGCCGTCGAGACCAACACGTTCGGTGCCAACCTCGCCAACCTCGGCGAGTACGGCATCTCCGACCGGATCCACGAGCTGTCGGTCGCCGCTGCCCGCATCGCCCGTGAGGTCACCGACGCCTGGTCGACTCCCGACCGTCCGCGCTGGGTCATCGGCTCGGTCGGTCCGGGCACCAAGCTGCCGACCCTGGGCCACGTGAGCTACGCCGAGCTGCGTGACGCCTACGCCGCCGAGGTGACCGGACTCATCGAGGGCGGCGCCCATGCCGTCCTGGTCGAGACGGCGCAGGACCTGCTGCAGGCGAAGGCGGCGGTCAACGGCGCACGGCACGCCTTCCGCGCGACCGGCGTGAAGCTTCCGTTGTTCGCCCAGGTCACCGTCGAGACGACCGGCACGATGCTTCTCGGGACCGAGATCGGCGCGGCGCTGACCGCGCTCGAGCCGCTCGAGATCGACCTCATCGGGCTCAACTGCGCGACCGGCCCCGCGGAGATGAGCGAGCACCTGCGCTATCTCTCGCGCCATGCCCGGGTGGGGTTGTCGTGCATGCCCAATGCGGGACTTCCCGAGCTGACGTCGGATGGCGCCCGCTATCCGCTGTCGCCGGAGCAGCTTGCGGATGCGCACGACGCGTTCACCCGCGACTTCGGCCTGGCGTTGGTGGGCGGCTGCTGCGGCACGACTCCGGAGCACCTGCGCGCGGTTGTCGAGAGGGTCGGGGGCCGTGCGGTCACCCCGCGCAAACCCCGTCCCGAGCGCAGCGCATCGAGCCTCTACCAGCAGGTGCCGTTCCGGCAGGACACGACCTACCTCACCATCGGTGAACGCACCAACGCCAACGGTTCAAAGGCGTTCCGCGAGGCGATGCTCGCCGGCCAGTGGGACGACTGCGTCGAGATCGCGCGAGACCAGACCCGCGACGGCGCGCACCTCCTCGACGTCTGCGTCGACTACGTCGGCCGCGACGGCGCCGCCGACATGCACGAGATCGCGACGCGGTTCGCGACGGCGTCGACGTTGCCGCTCGTCCTCGACTCGACCGAGCCGCCCGTCGTGGAGGCGGGGCTCGAGTGTCTCGGCGGCCGTTGCGTCATCAACTCGGTCAACTACGAGGACGGTGACGGACCCGACTCGCGCATCGCCCGGATGATGCCGCTGGTCAAGGAGCACGGTGCGGCCGTCGTCGCGCTCACCATCGACGAGGAAGGCCAGGCCCGCACCGCGGAGTGGAAGGCGAGGGTCGCAAGCCGGCTCATCGACGACCTCACGGGCAACTGGGGCCTCGATGTCGGCGACATCCTCGTCGACTGCCTGACCTTCCCGATCGCCACCGGACAGGAAGAGACCCGCCGCGACGGTCTCGAGACGATCGAAGCCATCCGCGAGGTCAAGCGGCGCTATCCCGGCGTACAGACGACGCTCGGCGTCTCCAACATCTCGTTCGGCCTCAACCCGGCCGCGCGCCAGGTCCTCAACTCGGTGTTCCTGCACGAGTGCGTGAAGGCCGGCCTCGACTCCGCGATCGTGCACGCCAGCAAGATCCTGCCGTTCGCCCGCATTCCCGAGGAACAGCGCGACGTCGCGTTGGACCTTGTCTACGACCGGCGGCGCGAAGGCTACGACCCGGTCACGCGGTTCCTCGAGCTCTTCGAGGGCGTCGACGTCGCGTCGGCGCGGCAGTCCCGCGCCGAGGAGCTCGCCGGGCTTCCGCTGGGGGAGCGGCTGGCGCGCCGCATCATCGACGGCGAGCGCAACGGTCTCGAGGCCGACCTCGATGAGGCCCTGGCGGCCGGCAAGTCACCGCTCGACGTCATCAACGACCACCTGCTCGAGGGCATGAAGGTCGTCGGTGAGCTGTTCGGCTCGGGTCAGATGCAGTTGCCGTTCGTCCTGCAGTCGGCCGAGGTGATGAAGGCCGCTGTCGGCTACCTCGAGCCGCACATGGAGAAGACCGACGACGCCGGGAAGGGCACGATCGTGCTCGCCACCGTCAAGGGTGACGTGCACGACATCGGCAAGAACCTGGTCGTCATCATTCTGAGCAACAACGGCTACACGGTCGTCAACATCGGCATCAAGCAGTCGATCTCCGCGATTCTCGAGGCTGCGACGGCCAACAAGGCCGACGTCATCGGCATGAGCGGCCTGCTCGTCAAGAGCACGGTCGTCATGAAGGAGAACCTCGAGGAGATGAACTCTCGCGGCGTCGGCGACACGTGGCCGGTGCTGCTGGGCGGCGCAGCCCTCACCCGCGCCTACGTCGAGGTCGACCTGGCGGATCTCTACAACGGTGAGGTCCGCTACGCGAAAGACGCCTTCGAGGGTCTGCGGCTGATGGACGCCGTGATGGCCGTCAAGCGGGGCGTGCCCGGCGCGACGCTGCCCGAACTTCGCGGCCGCCGTGTCGCCACGACGCGCGCCCGCCCGGACGAGGTGCCGCTCAACCAGGTGCCTGCGCGCTCCGACGTCGCGACGGACAACCCCGTCCCCGCGCCGCCGTTCTGGGGCGACCGCGTCGTCAAGGGCATTCCGCTCGCCGACTACGCCGCGATGCTCGACGAGCGCGCGACGTTCCTCGGCCAGTGGGGTCTGCGCCCGACACGTGGCGACGGGCCGTCGTACGAAGACCTGGTCGAGACCGAAGGACGCCCGCGGTTGCGCATGTGGCTCGAGCGGCTGCAGGCCGAGCGAATGCTCGAGGCAGCCGTCGCCTACGGCTACTTTCCCTGCGTCAGCAAGGGCGACGACCTCATCGTCCTGCACGACGACGGGTCCGAACGCATGCGCTTCACGTTCCCGCGTCAGCGTCGAGGCCGCTTCCTCTGCCTGTCGGACTTCTTCCGGCCGGAAGAAAGCGGCGAGATCGACGTCGTCGCCTTCCAGCTCGTGACCGTCGGCGCGCGCATCAGTGAAGTCACCGCAGACCTCTTCGCCAACGACTCCTACCGCGACTACCTCGAGCTGCACGGGCTGTCGGTGCAGCTGACGGAGGCGCTGGCGGAGATGTGGCACAAGCGTGTTCGCGAGGAGCTCGGCTTCGCCGGCGAGGACTCACCGGACCTGTCGGAGGTTCTCTCGCACCAGGCCTACCGCGGCTCCCGCTACTCCTTCGGTTACCCCGCCTGCCCGGACCTCGAGGAACGAGCCAAGGTCGTCGAGCTCCTCAAGCCCGAGCGCATCGGCGTCACTCTCTCGGAGAGCTTCCAGCTCGTCCCGGAGCAGGCGACCGACGCCATCGTCGTGCACCATCCGGAAGCGAAGTACTTCAACGCCCGATGACCGCAGCAGCGGTGCTGTTCGACATGGACGGCCTGCTCGTCGACTCCGAACCGGTCTGGTACTCCGTCGAGGAGGCGGCCGTCCTTCGTCTCGGCGGCACCTGGGCGCCGGAGCACCAAGCCGCGCTCGCCGGCGGCACGATCGACGCGAGCTGCCGCTACATGATCGAGCTGACCGGTGCCGACATGGACGCCGATGACCTCGCGGCCGAGCTGCTGGCGGAGATGGTGCTGCGGTTCCGGGTCGAGCTCCCGGTCCACGAAGGTGCTCTCGAGCTCGTCGATGCGGTCCGCTCGGCTGGGGTTGCCACGGGTCTCGTCTCGTCGTCCTACCGCGTGCTCGTCGATGCGGCGCTGGAGCGGCTGGACCGCGACCGGTTCGATGTGACCGTCGCCGGTGACGAGATCAGTCGGGGCAAACCCGATCCGGAGCCGTTCCGCACGGCGTGCGACCGGCTCGGCGTCGAGGCGTCGGCTGTCGTCGTCCTCGAGGACGCCCTGCACGGCGTGACGTCGGCCGAAGCCGCGGGTTGTGTCGTCGTCGCAGTGCCGTCGGTCGCGCCGATCGAGGCCACCTCTCGTCGCCCCGTCGTACGGCGACTCGCGGACATCGACGTCGAATGGCTGCTCTCGCTCCCGGAGGCGCTCGCATGACGACGGCGGCGGGCGAGCCGCTCGTCCTGCGCCAGTCCAGGACCAACGTCCTGCAGCTGCCCACCCTCGTCGCCGTGGTGCTGCTCGCGGTCGCCGTCAGTGAGATCGCGCGCGGCGCCAGTGCAGTCGTTCTCGGTGTCTGCGGTGTCGCTGCGTTGTTGGACGTCGTTCTCGTCCGTTACCTCTTGCGCAACATGCTGGCGACGCTGACGGTGACGCCCGAGGCGATCACCTTCGCACGGCACAGAGTGACGCCGGGGAAGGGCCAGCCCCCGCAGCAGGTGATCCGGCGCGTGACCGACAGCCGGCTCACCTTCCGCACCGGCCGTAACGGACCGATGGGCAGCCAGTACACCGGCTACGTGCTCAAGCTGCGGGACACCGCGACGGGTCAGGAGGTCTTCGCCGGCGCCTTCGGCCGCGGACAGGTCCAGAAGGCCTGCGAGTCCCGGGGCTGGCCCTTCGCCTGAGGCACGAATTGTGCGCCCGGTCTGACCTCAAAGGCCGTGTTTTATCCCGTTCAAATTGGTCCGAACGGGCTATCAAGAAAATCCAAACTGGCCCCTAAAGGCCAACCGCAGTAGTGCCGAAGGCACCCGTGAGTACCGGGGTCGGAGGCAGTATGGGCAACCTTGGTGGGGCGCAGCGGCGCTTGCCGATCATCGCGATCGCGCTGCTCGCGACGCTGACGGCCATAGCGCCGGTCGGGCGCGCGGCCGCACCGCCACGGCAGACCGTCATCGTGATGACGACGCCGTCTCATGGCGCGGCAGCGCAGAACCTGGTCCGCGATGCCGGGGGTCGTGTACTGCGCGAGCTCTCCGTCATCGACGGCTTCATCGCGACGGTTCCGCGTTCGGTCGTCGGCGCGCTGGCAGCCCTGCCGAGCGTGCGCAGCGTCACCCCGGACCGGCCGATGCGACTCCAGTCGCAGTACGGGCAGGACAGCGGCATCGCCAGCGCGGTCTACACCGACGTCGTCCGAGCGAGCAAGACCTGGGGCTCCGGCGACACAGGCGGTGGAACCACAGTCGCTGTCGTCGACACCGGCGTGGACACGACAGGCGACCTGGCGGGCCAGGTCGTGCGATCCGTCGACTTCACCAGCGACAGCGACAACCTGGACCACTACGGTCACGGCACGTTCGTCGCCGGGCTCATCGCCGGGTCAGGTGCACACTCCGCAGGCGCGATCATGGGCGTGGCGCCGGGCACCAAGCTGGTCTCGCTCAAGATCTCGGGCGCGGACGGCGCGACCGACGTGACCCTTGTGCTCGAGGCGCTCGAGTGGGTCAAGGACTTCGCCTCGACCTACAACATCCGGGTCCTCAACCTGTCCCTCGGCTTCGCATCCCAGCAGTCCTACGGGGTCGACCCACTCGACTACGCCGTCGAGCAGCTCTGGCACTCCGGCGTCGTGGTCGTCACCGCGGCCGGCAACGGGGGCTCGACCGGACCGATCCTCGCGCCGGGAAACGACCCGTTCGTCGTGACGGTCGGCGCCAGCAACGACCGCACCACCGTCACCAACACCGACGACAAGCTGGCGTCGTTCTCGTCCATCGGGCCGACGGCCGACGGCCTCGACAAGCCGGACCTGCTGGCACCCGGTCGGTCTGTGGTGTCGAGCCGGTCGCCCGGTTCCACCGTCGACGTGAACAACCCGACAAGCGAGATCGGCGACTCCTACATGAAGGGCTCCGGCACGTCGTTCTCGACGGCGATCGTCTCTGGTGTGGCCGCGCTCGTTCTCGCTCGGTCTCCCTGGCTGACGCCGGACCAGGTGAAGATGCGGCTGGTCTCGACGGCTCGTTCCCTGCCGGGTGGCACCGCTCCCGGCACCGGCGCGGGTGTGGTCGACGCCTTCGGCGCGACCATGAGTACGTCGACTGCGAGCGCCAACCTGTCCGCGACGCCGGCGGTCGGCGGCGGCTCCCTGCAGGCGACGCGTGGACCTGCCTGCCTGCGTTACCTGACCGGCGAGTGCATGACCGATGCCGACGCCAACGCTGCACTCGGCTACGACCCGACAGCTGTGTCGTCTGACTGGTCGGGCAGCCAATGGGTCGGCAGCCAGTGGGTGGGCAGTCAGTGGGTCGGCAGCCAATGGGTGGGGAGCCAATGGGTCGGCAGCCAGTGGGTCGGCAGCCAATGGGTGATGGCGGCCGCGTCATGACCCGCCGGATTCCCTGGCTCGGACCGCGCTGGCGGTTGGTCGTCACCGCAGCCGCCGCACTTGGCGGCGGCGCGTTCGCCATCGCTGTCGCCGTACTCGCACTGAGTGGCGTCTCGCACCCCGTCGGCATGACCGTCGGCGTGGTCGCGACCATCGCGACCAACCGCATCTACGTGCTCGTCGCCCGCCGTGGCGGCGTGCTGGAGGGCCTCGACGTCGCGGAGTTCGCGAT